>NZ_JCAWAD010000002.1:0-141472 GCF_059691755.1 Herbiconiux sp. 320_LB | reverse complement strand
ACGCGCTGCGATCAGCCAGACCGTGAACGTCAACCAGGTCACCGGTGGCGCCGGCCGTGGCGAGCAGTCCGTCACCTTCAACCTCCCCGCCGTGCTGCTGCCGGCTCCGGTCATCACGAGCCCGGCTGACGGATCCACCGTCACCGGCGCGGCCGTGACCTTCAAGGGAACGGGCACTCCGGGAGCGAATGTGATCCTCGCGGTCGTACCGACCGATCTGCTGAACTCGGCGTCGACCAAGGCCGCTCCCGTGCCCGCCGATCCGGAGGACCCGATCGTCGTCGATGCCAACGGCGACTGGACCGTCACCCTGGCCCTCGACCCGAACGACTACACCGCCGTGGCGGCGCTCGCCGAGCTGAACCAGGACGGCACCGTGGCGGACGTGACCTCCGAACCGTCCGCGCCGGTCGAGTTCACCCTCGTTGCCGCTGTCACCCCGGTGACCCCGGCCAACCCCGTCGTGCCGGCCGCTAACGCCAGCAGCACCGGTTCGCTGGCCCAGACCGGTGCCGAGCCGTTCGGGTTCCTCGGCCTGGGAGCCTTCCTGGCCCTGGCCGGAACCGCGGTGTTCGTCTTCCGCAAGAAGCTCCACCTGAGCTGAACCCAGCACTGAGGAGAAGGGCCCCGGAGTTCAGAGAACTCCGGGGCCCTTCTTCGTCTCTCGCGTCGGTGATGCCACTGCCACGTCACCGTCGCAGCAATCCAGCGGAGACCCGAGTCCGAACCCCTTCTGTCGCTGAGAGGCGACCGAGGGGTGGGGCTGGCCGCTGCACACGGTCACCCCGCTCCGGCATCCGCCCGCGCGAGTCAGGGGTTCCCGGTTCACGGGGGCTTCGACGCTCCGTCCGGCAGCCGAGCGTGTCGACGAAGTCGTCGACACTGCGGATCTTCTCGGCCATCGCTCGATCGTCCAGGGCGAGGACCGCTAAGTCGACCGCCTCCCGCCGCGTCGAGGAGTGCCTCCACGGCCTCATCGACACAGCGACCGGCCCCGCATGTGTAGGCGGGCCCGCTCCGCGTGGGCTCGCGCGTCCGGTCTCGCTATGCTCCCTGCATGGATGACATCGGCGCCCGCCAACCGGACCCGCTCCGAGCTGAACTCGACCGCCGCTGGGCGGAATATCTCTCGGCGGGTAGTCGTGCTGACGACCATGATGCCTGGCTCGTCGTCGCGCTCTCGACCTATCGCGACGAGATCGTTCATTTCGGGGCGCAGAGCCTGAACGACGTCGCCATCCGGTCGTGGAATGAATCGAAAGCCCTGGCCGCGTTCGCACGCTACGAAATCGCCGCTCGTAAATACGATGCCGATCCGGATGCATGGGAACGGGAGTTCTGGGCGCGCGCTCGGGCTGACTCGGCGCGCCGCGACCTCGCACCGCAAGAACGCTCCCTCCTCGAATTCCTTCTGGTCGGCCACTGGGAAGGAGTCGAAGAGGCTCGCGTGCAGCTCGAAACTGCCACCTACTCGAAGCCCTGGTTCGACGGGTCCCAGAGCTTCGATCTGAAAATCGATCCGCACGTGCCACTCGTTCCGTTGCCTGACGGCATCCTCGCGCCGACGGAGCGCCTCGTGATCGAGGGCGGCGAGGCAGTCGGCGGCGTCATGCTCTGGCTGAGTGGAGGCAGGATGAGCGCTCTCGAGTACTACTGGACCAGCGAACAGATGCCTGCGTCCTTGCCGTCACCTGAGTCACTCCGACGACCGTGACGGACCGGCTTCGCGGGTAGGTTCAACTCGTCCTCGACAGCCAGGCCAGGCAGCTAAAGACTCTCGTCCCCTGGGCCCCCGGCTACGCGTTGCTGGCGCCGCGCTCGAAGGCGACTACGGGCGCATCGAACGGCCCGCTGATCGAACAGAAGGTGCCCACCGACAGGTCGGTCGAGTCGGACTCCCAGAACACGTGCATCATTAGCGCGTTCGGGTCGTCCGACACACTCGACTTGATTTGCTCCTCGGCGATCGGGTTGGTGTCGGCCGGGTCGAACGGCTTGAAGGTGCCGGTCAGCCCCGGCAGATCGTCGATCGCGTACTGCTTGCAGGTGGCGTAGGCCGCCTCGAGGTCGTACCCCGCCGGGGCTGCCTGCTCGGGCGCGGGCAAGGCTCGGGGGTAGCCGGAGCGGGAGTCGGGGCTGCGGGTGCGGGCGTCGGCGTGGTGGCGGGTGTCGGCGCGGCAGCCCCGGTCGGTCGCGGAGTGTCAGTGCCAGTGGCAGAAGCGCTCGGCGAGGCAGTAGGCGCCGGCGCCGGCGTGCATCCGGCCAACAGGATGCCCACGCCCACGACGCCGGCGACGATGACGGGCCGTGCGCCACGACGAAGTCTCATGGAGCCAGCGTCGGACGACTGTCGATCTCCGCCTCGCAGCTCAGTCGAGAACGAGCTCGAACCCGAACGAGTGCGGCAGAACCTCGGCGTAGGGCGGGTAGACCGGGATCGGCGTGAAGCCGAGGCCCGTATAGAGACGGATCGCCTCGGGCTGGCGGGTGCCGACCTGCAGGATGACGCGCCGAGCCCCGCCCCGTCGAGCGACGTCGAGCACCTCGTTCAGGAGTCGGCGACCCAGCCCGCGCCCCCGTCGCGTGGAGTCGACGATGACCCTCTTGACCTCCCATTCAAGCCCGTCGTCGGTCTGCAGCATCCGCAGGCTCGCGTGGGCGACGGGCGCGTCGCCGTCGAGGATCAGGATCGTGTCCCGGATGGTCGACGCGTCGACCGCGAAGGCATGGCGAAACTTCTCCGCCCGCTCCGGGTCGCCCGAGTCGTGAGACCCGTATCGCGACTCCATCTCGGCATCCATCTCGTCGCGGAGCGCGATCGCGCGAGGATCCGACCACGCCACGTGTTCGATCGTGAGTTCATCGTTCTGGGGCACCGACCAATCGTCTCAAACCTCCGGCGGCACCTGATCCGCCGCCGGCTCCGGCCGATCACTACGCTGAAACCCGTGGGCACTCCGGATGAACGCGGCGGCGACCGCATGAACGTCCTGCGACTCTCGCCCGGGTGGGGTCCGCGGGACATCCTCGGCCCCCTGCCGGTCTCCGACGACCTTCGCCTGCGCGTGCGTACCTGGAACCGCACCTGGCAGAGCGTGCTCGATCCCGTCCTTGAGATCCGCTGGCCGGATGCCGAGGTCGGCCGGCGGTGGATCGCCGAGGGGCACCGCTTGGTGCTCGACCTGCAAACCGAACTCGGGCCGGGCATCCACGTCGTCGAGGGCTTCCGGCCCTATGACCCGGATGCGGTCGAAACGCCCGGCCCCTAGCTCCGCGGCAGTCCCGTTCGGTGCGCCGCCCCGGTGTTCTGCATTGCGGGCGGCTGCCGCGCGCTTCGCGCTTGCCCACGATGACGCGGTCGACGTGCGAAAGCGGGCGCGCCGGTCAGGCGGCTGGGCGATGGATGGTGCGTCGGCGGGTGGTCGGGATCGGTGTCTGAGTGAAGTCGATCCAGCTCGGTGGGATGAGGTGGGGCACGCCTTCGTGCATGGTGAGCTTCCAGGCCGACCGGTGCAGGTGGCTGTGGTGGAAGTGGCAGAGGAGCACGCCGTTGTCGATGTCGGTGCGGCCGGGTGGGTGGTCGTCGGAGACCCATTCGTCGGCGTGGTGGGTTTCGCAGAAAGAAGGTGGTCGGTCGCAGTCGGGCCACACGCATCCGCCATCTCGTGCGGCGAGGGCGCGGTTCTGGGCCGGGGTGAAGAGTCGCTTCGACTTGCCGTGATAGAGCACGTCGCCGCGATCGCCGAAAAGGGTGGCGGTGAGGGGGGAGTGGCAGCGCAGCTGCGCGACGGTAGCGGCGGGAACGGGTTCGTCGATGCCATCGATCCAGCCGACGCCGCGGCCCGCTTCGAGGTCGTCGAGCGTGATGTGCACGTTGACCGTGGTGCTGGCGCCGTTCAGGCGGGGCATGTCGGGGGTGCCGGCCGCGCGGGCGATGAGTTCGGTGACCGTGTCGGCGTTCTTCTGAGCCTGCGAGCGGATGTCGGTGGTGGCCGCCTGCGCAGCGAACTCGTCTTCACCGAGGAACCTAGGGCCGGCCAGCGCACCCACGCGGGGGCTCTGCATCGCCTGGATGCTCGCCAGCCACACCCCGCCCTGCTCGGGGGTGAGGGCGAAACGCCCGCGGATCATGCCGTCGCCGGCCTGGGCGATGGTGAGTGAGCGCTGCTGCTGGTGCAGGTCATCCCTCGGCTCGGCACCATCGGGGTCGATGACCTCGCGCAGGTGGATGGCCAGCTTGGATGTCTGATCCGTCGTCAATCGCAGCGCGATCGTCTCGTCGACGAGGGTCTGTTCGGCGCCGGCCACGACATCGGGCGAGCAGCCGCGCTCGGCGAGTGCGGCGCACTGCTTCACGATGACCGCCGCCGTCTCGACCCCCAGGGTGCCCTCGTCGAGCATCTCGGCAACGAGCGGGAACGGGGCAGGACTCTCGCCGCCGCCGAGAAGCACCGCACCTCGAAGCCGGCGCCCGAGCTCGAGCCGCGCCGTGCACTCACGAGCCGACGCACCCGTGACGCTCGCGACCAGCTTGACGGGGCTGGTGAAGTTCTGCGATCGACTCAGCCCCTCGTCACCGAGTTCGCGTCGCGACCGAACCCCGACCTCCCCGGCGACGCGCACCTGCGCGGCCGAGACGACCCGGCCCACCGCCTCACAGGCGGCCATGATCTCGAGCAATTCAGCATCAGGCATCCCCGCGACACCGCCACCGACAGCACCCACGACGACGCGAAGATCGTCGGCGATCTCCCGGAGTCGAGTTGCTGTCTGCATACTGAGATTCTATCAGAAACACCTGATGAAAGCTCGTTTAAGAGGTGGCTTACCTCGCAGAGTCAGTGCGCGTTGCCGGAGAGCGCCAGCCCGCCGCCGAGCCCGATCATGACGACCCCGCCCCCGGCACCCAGACGGCCGAGAGCCTTCGGATTCCGGGTGAACCAGGCCCGCGCCGTCCCCGCCGTGAGCGCCCAGACGGTGTCGGATGCGAGTGCGATCGTGAAGAAGACCATTCCGAGAACGGCCAGCTGCGCCGGGATGGCCCCCGAGCCGTAGTCGACGAACTGGGGGAGCACCGCGACGAAGAAGACGATGGTCTTCGGGTTCGTGGCGCCGACGATGACCCCCTCGCGGAGCACCCGGAGCGACGAGGGCCGCGCCGTGGTGGTCGCCGCAGCGGTGTGGTCGTTGCGGTGACGGATCGCCTGGATGCCGAGGTAGACGAGATAGGCGGCTCCGATCAGCTTGATGATCGTGAAGACCACGGCCGACTCGGCCACGATTGAACCCAGACCGAGCGACACGAGAGCGATCGCCGGGAGCATCCCGATGGCGTTGCCGAGCACGCTCAGGAACCCACCCTTTCTGCCGAGCGAAAGCGATCGTCCGATCACGAAGAGCACGCTCGGCCCCGGAATGATGATCAATGCGAACGCTGCAAGCGCGAACGCCCCGAGGTTGGTGGCGGGAACCATGATGAGCTCCGATCGACGGCCCGGTGCCGTGACCCGAATGTAGCGCAACGCCGGGGTCAGGATGCCCTGGTGCATCATGGAAGGCGGACCGGGTGAGGGGATGGCGGGATGATCGACGTCGATGCGGTGGACGTGCAGGCCGGGGGAGTGACCCTGCTCGGTCCGACATCGGTTCGGGTCGGGGCCGGTGAGGCGCTGATCATCCGGGGCCGGAACGGCACCGGGAAATCCACTCTCCTCCGCGTCCTCGCCGGAGCACGCCGGCCCTCGCACGGCACCGCCCGCCTGGCCGGCTCGGTCATCGACGGCCGTGACCGGATGTTCCGCCGGCGGGTGTCGGCCATGATCGGGTTGCCGCCGATGGCGCCCGACCTGACCGTGCTCGAGCACCTCCGGCTGGTGGCCGCGACCTGGTCGGCCGCCCCCGCCGCCGCCGCCACAGCCCACGCCGCTGCCGCCCCCGCCGATGCCGACCCCGCCGCCACCGAGCCCGACGCCGCCCGAGCACCCGCAGTCGAGCAAGCCCTCCTAGAGCAACTAGGCCTCGAGCACCTGACAGCCCGCTTCCCCCACGAACTCTCCTCCGGCCAGACCCAACTGTTCGGCCTCGCCCTGCTGCTCGCCCGCCCCTTCGACGTCCTGATCCTCGACGAGCCCGAACAGCGACTCGACCCCGAACACGTCGATACGGTCATCCGCGTCCTTCGCGCTCGCCGCGATGCCGGCGCGACCGTGGTCGCGGCCACCCACAGCTCGGTGCTCGCCGACGCGCTCGCCGATCAGACCCTCGATCTGGGCACGGCCGCGTGAACGCTCAGGCGCGAGCGGCGATCGCGGTCTGGAGAACCCGCACCACCCGGGCCGGCGGCCACCGCTCGTTCAGCATCTACCTGGGCCTGATGATCGCCCTCGTCGCCGTCGCCCCCGTCGCCCGAGCCGTCTGGTTGAGCGCCTCGAGCCCCGAGGGACTCGCTGTCCTGTCGTCCCCGGATGCGCCGACGGTCGCGTCCCTCATCGCGACCGCGCTCTGGGCGGGTGCCCTGCTCCTGGGCCGGGAGCGCGGCCCGGCCCTGCATCCGCCCGTCCTCGCGTCGGCCCTGGCGACGAGCGACATCCCGATCGCGGCCGGCTTCCGCGGTCCGCTCCTCCGTTCCGGGGTATCCATCGCCGCGATCTGCACGGCCTCGGCGGCGCTCGCCGGTGCCGCTCTCCTCGTTGCAGGGCTGACGGATGCTGTCGGTGTCGCCGTCTTCGCCGGGGTCGGGATGCTCGTCGGCGTCGTCACGACCGTCGCCTGGCTGATCGGCCAGGCCGCACCCCGAGCCGTCGTGATCGCAGCCCTCGCGGTCGGGGCATCCGGCTCGGCGGCGGCGCTCCTTCCCGGCCTGCGACCGTTCCTCCCCTCCGGCTGGATCGCGCTGGCCTATCCCGCGACCGGAGCATCCGTCATCCCGGTCGCCCCGCCGACGATGGCGCCGGCCGTGGCATTGGGGCTGACATCGGCACTCGCCCTGGCCCTGCTCGCCGCCGTGCCGATGCTGATGAACGCCATCGTGCCGGTCGAGCTCATCGCCCAGGCGTCTCGGTGGAACAGCGCCACGACGCGGGCCTCCGGTCTCGACTTCGACACCGCCGCCCGGCTCTATCAACGGCGTCCGCAGCTCGGGCGCCGAATCCGGGCGGTCAGGCCCGGCCGCGGTCTCACCTCCCTGTTCCTCATCCGCGACGCGGTCGGCGCGATCCGAACGCCCGGCCGATTCGCGGCCGGCGTGCTCGGGTTCGCGATCGCGCTGGGACTCGTCGTGATCGCCACCGCTCCCACGATGCCGGGCTGGCTCCTCGGCGCGGCCGCCGGCGTCATCGCCTACGCCGCGTTCGGGCCGTTGACCGACGGCATCCGGCACGCCGCCGACACCGCGGCCGATCTCCCGCTCTACGGCATCGGTGACGCGCAGCTCCTGGCCCATCACCTGCTGTTCCCGGCCGTCGTGGCCGTGATCGTCGTCGCCGCCGTGATCGCGGTGTTCTGGCTGACGGCGGGCGTCTTCCCAGTCGGTGGCGCACTCGCCGCGGGATGGCTCGCTCTGCTCGCGCTCATCGGCCGTGTCTCCGCGGCTCTGAAGGGTCCTTTCCCGCCGGTGCTCCTGACTCCGATCCCGACTGCGATGGGCGATCCGATGGCGGCCGTGCGACTCGCCTGGGCGCTCGACGGCATCCTCTTCGCGGCCCTCGCCGGCACCTCGGCCGCGCTGCTGGCGAGCGCCCCGCTCCTCACGGCGGCGATCGTCGCCCTCACGGCGTGTTCGGCCGCGTACCGCTGGCGGCACCGCCGCTGACGAGCGGAGACCCCCTCGGGGCAGGGCCGGCCGGGCTGCCGGAATCGACGCGGGGTGGGTCTTCCCCTCGAGTCATCTCCCGCATCCGCTGCGCGGACGCCCGCCAGACCCGAGCCAATGACTCGAGGGAAAGACCCACCCCGCGTCTCACCTCGTGACGCCTCAGATTTGCCCCTGCGCCACATCCGGGCGCGCAACGACCACTCCGTTAATTGGGAATGCGAGCCTCTGAGAAAATGAGCCTCGTTGATGTCGTGGGCGTAACAAGTTCGTCTCTTCAACGTAAACAAGAGCCATCAGTGGCGATCGCCATTACGGGGTGCCGTAGCGTGACTGGTGCAGAACGAATTGCGTCAGCCATGCGAATGTCTGGCAATCACCGATGTGAGACCATGGTGGACGTGATGCTCGGACCCACTCGGGTCTCTTGGGGAGAGGGAAAACCTGCGTGGAACTACGTGATTACATCAGAGTGCTGCGCAAGGGATGGATCTTCATCGTCGCTTTCACGCTGATCGGAGTCGCGATCGGTGCGGCGTACTCAATCACGCGAACTCCGGAGTACCAGGCGTCCTCGAAGGTGTTCGTGTCCGTCCAGTCCTCCGGTTCTGTCAGCGACCTCACCCAGGGTGGCAATTTCGCCCAAAACCAGGTCAAGTCCTACGCGGACATCGTGACGACCCCGGTCGTGCTGCAGCCCGTTATTACCTCACTCGGTCTATCCGGCGACGTAAATCAGCTTGCTCGTCAGATCTCTGCGACTTCTCCCATAGACACTGTGATCGTGGAGATCACTGCGACCGACGATGATCCCCGCGAGGCGGCGGAGATCGCCAACGCGGTCGCCTCCAGTTTCCAGAGCACAGTTGCTGATCTGGTGCCACCCAACGCGGAAGGTGTGGAGCCGGTAAAGATCACGGTGCTGCAGCAGGCGGTCATACCCCGATCGCCCTTCACGCCCAACGTGCCGTTGAATATCGCATTCGGTGCCCTCATAGGTCTTGCCGTCGGTCTGGGCATTGCTGTGCTGCGGGAGACGCTGGACACTCGCATCCGGAACGAGCGCGACGTGGAACAGATCACGGATGCGCCGATCATCGGAGGAGTCGCGTTCGACCAGCGGACTCCCGACAATCCCTTGGTGGTCAAGGACGACCCTCGGAGCCCGCGAGCCGAGTCCTTCCGAACGCTTCGCACGAACCTCCAGTTCCTCAACGTGGGCAGTGAACGAAGTTTTGTTGTGACGTCGTCCATTCCGGGCGAAGGCAAGAGCACCTCCGCTGCGAATCTAGCCATCGTCATTGCGTTGTCCGGGCAGCGAGTTCTCCTCGTGGACGCCGATCTTCGCAAGCCCAAGGTTGCCGCATATTTGGGCCTCGAAGGCGGCGCCGGCCTTACCGACATTCTCGTCGGACGCGCTGTGGCCAACGATGTGATTCAGCGGTGGGGCGAAACCAATCTCTATGTCCTTCCAGCGGGACGAATTCCGCCGAACCCGAGCGAGCTCCTGGGGTCGAAGGCGATGATCTCTCTGATTCAGAGCATCGAGAAGTCGTTCGACACGATACTTTTTGATGCCCCGCCATTGCTTCCAGTTACGGATGCGGCGATTCTGGCCAACAATACGAGCGGCGCGCTGTTGATGGTTGCAGCTGGGCGGGCGCACAAGGCGCATGTGAAAGGTGCCGTGACTGCTCTGTCGAACGTGGGCGCAAAGGTCGCTGGTGTCGTGTTGACGATGCTCCCGACGAAGGGTCCCGACTCCTACGGCTACAGCCGCTACGGCTACGGCTACGGATATGGCTATGGAGACGCGGAAGACACCCCTGCTCCCTCCAAGAGGTCGAAGACCAAGTAGATATGGCCAGAGCGCGCGCGAGAACCAGCTTCAGCGGGCTTGTCCCGGTCGTCATCGTCGCCGTTCTCGCCGTCGCGGCAACTCTTCTCGCTGTTTACGCTCTGCGGTCATCCACAGTGCCGGAGGCCGGGGACGTACCCGGGCCGGCCCCGACGTGGGGTGGCGAGGCGACATCGTCACCCTCGTCGGCCCCGCTGCCGGAGCCCACTCCGAAAGCTGGACTGCTGGACGTCTCCGAAGACGGAAGTGCGATCCGGGCCTCCGTCGCATCATGTGGGAGCGATCCGTCCATGGTCCAGATATCGACCGACGGGAACTCGTGGAGCGATGTAACCTTTCCCGGCTACACAGTCGGGGCCGTCGAGGCGGTCCATGCGGTTGACTCAGGGCAGTTCGAAGTCGTCGTCTCCACACTTCCCAATTGCGAGACGACAGTGCTCCGCAGCTACACATCCGGAGAGTTCTGGAAGGATGACCCTTCCTCCCTCGCCTCGTGGACGTGGCTGAACGTGACAACTCAGCAGATTTACGTCGATGGAGTGGCCGTCACCGCGCCGTGTTCAGCTCCTCATTCCATCTCCCGGGCGGAGGCGGCCGTGTTACTCGCCTGCTCGGACGGTCTGTACGCGGAGACCTCGAGCGCGGGCCCGTGGGCACGTGTCTTGAGCGGGAACTTCCTTGCGCTCGGGTCTCCGACGCCTCAGAGTCGACCTTTGCTTGCCATCGCAGAAGACGCAGACTGTGCCGGGGCAGCAATCTACGGCTTCGACAGCGATACGCAGGCTGCCGCCAGAGTCGCATGCGTGGAGCTCGGAGAACCGGTCGAGGAAGTGGCGATCGCCTCGAATTCCCGAGGGATGTTCCTTTGGGACGGTGTCGCGATGCATTCGTCCGTAGACGGAGGTCGGACGTGGCGCGGATGATTGTGGAAGACACGACCATCGGTCCTTCGCCGAGCCATGACGTTGTCCGCAAGTTCGAAATGTTGGGGGAAACATGTTGAGCGATGACGTGGGCGTTAAGGATGTCAGGAATTCTGGCCGTGAGCAGCAGAGCCAGTGGCGTCGTGCATACGCGCGGAGGCTGCTGATAACTGACTTCCTCGTCCTGGTCTGGGTGATATTCGGAGTTCAGATCGCGTGGTTCGGGTTCGATGCGAGCAAACTCGCCGTGCGGGACAGTGCCGGTGACCTCGCCGTCAGCTACACGGTCATTTCGGTGATCATCCTCGTCGCATGGATGCTGATTCTCCAGGTGTACGGGACCCGCGGATACAGGGTCATTGGATCGGGAGCTCAGGAATACCGGCTGATCGCTGATGCGGCCATGCGGTTATTCGGGTTGGTCGCCATCGTCGCCTTCTTATTCCAAATCAGCTTCGCAAGAGGCTATATCTTGATCGCGTTCCCACTCGGACTCGCGGTCTTGATTTTCTCGCGATGGATGTGGCGCCAATGGCTCAACGTCAAGAGAGCCCAGGGCTCCTTCACTTCGAGAGTTCTCTTGGTCGGGTCGTTCGCATCCGTAAGTCACATTGCTAGTGAGTTGAACAGCCGGCCCGAAGCTGGGTACCAGGTGATCGGCGCGTGCGTTCCAGGGCACACCGGGGTCATGACGCTGGCTAGAACAGACGTACCCGTTCTTGGGGACCTGGATAGCGTGACAGAGGCGATGAAGGCGCTCGGTGCGGACACTCTGGTGATCACGAGCGCCGATGAGTTGCCGCCGACGCGGGTGCGAGAACTCAGCTGGAGTCTGGAACCAGGCAGACAGCATCTCGTTGTCGCGCCAAGTCTCGTCGATATCGGAGGCCCGCGAATCCACACCCGGCCTGTCGCGGGGCTTCCTCTAATACACGTCGAGACGCCTCGTTATGAGGGAGGCAAGTGGTTCGCGAAGCGCACGTTCGATGTCGTCGCCTCGGGGCTCGGGATCTTCCTCTTGTCGCCGCTGCTGGCGCTCCTGGCGATGACCGTCAGGTTGAGCACCCCGGGTCCCGTACTTTTTCGGCAAGACAGAGTTGGCTACAACGGCCGACCATTCAAGATGCTCAAGTTCAGATCCATGGTGATCGACGCTGAGGCTCAATTGGAGGCCGTCGCAAAGCAACAACGGACAGAGGGAAACGCGGTGCTCTTCAAGATGAAGGACGATCCCCGAGTGACGCCCGTAGGCCGAGTATTGCGTCGATTCAGCTTGGACGAACTTCCGCAACTATTCAATGTGTTCGGAGGTTCAATGGCTCTGGTCGGCCCACGTCCGCCGCTGCAGAAGGAAGTCGAACAGTACGAGAAACACGTTCACCGTCGATTCCTCGTGAAGCCGGGAATCACGGGGCTTTGGCAGGTGAGTGGGCGGTCCAACCTGTCATGGGAAGACACCGTGCGGCTCGACCTCTACTATGTCGAGAATTGGTCGCTGACGGGAGACGTCTCGATTTTATGGCGAACGCTTCGCGCAGTTCTCGCTCGAGACGGCGCGTACTGACGTGAGGCTTAAGAAGGTGTGCGCATGAGTGGCGTGGATGAGAAGACTGTGAACGAGACCGTACCCCGCCGGGTTGGGCCTCGGGCGATCTTCATGATGACAACTCTAATTATCGCAGTCGTCGTCACAATGATCATTCCTGATTTCATCCGCGTATTGCCGCTGGCGTTGGCCAACATCGCCGCATTCACACTGCTCGCACGCAGATTGGCGCCGCTGGGCGTTTCGCCCGCAATATATTTCGCTGGCTACCTGTCGGTGATCGGGCTCTTGGGATTCACGTTGACGAATGTCCTTACAGGGTCAGGCGGAACCGGGGGCGTAGACGTTCTCCTCACTATGGAGCTTCGAGTGCAGGGGGCGAATCTCCTCTTCTATACGTCAAGCATTGTCCTGGTAGTTGCAGCGGTCTTCCGCGGCGGAACGCGGCGGTCTAAGACTGAAGCAGGAAATAGCGACGGCAATTTGCTTGACCTCGGTGATCTGGCCAGATTCAGTGGACCGATTCTGATCATCGCTGTGGTCGAATTCGCCTTACTGATCGCCCTCCTGGGCGTGTCGGATTTCTTCTCCCGCCCTGACCGACTGGTTGGCCGCGACTCAAGCTTTGAAGCAGCGTTTCAGATGGTCGCATTGGGGGCCGTCGTGGCTCTCGGGATCGTCGTTTTCTCGCGAGCGGGAGCCGTGCGGTTCTTAGCGATCGTTCTCCTTGGGGCATATGTCGCGTACTTCATCTCACTAGGGACGAGGCGTCTGGCCCTGGTGCCGATCCTTATCCTGATTGGTTACATCCTGGCGAAGCGTGGGCGGATCCCAGTCCTAGGAGCGATCATCACGGCTCTGTTCGCCCTGATCTCGCTTTCCCTCCCGCTCTACTTCCGGGGTTTGCCCACGCATGGACTTCTGCCGCACCTACAGGGCCTCTACACGTTCGCGCTGAATCCCGAAATACTTGCCGCCAGCGCAAACAACGTGCTCGCGGGTTTCAAGATCACCGCTCTCACGGCTTTCGCTCAACCATCTATCGGCATTGAGGCGCTCTGGATCTCCTTGACGCCCGTGTCAGGGGACTCAGCTGGTTGGTACGACATCGCCCGCTCTCTTCGACTTAACCGATATACGCCGTATTCGTCAATCGGTGAACTCGCCAACTACGGGTTCGGTTTCCTCACCGTCGTGGCTTCTGGAATTGGACTTCTACTGGGAGTCTCCCAGCGGTTGAACGGCACCCTCCTGCGAGATCCCGCCTGGCGACTCATCGGGATAGCGGCATTGGGGCTGACGTTCGTGTTCGTGATCCAATCAACCCAGTACAACCTACGATCGAACCTGAGGTATCTATACCTGATGGTCGCGATCCAAGTCGTGGCCTATTCGCTCATCCGGCTGCGGGATTGGTCCCGGCTAAGGAATGGCAGGATTTGATGCAGATCAGTGTGATCCTACCGATACACAACGCGGCAGAGTATCTGCCCAGATCATTGGCCAATCTCGGCACACTCGACGGGCCCGAGGTCGAATTCGTTGTAATCGATGATCATTCAACTGACGGTTCCGCCGAGCTCGCGAAGTCATGGACTCATCAGTTGCAAAACGTGACCGTCATTTCCAGCACGGGACGAGGCGTAGCCGCAGCGCGAAATCAAGCCGTGAGGGCAGCCACGGGAGATTACCTGTGGTTTGCTGACTGCGACGACGACTGGCAGCCCGACATCGTGTCGGCTATGCTGCATCGCGCTGAATCGACAGGGGCAGATGTTGTTGTCTGTAACGCACAGAAGATAACACTCCCAGATTGGTCGAAGTCCCTGATTGAAGATTCGCGCTACGAGGAATTGATCACCGGCGACATGGCACTAGCCAGGCTTCTCCAAGGGATGATCCAGGGTCACCTGTGGAACAAGCTCTTCCGACGCGGTTTAATCGGGACGGACCCGTTCCCTGCAACCCGCGCACACTCAGATCTGGGGGGGATGTTCGCGCTGCTGCAGAATGCTTCAGTAGTCGCCCTTCTTCCTCGCACTCTGTATACCTACTACGTCCATCAGGGATCAATCCTCAACGGGAAGAGCTACCGCTGGGATGATCTTTGGGATTGCCTCGCTCTGGCAGAGACGGCCGCCATCGGGTCGGAGGCGGCACAGGGGGCGCTAATCACCTTCAAATACCGGAATGTGATCATCCCCTCGATCAACGAGTCCGTCCGACGAGAAGGGGGGACCGACGCACAGACCCTAACCGCGGTGCGGCACCGCGGTCGACGTGCCGTGCGACTTAGCGAAGTCCTCACCCTGCTTCGGGCCGGTCAACGTGACGCGGCACTCCGCGCAGCGATGATCAAGTACACTTTTCCGCTTTACAGGGTGCTCTACAAGCGTCACCGGAGTCGGACCTGGGCTGCAGTCGATTCCGCCGTCTAACCGGTCACTTCTTCAGCAGAGTACGAATGCGAAGAACTTCCGATTCGAGTTCATCGAAGGCGTTCGTAAGAGCGCTGTCGAGCTCCGCCGTTCGTCCCAATTGAGCGTGAAGGAAAGCTTCGATCTGCGACGCGCTGGCATTACTGCTATCGAGCGAAACTCCGTGGTAGCCCGCGACAGCGAAGTGTTGCTCGACTTTCGCCTTCGGCGCGGGGACCACTTCTGACGGCTGGGCGCCGGCGATGGACGAGAGAATCAGCACATGCAATCGGTCGCTTACGACCAATGCAGCACTCTTGTAGAGCCCCCTGACGTAGCTCTCTTGCTCAGCGTCGGATCGATCTCCCCAGGGAAGATAGTCGGCTACCTCGGCGCCGAATCGGTCCGCAAGTTCAGAGGACCGTTTCTCGTCCTCATCTACCTGACTCACCAGCTTGATCCGAAGATTCGCAGATTTCGCTACAGCGCTGACCCCTTCGATCCATGCGTCATTGGGCGTGGGCCGCTTGCCACGGAGACTCACTATCAAAGTGTTCCTGTCCGCCAGCGGTAGACCGTCCACACGTGGCTCGCTGAAGGCAGTGTCGGGCACGAGCTTCCCGACCTTCATCAGGGCAAGGCTCGCCTCGTCCCGCCAGAGGACCTCCTGCGAGAGCCAAGCCGAGGCGCGATAGATCGCCCCGACCAAAGGCGAGTACTCGCCGACAGCACGCGGGGGACGGATGATCTTGCCGCCGCGGAGGCGCACGATGATGGCGAATGCCAAGAACAGCACCTCCGACTTCAGGTGTGCGCGGCCGAGAGGCACCTCCCCTGGGTCGAATACCCACGCACGGGGCCCTCGCGCGAAGAGAAGGCCTTTGAGCCACGCGCGACGATCTTTTGCCGTGTAGGAGAACTCGCCTTCCCTGAGGCCGATCTGTTCGATCCACCCCGGGGTGGTGCGGCCCAGATAGGCGTGGATCGTCCCGGTGCCGCGGACCCAGTTGAGGATCCTTCGTCGGATGACGGCGTCACCGAGGTTGCCGCTCACCCCGGTAAGCACGATGAACAATTGACGGTCACGCTGTGACATGTGGTCTCCGTTTGGTGGTGGTTCAGCGAAAAAGGTCGGCACTCTGACTAGCGCTTGACCTTGCCCACGAGCTTCCAGAATTCGCGCTGTGCCTTGTTCCGCAACCGGATGCGGAACGACATCTTCGTCTGCTGCTGGTACGACGTAATGAGGGGACGAATAGCGTTGATGTAGACGCCCAGATCGTTGGCCTCTTTGGCTTCAGCGAACATTCCGTGGCTTTCGGTCGATAGCACGCGGCGCTTGCGGATGATCTCGAGTCGCTCGGCGTCGACGTGGTCGTAACCGGGCGCGACTCGCTTCTTGGGGTGCCACCGGCCTACGCTGTCGTCATCCGCAAGTCGGACGGCGAGGCCCTCCCTGCGGTGGCGGAAGTTGCCGGCCTGTGTTTTCGCAACCGAGTCGGTGTCGAGATGATCCAGACCGACGTTTCCCGCCGCTACCCCGTCCGTCAAGATCCCGTCGATGATCGCGTTGCGCGTGATGACGACGTTGGTCCCGCGCCAGTCGATTTCATATTTCGAAAGCCACGCATCGCCGACGACGACATCGGCGGTCTCCGCGAAGATGTCGTCGCAGTAGTTGCACGCCTCGAGCTGGAACACC
This sequence comes from Herbiconiux sp. 320_LB, assembly GCF_059691755.1. Lineage (NCBI taxonomy): Bacteria > Bacillati > Actinomycetota > Actinomycetes > Micrococcales > Microbacteriaceae > Herbiconiux > Herbiconiux sp. 320_LB. Next base: position 125,216 of record NZ_JCAWAD010000002.1, on the reverse strand, counting down.
GCATGACCCCAGTTGCCTCCGACAAGGGAAAGCGTCTCGGCTTCAGACCACTCTCCGGTCGACTTCGACTTGGCGCCGAAACTGTACTGACGAGATGTGAGTGCGGGATTCTTGATCCGGAAGTCCACGGTGTCCAGGTCGGTCGGCGGGACTCCCACCTGCCAGGCGAAGGACTCCGCGTAGGCGGACGACTTGAGGTGACCGCACACGATGCCGACGAAGAACGCGATCTGCTCTCCGAGTACTGTGTCCTCGGCGCATACGTGGCGTGCGCTCTTGATCGCACAGGGGACCCCGACGAAGGCATAGCGGAGTCCATCGCCGCGGACGGAGCGCAGCGTCTTGGCGAAGCTGGCGGGGTGATACTGCGACTTCCGCCGCCCCATCACCTCATCAACTGAGCGCGAAACGACATAGCCGAACATCGGCGACTCGGTCGATCCGACGTGGATCACCCCGTCGACCTCGCTGCGCTCGAGTAGCTGCGTGAGGAGCCAACTCGTGATCCCGCCAGAACTGCTGCCGGGGATCTTTGTGTCGTCGCTGATGCGGCCGGCGTACATCCCTCGGTACTTGCCGATCCGGGGATCGTGAGGAAGGGAGGGGTCAAGAACCTCGGCGGCCACCTCGTCCTCGTTCTTCGACTCGTCCGCGAAAGGGCAGACCCGCGACCCCAATGCCTTATCTTCTGCGCTTACGCCGGAAAGGTCCGCCTGATAAACCCCCCGAGTAGTCAGCCTGATGGGTATCCGACCGTCAGTTGCGGCGCCGCAACCACCGCATCCAACGCATGTTCCGCTCGTTACAACGTCATCTATCGTCGACATCTGGTCCCATCCCTGGTGTGATCGTTCGAAAACAACATCCATCGTTGCGCATCAATGCTTGCGCCGGGCATACAGCGTTGACCCCAGAGCTGCCCAGAGAATCGCGCATTGAAGTATGAATGAGGCGGACAACGCCACGCCGGCGCCGACGGCACCCGCTAGGGCCGAACTCAGGCCGACCCCGACCAAGCACACAACTGTCGTGATTGTCGACGTGGTTGCCACGAGATGCTTCCTGCCAATCCCTTGCAAGAGAGATGCGACCAGTGACGCGGAAGCGGCGAACGGGAGCCCAGCCACCACAATCTGCATCACCGGTACTGCAGGCTCGTAATCTTGACCGAGGGCCAAATTTACGACCCATGGCATAAGTGGAATCAGGACCGCATAAACGAACGTCATCCCAAGTGTGACTAGCAATACCGTACGCACCATCGGCCTAAGCGATTTGGAATGGGCCACGGCACGTGAAGATGCGGGCAATAAGACTGTTGCTAGTGACGACGGGAGCAAGCGGAGGGGGCTTGTCAGCCGGCTGGCAGCTGAATAGAAGCCCGCTTGTAACGCACCCGCGAACGCTGTTGTGACCACTACGTCGAGGTTTCGGGCTTGGGTCGAGACCGAGTGCAACCAATACGGCCATGCCTCACGCAAAAGCGTTCGATACGAGATATCAGGTGGCGCCGTCACACGTTTTCTCACATACGAATTCGCAAACACCGAGGAGGCCAGCGCTGCGGAGGCAACGGCAATCGAGTATCCGAGCAAGGGTTCGACGGACGCTGAAAGGAAGATAAGGAACAGGAGAATCGAACCGAGTCTCCTAGCGAGCAAATTGAAGACGTTGATTTTCGCGTCACCGTCGGCGAAGGCGACCGTGAGCCTCGCATCAGCGTTACGCTCTCCACTCATCCAGAGGGCTAAAGGAAGCATAAGCAAGTAGGACGGGCTGATGAAGGCGGCAGCTAGAAGTAGGGCGGCCGCCGCGATTATTGCAAGCGCAATGGACGACAAATTGTTGAACCGCAGGGCGACGGTGATTGCGCCACTATCGGGGTTCGAAGCGCGCTCTCTCGATATAAAGGTGGCAACTCCCATGTCGATGGCGGTTTGTGCCACAGTCGCGAGAGCAAGCACGACTGAAAGTAGGCCAAATTCAGAGGGGCTAACGCTTCGAGCGATGAGGACGAGTGAGAACGCTTGCAGTAGCGCGGCGAGAAGACGCCCGGCGGACACCCAAGCAAACTGACCCAAGAAGGGTCGAGGCTCAGTCAATTGGCGACTTCACTTCAGCCTGGCCGAGTGCCGAAGGTGTATTCATTAGTCCAGCGAGGATGCCGCGCACGAAGTTGTCGGCGCTCTTCTCGGCGGAGAACGCGTCTCCGTCCGAGATTGCCCGATCTTTCAGCCCCGCGAGCTTCGCGCTGTCTCTGAACAGGCGGATTATCCCTGCCGCATATGACTGGACGTCGTCCTCCGTCCAGACGGAGTTGCTCTCGTCTAGGTAGTCGGCCTCCGGAGCGTGGAAGGGGTATTTGGTGGTGACGATGGGAGTCCCAAGAGCCAGCGAATCCACGGCCACGAGCCCGACCCTGCCGGGTATGAGAATGACGTCGACGAGGTTCGAGGCGGACCCCAGCTCGTCGATCTCCAATCGCCCGGCTAACCGGACGAACGATCGCTCCGCAGCCTCTTCTGCGACGTACGAATCGAGTGGGCCGGCGCCGGCGAGAACCAGCACGAAGTCCGGATCGGCGGCGCTCACGATGTCTGCAGCCTCGAAGAGGAAGGGGAGTCGTTTCGGCACGTCGAACGCACCGACGAACAGTGCGACATGAGATGACTCGGTGAGATTCAGCCGATCAGACCAGGACCGAAGCTCATCCGGGCTCGTGCCCGATTTGGCCGCTCGAAGCCGGGCCGTGTCGGTCGTGTTCACGACGGTCGAGATCTTCTCGGACGGAACTCCGCCCGCCCCCAGGTGTGCCGCGCCCTGCGCGGTATAGGTGAATACATGGGTGGCTCTGCCCATGAGCCAACCTTCGAGTCGCGCGTCCAAGGCGTTGTTACCGGCCGTGAAGTTACGGCCGTGCCCCCAGAGCATCATCGTGATCTTCGGATCGGCGGCAAGCGCGTAGGTCTCGATGTTCGAACTGGCGAGCCCGGTGATCACAGCTCGTACGTGGCGGGCCTCCCGGTGGATAGCTCTGAACGTCACATTGCGGCGACGCACAGACAGGCGGTGCTGCTTGATCGGTACGCTCCATCGACCAGCGACGGAGTTGCGCCGCGAGGCAACGATTCCTTTGGGCTCCGCGTGCCAAACCTCCAGTTCGAGCCCCTCCTGCTCAAGGCGACTCGAAATCGCGTCGAAGAGTCCCTTCCTGTACGAGGGGACGAACGGCTGGACGATCGCGATTACGTTCGTCTTCGTCCTATCGCGCTTCATGTGGTCTCCTGCGTGATCTTTTCGTGGCCCAGGTGCGACTCATAGACGGCCTCCAGCCGCTTGCCGACGGCTTCGATGGAGTACTTGTCTCGGACGAGTTGCCGTGCATTTCGTCCCATTTCCGCGCGACTCTCTGCCGAGGCAGTCATAGCCCGCATCGCATCGGTGAGCCCGTCGAGCGATCCGTCCGTAACGAGGCCGGACCGTGTTTCGCGAATGGAAGGGGCTAGCCCGTTGCTATCGGTGATCACGATGGGGAGTCCGAGGGACATCGCTTCGAGAATCGACATGGAGAGCACCTCGCCCACAGAGGGAAGAACGTAAACCGACGAGCCAGCCATGCGAGTGAGTGTCTCGTCTGGTGGCAGGGCACCTTCCCATCGGATGCGACCAGCGAGGCCGTGGGAGTCGATCAACTCCTGCACGGTCCCGCCATCACCCTCGTCCGGACCGATCAACGCGAAATCGAAATCTGTGCCTTCTTTCACCAAGGCGATCGCCGCGTCGACGAACATGGGGGCCCTCTTCCGAGGATGAAGTCGCGCCAGGAAGAGCATCTCCCGTCGCGATGTCGTCGAAACCGGCAGGTCCGGAAGGAGCACACCATTGGCGATCATCGTGATCGGCAGTTCAGGCCCAGCCACAGCTCGGAGGCTCGAGCTCTCGAGCGGGGTGAGAGAAAGGATCTCATCGCTCCCACGGAGGACACGTCGAGTGAGCATGCTGTCGATGACCGTGGCCAGCGGGTTGCTGGACTCGTCAATCATCCCGTGGGGCTGAAGGACCAGCGGAGTTGCGCTTTTCGCGACGATGGAAGCCACCGGAAGCGTGATGAGGTCCCGGGCCACATGGACGTGGATGACGTCGTAGTCGTCGACGTGCTGCTTCACAAAACGAGTGAGACCAGGTGAAGCAAGCCCGGCGTAGCCGGTTTTCGGTACGACCCTGCGAGCGGGAAATAGTCTCGCCGGCACCCCCTGCAGCGCTGTCGGAGTGCGGTCGAAACCGCTCGTCGCAGCCGCGAATTCGACGGTATGGCCCAGTTTCTGCAATTCGGCGAGTTGATTCAGTGCGACACGGACAGGCCCGCCATAGGCCCCGTCGGGCGTCACCAACGTAGCCACCTGCAAAATCCTCATGAAGCCGGGCCTATCCGCTGGGATTTCGATGTGGGAAGCGTCGACCGAGCTCGGCGGTGGGGGCGGGCCCGATCATGGTGTTGTCAGGGACATCTCTCTTCACCACGGTCATCGGCCCCACGAGCGCCGACTTACCGATCGTGACGCCCCCGAGGATCATGCAGCGGGACGTGACCCAAGCGCCGTCTTCGATGACGATGGGTTTGGTGATCAGGGCCATGTCACGTCGATGGGCATGGCTACCTGTCGTGAGCATCGTCTCCTGGGAGATGACGACGTCGTCGCCGACGTAGATGTGGTCTTGGTTGTGGAACCAGACGCCTTCGCCGATCCACGAACGATCCCCGATGTGGAGTTTCCAGGGGAACTTGACCCGGGTACGAGGCCGGAAGACGACCCCTTCGCCGATTTCGGCGCCGAAGAGTCGCAGAACTCTGGTTCGGAGGGAGGAGCTGATCTGCCACGCATTCGTCACGAACATGAGCTCGAAGAGAGCCCAGACGTACACGACGATCTTCGGACGGTCCCACGCGGCACGCTCGCCGGGTGCTGCTGAAAGGTCGATTACCGGGACCCCAGCGTCTAGGTTTCGACCATTGGCTTCGCTCTTCACTGCATTCTCCCCGTTGCAAGTTGGAAACACGGTAGCGCTATGGTCGTCGCGTGACTGAAAGTCTGCGTATCGCCATCCTAGGGCTCAACTACGCACCTGAGCCAACGGGCAACGCCCCGTACACATCCTCGCTCGCCGAGGGTCTGAAGGCACGCGGTCATCACGTCCGGGTGGTCACTTCACATCCTCACTACCCGGAATGGCGCGTCCGCGAAGGCTACGGAGGGTGGCGCCGACAGGAGTCCGTCAAGGGTGTGCCTGTCGAACGGCTCGGCCATTACGTCCCGAAGAAGCCGAATGGCATTCAGCGGCTGTTCTCGGAGATCAGCTTCGGAGTTCGGCTCCTTTTCACTCGATGGGGCAGCCCCGACGTGGTGCTCCTCGTGTCGCCGGCTCTCGTGTCGTCATGGATGGCTCTCTGGCGAATTCGTTTCCCGCTCGGTCGGCGACCGGCCACAGCTATCTGGGTGCAGGACCTCTACAGCCTCGGTATCGCAGAGACCGGCGACGGCGGCGGCATAGCCGAGCGGGTCCTGACGGCGATCGAGAAGGCTACTTTCGCCAACACGGACGGGGTGGCGGTGATCCACCAGCGGTTCGCCAACCATGCCGTGAGCCGACTGGAGGTTCGTGCCGAGAAGGTCGAGGTCATCCGAAACTGGACTCACCTTCCGCCCGCACCTGATGTCGACATCGCCGACGTCCGCTCTTCTCATGGTTGGGGCGAAGACGACATCATCGTGCTCCATGCCGGAAACATGGGAAAGAAGCAGGGGCTGCACAACGTGGTGGCCTCCGCTCGTCTCGCCGATGCACGTGGGGCCTCAGTTCGCTTCGTCCTGATGGGTGGCGGGAATCAGAAGGATGATCTCGTGGCGAGCGCGGCTGGCATCGACCGCATCCAGTTCATCGAACCGCTCCCGAACGGCGAATTCCAGGCTGCCCTCGCTGCCGCGGATGTTCTCTTGGTCAACGAACTGCCGGGCCTCGCCGAGATGGCGGTTCCGAGCAAGCTGACGTCGTACTTCAGTACCGGGCGTCCCGTCGTCGCAGCTACCGACGAAGGCAGCGTCACTGCTGGAGAGATCGATTCGTCCGGGGGCGGTCTCAGGGTCGACGCGGGAGATCCCGCAGCGCTTCTCAATGGCGTGATGTCGCTCTGCGCTGACGCCGACCGCGCACAGGACCTGGGCCGCAACGGGCTCGCCTACCGAAATTCGGTGCTCTCCTCGGAGGCCGCCATCGATCACTATGCTGAATGGTTAGTTGGCCTGGCAGCGGAGCGCAGCCGTTAGGCGGCGCTTGTTGCGACACAAAGATGGGGATCACGTGACGAAACGAGCATTTATAACGGGCATCACGGGCCAGGACGGCTCGTATCTCGCTGAACTGCTGCTGGCGAAGGGCTACGAGGTCCACGGCCTTATCAGGCGGGCTTCGACGTTCAACACCTCGCGGATCGACCACTTGTACGTCGACCCCCACGAGCCGGGTGCAAAGCTCTTCCTGCATTACGGAGACCTCAGCGACGGCGCACGCCTCGTGACGCTGCTCTCCGAGATCAAGCCCGACGAGGTCTACAACCTGGCGGCACAGTCGCACGTGAGGGTCTCATTCGACGAGCCGGAGCACACGGCGGATACGACGGGAACCGGCACGATCAGGTTGCTCGAGGCGGTGCGCCTCGCTGGAATCGACACCCGCTTCTACCAGGCGTCCTCGTCGGAGCTCTACGGAGCGACGCCCCCGCCGCAGAACGAGGACACCCCTTTCTATCCGCGTTCGCCGTACGGCGCGGCGAAGCTCTACAGCTTCTGGATCACGAAGAACTACCGCGAGGCGTACGACATGTTCGCGGTGAACGGCATCCTGTTCAATCATGAATCGCCTCGACGAGGCGAGACCTTCGTCACACGAAAGATCACGCGCGCGGTCGCGGCCATCCAGGCCGGCAAGCAGGATCACGTCTATCTCGGCAACCTCGACGCGATCCGCGACTGGGGCTACGCCGCCGAGTACGTCGAGGGCATGTGGCGCATGCTCCAGGCAGACGAGCCCGAAGACTTCGTGCTCGCAACCGGAGGCAATTTCACCGTGAGGCACTTCCTCGAGACCGCGTTCTCTCATGCCGGCCTCGACTGGGAGAAACATGTCCGCTTTGACGAGCGCTATCTTCGCCCTACCGAGGTCGACGCGCTCGTCGGCGATGCCTCGAAAGCCCGCGAGAAGCTCGGATGGGTCGCCACGGTCGACACCGGTGAACTGGCACGCATCATGGTCGACGCCGACATCGCAGCTCTCGCGCACGAAGGCAAACCATGGATCGACAAGGTCTCGCTCGCGAGCTGGGGCACAGCATGAGCGAGCGCGACGAGGTCGAGTTCACCCCGACGCCCCTCGACCGATCCGCGCCGTTCTATGTCGCGGGACACCGCGGACTGGTCGGCTCTGCGATCTGGCGAAAGCTCGAATCAGAAGGTTTCGAAGAGCTGATCGGGCGCTCGTCTTCCGAGCTCGATCTGAAGAATCGAGAGCAGGTATTCGAATTCTTCCGCAAGACGCGTCCCACAAATGTCGTGCTTGCCGCGGCGAAGGTCGGCGGCATTCTCGCCAACTCGACCTACCCGGTCGACTTCCTGAGCGAAAACATGCAGATTCAGGTGAACGTTCTCGACGCCGCTCTGGAGGTGGGGGTCGAGCGACTCCTCTTCCTGGGATCGTCGTGCATCTATCCGAAGTTCGCTCCTCAGCCCATCAAAGAGGACACGCTTCTCACCGGGCATCTCGAAGAGACAAATGACGCCTACGCCATTGCGAAGATCGCCGGAATCCTGCAGATCCAAGCCGTGCGACGTCAGTACGGCAAGCCCTGGATCTCCGCGATGCCAACGAACCTCTACGGCCCGGGCGACAACTTCTCACCGAAGGGCTCCCACGTTCTTCCCGCGCTGATTCGTCGTTACGACGAAGCCGTCAAGTCTGGCGCGGACATCGTCACCAACTGGGGGACGGGTACTCCGAGACGAGAGTTCCTGCACGTCGACGACATGGCCGCAGCCTGCCTGCACCTCCTCGAGCACTACGACGGTCCCGCGCAGGTCAATGTCGGTACCGGGAGTGACGTCACGATCCGCGAGATCGCGGAGACGATCGCTCAGGTCGTCGGCTATGAAGGCTCTACCGAGTGGGACACGACCAAGCCTGACGGCACACCCCAGAAGCTCCTCGACGTGTCCAAGCTCAGAGACGCTGGTTGGACTTCTCAGATCGGGTTGAAAGACGGGTTGCGGTCCACCGTCGAGTGGTACCGGGCCCACCTCGAGTCGATCCGGCAGTAACTTCCGCAGCTGTGCGCGTCTGGTGCGAGCCAGGCTCCTTGTTATGTGAACGAAAACGAAAAAGGGGATCATGAAGCTTTCGGTCATCGGTTGTGGTTACCTCGGCGCTGTCCACGCAGCGGCGATGGCGGAAATCGGTCATGACGTGATCGGCATCGACGTCGACAGCGCGAAGATCGAGGCGCTGCAGCAGGGACGTGCCCCGTTCTTCGAGCCCGGTCTTCCCGAGATCCTCACCTCGGCTCGCGACTCTGGTCGGCTCAGATTCTCCACCGAGATGTCCGACGTCCGAGGCTCGACCGTGCATTTCGTGGCTGTGGGGACTCCCCAGAAAAAGGGCGAGAACGCGGCGGACCTGACCTACGTGAACGCTGCTGTGCAATCGCTTCTGCCCTACCTGGCCCCAGGCGACCTCGTCGTCGGGAAGTCGACCGTCCCGGTGGGCACGGCGGCGCGACTCGCGGAGATGGTGGAAGCGACCGGGGCGTCGCTCGCCTGGAATCCTGAGTTTCTTCGCGAAGGGTTCGCCGTCAAGGATACGATCGCGCCAGATCGTCTCGTCTACGGTGTTGCGGCAGGGGATACCGGCGATCGGGCAAGAGCCCAGCTTGACGAGGTCTACGCGCGCGCTCTTTCCAATGACACACCGCTCGTCGTCACCGATTACGCGACTGCTGAGTTGGTTAAGGTTTCGGCGAATGCGTTCCTGGCGACGAAGATCTCCTTCATCAACGCGATGGCGGAGATCGCCGAGGTGACCGGTGCTGACGTCACGCAGCTCGCGGACGCGATCGGGTTCGACGCGCGGATCGGTCGCAGATTCCTGAACGCCGGAGTCGGATTCGGCGGCGGATGCCTTCCGAAAGACATTCGCGCATTCTCAGCTCGTGCCGAAGAACTCGGACGCGGCGAATCAGTCGCATTCCTCAAGGAGGTCGACGCGATCAACCTCCGTCGTCGGCAGCGGGTGGTCGACCTCGTGGTCGAGGAGCTGGGCGACAGCCCGTTCGAGAAAAAGGTCGCCGTGCTCGGCCTGGCGTTCAAGCCCGACTCCGATGACATCAGAGACTCGCCCGCCCTCGACGTGGCCGTTCAACTTCATGGTCGCGGTGCTGACGTATCGGCCTTCGACCCCGAGGCGATGGCGAACTCGGCGAGGCGTTACCCTCAGCTCGCGTTCGCGAGCTCCGCAGAAGATGCGCTTCGGGATGCGGACATCGTCGTTGTCGTGACCGAATGGAAGGAATTCCGGGAACTCGATCCGGATGCCGTGGGAGCGCTGGTCGCAGGAAAGATCGTCGTCGATGGACGCAATTGCCTCGACGCGGCCGCGTGGCGAGATGCCGGCTGGAGATATATCGGCATGGGACGCCCCTAGGTTCTCAGCGTTCTTCTGATTGAATCGACGACGTGAGCGACGACGACTGGATGAGGTACTGGGCGAGCCCAGACGATCCGCCGTCTCACAATTCGCCAATGTCTGAGCGGCAACGCGGCTCGTCATCCCAAAGGCGTACTTCTAGCGGCGCGCGCAAGAAATCGCGCTCGCGGCGCCGTGCAGCAAAGCGGAGATCCAGAATCATCGGCTTCTCGATTCTGGGCGTGGTTGTGCTGCTGGTTGCCGTGGTCGCGTGGATCGGGGTTCGGGGGTGGCTGGCGAAGAGCGAGCTTGAAGCTGCGATTCCTCTGGCGGCGGAAATCCAAACCGAGTTGGCTGCGGGGGACACCGACTCGGCCAAAACGAGTGCTGCAAATCTACAAAGTCATGCCTCCGCGGCTGCGGGCTTGACAGGCGACCCAATCTGGCGAGCCGCAGAGATTGTTCCTGGCCTCGGTGCCAACCTCACCGCATTCCGCGAAGCTGCCGCGGTAACCGATTCGATCGCGAGCGACGCAATCTGGCCGCTCGCGAACAACGTTGCCAGCTTTGGGCTTGCGAGCTTCCAGCCGGTGAACGGCGCGGTAGATCTGACGCCAATCTTGTCCGTGCAACAGAGCGTCCTGTCTGCCGCCTCGACGCTCTCCGCCGCGGCAGACAGGGCCGATGCCATCGACACCACGTCGACGATCGGCCCGATTGCGGATGCGGTGAACAAACTTCAGAGCACTGTCCACAACGCCGATCAACTGATGAGAGGCGTCAGCAAGGCGGTGACTCTCTTGCCGCCGATGCTGGGGGCGGACGGGGAACGGAATTACCTCCTCGTCTTCCAAAACCCCGCCGAAGTTCGCGCCGGCGGCGGTGTCACCAGCGCCCTGGCGTTGATCAACACGAACAACGGAAGAGTGGAGTTGCGTCAGCAGGAGTCGAGCGGCGCATTCGACACGTTCAATCCGCCGGCAATCGCCCTCCCGAGCGACACCCTCGGCCTCTACGGCGAACGCCCGGCCCAATACGTCCAGAACACCACCCTCGTTCCACAGTTCGAACTCTCCGGGCAAATCGCTTCGGCGATGTGGAAGCAACGCTTCGGCCAGGACGTCGACGGCGTGATCTCCTTCGACCCCGTGGCATTGAGTTACTTGCTGAAGTCGACCGGACCGATCAATTTGCCGACCGGTGAGGAGTTGAACGCGGACAATGCGGTCCAATATCTCCTCAGCGAGGTCTACGCGAAGTACTCGGAGCCGTCAGAGCAGGACGCGGTTTTCGCAGGCACCGCGAAAACGATCTTCGATCGCGTGTCGGCTGGCGGGGTGAAGCCGAAAGAACTCATCAGTGCGCTCGTTCAAGCGGGAAATGAAGGGCGGCTCCGAATCTGGAGCGCACACAGTGAAGACCAGGAGGTGCTCGCTCCGACGAGCCTGAGCGGCCCGCTTCCGTTGACCACGGACGACTCCACCGGCGTCGGCGTGTATTTGAACGATGGGACGGGGGCGAAGATGGACTATTACCTCGACACCTCCGTGTCGACCGCTTCGCAATTATGCCGAGCTGACTCCCGGCCAGAATTCCGGATCAGCGTCACGCTCACCAACTCCGTGCGCCCCGATGAGGTGGGATCCCTAACCGATTATGTGACGGGGGGATCTGTGTTCGGAGTCCCCAGGGGAAACATCAAGACCGTCGTCTATGTCTACGGTCCTGAGAGTTCGGGTCCCCTCACAGACGCGACCATCATCACGAACCTCGACCCCGGTCTCAGCGGGGCGCAGTCGAGCGCCAGCTTCGACAGCGGGCGGACAGTCGGAGTAGTTCCGGTGGAGCTCACGCCCGGAGAAAGTCGAACGATCACCGTGGACTTCCTCGGGCAGCCGGGAGACCCATTGACCCTGAGCCCCGCTGTCACGCCGATGATCAAACCGACTGTTTACTCAACCGAAATATACGGTGGTACCTCTGGCTGCTAATTCCCTGTAACCTCTAAGGAGATTCATTTGCACCACGACAGCGTCGGTCGAATTAGGTCCGACGCTGTTTCATTGCACTGGACCTTCAAACACAAAGGGTGGGGAACCTCAATCATGTTCAAGAAAGCACTCGCTGCTGCGGCCATCGCCGTAGTCGCAATCTTCGCGGCTCCGGCCGCAGCTCAGGCCGCCTACATCGATGGGTCGCTTGTTTCGGCTCCGTCGAGCATTGCCCCGGGCGGCTCGGGAACGATCACGTTCGCTGCTGGCGCCTTCACGCCGGGCGAGCAGGTCCAGTTCACGCTCACCGGTGAGAACGGAGCGGGCGCAACGCTCTCCTCCGTGGTCGCCGCGGTGAGCTCCACGTCAACGACCAAGACTGCCGCCAGCGACGGATCGATCAGCGTCACTGTGACGCTGCCTGCCAACGCGACGGGTTCGTACACCCTCACCGCGACCGGCCTCAGCTCCGGCAACATCGCGAACGTCACGTTCGCTGCCGCCGCCTCTTCCGGCGCCGGTACCGGATCCGAGTCTGGTGTGGGCTCCGGGTCGTCCGACGGCAGCCTGCCCAACACGGGCGCCATGGACCCGACGCTCGGCATCTGGGCCGGTGGCGGACTGCTCGCACTCGGTGCGGCGTTCGTGATCGTTCTCACGGTCGTTCGTCGTCAGAAGGCAACCAACTAAGTCCTCCCGACAGACACCCGATGTCAGGGCCCCCGCCGCAAGGCGGGGGTCTTGTCGTTTAACGTTCCGATCACTTGTGTGGACCTTGTATACAAGCGACGTAGACTGTGCTGGTGAGCACAAAGACTGTCGACGTTGCACTGATTGGCGGGGGCATCATGAGTGCCACCCTCGGCACCATGATCAAACAGCTGCAGCCCGACTGGTCGATCGTCGTCTTCGAGCGGCTGAGCGAGGTCGGGCTCGAGAGCTCGAACCCGTGGAACAACGCCGGCACCGGGCATGCTGCACTCGCCGAACTCAACTACATGCCCGAGGCGCCGGACGGCACGCTCGAGGCCTCCAAGGCTCTGACCATCAACGAGCAGTTCCAGGTGAGCCGCCAGTTCTGGTCGTCTCTCGTCGACGAGGGCGTCATCCCCGATCCGACTTCCTTCATCAACCCGACCCCGCACATGACCTTCGTCCGAGGCGAGGCGAACGTCGACTACCTGCGGCGCCGGTACGAGCTGCTCAAGGACGAGCCTCTCTTCAAGGGGATTGAGTTCAGCGACGACCCTCATGTGATCTACGGGTGGGCGCCGCTCCTCGTCCGCGACCGGGTGAAGGGCGAGAAGATCGCCGCCACCCGCATCACGACGGGCACCGACGTCGATTTCGGCTCGCTCACGTCGCAGCTCTTCGATTACCTGCAGCGCAATGGCGCAGACATCCATCTCGAGACCGAGGTGCGGAAGCTCAAGAAGCAGAAGAACGGAACGTGGAAGATCGGCGTGCGTGAGCTCGTCGGGAACACGCCCTACGAAATCAACGCGAAGTTCGTCTTCGTAGGCGCTGGCGGCCACGCGCTTCCTCTGCTGCAGAAGGCGCACATCCCCGAGATCAAGGGGTTCGGTGGGTTCCCGATTAGCGGGCAGTTCTTCCGCACCGACAACCCGAAGGTCGTGGCGCAGCACCAGGCGAAGGTCTACGGCAAGGCCGCCGTCGGCGCCCCGCCGATGTCAGTGCCGCACCTCGACACGCGTGTCGTCGATGGCCAGTCGTCGCTGTTGTTCGGCCCCTACGCCGGCTTCAGCCCGAAGTTCCTCAAGACGGGATCGTGGCTCGACCTGCCCGCATCCATTCGGCTACACAATCTCTGGCCGATGCTTGCGGTCGCTCGCGACAACGGAGACCTGATGAAGTACCTCATCGGAGAGTTGCTCGCCAGCAAGAAGAAGAAGCTCGAAGCCCTTCGCGAGTTCATGCCGACGGCCGAGGCCGAAGACTGGTACCTCATCACCGCCGGCCAGCGCGTGCAGGTCATGAAGAAGGACGCCAAGAAGGGCGGCGTTCTTCAGTTCGGAACCGAGGTCATCACGTCTGCGGACGGGTCGATCTCCGGCCTGCTCGGCGCGTCTCCGGGGGCCTCGACGGCGGTGCCGATCATGGTCGATCTGGTCAAGCGGTGCTTCCCCGAGCTTTACCCGACGTGGGAGAAGAAGCTTAACAAGCTCATCCCATCGCTCGGCACCCGTCTGAACGAGAACGAGTCGACGGCGGCGAAGACGCTGGAGTCGACGGCGAAGACGCTAGAGCTTTCGCGCTGAGCGCTCAAGCTGTTGCAGAACCAAACACCACGTTCCTTGCCCACCTACAGGTCATCGAAAGCCCGAATCTTTTCGTCGGTGCAGTCGTCGACGATCCCATCTCATGCTGCAATGGTTTGGCCCGACGGCAATCCAGGCGCGCGCATGATCACCGCACGGCATGCCAGCGGATCATAACGCCTAGAACATCGGCCACATCGACGGGCCCACGACGATCTATACGCAACCCGCGATCGCGCGGGCGACGAGCGGCGCACCTACGAACGTGCCGTAGATTGTGATGAGCTGACCGTGAGTATCCTCTACGTCCCCTCCTGATTACGCTCCGAGTCGGACTCCCGAACTTATCCGAGTGCAGCTGGTCTAATCAAACTGGGTCGTCGCAGGCAACGATCCGCCAGTCGCGATCCCGTCAGCCTTCGCCAGGGAGAACGTTCGTGCGGCACTCGCGGCAGTGGAAAAAGCCCAGGGGGCGGTTGTTCCCGGCCCGGTGTCGAGCAGGCCAACCGCGCGTTCACTCCAGCATCATGTCCTCGCGCTGACGCTCTCACCCGCCCTATCTCGGCGCAAGAACCGCCATCGGAACTCCTTTGCCTGGGCTCAGCTGGAGCTACTTCGCATGCACCGGTTCCCGCGAGAATATTCGCTTCGTCCACTTGCGCACCGCACCTGTCTTTCGTTCAGTGAAGCGAGCGAAGATGTAAGCGATCAAGCAGCACAAGACAATCACTCCCAGGAAAATTGTTCCCGAGACAGGGCCTATGGCCCACCTGCCGGCAAAACTTGGAACAAGTATCGCAGTGACGAAAACCGCGACGGGCATGTGTGTGGCGTACAGAGAATACGACGAGTGCGCGGTCCAACTAGCGGCAGAGAGCACTTTCCCGGAATTCCCTGTCCACCCGACGTCTACCACGAAGAAACACATGCCGAGCGCAGTTACCAACGCCAAAATAATGTCGTTCGCTCGGTATGGCAATTCCACCTCGTGCGCCGCAACCGCCGCGCCGATGATCAATAGGATCGCTGCTATCCGAGCCACCATGAGCAACCGCGTAGGTAAAGAAAGAATGAAACCGCTGATAGGTCCCATAAACCCCGCGACGACTGCACCGAGCGCCCACGCCGGGAAAAGCCCAAGGACCAGGGGGCCACTGATGATAATCGCGAGAACGGCAAGCCCCGCCCCAACCACTTTCCTTGCGACGCCTTGGCCAGGCCAGAAGCACACCAAGAGCGCCGGGAACAGGAGGTAGTACCAGAACTCGTACGCCAAGGACCAAAGCGGTTTGTTTGTGCCAAAGATGGGTACGTAGAGGTCTTGGAGAAACCCTACGTTGCCAATGAAAGTAAGGGGTGAGTGAGACGGGTCCGCGGGGATACTGACGTACAGTTCTGGCTGGCGATAGACATCAGCCGACGCGAACAACGTCTCGCCGGATTTGTCCAGCAGGAGTGTCAGGAGCAAAGCCGGGATGAGCACAAGCCATAGTCGTGTGAGGCGGGCGCTGGCGTAGTTCCCCCAACTGAATGACTCCGCCCGCAGTGCTGCGATCGCTGACCCGCCCACCCAGTAGCCGCTCATGACGAAGAACACGATCACTGCCTCTGAGCCGAGGCTTGTGAGTGAGTACAGGACAGCCGTCACCGGGTTATGGGCCGCGGTCGAGTAGTCCTCGAATAACAGCAGGCGGACATGACCGAACACTACGGCCAGTGCGGCTACCGATCGAAAGATGTTCAGGACGCGATTGTCCGGTCGAGAACGCGCCGGAACACCGAAGTCACTCAAGATAATTCCCCTTAGCTACCAAGAGAGCGCCACCGCACCCTGACCATTCAGTCGGTCGACACTATCCGATTCGAATACCGCCTGTCGCCGCCCTGTTTAGGGAGGCGGGAACCATTGATCGGACTAGAGCAGTGCTCCCGCGGGGCACCAGGCGAAGGTCTACGGCAAGGCCGCCGTCGGGGCACCTCCGATGTCGGTGCCGCACGTCCATACGCGTGTCGCCGATGGGCAGTCGTCGCTGTTGTTCGGCCCCTACGCCGGCTTCAGCCCGAAGTTCCTCAAGACCGGTTCGTGGCTCGACCTGCCCGCATCCATTCGGCTGCACAACCTCTGGCCGATGCTCGCGGTCGCTCGCGACAACGGAGACCTGATGAAGTACCTCATCGGAGAGTTGCTCGCCAGCAAGAAGAAGAAGCTCGAAGCCCTTCGCGAGTTCATGCCGACGGCGGCGGGAGGCGGCACAATCCCGGCCTACCCAACCGGCGGCACCTACAACGACGGGGACCTCGTCAGCTATAAGGGGTCGATCTGGCAGCTGAACACTCAAGGGGCACCGTCTGCATCACCGGGCACCCCGGGTGCTTCATCGCGCTGGAAGGCCGTCACGTACGCGTTCACTGGAACGGTACGTGTCGGTGCAACTGTGGGAGATGAAACCCGCGACACCTACCTCGCGTCAGACTCCGTGCACCCCATGCCCGACGCCAGCGCGTCGCTCGCGATTCTTTGCCCGAACGCCGTCCGAGACGACCTCGTGGAGCGAGCTCACGTGGCCTAGCCGTCGCAGCGTCGCGGTCAGCCTGTGATCCTCTTCGGGTTCAGCAATGTGAGCGTTGGACCAGGGGTTAGCCGCCACTCGTCACCAAACTCGTCAGTGAACGTCAGAACGACGGGGGCGTTTTCCGATTTCGGCCCGGTGGGAACGTCTTCTTTGTCGCGTATCTCCTGCCCCCACATGTGGACCTCGTACCAGCTGAAAGTGAGGACTTGGGACGGTTCGACGCGGTCGTAGAACGACGACGCGTGCGGAGACTCCTGTGTTCCGTCGCCTCGACCGGCGGGGGTGCCGATCGGCACACCGAACTGCCGATCGAACGTGAGCGACACATCAAATATTGGTGCGTCGCTCGCGTTCGAGACCGCCCCCTCAACGCTGCCGAGGAGATCGCTAGCAAGCTTCGTGATGCGACCATGGACGGAAATGCGGTCGGCCTGCCGCAGAGCCCGCTCCGCGGGCGTGGTCGAGTGTTCCCGATTAAAGCGATCACGTTCGCGTTGAGCTTGTTCGTCGGCGAGCTCACGAGATACACGCGCTTGCGCCTCGGCCACCTCCAACTGCGCTGCCACAGTTCGCGCTTCCGCCGCCTCGCGTCTTCCGGTCTCGATCTTCAGGTCGGCGCGAGCCTGTCTGGCGGTGAGGTAGGACAATAGGACGGCGATAAGGGTTGCTAGTGTCCCCGCGAAGCCGATTGCGAGCGCGGCGTAGTCAACCCAGCTGTCGACGACATCGACGGGGATAGGCGTATGCATATCGGCATGTTTCCAGGTCGATGTTTGGTTGAGCAACTGACCGGTTCTCGACCGTAGCGCGAAGGAGGTGAATACTTCACTCATGAGCATGCTCACTTCCTGGATTGACGCGGAGTTCTCGACCCGCTGGCACGCGTGGCGCGCTGAACGCCTTAGCAAACTGCGCCAGCGACACCTCGATCGGCTCCGAAGCGCCATGCTGCGCGCCCGCAGCCACCTGGACAACCGTTGAGCGACGGCCTTGAACTCCTTGGCATGGTTGGAGACAACGCGCTCACAGGTGCTGGAGCGCTCGGCCTCTACTGGGGCAGCCGGACCATCATTCAAGGCGGTCGGGGTGGCCTTCGGCCAGTGGACCCAAACGCGGATGGAGAACGTGCTCGGCATCGGCGAGAAAGTACAGGCGCGCGTTGGTACTGTCCCGCCTGACGACAGCCAATCGGTTCCGCCTCGCGTCTTCTACGAAGTCCTGAATGAGGGCTCGTGGATCTCCGACGACGTGCAACAGGAATAACTCGCCGGCCTCTTGATCGCGTCGAGGTCACCTTTGGGCGTCGGCGACGAAGGCGCGTACTACGCGCGGCTGGCGACCGGCATGACAGCGAACCAGATACGTCTGCATCACGCGATCTACGAGGCGGTTCTTCGTTCGGGCACCCAGTTCGATATCGGGGATTCAGAGGAGCGCGTCAATAATGCTGTGTGGGCTGAACTGAGCCAGGCAGTCGGCGTGATTGCCCCTGAGGGAAACGACACCCTGGAGACTGCGGTTACCGCAGCGGCTGTTGGATTAGGGCGCCTAGGCCTAGCTCGCGTCCGAGCAATCGGCGGGTCTGAAGGCCTGAATCGAAGTTTCGGTCAAGACGTCGGCAAAGCAATCATTATGAACACCGAAGTCGCTGGCGCCGGACTGTTCATGTGGGCTCACGGAATGAGGTCATCTGACCACACCCGGCTGTTTGACCTGTCAGGGCGCGAGCCGCTAGGCCCCACGTTCACGCAAGCGTTCGTTTATAGCACGACTGAAGTGCCTACGGGATGGGTCCAATAAACATCGGAATGGTGCACAGATTTGAGCGTCGAAGTTCCTCGTGGTGTGCTCGGTTGTATAGGCGGCTGCCGAGCTGCCCGGAAACGGTGCGTGCAGAACGATTAGCTCACGCGGTCGGGCGGGTGAAGAGGTTCACGAGGGTGCCGTCGGGGTCTCGGAAGAGGGTTGAGCGGTTGCCCCAGGGCATGGTGGTCGGCGGGAGGACGACGTCGGCGAGGATGCCGGGCTCGGACTGGAGGCGGGCGTAGGCGGCGTCGACGTTTGCGACCTCGAACTCGACGATGAGAGAGTTGTTGGCGGCGGGCTGGGGAACCTGGTCGCCGAGCATGGCCACAGTCGCGGGGGTCGCGATCGCCAGGGTGCCCGAGGGGGTGTGGAGCTCGGCGAAGACGGGGGCGGGGCGCGTGGCCGGGAGGCCTGTCACCACCTCGTAGAAGTGGGTGAGGCGGTCGAGGTCGTTCGTGATGATGCGGATCGAGGCGAGGTTCATGGTCTTTCCTTCCGTCGGGCCGTTCGGCCTGACGAGATCATCCTCGCCCCCTCGAGCGACAACGTCGTGTCGGTGTTTAGAGCGGATTTCCGCCCGGCCCGATGGTGCGCAGTCGGCCCTCGATGATGCCGAGGTCGTCGGCGCGGAGAGGGCGGCGCGGTGCTCGTTCGGGGAGGGGCTCTGCTCGGGTGATGCGATCTCCTCGGAACGCTCGGAGCCCGTCGCGGAGCCGGCACCAGGCGATCAGGAACCAGTGGTCGCCCTTGCCGACGAAGCCCATCGGTTCGACATCCCGCTCAGTCGTGGCGCCGGTGCGGTCGACGTAGGAGATGCGGAGTACATGGCCCGTGCGCAGGGCCGTCGCGAGTCCATCGGGGGCCGTGGCCGGCTTCTCGTCGCCGAGGAGGTGGATGCGGTTCGCGAGCTCCGACGTCTCCCTCAAGCTGCCGGCCTCGGTGACGGCGACGACTTTGCGTAGGGCCGAGGTCGCCGCATCCTGGAACGGGCTCGTCGTCAGCGAACCCAGGGCGACCATGATGGCCAGGGCTTCATCGACGGTGAAGCCCAAGGGAGCGAGCGTGTGCGAAGCGTCGAGGCAGTAGCCGCCGGTGCGGCCCGGCTCGGCCCAGATCGGCACGCCGCTCTGCTGCAGCGCCGAGAGGTCGCGCTCGACGGTTCGGGAGCTGACGCCGAAGCGGTCGGCCAGCCAGCGGGCGCTCCGCGGTCGTGGGGAGACGGCTCGGAGCTCCTCCACGAGGGCGTAGAGGCGGTCGGTGCGGGTCACGTCTCGACCCTAGTTCGACCGCGGCGTCGGAGTGTTCAGGTTCTCGTCGGCGGCGCGACTTGGCCTGTCGGGTCGGGGCTCGTGAGAGTCGATCGCTCTCAGACCAGGACCTGGCCGTCGTAGTAGCGGATCTCGCCGGTCAGGTGGCGGACCGCGTAGACGGCGATCGACTTGCCGATGCCGCCGAGGAAGCCGGCGGAGAAGGCGGAGTCGAGCGGGGTGACGATGACGCCGACCTCTCCGGTGGTGGTGATCGTGACGGCCGTGCCGGCGAGAAAAGGCATGATGTCGAGACTGTCATACAGGTGACGAATTGGGCAATCTCCCCTTTCGGGGGCCGGTGGGTGGGCGACGGTGGCCGGTCGGCGAGATGGGGATGCAAGTCTCATTGCGGGCCGGTAGTTTCGAGTCGAGATGCCGGTGGGGTGGCGGAGGGGAGCTCGTCTTGGCCGGACTTGTCACGAAGCGGTTGCCCTACAGCGACGAGGATCGCGCCTGGAATACGGGGGTTCTCTGGCTCTGGCTGCTCGTGGGTGTGGTGATCGTTCCTGCGGTGCTCGCCGCGTTCGCGTACCTCGCAGGGATATTCGCGGGACAGAAGACGGAGGGCGCCGTCTTCGCCTGCCTGGCGATCGGGGCGCAGCTGCTGTCGGTTGCGGTCGTCTGCGTCTTGGCGCGGGCGAGGTCGCTCGGCGTGGGGCACACATCCGCCTTCGGCGTCGCGATGGTCGCCGCCAGCATCTGTTTGTTGCTGCCCTCCGCGCTCGCGGCCTATCTCTTCTTTTCGACCTCGGCAGGGGAGGCCGCTGGGTAGTCGTGACGGCGGGCTGTGGCGACTTCGCTGTCGGCGGCGGTGCTGTCCCGCGCGGCCGCGCGCGCTTCGCTTCGGCGGCAAGAAGGAGCTCTTCATGCGCGCCTTCCTCAGCGACACGGCCAGCGCCGTGGATGCGGTGAAGACCGTGCTGCAGAGTGCGGAGGACCCGATCGTGCGCATCCGGACGCAATTGGTGAGCTCGGCGGTCGAGCACGGCTCGGCGCAGGCCCCGCCGTCGCTGTTCCTGCGGGCCGCCGTCGAACTCTCGACCCTCACTCCCGAGGTCGCCGCCACGGTCGCGAGCGCGTTCGACTCGATCCGGGCCGACTACGCGGCGTGCATCGTGGATGCGCAGAATGCCGGCGAGATCGAGGCGTCAGCGGATGCCGAGGCGCTCGGCACCTACTTCTGCGCGGTCATCGAGGGGATGTCGACGCTCGGGCGCGCGGGGGTGCCGCGGGCGACCTTGCTGCAGATCGGGTTCACGAGCCTCGCCACCGTGCCGATCACGCCGCTCGGGCGCGCGCACCTCGGCACGGAGGACGGCGACTGGACCTGAGTCGGTCGTAGGTCTGGGCGATGCCCCCGGGCCGAGGTCGGCGGCGAGGCGGACTCTAGACTTCGGGGGTGATGTGGGGTGAGCGGGCGGCCGGGGCGCGCATCCAGGGGCTGGACATGCTGCGGGGCGTGGCCATTCTGCTCGTGATGCTGCGGCACTCGTTTCCGGAGGTGTTCGGCGGGGCGGGGATCGTGGGCGTGGTGATGTTCTTCGCGCTGAGCGGGTACCTGATCACGGCGATCCTCCACCGGGACGTCGTGGAGCGCGGGCAGGCGGCCTACGGGCGGTTCTATCGCAACCGGGCGCTGCGGCTGTTCCCGGCGCTCGCGTTCGTAGTGGCTGGGATCGTGGTGGCGACGCTGGTGTTCGATCCGCTGGGGGATCGGGCGGTGCTGGGTCGCACGGTTCTCGTCGCGCTGAGCTACACGGGCAACCTGCCGTTCGACCACGGGGGAGCGGCGATCGGTCACCTCTGGACGCTCGCGACCGAGGAGCAGTTCTACCTGCTGTGGCCGCTGCTGCTCACGCTGGGGGTGCGGTGGCGGAGGCTCCGGGTCGTCGTCGCGTTGGCGGGGCTGGCGATCATGGCGGTGTGCGTCGTGACGTTGGCGTCGGCAGCGCCGTCGTTCTGGCTCGTGTACACGTACCCGGCGTCGTGGGCGGTGGCGATGGTGATCGGGGCTGCGGGGTTCTTGGGGCACGAGAGGGTTGCGCGGGTGCTGCCGGGGATCGGGTCGGGTTCTGGGCCGGGGTCGGATTCGGGTTCGGGTTCGGGTGCTTCTTCGCCGGGGGCGCTGGGGGTGGGTGTTCTCGCGGTGGCGGTGCTGCTCATCCTGTCGTTCGTGCCCGAGCTCAAGAACTTCGCGCTCGCGTACGTCGTGGCGGGGCCGGTGATCGCGGTGGTCACGGTCGTGCTGATC
Source organism: Herbiconiux sp. 320_LB (assembly GCF_059691755.1). Lineage (NCBI taxonomy): Bacteria > Bacillati > Actinomycetota > Actinomycetes > Micrococcales > Microbacteriaceae > Herbiconiux > Herbiconiux sp. 320_LB. Next base: position 103,280 of record NZ_JCAWAD010000002.1, on the reverse strand, counting down.
AATTACGTGCGGCACTGGCGGGTGCTGCCGAGCGCGGCGCTTCGGCCTCTGCTGTGGCTCGGGGTGATCTCGTACGCGGCCTACCTCTGGAACTTCCCGATCTCGTTGTGGCTGTTGGGCTCCGGGTACTGGGTGCACGCGATCGGGACCATCGTGCTGACGCTCGTCGCGGCGTCGGTCAGTCTCGTGCTCGTCGAGAGGCCGTTCCAGCGGTTGAAGTCGCGCCTAGAGGCACGCGCACGGCGGTCGGAGGTCGCGGCGGTCGCGGCCGGTCTCTCGTCGAACGCCTCGCCGGGGCCCACATCCTTCCGCTGATCGCTCGGCCCGCCTAGGCTCGGGTCATGAGCGCGGAGGTGAGGGCGCGCTCGAACAGGGTGAAGCGTCTTCGGGTGGCCATCGTGGTCGTGGGGGTCGTCGGTCTGGTTCTCGGGACGCTCCTCGTGGCGCAGCTCATGTTCGCGGCGACGAAGCCGACCTGCCACCAGGAAGGGCCGTTCGTCGCCGACGCGGTCGCACCCGAGAGCTCGGCGGGGGTATCGGAAGCGCTGAGCTTCGCACCCATCGGCCGGGTGTGTTCATGGGTCGTCAGCGAGGCCGGAGATGTCGTCACGGTGCAGTCCGGCTCGTGGGCGACGACCGGTGTGGCGTACGGCCTGATCGGTGGGGGAGCCGCGGCGCTGCTCGCCCTCGGGTTCACGAAACGACCGGAATGACTCGGGCGGCTCTCGCGGGGGCCTCGGCGTATTGGTACTCTGGGGCGTCCGTGCAGGAATCCGAGGAGGTGGCACCCGTGAACGAAATGACGATGGTGCTCCCCTCGGGAGTCACGGTCGGGCGATAGGTCGACGTCGTCCGGGAGCGCCGCTTTGTTGCAGCACTTCCGAAAGGCACGACCATGCATCTCACTTCTGAACGATCTCTCCACGGGGGCGTGACCGAGCGCGAGTTCACCCTCGGAGACTTCTCCGGCATCCTGTGGGCGCCGGCCACGGCCTCCTCGTCGGCACCTGTTCCGCTCCTCCTGCTGGGCCAGCCCGGCGGTTTCGGGATGCGGCGGATGTACCCGCGCCTGCTCGCCCGGGCCCAGCGCGCCGCAGCGTTCGGCTTCGCCACGGTCTGCATCGAGCCGCCCGGGGCCGGCGACCGGACCCCGCTGCCCGTTGCCGAGGAGGCTCGAGCAGACCTCCGCCGTGGGCTCGCCGCCGGCGAGCAGCCCGCGGGTGACGTCATCGATCGACTGATCCTTCCGCTTGTCGATGCGGCGGTGCCCGAATGGCAGGTCACTCTCGACGAGGTGCTCGACCGCCCCGAGATCGGCGAGACCGTGGGCTTCTCCGGCGGAGTGATCGCGGTCGGCACGCGCCTCGCCGCCGTCGACTCGCGCATCGCGGCGGCCGGACTCTTCGCCGGAAGTTACGTGCCGCGCCAGACCGTGGACGAGGCCCGCCGCATCACCATTCCCCTCCACGTCCTCCTCCAGTGGGACGACGAGGGCAACGACCGGGCCATGGCTCTCGAGCTCTTCGACGCCTTCGGCTCGACGGAGAAGACCCTCTCGGCCAACCTGGGCGGCCACACGGGCGTGCCGGCGTTCGCGGGGGAGGAGGCGATGCGCTTCTTCGCCCGCCATCTCGGTCGGCCGGCGGGCGGCTAGCGGGGAGGGGAGGCGAGCCGGCGGGCTGCATCGACCACGAAGCGGCGGCGCGAAGCCCGCTCCTTCGCGTCGTCGGGGCCGGCTCCCGTGATCATCTCGGCCAGCTGCGGCACGGTCTGCCACCAGGCGGCCAGGGCGATCAGGGTGAAGACGAGGTGTGCCGGGTCGATGTCGGGGTCGAGGAGTCCGTCGCTCTGGGCGGCGGCGATGCGGGCTACCTTCTCGCGGTAGTGCCCCGTGCGCAGCTCGGCTCGGGCCGGGGGGCCGTCCTGCAGACCTTCCCATTGGAGCAGGCGGCCCAGTTCGGGATGCGCCGCGTGGTAGTCGTAGGTCGCTCCGGCGAACTCGCCGATGTCATCCAGCCCGGCCCCGGTGAGCTCGACCGCCGTGGCGAGGCGCTCGAGCTCGGTGGTCAGCACCAGATCCCAGAGCGCCTTCTTGTCGCCGAAGTAGCTGTAGAGCCTCTCCTTGTTCACCCCGGCCCGGGATGCGATCGATGCGACGGTCGTGCCGTCGAAGCCGCGCGCGGCGAACTCGGCCAGCGCCGCCTCGCGCAGCCGCCGCCGCGTGCCCTCGGTGTCCCACGCCATCCGATCAGGTTACCAACGCCGGGGTTGGAGATCGGCCTCCAGGCGCGTAATATTCCAACTCTACCGTTGGAGTTGGAGATGGTGGCGGAATTGAAGTGGAGACAGAGATGACTGGAATCGATCGGCTTCCCGACGAGGTGCGCGCCCCCGAAGCGGGCTCGGTCGCCGTGGTGACCGGGGCGAACAGCGGCATCGGGTTCGAGACGGCGCGGCAGCTCGTCGCCCACGGGCTCACCGTCTGGGTCGGCGCCCGCGATCTCGCGAAGGGCCGGCGCGCCGCCGAGCAGCTGGGCCCGGGGGCTCGGGCCGTGCAGCTCGATGTCACGGATGCGTCGTCGGTGGCCGCTGCGGCCGAGGCGATCGGCGAGGTGGACATCCTCGTCAACAACGCCGGGGTCAACCCGGGGGCGGAGGGCATCGCCGAGACCTCGCTGGATCAGCTGCGTATCGCCTACGAGACGAACGTCTTCGGGGTCGTTCTGGTCACCCAGGCGTTCCTGCCGGCTCTGCTGAGGTCGTCGCATCCGCGGATCGTCACTGTGTCCAGCGGAACCGGGTCGCTCGCCTGGAGCAGCGGCCCCAATCCGCAGTTCGACTGGGAGCGGGCGATGGGTAGCGGGCTGGCCTACCGCAGTTCGAAGACCGCGGTCAATGCCGTCACCCTCCTCACGGCCCAGGCGCTCGGCGAACGCGCGAAGGTGAACGCGCTGGCGCCCGGCCTCCGGCGCACGAATCTGATCGCCGGGATGTCGGTCGGAGATGCTCCGGCCGAGGCTGCGGCCGGGGTGGTCCGCCTGGCCTTCCTTCCGGACGACGGCCCGACGGGCGCACTCTGGTCGTGGGACGGCACCCGCGCGCCCTGGTGAACCGCGCGCGGTCACCGCTCCGTCGTCGCGATGCACGAATCCATTCTCAGCCGACGCGACGGGGGGAACCGGCGCGCCAGGCGGCGGCGGACGCCTCGAGGGCGGCGCGGAGTGCAGCGATCGCCGCCGAGCCCGACGCCGAGGTGCGGTGGGCGGTGAAGATCGTGCGGTGGGGGGCACCGGGCGGCACGACCAGGCGGCAGGTGGTCGGGCGACCCGCCCAGACCAGCTCGGGCATGAACGCCACCGCGTTGCCCGTCTCGATCAGCCTGATCTGGGTCTGCAGGTCGGCCGTCTCGTAGCGCACGTCGGGCTCGAAGCCGGCGGTGCGGCAGAGCTGCTCGGCGAAGTGCCTACTCGCCGTGCCGCGCGGCTCCATCACCCAGGGCATGCTGCGGGCGTCGGCGAAGTCGGCGAGCGGATGCGGGCTCTCGCGTTCGCCCGGCAACGCCAGCTCGATCGCGTCGCTGGTCAGGTCGTGCCGCTCGAGGCCGTCGAGCCAGGGCGCCGAGTGCGCCGGGTACTCCTCGCCCACGACCAGGTCGAACTCCCGCGCCCAGGTGTCGTGCAGCGCCTGGCCCGGCTCCTGCTGCGCCATCTCGACGCGCACGGCCGGATGCTCGTCGGTCATCGAGCGCAGCGCCGCCGGCATCAGCGTCAACGCCGCCGACTGGAAGACCGCCACCCGCACCGTGCCGCTCACCGTGCTGAGCGAGGCCTGCAGCGCCACGTCGGCACGCTCGAGGGTGTCGAGCAGCTCGGCGGCCGAGGCCACGAGCACCTCCGCCTGCGGGGTGAGCTGCACCCGGCGGCCGACCTTGCGGAGAAGCTCCACCCCGGTCTCGCGCTCGAGCGCACTCAGCTGCTGCGACACCGCCGAGGGGCTGAAGCTGAGCGCCTCGGCGACGGCGGCGATCGTGCCGCGGATGGCCAGCTCGCGCAACAGCACGAGTTTTCGCACATCGAGCATCCGCCGGTCTCCATCTCGTCAGTTCGTCTTAGCAGTATGCGTCACAAAGCGTTGCTTTTGCTGAGGTGTCGCTCGGACCGACGATGGGCGTATGACCGATCTGACCCACCTCGCCCCGCTCGACTCCGGCACCCCCGACGACGCCGGGCTGGCCGACGAGGTCGTGACCCTGGTGCGCCGGTGGCTCGCCGAGGCGGCGACCCACGAGGCCGACGCCTCCGCCACGCGCCTGGCCGGTGTGCTCGCCGACCCCAAGGGCCTGGACTTCACGGTCGGCTTCGTCGACGGCGTCGTGCGGCCCGAAGACCTGCGGGTCGCCGCCGCGACCCTGGCCCGCATCGCCCCCGACGTGCCGGCCTTCCTGCCGCTGCCTCTCCGGGCCGCCGTGCGGCTGGGCGGCGTGATGGCCCCGGTGCTCCCCGGCGTGGTCGTGCCGATCGCCCGCCGCGTGCTGCGGGGGATGGTGGGGCACCTGGTCATCGACGCCACCGACCGCAAGCTCGGGCCGGCGATTGCGAAGATCCGTCGCCCGGGCACCCGCCTCAACGTCAACCTGCTCGGCGAGGCCGTGCTCGGCGACCAGGAGGCGGGGCGCCGGCTCGGCGGCACCGTGCGCCTGCTCGGCCGCGACGACGTCGACTACGTCTCGATCAAGGTCTCCTCGACCGTCGCCCCGCACGCGCCCTGGGCCTTCGACGACTCGGTGGCCGACGTCGTGGCCAAGCTCATTCCGCTCTTCGCCGAGGCGGTCAAGCCGACCGCCGACGGCAAGCCCGCCAAGTTCATCAACCTCGACATGGAGGAGTACAAAGACCTCGACCTGACGCTCGCGGTCTTCATGCGCATCCTCGATCGGCCGGAGTTCCACCGGCTCGAGGCCGGCATCGTGCTGCAGGCCTACCTGCCCGACGCCCTCGGCGCGATGATGCGCCTGCAGACCTGGGCGGCCGAACGCCGGGCCTCCGGCGGCGCCGGGGTGAAGGTGCGCCTGGTGAAGGGCGCCAACCTGCCGATGGAGCAGGTCGAGGCCTCGCTGCACGGCTGGCCGCTCGCCACCTGGGGCACGAAGCAGGATTCGGACACGAACTACAAGCGGGTGCTCGACTACGCCCTGCACCCGGATCGCATCGGCAACGTGCGGCTCGGCGTCGCCGGCCACAACCTGTTCGACCTCGCCTACGCCTGGATCGTCGCCGGCCGCCGGGGCGTGCGCTCCGGGCTCGAGTTCGAGATGCTGCTCGGCATGGCGCAGGGCCAGGCCGAGGCGGTCAAGCGCGAGGTGGGTTCGCTGCTGCTCTACACGCCCGTGGTCTCGCCGAAGGAGTTCGACGTGGCGATCGCGTACCTGATCCGCCGGCTCGAGGAGGGCGCGTCGCAGGACAACTTCATGTCGGCCGTCTTCGAGCTGAACGACCGGCCCGAGCTCTTCGAGCGCGAGAAGAACCGCTTCCTGGCCTCGCTGGCGGCCCTGGACCGCGCGGTGCCCCCGGCGCACCGGGTGGCCGACCGCTACGCCGCGGTGCCGCGATCCGAGCCCGGGCGCTTCGAGAGCACGCCCGACACCGACCCGTCGGTCGCGTCGAACCGCACCTGGGCCGCCGGCATCCTCGACCGCGTGCCGACCTCGACCCTCGGCGAGGCCACGGTTCGCGCGGCCGCCGTGCGCGACGAGGCCGAGCTCGAGGCGCTGATGGCCGACACCATCGAGGCCGGGCGCGCCTGGGCCGCGCGGGGAGCCGCCGAACGCGGCGCCATCCTGCACCGCGCCGGCGATGCGCTCGAGGCGCGACGGGCCGAGCTGATCGAGGTGATGGCCGCCGAGGCGGGCAAGACCATCGACCAGGCCGACCCCGAGGTGTCGGAGGCGATCGACTTCGCGCACTACTACGCCGAACGCGGGCTCGAGCTCGAGGCGGTCGACGGGGCGCGGTTCGTGCCCGCGGGCCTGACCCTCGTGACCCCGCCGTGGAACTTCCCGGTCGCCATCCCGGCCGGATCCGCCCTCGCAGCGCTCGCCGCCGGCTCGGCCGTCGTGTTCAAGCCCGCCGGGCTCACCGCCCGCAGCGGCGCCCTCGTCGCCGAGGCGCTCTGGCAGGCCGGCGTGCCCACCGATGTGCTGCGCCTGGTCGACGTCGACGAGGAGGCGCTCGGCCGCCAGCTCGTGTCGCACCCCGCCGTCGAGCGCGTCATCCTCACCGGCGCGTTCGAGACGGCCGAGCTGTTCCGCGCCTTCCGCCCCGAGCTGCCGCTGCTCGCCGAGACCAGCGGCAAGAACGCCGTCATCGTCACCCCCTCGGCCGACCTCGACCTCGCGGTGAAGGACGTCGTGGCCTCGGCCTTCGGGCACGCGGGCCAGAAGTGCTCGGCCGCGTCGCTCGTGGTGCTCGTGGGCTCGGTGGCGTCGTCGCCGCGGTTCCGCTCGCAGCTGATGGATGCGATCGCGTCGCTCACGGTCGGCTACCCCGACCAGGCTTCGACCCGCATGGGGCCGCTGATCGAGGCCCCCGGGCCCAAGCTCCGCGAGGGGCTCACGACCCTCGGCGCCGGTGAGCGCTGGCTGATCGAGCCCCGACAGCTCGACGCGAGCGACCGGCTCTGGAGCCCGGGACTCCGCGACCAGGTGGCCCGCGGCTCGGCCTTCCACCGCACCGAGTACTTCGGCCCGGTGCTCGGCATCATCACGGCCGACTCGCTCGAGGAGGCGATCTCGATCGTGAACGAGGTCGACTACGGCCTCACCTCGGGCCTGCACGCCCTCGACCGGGGCGAGATCTCGACCTGGCTCGACACGATCGAGGCCGGCAACCTCTACGTCAATCGCGGCATCACCGGCGCGATCGTCGAGCGCCAGCCGTTCGGGGGCTGGAAGAAGTCGTCGGTGGGCGCGGGCGCGAAGGCGGGCGGCCCGAACTACCTGGTGAACCTCGGTTCGTGGCAGCCGGCCATCTCGCAGCAGGTGACGACGGATGCGCTGCTGCCCGCGGTCGACGCGCTGCTTCGAGCGGCCGCCGGTTCGCCGTTGGTCGGCGACGACGAGCACCGGGCCCTCGCTCGGGCGGTGCAGAGCGATGCCCGGGCCTGGGCGGAGCGCTTCGGCATCGCGGAGGACGTGACGCAGGTCGCGGCCGAGCACAACGTGTTCCGGTACCGGCCGTTCGCCGCGGCCGGCGCCGCCGGTGGTGCTGACGGTGTCGTCGGCACCGGCGCCGGGGTCGTCGTGCGCGCGGGCGTCTCGGCCGCCCCGGCCGACCTCGTGCGGGTCGTCGCCGCCGCCCTCCGGAGCGGAGCGGCCGCCGAGGTCAGCGTCGCGACCGCGGAGCTCGCCGAGCTGCTCGCCGGCGTGCCGCTGCCGGTGCGCGTGCAGACGCCGGGGGAGTGGCGCACCGCGCTCGCGCACGGGGCGCCCGCCCGCATCCGTCTCGTCGGAGGGCCGGCCGAGCAGGCCGAGATCGTCGCCGCGACCGGCGGCCGACCCGACGTCGCCGTGTGGGGCGGACCGGTCACGGAGGCCGGGCGGCTCGAACTGCTGCCGTTCCTCCGCGAGCAGGCGATCTCCATCACCGCGCACCGTTTCGGCACCCCCGACCGGGCGCTCGCGGAGCTCGTGCGCGCGCTGTGACGAGGCCGGTCGTGGAGCTCTGACGCGAGCAGAGTTTCCACGAACCGGGGGCGATCTCGGCGAATCGTCCAAATCTCGCGCGTTCGGCCACGAATTCCTCGACGTATCGTCGGCGTCTACCAGACAGGTGACGACGTACTGCATACTCGTCGACTGTGACTGAAACGCTGCGCACCGCCCCCACCCTCGACGGCCGCGAGTTCGTGATGACCTCCTCGACGAACAGCGCGGTCGATCCGGAGTCGCCGTCGCGCTTCCGCTACTCCGAGCGCGACGGGGTGATCTGGGGCGACTACGAGGGCGACACGGTCACCTTCGGCCACTTCGTCGGCACCCGCGAGGGCGACCGGCTGTCGGTCACCTTCGTGCACGTCATGCTCGCCGACGGCGCGGTCGTGGGCGGCACCGGTGCGAGCCGGGTCGAGGTCGACGACGAGGGCCGCGTGCGCCTGGTCGAGGACTTCGAGATCGACGGCGTCGACCACGTGAGCATCTGCGTCGAGGTCTGACCCCACTCAGGGCGCCGATGCCCGGCGCCCTGCGCGAGGCGCGCGCGCCCGGCCTCAGCGCACCGCGTCGCGCCCGTTGCCCGCGGTGGTGAACCGGGTCATGCCCAGGCGGTTCGTCGATCCCGAGCGGTCCGGGATGTCCGAGGGCAGCAGATAGGCCTTCCGCACGACCTCGTCGAGCACCACGACCGACACCACCGACTTCACCTCGGGCCGCGCGGCCACGACGCCGGTGACGAAGTCGTGCACACCGCCGATGTCGAGCGAGCGCACGAGCAGCATGGCGTCGTGCTCGCCGGTCGTGATGCAGCAGTACTCGACGTCGGGCATCTGCAGGATGCCCTCGCGGAAGCGGTGCCACGACTGCGGATGCACGGTCACGAACACCAGCGCGCAGACGTCCAGCCCCACCTTCCCGGGGTCGACCTGGGCCGAGAACCCGGTGATCACCCCGGCCGCGGTGAGCTGCTCCACCCGGTTGTACACGCTCGCCCGCGAGACGTTCACCCGCTCGGCGAGGGCCGACATCGAGATGCGGCCGTTCTCACGCAGAATGCTCAGGATGCGCAGATTCACCTCGTCCAGACCCGCTGCGCTTTGTCCAGCGGGCGGGGTCGCCGCCTGATCGATGATCGACATTTCCGGCTCCTTCTGAGTGTCGGGCTGCAATTCGTCCACGATAGCGCCTTCGAAAAAAAGTCTTGCGCGGAATTGTGCCAAAGTACCTCCACACCGTCCAGAAGAACCCTTCCCAGGAGGCCGCCATGGTTTTCCGCTCCACACCCACCGCCCGCACCGTGCGCTCCCGATCGACCCGCATCGCGATCGCCGCTGCCGCGGTCTCGCTCACGCTCCTCGTCGCCGGCTGCTCCTCGGGACGCACCGACACCGCCGACGGCGGCACGAAGACGCTCACGATCGACAAGGCCTTCGACCTCAAGACGGCCGACCCGGGCCGCATGTACGAGCCCACCGGCCAGCTGGTCGACAAGGCACTCTACGAGACCCTCCTCACCTTCGAGGGCGGCGACGTCTCCAAGGTCGTCGACGGGCTCGCGAGCCTCGAGCAGTCCGACGACGCGATGACCTTCACGCTCACCCTCCAGGGCGACCACACGTTCTCCGACGGCACGCCGATGACCGCCGACGACGTGGTCTTCTCGCTGCAGCGCGTGATCGGCCTGAAGGGCAACCCCTCGTTCCTCCTCGACGGCGTGACCGTGACGAAGAAGGACGACAAGACGGTCGTGCTCACCACCGCGACGCCGACGCCCGCACTGCCGGCGATCCTCGCCAACCCGGCCCTCGGCATCCTGAACTCGAAGGTCGTGAAGGAGAACGGCGGCGCGACCGACGAGTCCGACACCGCCGAGAAGTTCCTCAACACCACCTCGGCCGGATCGGGCCCGTACGTGCTCGACACCCTCGACCTCGCCTCGCAGGTCGTGCTCAAGGCCAACCCGAACTACGACGGAGCCGCTCCCGGCTACGGTCGCGTGGTCATCCAGAACGTCGAGGGCGCGACCCAGAAGATCAACGTCGAGGGCGGCAGCGCCGACGTGGCGCTCGACCTCTCGGGCACCCAGGCCGCCGCGCTCGGCGACTCGGTCGCCGTCACCAGCGACCCCTCGGCCAACGTCATCTTCCTGCTGCTCAACCAGAACCCGAGCGTCTCGACCGTGACGAGCAACCCCGCCTTCGTGAAGGGCGTCAAGGAGGCGCTCGACTACGACGACCTCGTGTCGATCGCAGGCACCGGCACCGCGCAGGCCGCGGGCGTCGTTCCGAGCATGCTGCTCGGCGCGCTGCCGGAGAGCGACAAGCTGACCCAGGATCTCGACGCCGCCAAGGCCGACCTCGCCGCGAGTGGCTACGCCGGCGAGTCGGTGACGCTCAACTTCCCGAGCGACATCAGCCTCAACGGCATCGACTTCCCGACCATCGCGCAGCGAATCCAGTCGCAGCTCAAGGAGGTCGGCGTCACCGTCGAGCTCGCTCCGGCGCCGGTCGCCACCGAGCTCGACGCCTACCGCAACGGCACCGAGACCATGGGCCTGTGGTACTGGGGCCCGGACTACCCGGACCCGAGCGACTACCTCGTCTTCACCCCGGGCAACGTGGTCGGCCTCCGCTCCGGCTGGGCCGCGGGTGCGAACCCCGCCATCTCGACCCTCGCCGACGCGGCGGCGGCCGGCGGCAGCGACGAGGAGCGCCAGACGCGGTTCGAAGACCTGCAGAAGGCGCTGAACACCGATGGTCCGTTCATCCCGCTGCTGCAGCCCGGCAACAACATCGCGGCGGCGAAGGGCGTGTCCGGCGTCGTGTACAACGCGGTGTGGACCATCGACATCGCGGCCCTCTCCGCCAAGTAGCGAGCCTCTCTCGTGACCTCGAGCACCACGGCCGTCCGGCCCCCGCACAAGCGCGGGGGCCGGACGGCCCATCCCTTCCTCCGCTACGCCCTGCGCCGCGTGCTCACCTCGCTGCTGCTCGTGGTGGGGGTGACCCTCGTCACCTTCGTGCTGACGAACCTCGTGCCCGGCGACCCGGTGGCCGCGGCCCTCGGCCAGCGCGCGGCCGAGGATCCGGCGATCGTCGCCCAGTTCCGGGCGACCTACGGGCTCGACCAGCCACTGGTCGTGCAGTACTTCACCTACCTCGGCAATTTGCTGCACGGTGACCTCGGCATCTCGACGACCACCCACAACCCGGTGGTCGACGACCTGGCCAAGGCGCTGCCGGCGACGCTCGAGATCGCGCTCGGGGCCATCGTGCTCAGCGTCATCATCGGCGTGGTGCTCGGCACCGTCGCCGCCTACCGCCGCGGCAAGGCCTCGGACCACGTGCTGCGCGTCGTCTCGCTCGCCGGCCTCAGCGTGCCGACCTTCTGGCTCGCGCTGGTGCTCTACTACGTCTTCTACTTCCAACTGCACATCGCCCCGGGCTCGGGCCGGTTGAGCAGCGACTTCACCACGCCGCCGACCGTGACGGGCCTCTACACGGTGGATGCGCTGCTGGCCGGACAGCTCGACACCTTCCTCGACGCGGCCTCCCACCTCTTCCTCCCGGTGCTCGTGCTCACGCTCTACACGGTGGGCCTGCTCACCCGGTTCGTGCGCACCGCCGTGCTCGAGATCCTCGACCAGGACTACGTGCGCGCGGCCCGGGCCAAGGGCCTGCCCACCCGCACCGTCATCTGGTCGTACGTGCTGCGCGGGGCGAGCATCCCGATCCTCACCGTGGTCGGGCTCGCCTTCGGCAGCCTGCTGAGCGGAACGGTGCTGGTCGAGGCGATCTTCGCCTGGCCCGGCATCGGCTCGTACGCCTACCAGGCCGCGTCGCACCTCGACCTGCCCGGCATCATGGGCGTCGGTCTGCTGATCGGCGTGATGTACCTGCTGGTGAACCTGATCGTCGACCTGCTGTATGGCGTGCTCGACCCGAGAGTGAGGCTGGCCTCGTGAGCGACCCCCGTTCCTCCGGCGACGGCCGTCGGGCGTCCTCCGACGCCTCACGGCGGGCCTCCGCCCCGCTCGACCCGCGCGACGGCGCCCCGGCCGGGCCGCGCGACGGCGTGCAGCCGGGCGTGCTCGACCCGATCGAGGCCGCGGCCCCGCGCTGGCGGCGACCCCGCCTGCGACTCGGCCGGTGGTCGGCGCCGCTCGGCATCCTCGGCGCCGCGGTGGCGGTGCTCTGGATCCTGGTCGCCCTGCTGGCCCCGGTGATCGCGCCCCACGACCCGCTCGCGCAAGACCTGCCGATCCTGCAGCCGCCCGGCGAGGGCACGCTGATGGGTACGGATGCGCTCGGTCGCGACGTGTTCTCCCGCGTGCTCTGGGGCGCCCAGGTCACCATCCCGCTCGCCCTGCTGCTCGTGGTGCTCTCGGTGCTGATCGGCGCGATCGTCGGCTCGGTCGCCGGATTCTTCGGCCGCGCGGTCGACGAGGTGGCCATGCGCGTGACCGACCTGGTGATGGCCTTCCCCACGGTCATCCTCGCCATGGTGATCGCGGCGGCGCTCGGGGCCTCGTTGCTGAACGCGGTGCTCGCGGCGCTGATCGTGTCGTGGCCCTCGTACGCCCGGCTCACCCGCGGCCTCGTGCTCGGGCTGCGCTCGTCGAACTACGTGGTGTCGGGGCAGCTGCTCGGCTTCTCGGCCTTCCGCTCGCTCGGGCGCGACATCGCGCCGAACATCGTCGGGCCGGTGCTGGTGCTGGCGAGCCTGGACATCGGCACCGCCATCCTGCTGCTGTCGGGCCTGTCGTTCCTCGGGCTCGGGGCGAAGCCCCCCACCGCGGAGTGGGGCTCGATGGTGTCGGATGCGATCAAGAACTTCGACGCCTGGTGGATCGGGGTCTTCCCGGGCCTGGCCATCCTCACGGTCGTGATCGCGTTCAACTTCGTCGGGGATGCGCTGCGCGACGCGCTCGACCCCAAGTCGGCCACCATCAAGGGCGGGGGGACCACGCTGTGACCGCGGCGTTGACCATCGAGGGGCTGCGGATCGCCACGCGCAGCCACACCATCGTGGGCGGAATCGACCTCACACTCGAGCGGGGCGGCATCCACGGTCTCGCGGGCGAATCTGGCTCGGGCAAGACGATGACGGCGCTGGCCGTGCTGGGACTGCTGCCGGGCGGGATGACCGCGAGCGGCAGCATCCGGCTCGCCGACGCGAGGAGCGGGGCGGGTACCGGTGCGGGCGCGGCTGCTGCCACCCGCACCGGCACCGGCACCGGCTTTACCGAGCTCGTGGGCGCCTCGCGCGGCGTGCTGCAGCAGGTGCGCGGGCGGCGGGTGGCGATGGTGTTCCAGGATCCGTCGACCAGCCTGCATCCGCAGCTGCCCGTCGGCCGCCAGCTCACCGACCACATGCGGCACCACCTCGGGCTCGGGAAGGCCGAGGCCCGGCAGAAGGCCGAAGCACTGCTCGACCGGGTGCGGGTTCCGGATGCACGGGGTGCGCTCTCGAAGTACCCGCACCAGTTCTCGGGCGGGCAGCGACAGCGCATCGCGATCGCGGTGGCGCTCGCCTGCGACCCCACCGTGCTGCTCGCCGACGAACCGACCACCGCCCTCGACGTCACCGTGCAGGCGGGTGTGCTGCAGCTGCTACGCGAGCTGGCCGACGGGGGCGACCTGAGCATCCTGCTGGTCACGCACGACCTGGGCGTGATGAGCGCGGTGGCCGACGTGGTCACCGTGATGCGGCAGGGGCTCGTCGTCGAGTCGGCGCCCCGGCAGCAGCTGTTCACGGCGCCCCGGGACGAGTACACGCGGTCGTTGCTCGCGGCCCTTCCGGGGTCGAGTTTCGAGCAGACCGGGGAGGAGACCCGATGAGCGAGCAGACGCCGGGCGGCGTGCTCGAGGCCGAGGGCATCGTGGTGGAGTACGGGCGGCGACCCGCCCTGCGCGCCGTCGACGGCGTGAGCTTCACGGTCGCGGCCGGCGAGGTCGTGGCCCTGGTGGGCGAGAGCGGATGCGGCAAGTCGAGCCTCGCCCGCGCGATCGTCGGCATCGAGAAGCGCAAGGCCGGCACCGTGCGGCTGAAGGGCGACGACGTGCCGACCCTCGGGCTGCGCCGCCGCTCGGCCGCCATGACGGGGATGCAGATGGTGTTCCAGGATCCGAACTCGTCGCTCAACCCCCGCCGACGGATCGGCGAGCAGATCGGCGACGGCGTGCGGGCGGCTCTCGCCCGGGGCGACCGCGGATCCGACCCCGCCGACTGGCTGCGCCGGGTGGGGCTCGACCCGGCGATGGTGAGCCGGTTCCCGCACGAGTTCTCGGGCGGCCAGAAGCAGCGCATCGCGATCGCCCGCGCGCTCGCGGCCCGGCCAGGGATGCTCGTGGCCGACGAGCCGATCTCGGCGCTCGACGCCTCGACCCAGACCAGCGTCGCGGCCCTGATGCGGTCGCTGAGCGTCGAGGCGGGGGCGGGGATGCTGTTCATCTCGCACGACCTCTCGGTGGTGCGGCGGATCGCCGACCGCGTGCTCGTGATGTACCAGGGTCGCGTGGTGGAGTCGGGGGTCACCGAGACCGTCTGGCAGAACCCGCTGCATCCGTACACCCAGGCCCTGCTCGCGGCGATCCCGCTGCCGGACGGTGCCGGCCGGCTGCCGCTCGCCCCGGCCGAGGCCGATCGGCTCGCCTGGCTCGACGAGGTGCCGGCCGCGCTGGACCGGGTCTCGGCATGAGCGGGCACGGCATCGACGAGGGCATCCCCTGGGCCATGCCCCGCGCCGTCAACCGCTCGGCGCTGCCGGGCGACGGCACCTTCATGACCTCGGGCTGGGCCGACCCCGCCCCGGTGCTCGACCCCGACAACCCGGTGCTGGCCTACACCGCCGAGCGCCGCGCGCGACTCGCCCAGGCACTGCCCGCCGAGCTGCTCGTCATCCCGGCCGGGCTGCCCCGGGTGCGCTCGAACGACACCGACCACACCTTCCGCCCCGGCACCGACCACGTCTGGCTCACCGGCAACCAGGTCGCCGAGAGCGTGCTCGTGGTCGACACCACGGGCGGCGAGGCCGGCTCGATCCTCTACCTCAGGGGCCCGTCGGGCCGGAGCGGCGACGAGTTCTGGCAGAACGACGCCCTCGGCGACCTCTGGGTGGGCGCCCGTCCCACCCTGCAGGAGACCCAGGACGCGCTCGGCATCGAGACCCGGCCGCTCGATGACTTCCGCCGCGACTTCGAGCGCGCCGCGCGGCGGGCCCGGCGCATCCGTGTGCTCCCCACCCTCGACGAGACCGTCGACGAGCTGGTGCGGCAGGTCTGCGGCCCCGCGTTCGCACCGCACCTGGCGCTGAAGACCGCGCTCGACGAGTTGCGCCTGATCAAGAACGACTGGGAGATCGACCAGCTGCAGCTCGCGGTCGACGCGACCGCCCGCGGCTTCGACGACTGCCTCGCCGAGTGGAACGCGGCCCGGGCGAGCGTGCGCGGCGAACGGTACATCGAGGGCACCTTCGCCCGGCGGTCGCGCATCGAGGGCGAGGGTCCGGCCTACGGTTCGATCGTCGCGGCGGGCAGCCACGCCACGACCCTGCACTGGACCCGGAACACCGGCGACCTGCCCGACGGCGCGCTGGTGCTGATGGACATGGGGGTCGAGCTGCCCTCGCTCTACTCGGCCGACATCAGCCGCACCGTGCCGGTGAGCGGCACCTTCACGCCGTTGCAGCGCGAGGTCTACTCGATCGTGCTGCGGGCCCAGCAGGCCGGCATCGACATCCTGCGGGCGGGGGTGCGCTTCCAGGACTACCAGGATGCCTGCGGCCGCTCGCTCACCGAGGGCCTGATCGAGCTGGGGCTGATCCGGTCGTCGCTCGACGAGGCGATGGCACCGGATGCGCTGCACCACCGACGGTGGAGCATCTCGCGGGCGGGTCACATGCTCGGCATGGACATCCACGACTGCAACCACGCGCCGCACGAGACCTATCTCGGCGGCACGCTCGCCGCCGGGCACACGCTGACGGTCGAGCCGGGGCTCTACTTCCAGGTGAACGACCTGACCGTGCCGAAGGAGCTGCGGGGCCTCGGCATCCGCATCGAGGACGACCTCGTGGTGACCGAGACCTCGTCGATCAACCTCTCGTCGGCGATGCCGCGCACGCCGGAGGGCGTCGAGGAGTGGATGGCGGCGCTGGCGCGCTGAGCGCCCGAGCGTCCGCCCCCTCCACCCACCCATCCATTCGCCCGCCCGCTTGCTGCGCGCCCGTCGCGCTACGACGCCGCGCCCACCAGAGCTGGTGTCTCGACCAGGCGGCCGTCGACCAGGTGCACGACCCCGTGCATCCGGGGCAGGTGCACCAGGTCGTGCGTGACGAGCAGGGTCGCGGTGTCGAGCTCGTCGGTCAGCCGCAGGATCAGCTCGATGATCGCGGCACCGCGTTCCTGATCGAGTGCGCTCGTGGGCTCGTCGATCAGCAGCACGCGCGGGTCGTTCATCAGCGCGCGGGCGATGTTGATGCGCTGGCGCTGACCGCCGGAGAGCTGATGCGGTCTGCGGTCGCCGTGGGCGGCGAGGCCGACCGCATCCAGGAGCAGGTCCGCCCGAGCGGCGGACGGGGCGCGGAGCCGACGGCTGTGCCGGGCGCCGAGCTCGTTCATGACCGTCAACTGCTCGCGGGCGGTGAGTGAGGGGATGAGGTTGGACTGCTGGAAGACGATGCCGATCGTCTCGCGCCGCAGCGCGGTCGCCCCGGCCGGGGTGAGCCGGGTCGCGTCGACGTCGTCGATCAGCACCTGTCCGGAGTCCGGACGGATCAGGGTGGCGGCGACGGCGAGGAGGCTCGACTTGCCCGAGCCGCTGGGGCCGGTGATGCCGGTGACGGTTCCCGGATGCGCGGTCAGGGAGACGTCGTCGACTGCGGTCACGCGGGCGTCGCCGTCGGGGAAGGTCAGGGTGATGTGGTCGAGGCGGATCATCGGTTGCTCCCGAGGGCGGTGAGGGGGTCGGCGGAGGTGACGGAACGGAGCGCGAACGCGGCCCCGGCGAGACCGAGGACGACCATGATCGCCCCGGGCAGGAGGGTGGTGAGCGGGCTGAGCAGGAAGGGCAGTGCGCTGCCGGCGAGGGTGCCGAACAGGGTGACGAGCCCCGATCCGACGCCGATCCCGGCGATCAGCACGATCAGGGCCTGGCCGAGGGCGTCGCGGATCAGCGAGCGGGTGCTGGCGCCGAGCGCCTTGAGCACGGCGATGTCGCCCTTTCGCTGCATGGCCCAGACCGTGAAGAAGGCGCCGATCACGAGCCCCGAGATGCCGAAGAGCAGGGCGACCATCAGCAGGAGGGAGCCGATCTCGGACTTGAACGCGCCGAGCGCCAGCAGGGTGCCGATCGTCGTCTCGGAGATGGTGCCGTTCGCGGCGTCGGCCTCGGCCCAGTCGGGGGTGCCGGTGACGGCGAGCACGGTGGCGTAGACGTCGGGGGCGCCGGTGGCGGCCGAGTAGGCCTGCCAGTCGTGGAGGGTCATCTCGACGACGGGCGTGTGGCTGTACCAGCCGTCGCCGCCCACGGTCTCGACCGTGTAGCTAGTCCCCGCGATGGTGACCTCGTCGCCGGCGACGGCGTCGAGCGCCTGGGCGGCGGGGGTGGAGAGGCCGAGGCGGCCGTCGGTCGTGGGGGCGGTGGCGTCGAAGCCGGGTTCGACACCGAAGACCGCCATCGCGGCGCGGGCGTCACCGGATTCGCCCCGGGTCTGACTGATGCCCACGGGCTGGGCGCCGGTGACACCGGGGGTGGCCGACCAGGCGGCGGCCTGCTGCCGGGTGACGGCGGAGTCGGAGAAGCTCGGGCCGGCCGAGCCGGTCGCCGCGGCGGCGCCGTTCTCGCCGGTCGGCGACGAGAACACGACCCGGTCGCCCGGGAGCGCCAGCACGGCGGAGACGTTCTGGGTGGCGAGACCGCCAGTGAGCCCGCTGAGGAACCCGACGAGAACGGTGATGAGCGCGACGACCGAACCGATGAGGGCGAACCGGCCCCTGGCGAAGCGGAGGTCGCGGAGTGCGACGAACATGGTGTGTGCCTTTCCCGCCGCCGGATGCGGCGACCACTCCACTCTCGCGATCCCGCAGCCTCGGGTCATCGGCTGCCCGGACACCGTTTCGCGCCCGGACGGAGGACCGCTCCGTCGTCCTTTCGGACGATGACCGCCGGCGGGCCGCCGCGTAGAGTTCAGCCCATGGCGCACACCGCATTGACCCCGGTCTTCGTGGGGTTGCGCGCCGGGTTGCACGTGCTGTTCGCCGCGCTCACTGTGCTGGTCGTGGTCCGGGCCGTCCTGTCCCCGACGGAGGCGAGCGCGGGCGTGATCGTCCTGGCCGTGGTGCTGGGGCTGACCTACGGATGCGGCGCGCTCCTCACCCGGCCGGCCCGAGCGCACCGGATGTTGCGGCTGGGCTGGCTGGCCGCCCTGAGCGCGGAGTGGGTCGCGTTGCTGTGGCTGATCCCGGATGCGGCCTATCTGGTCTTCCCGCTGTTCTTCCTCTACCTGCATCTGCTCGGCCGCTGGTGGGGGTCGGCCGCGATCCTGGCCTCGACCGTCGTCGCGATCTGCGCCCTCGGCATCCACGGCGGCTGGACGGTCGGCGGTGTCGTCGGCCCTCTCGTCGGGGCCGGTGTCGCGCTGCTCATCGGGCTGGGCTACCAGGCCCTCGCCCGCGAGGCCGCCCAGCGCGAGGCCCTGGTCGACGAGCTGATCGCCACGCGCGGGCGGCTGGCGGCGACCGAGCACGAGCAGGGGGTGCTCGCCGAGAGAGCCCGGCTCGCCCGGGAGATCCACGACACCCTCGCGCAGGGGCTCTCGAGCATCCAGATGCTGCTCCACGCCGCCGAGCGCGCCGACCCCGATCGGCCGGGCATCGAGCACCTCCGGCTCGCGCGGGAGACCGCCGCAGCGAACCTCGCGGACGCACGCCGGTACATCCGGGAGCTCACCCCGCCGCAGCTCGACGACCAGGCCCTCGGAGGGGCGCTGCGCCGGCTCGCCCGCACCCAGTGGGCGAGCCAGGGGCTCGACGTGCAGGTGCGGGTCTCCGACACGATCGCGCTGCCGATGCACCTGCAGACCGCGCTGCTGCGCATCGCGCAGGGGGCGATCGCGAACGTGCTGCAGCACGCGCACGCCAGCACCGCGACCATCACGATCGCCGTCGACGACGAGCGGCTCCACTTCGCCGTCACCGACGACGGAGCCGGGTTCGACCCGCGGCAGCTGCTCGGCGGTGCCGCGGGGGCGGGCGGCGCCGGGGCGGGTGGCGCCGACAAGTCGGACTCGTTCGGGCTGCGGGCGACCTCGGAGCGGGTGCAGCAGCTCGGCGGGGTGCTCACCGTCGACGCCGCTCCGGGGCGCGGCACCACCCTCTCGGTCGACCTCGAGCTGGCGGGGGTCGCATGATCCGGCTGCTGATCGCCGACGACCACCCCATCGTGCGCGCCGGTCTCGTCGCCCTGTTCGGCCCCGAGGTCGATCTCGAGGTCGTCGCCGAGGCCGGCACCCCCGACGACGCGGTCTCGCTCGCAGAACGGACCGATCCGGACATCGTCCTGATGGACCTCCAGTTCGGCGCGGGGCACAGCGGCTCGGGGGCCGACGCGACCCGACGCATCCGCGCGCTCGACGCCCCGCCCTACGTTCTCGTGCTGACGAACTACGACTCGGACTCGGACATCCTGAACGCCGTCGAGGCCGGCGCGAGCGGATACCTGCTCAAAGACGCCCCGCCCCACGAGTTGATCGCCGCCGTGCGCGCCGCCGCCGCGGGCGAGAGCGCGCTGGCCCCGGTGATCGCCTCCCGGCTCCTGAACCGGATGCGGGCGCCGCAGATCAGCCTCAGCAGCCGCGAGATCCAGGTGCTCGAGCTCGTGGCCACGGGCCGCTCGAACACCGAGGTCGCCGACGAGCTCTTCATCAGCGAGACGACCGTGAAGTCGCACCTGTCGCATATCTTCTCGAAGCTCGACGTGAACTCGCGCACGGCCGCGATCTCGGCTGCGCGGCGGCAGGGGATCCTGCGGTAGAGGCCGGGTGGGTGGGCCGGCCGGGTCGGTGCGGAGCCTGAGCAGGGGCTCCGAAGGGTGTCGGTGGGTGAGCGACACGCGTAGCGTTGAGGGATGAGTGAAACAACGGAGACCACTCGGGCACGACGCCGCCTTCGGATGCTGGGCGAGGTTCGTGCGATATTCGCCATGGTGATCGGGGCCGCGGCCTGCCTCGTCGTGATCGGGCTGATCGCCCTCGCGACGGGCCAGGGAGAGCCGATTCCGACCGTGATCGCGCCGATCCTCGTCATCATCGGTGTCGTGGGCAACCAGCTGACCCGACGCCGCTGGGATCAGGCCTCGGACGATCTGGAGCTGGCGATCCGCAACGGTCTGCGGTCCGAACTGCTCGCCCCTGCGCCCGACCTGGCGCGGCCGTAGACCGGTGACTCGGGGATGGGAACCGCTCCGATGAGGTTCGGCGGGTTCGTGCCGGAGGATGCACCCGACCCGCGCGTGGCCCAGGCCGAGCGTCTGGCCGCGATGCCCGTGCCGGTGGTCGGGCTGGTGCCGCAGGCGACGCTCGAGGAGGCGCCACTGCTCAACACGCAGTCGTCGTCCGGCAGCGACGGGACCTCTCAGATGTCCGTGAGCGTCAACTACACGGTGTGGCGGAACCCGGCCGATCGCTCCGACCCCGCCAACCTCGCCGAGATCGACGAAGCTCTGCGGCGGACGCTCGACGATGCGAGGCGGGAGGCGCTCGGCGCGCCGTCGCCGCACCCTCGGCCTGTGTGGATGCTGGAGCAGATCGAGCGGATGCGGTTTCCGACGCTTTGGGAGGCGGTGCGCACCGCCTGGCACCGCGAGCCCTCCGAGCTGTCGGAGCCCCGCCGGCTTCTGGTCGAGCATGCCAACCACGTGCTGGCGAACCGGTTCCGGAAGGAGCTCGGGCTGGGTGACATCACGAGCGACCGGTTCCAGGAGCGGCTGAGCGTGCGCACGGTGAACGAGCGCCGGCCGGTGCTGCTCGACGGGATCGAGGTGCCGGCGATCGAGATCGACACCGACCCGTTCGTGTACGCGGTGGGGTTCGAACTCGGCTCCGGCGTGATGGTGACCGCGGTCATCCCGCGCGACGACCTCGAGCAGGTGAGGCTGGAGTTCGTGCGGCGGGAGCCCGATGTCTTCGGGTAACCGTGTGGTCTGAGGAGAAAGGAGAGAGCGTATGGGAATCGTGATCGGAGCGGTGGCGGCGGGAGCCGTGGGGCTGGCCGCCGTGCTGACGGCGGTGTTCGCGCTGCTGCGGAGGAAGAGTGGGGTCGGTCGCCGGGCGGACGACGTCGCGGCAGAGGATCCGGCGCTCGCCGCGGAGTTGCGGCAGGTGCAGGCGCAGATCGACTCGGGGCTTCGGGGGTATCGGGTCTAGTCCCGGCGGCGATCGGGTGCGGGTCGCCGCATCCTGAGTCGGCTGCGCGTGGGAGGCGCGGACGGTTCGGTTAGCCTTTCGGCATGGCTGAAACGAGTGGTGTCGAGGACGTGTCGATCGGTGGGGAGGGCATCCGGCTGGGGCAGTTCCTCAAGTTCGCGGGGATGCTCGACTCGGGCGGCGCCGTCAAGGAGGCCATCGCCGACGGCGACGTGTTCGTGAACGGTGCGGTCGAGCTGCGCCGCGGCCGTCAGCTGCAGCTCGGCGACATCGTGCGGTTCGAGGGCCGCAGCGCCCGCGTCACCCCTTGACCCACCCCACCTCACCGAGAAGTCGCTTCTACGTCTTCCCGAGAGTTTTTGGACGTGAAGGTGACTTCTCGGCGAGGCGCGCGCCGGAACGGCGCCGCCAGGGTGGGCAGGATGTCGCGGCGGAGGAGGAACAGCGCCACCAACGCGATCGCGAGCTGGATCGCCGAGAGCACGTACCGGCCGGTCGTATCGGTGACGAAGAACTGCACCGCGAAGATGCCGGCCAAGGCGATCGCCGACCAGCGGTGGAAGCGCAGGGCGATGATGATCGCGACGCCCATCACGGTCTGGGTGCCGGTCAGCACGAACTCCTCGATCTGGCGGGCGTCGAGGGCGAGGTCGGTTCCGCCACCGCCGAAATAGTGGGCGATCGGCAGGGAGCCGACCAGCAGGCTCCACTGGTTGATCTTCGACGCGATCAGCGTGCCGATCGCGGCCGCCCCCATCCCGCGCAGGGCGAAGAGCACGGCGATGATGAACTCGGGGGCCTCGCTGGCCAGGGGCGCGAGCCACTGCACGAGGAAGTACGGGTCGAGTCCGAGTGAGGTCCCGGTGTCGACCAGGGCCGTGGCGAAGGGCTCGGCCGCCATCAGGATGATCGTGGCCGCGACCACGAAGAGACCGATGACGACGGTGCGCCGCCGCGCGGTCGGCAGCTCGGCGATCAGCTTCGGGGTGCCCACGAAGACCTCCTCGCCGTCGGAGTGCACGCGGCTCGAGCGCCAGAGGTAGAGCGCGAAGGCGACGATGAGGAGGAGGCCGAACCAGATCGGGATGGCGCCGACGACCGGGATGAGGAAGGCGAGCACCGCGAGGATCGCGAGGAAGCCGACGTCGAGCCGTGAGCTGTCGGGGAGCTGGAGGAAGCTGCGCTTCTTCGGGGCGGTCGGGAGCCGAGGGCCGGTCGCATTCTGCGGGTCGGTCGCGTTCATCCGGTCGACCGGGTCGCCCGCGCGCTCACGGCGCGAGTTCCGCAGGCCGCGGTTGGCGACGAGCAGGCCGATGACGACCACGAGCGGCCAGCCGAAGCCGAGCAGCAGCCGGTTCGATCCGGTCATGTTCGCGGCGGCGTACTGGGCGTACGAGGGGTCGGATCCCGAGCGGAAGGCGTAGTAGAGGTCGACCGCGTACTCGGGCAGCACCGCGATCAGCGCGAGCAGCGCGATCGCGAGGCCGCCGGAGATGTCCTTCTGGGCGGCCTCGGCGGCCCAGGCGAGCAGGAAGGATGCGGCGACGACCGCGGCTCCGAAGACGAGCAGGTCGAGCAGGGGGCTGGGCGCGAGCCCCGTGAGGCGGAGGACCACCGCGGGGGCGGCGATCGCGAGGCAGAGGGCGATCTTGCGGATGAGGGCAGGGGGCATGACGAGAGCTCCTCGGTCGGGGCGTGACCGGG
The DNA here is from genome assembly GCF_059691755.1 of Herbiconiux sp. 320_LB. NCBI lineage: Bacteria > Bacillati > Actinomycetota > Actinomycetes > Micrococcales > Microbacteriaceae > Herbiconiux > Herbiconiux sp. 320_LB. The sequence goes on along the minus strand of NZ_JCAWAD010000002.1, from coordinate 80,445 downwards.
GTGCAGCGAACAGGATGCACTCCGGCCAAGGACTGGCCGAAGGTCTCGTTCGCCTCGTGGGTCGAGGTGGGCCGCCGGGCCGATCGTCATGATCGGCCAGTATGTCGACGGTGCCGCAGGCGTCCGCTGCCGGACGCGGGGAACTACTCCCCTTCGATGCTTCCAGCCTGCCGCAGGCCTCGAGCCCGCCCCGGCCCGCCGCCGCACACTCGGAGCTTTTCGGCATCCCTCACCCGGATCGGCGCGCCCCTCATCCGCCCGCCCCCAGCTTTTCGGCCGCCCGAAGCCCTCGCTGCCCGCTCTGTCCCCGGGGGTTGGCATTCTGCGACAGGTGTCGCTTAGAGTGTCGGTATGGGATGGGGAAGCCGCAGTGCGGCGGCGGGGGTCGCCGTCGTCGTCGTGCTGGTGCTCGGGGCGTGCGCATCCGGGTCGGGGGACTCGGATGCGGCGGGCACGACGACGGCGGCGGCGTCCGCGACCGCGGGCACTGCGGGTGCGGGCGTCGCTGGTGCCGGCGCTGCCGGCACGGGTGCTGCCGGCACGGGCGCTCTTGACACCAATGCCGGCGCGATGGAAGGCGCGGATGCCGGTGTCGGTGCGAGCGACGGCGTGAATGCGGGCGGGGCCGGGGCCGGTGCCGCTACGCGCTCGGGATCGGTCGTCGTGGGGGCGGCCGGTTCCGGGACCTTCGAGGCCCGTGCCGGGGCGAAGGCGTCCGGGCTGGTGCTGAGCCATGCCCACGACGTCGAGTCGGGCATCCTCGACACGACGGCGCAGAGCTTCGACACCCACGTCGCCGTGAACGCCCGGGCCTCGCTGCTGCGCGGACGAGGGCCGCTGGATCTCGGGTCAGCAGGTGAACTACCGACGGTGGCTTCTCGGCTCGCTTCCAGAGGGGATGCCGATGCGCCCTCGACATCGTTGCCCGGCGCGGGCGGTCGCGCGAGTGGCGGCGGAGTGAGACGTGGATAATCGGGGCATGGACGAACCCGTGACCCGGATCACCCTGATGGACCAGACGCTGCCCGATCTGACGACCTCGTCCGTGCAGGTGCGGCGCATCACGCTGCAGCCCGGCGTCGCAGGCGGCCCGCACCACCACAACGGTCCCGTCTTCGGGTCGATCGAGGCCGGGTCGGTGCACTTCCAGGTCGAGGGAGGGGTCGAGGTGATCCTCCACCCGGGCGACGTCTTCTACGAGCCGGCGCACGTGCTGATCGACCGCTTCGACGCGACCGAGGAGGGCGTCACGTTCTTGGGCTACTTCTTGTCGGCCCCGGGCACGTCCCCCGAGTTGACGCCGGGCGCCCCGCCCGCCTGATCTGGTTCGGATTCGGGTTCGGGTTCGCAACCAGGTTTGGCTAGACGGGCGCGAGGGGTGTCGTCGGGCCTGCGGGGAGCGTCACCACTATCGGGTCTCCCGGGCGGATGACACCGCCCGAGACGACGACGGCCATGACACCGCCCCGACGCTCGACGGCCCCGGTCTCGTCGCGGCCCACGACCTCGCGGAGGAGTCCGGGCTCGAAGGCGTCGATCTGGAGGCAGGGGTTCCGCAGGCCCGTGATCCGCACGGCGGCCTCGTCGCCGAACCGGAGCAGCGCATCCGTCGGCAGGGCCAGGAGGTCGAGCCCGTGCGTGGTGATGTTCTCGCCCAGGTCACCGGGCGTGACACTGTGACCCGCGGCTGCGAGGTCGGAGAAGAGCTCCTCGTGGATGAGGTGCACCTGCCGCAGATTCGGCTGCGACGGATCGCGGGCGACCCGCGAGCGGTGCTGAACCGTGACCCCGGCATGGGCATCGCCCTCGACGCCCCAGCCCTCGACGAGAGTGATCTCGGGGGCGACGTGCTTGCTGAAGCGGTGCGCGGCATCCCGGCTCACGGAGACGACGTGGGGGATCTTCTCGTCAGGGATCACCTCTCGATTCTGGCCCATGACGCGCTGGCTCGGGATGCGGGCCGAGGTGAGGGAGGCCGGCCGGCGACGGACGGGGTGAGCCAGCAGGCCGTCCGCGGCGGCGGGCTACGGCGTCCGGGCGGGCTGCCGCGGCCGGCTCAGGCGGGGTGGGCGGCGCGGTACTCGTCGAGCACCCGCGGCACACCCTCGGTGAGCATCTTGCGGCGCACCGAGCCGAGCAGGCGGGACATCGCGAAGCCGCCGGGGCCGGTGAAGCCGGTGTGCCGCCAGGTGAACCGGGTGCCGCCCGGGATCTCCTCGAGCAGGTAGGTCACGTCGGTCACGGCGTCGCTGTCGGCGTCGCCCTTCCAGGTGTAGTGCAGGGCGTGCGGCGCGTCGACCGAGACGACCTCGCAGTAGACGATCCCGGCCCAGCCCATCGTCGGCTTCCCGACGAAGGTGAACCGCGTGCCCGCGACCGCCGCGAACCCCTCGGGCCGGCCGCCCTGGCCGGTGGTGGTCCACTGCGCCACCTGTTCGGGGTCGGTCAGCACGTGCCAGACGTCGGCGATCGGGAAGGGGTAGTCGCGGACGACGGTGTACTGGCTCATGGGGGGGCTCCTCGGGTCGGACGGGTTCCGATATGAGCAATCTACCGACCGGTAGGTAGACTGTCAACCGTGCGGTAGGTAAGGTGGGCGGATGATCTCACCCGCGCATCCGGTCTCGTCGCGTCGGTCGGGCGCCGAGACGCGGTCGCTCATCCAGACCACCGCCCTGCGGCTGTTCACCGAGCAGGGCTACGACGCCACGTCACTGCGGCAGATCGCCGACGAGCTGGGCATCAATAAGGCCTCGCTCTACTACTACTTCGCGAGCAAGCAGGCGATCCTCGATGCGGTGTTCGACGCTCGCGGTGACGAGGCCGAGCAGCTGCTGGCGTGGCTCGGCGAGCAGCCCCGGAGCCCCGAGCTGCTCGACGCCGCCGTGATGCGCTGGGTCGGCACGTTCTCGGTCGAGAAGCTGCAGGGCATTCGGTTCCTGGCGGCGAACCCGCGGCTGGGCCAGAGCTCGGCGGCGTCGGCCGGCGGGGAGCGGATCGGCTCGGGCCTGGCCGCCGTCGCTGACGAGCTCGTGGGGCTGCTGCCCGATCCGTCGCCCGAGGATGCCGTGCTGGTGCGCATGGCGCTGCTCTCGATCAACGCGGCGGTGCAGGCGTCGGTGGGTTCGGGATGCACGGACGAGCAGGTGGTCGCGGCCGCGGCCCGCGCCGGGCGGGCGGTTCTGGCCGAGGTGCGCCACCCTGGCGGCCCGCGCTGAGCCCGGCTGGCCTGCTTCAGACTCGCGGGTCGCGCTGAGATGGGGCGGTCGGCGTCGGACCCGTGGCTCGCGCTGAGACGGGCTGGCCTGCGTCAGGCCCGCGGGTTGCGCTGAGATGGGCCGGCCGGCGTCAGGCCCGCGGGTCGCCCTGGGGAGGGTTGGTCAGCGTTAGACCCGCGGGTTGCGCTGAGCCTCGCCGGTAGGCGTCAGGCGAAGTCGCCGAGCTGGCGGTCGAGCGGCGCGGTGCGATCGACCATGACGTCGCCGGTGTGCGCGGTGGTCACCGTCTCGACGAGCACGATCTGCACCTCCTCCTCGGCGACGGGGTTGTGGCGCACCCCCTTCGGCACGACGTAGAACTGCCCGGGACCGAGCTCGACGTCGTCGGCGCCCTCGAGTTGGATGCGGAGCCGGCCCGAGACCACGAGGAACAGCTCGTCTTCGTTCTCGTGCGCGTGCCAGACCAGCTCGCCCAGCAGCTTCGCCACCTTGACGTACTGGTCGTTGACCCGGCCCACGACCCGCGGGCTCCAGTGCTCGGTCACCCGCTGCAGCTCGGCGGCGATGTCGGTGGGGGTGGCGGCGGCGGTGGTAGCGGTGGTGGTGGTGGTGGTGGCGGCAGGGGTGGTCGCCGTGATGGTGGCATCGGTGCGATCGCCGGCGGCGCGGGGCTCGGTCATGACCCCAGTCTGCCCTCAGCCTCCGACACGCGGCGACCGGAGGCCCGCGACGGCGTGGAGGGCGCGGAGACCCTCCGGCGTGCCGGGCCAGTGCCGCTCGAGCGCGGACGGGCCCGCGCTCCGGAGCGCCAGGCGCAGGACGAGCGCGACGACGAGGGCGTCGTCGAGGTAACCGATGACCGGGATGAAGTCGGGCACGAGGTCGATCGGGCTGAGGAGGTACAGGCCCAGCAGGGCGAGCAGGATCCGCATCCCGACCGGCACCGTGCGGTCGGCGACCAGGCGGCCGACCAGGCGCAGCACGTCCGGGCCGAGTCGCAGGGCCGCCACCAGCGACAGCTTCTCGGTGCGGCCGCGGGCGGCGACGGCCATCGCGATCAGCAGCGCGACCCAGCCGATGACCAGCCCGCCGGCGACGGCCGCCAGGCCCTGCCAGAGGTTCACGGGCCGTCGGGCCCGGGGGTGTCGCCGATGGGGCCGCGGCCGGCGGAGCCGCGGGCGGCGTCGCCGCGAGCCGTGCCGGGGCCGTCGCCGAGAGCCTCGCCGACCGCCTCGGCGGGCGAGCCGGGGGAGGCGGGGGAGCCGGGCGAGTCGAGGGCCGGGGTGCTCGCGTGCATCACGGCGTAGACCTTCTCGGCGTAGTCATCCAGAACCTCGGCGCAGTGCTGCAGCCGGGCCTCGGCGGATGCGGCGGCCGGCAGCTGCAGCACGTCGCGCTTCTTGAGGTCGCGGTACCAGCGGCGCAGGCGGTCGAGGCTCTGCTCCTCCTCCTCGAGCTCGCCGAAGGTGTACTTCTGCTTGGCGTGCTCGCGGGCGATCTCGGCCTCGAACTTGCCGCAGTCGGCCTCGAACTCGGCCCATTCATCCGTTCGGGCGGCGACGAAGGCATCGCGGATGAGGCCGAGCGAGGCCTCGTCGCGCGGACTCGCGTCGATCACGGCGAAGGTGCCGCCCCCGGCCGCGCACAGCTCGGCTGCGCGGTCGAGCGTGGGCTGGAAGGCCGCGCCGGCGGGCAGTGCCCAGGTGCCGGGGGAGACCGGCACGGCGCCGCCCTTCCGCAACTCACGCCACACGGCCACCCGGTGCCGCGACGGCTCCTTCGGCAGCTGCACCAGCACCAACACCCACGAGATCTCTTGAGTCACAACACTGAATGTATCATCTGTTACATCAGCGAGCGTGATCAGCCTCGCGGAGCGCCCGGCTCCTGAAGGTCGGGCGGGAACGGCAGAGCGGGCGGAACGGGCGGCCGCGGAGGCGCGGTGGTCGCGATGGGGATGCCGTCGATGAAGGCGGTGGCGGGCTGAGCGCGGGCGAAGGAGGCGACGACGGGCCGCGTCTTCTCGATCCGCACCCGGTGCCGCTCGCTCGCGCCGACCTCGAACTCGACCACGCGGAGCGTCGAGAGACTGAAGGTGACGAACTGCCTCGAGACCAGCTCGCCGTCGACCGTCACCGTCAGCCAGCCCCAGAACTGGTCCCAGCGGTACACGATGCGGTGCGGTTCGTTCGTGCCGACGGTGAACGCGAGAGTTGCGTCGGATTCGGGCCGGACCCGCGGGGCGCTCCCTCGAAACGGATCGTTCACGAGCGCGCCGAGCAGCAGGGCGCCGGCGAGCAGCGCCATGAAGCCCGCGAACAGAGTGGCTCCGGTGACGCCTCGCAGAACGGGCGAGGTCGCCCATCCGACGATGCCGAGCGCGGCGAGGCCGAAGAACACGATGCACGCCACGATCACCCCTGGCCGTGCATCCGTCAGTGGTCGTGATCGGGCGCTCCCGCGCGGTCGGTCGTCAGTCATCCGTGGTCCCCCCGCGGACAGGGTACGCCCAGCGGGTGACTTCGAGGGTGACGAGTGCCACCACCCAGCCGGATGCGGGGCCGGCGGGTCAGGCGGGGGCCGAGCCCGGGCCGGGGGCGGCGGGGCGGGTGAGGAGGTGGCGGATGCCGTCCTCGAGGCTCGCGAAGGGAGCCGGGAGCACGAGGTTCGCCTCGGAGGGCGCGACGAAACCCGAGGCCGTGGAGTCGAGGCGGGCGATGTAGCCCACGACGACCTCGTCGGTGGTGCGGACCACCTCGAGGTCGTAGTCGTGCTCGCTGGTCTTCACCTCGTACTCCGTGCCGTCGACGTCGACCGTGATGGACTTGCGCCCGGTCTCGTCGATGAAGCGGCCGCCGGTGTCGGTCATCGGATCTCCTCGTCGTCGGGGTGGAGGTCGTCGAGCACGTCCTCGCCTGACAGCCGGTCGCCGGCTTCCGACGTGCTCACGATGCTGAACATGCCCGCCTCGGCCGTCGCGTGCTCGCCAGTGGGGCTGTCGTCCTGGTCGTAGGCGGTCCAGGAATCGCCGGTGTTCTCGACCCGCCCGACGACGGTGCCGTCATCCGAGTCGATGACGTGCCACTCCCGGCCCGAGGCCTGGGTGAAGGTGACGTTGCGGTCGAGGTGCTTCTCGGGTGCGCTCTCGTCGGGGGTGCTGCCGGGGTCGGTCATGCGTTCTCCAGGGTGGCTGCCTTGCCCAGGGTGTGGGCGTGGTCGGGCACGTAGCGGAAGCGGTCGCGCGCGGGCCGCTCGTACGCATCCGCCTTCGGCCGCTCGGGGATCTCGATCGGCTCGGGTTCGCGATGCTCGTACGGGATCTGCGAGAGCAGGTGGTTGATCGTGTTGAGGCGGGCGGAGCGCTTGTCGTCGCTCTCGATCGTCCACCACGGCGCATCCGCGTGGTCGGTGGCCTCGAACATCTCGTCCTTGGCGCGGGAGTAGTCCTCCCAGCGGGTGATCGACTGCAGATCGGTGTCCGAGAGCTTCCAGCGCCGCATCGGGTCGTGCAACCGCGAGCGGAACCGGGCCTCCTGCACGTCGTCGGAGACCGAGTACCAGTACTTGATGACGGTGATGCCGTCTTCGACGAGCATCCGTTCGAACACCGGCACCTGCCGGAGGAAGCGGCGGTACTGCTCGGGCGTGCAGTACCCCATCACTCGTTCGACACCGGCGCGGTTGTACCAGGAGCGGTCCATCAGCACGATCTCGCCTGTGGTGGGCAGGTGCTGGATGTAGCGCTGGAAGTACCACTGCCCCTTCTCCTGCTCGCTCGGCGTCGGCAGCGCGACGACCCGGGCCGAGCGGGGGTTCAAGTACTGCACGACCCGCTTGATCGCACCGCCCTTGCCCGCCGCGTCGCGACCCTCGAAGATCACCACGACCCGTGCGCCGGTCTCGATCACCCAGCGCTGCATCGCCACGAGCTCGATCTGCAGGCGTTCGAGCTCGGCCTCGTACAGGTCTTTCGGGATGCGCTTCACGGATCCGGACCGCGCGGACTTCTTCGACATGGCACGATCCCAGCTGTCCCCGGAAGAACCTCGACGGGCGCCAAGTGGCGCGTGTGCGCAACGCTACGCCCGTTGCGGGAGATCGGCAGCGGCTCGCAACCGTTCGTGTGTGCGCATATCTGCGGCGTCGCATCCGATGCTCGTGTCTGGCCGGTCTTGACAGGCAAGTGGATGCTTGCCTATGGTGGGCGCGTGGGTGACGTCTACAAGGCCCTGGCCGACCAGACGCGACGCGCGCTGCTGGACGTGCTGCTCGAACGCGACGGGCAGACGCTGTTCGAGCTGTGCTCGACGCTCGCGATGAGGCACGACCTCACGCCCACACGGCAGGCCGTCTCGCAGCACCTCGACGTGCTCGAGCAGGCGGGCCTGGTGCGCACCGAGCGCCGGGGCCGCTACAAGTTGCACACCATCGACACGACACCGCTGTCGCAGATCTCCGAGCGATGGCCACCGAGAACCCCGCCCCCGGGCGAGGACCTGAGAGAGGCGAGACCATGAGACTCCAGACCGTCAGCATCTTCGTCGACGACCAGCAGCGCGCCGTCGACTTCTACACGTCCCGGCTGGGCTTCGCCGTGGCGGCGGACGTGCCGATGGGCGACCACCGCTGGCTGACCGTCGTCGACCCCGACCGGCCCGACGGCACGCAGCTGTCGCTCGAGCCGAAGGCGCACCCCGCGGTCGAGCCGTTCACCGAGGCGCTCGCGGCCGACGGCATCCCGTTCCTGATGCTCGGGGTCGACGACGTGCGGGCCGAGTACGACCGCCTGCTCGCGCTCGGCGTGACCTTCACGCAGCCGCCCACCGACGTCGGGCCCGTGATCATCGCGGTGCTCGACGACACCTGCGGCAACCTCCTCCAGCTCGCCCAGTTCGTCGCCTGACCCTCGCCGACCATGCCCTGAAAATGAGAAACACTCTACTCCTCTTTCGGTCGAGATAACAGCTGTCGCGTACCCCGTTCGGGGGTCAAGAATGAGGATGCGGTGGGTCCTGTTCGAATGAGGTGACGACGATGAGATCGAGGAAGTTCACAGTCGTCGGGATCGCGTGCGGTCTCGTGGTCGCAATCGTCGGATCGGCCGGTGCCGCGCATGCGTCTCCCGGTGCGACACCGCCGGGCTGGACCGAGAGCGGATTCGTTGCGGCAGCCGTTGCAGAAGGTGTCCCGGCCGAGATCGCGGTGCGGGCCTGGTCGGACCCGACCGTGATCCGTCGGATCCCGGTCCGTTCGGAACTCGACTCGTCGGCCCCGGCTCTGGTGTCGGCATCTGCGTCGAGCTACTCGGCGTGGTGTTCGTACACGAAGGTGAACGCTTTCGGACAGACCCTCGCGCGCCTTCAAGTCGACTCGAACTGGTCTGCGGATGGTGCCGCGATCACCGCGGTGGACACGACCATCCAGACCGAGGTCGGGTGGGGCTGGGCGTTCCAGGGCCTTCCCTACACGCATGACGCGTTCGCGACCGCCTACGAGAACCCGCAGGGCGCGCACACCGCTGATCGCTGGGGCAACTTCACCTGGGGCCCGGACGGAGACGCGACCACGCTCAAGGTTGCGATCACGTCGCTGGCTCTCGGATCGCATCAGTGCGCTTCGCAGGAGAACTAGTCGTCGGGCACGCGGAAGGAGTCTGTGATGAGTGAACGAGGGAATTCCGTGGCGTCGCCTGTGCGTCGGGGCCGCGCGGGGTGGATGCTACCGATGGGCGTGGTGTTCGGTGCGCTGGCGGTGGTGGGAGGCCTGGTGTTCGCGCTGCTGACCGGGGCGTGGGTGACCGCGCTGCTGGTCGTGCTCGGGCTCGCGATCGCGTACCTGGTGATCGCGCTCGTCGCCCTGGCGCTGGGCCGCCGCTGACGGGACGCGCCGGACCGCTGGGCCGGCGTCTGGGTGCTGAGCCGCGGACCGCCGGGTCGGCGCGTGTGCGGGGTCAGCGGGGGTCGCGGGGGAGGGTGCGGGGGAGGCCTCGGCGGAGGCGGAGGGTTTGGGCGCGACGCTCGCGGAGGTAGGAGCGCCACGAGACGATCGGGAACGCGAGAGCGAACAGGAGGAAGAACCACTGCACCGGGCTGAGCTCGGTGGCGCCGGCGGGCGTCGGCACCACACCTGCGCTCTGCAAGATGCCCAGCCCGATCATCGCGAGCTCGAAGACGGCCAGCGCGGTGAGGATGATCGAGATCACGAGCAGCCCGCTCGCCGAGTTCACCGGCTCCACGAGGCTGCCGTCGCTACCCTTGTAGACGCCGTACTCCTCGGGGGTGAGGCCGCTCCTCCGTGCATCCTCGAGCCGTCGCCGCTCGATCGGACCGGGGCCGCGCCGGGCCGCCTGCCTCCGGATGCGCACGATCACGACGACCGCGACGACGAGGGCGGCGACCGGCGAGACGAGAGCGGCGACGTAGGGCACGATCGAGACCGCCGTCAGGATCGGGTCACCGGTGTTGATCATCGTGCCGGTGACGAAGAGGAAGCCGAAGAACAGGAACGGGACGGCCACGATCGGCAGGATCCAGGCGAGATGCCGCGCGCCGGCACCTCCGCCGCGGGTCGGCTCGGCCGGGACCCGAGTGCCGGTCTCGGTCATTGCGTGCCCACTCTCGTCGTCGTGGCTCGGGTCATCCTGCGCCCGCCCCTGTCGCTCGGGCCCCGGTCGTCCCCACACCGTACCCCAGCGATCGACAGGCGTCGACGTGAGCGGGGTCAGCGGATGTCGGTGCCCGGGTGCGCGGCATCGTAGGCCGTGCGGGCGGTGGCGATACGGGCGCGGTGGTCGAGCGACCAGTCCGCGAGTGCCTTGATCAGGTGCGTCAGGCTCGCGCCGTCCTCGGTCAGCGTGTACGAGACCTGGGGTGGGATGGTCGGGTTGACCGCGCGGCTGACGAGGCCGTCGCGCTCGAGCCTGCGCAGCGTGAGCGTGAGCATCCGCTGCGAGATGCCGTCGATGGCGCGCTGGAGCTCGCCGAACCGTCGGGTGCCGGAGGCGAGCTCGACGACGACCAGCACCGACCAGGTATCGCCGATGCGGTCGAGCACGTCGCGGATGCCGCAGTCGGGGTGATCGTCGCGACCGCAGGGCTCCAGATCGGCGGTTACTGCGGTGTGCGTGAGTGTCATGGAAGTGCCTTCTTGTGACCGTTCGCGGTGCCGGAACAGAATCAGCCTAGCTACCGCGAACCACAGCGGACGACCGCTGACACCCCCCCCGAAAGGCCTCCTGTTGATCCTCGTCACCGGCACCACCGGGCGCCTCGGCCGCGCCATCCTGACCCATCTCACCCAGCGGGGAGCGAGCGTCGTCGGCAGCAGCCGGAGCGGCGCGGAAGGAACCCGCGCCATCGACTTCGACCACCCCGAGACCATCCTGCTCGACGGAGTGGACACCCTCGTGCTCGTCTCGGCCGGGGAGGCGGAGGACGACGTCGTGATCGCCCGGCACGAGGCGGCGATCACCGCTGCCGAGGACGCCGGGGTCGGGCACATCGTCTACACGAGTGTCGTGGGCGAGGGCGACCACCTCGCGTTCGCCCTCGCCCACCGGTGGACGGAGCGCCGGCTCCGGCGGGGCCCGACCCCGTGGACGATCCTGCGCAACGGGCTCTACGCCGACCTGTTCGGCTCGCTGCTGCCGTGGTCGGGGGCCCACGTGACGTCGGCGTTCGGCGACGGGGCGCTCGCCGCCGTCGACCGCGACGATCTCGCAGAGGCCGCTGCGGTGGTCGCCGAGTCGCCCGACAGCCACGCCCGGCGGGTCCACGAACTCGTCGGCACCCCGATCACCGCTCGGGCGGTGGCGGCCCGGGTCGGCGCCCCGCTGGTCGAGGTCTCCCTCGCGGAGCGCCGACGCGACCTGGACGCCGCCGGCCTGAAACCGTTCCAGCCCGCGATGCTCATGTCGATCCACAGCGCGGTCGCCTACGGATTCCTCGCCGGCACCGCCCCGGAGCTGTCGACCCTGCTCGGCCGCCCGCCCCGCGACGCGCTCGCGGTCGCGGCCGCCGCGGTGAGGGCCGCCGAGCCGCCTGCCGAGTGACGCGCGGGGCGGGCAGGCAGCCGGCCAGCCGCCCGCTAGCGACCCAGGGTCACGTGCAGCAGCTTCTCGTTGCTGTTGTTCGGGATGCTGTCCTTGTCGCCCTCGTTGCTGGTGGTGAGCCAGAGCCCGCCATCCGGCGCCGGCTCGACCGTGCGCAGACGCCCGTAGGTGCCGTTGAAGAAGATCTGCACGTTGGTCAGCGACGTGCCCGAGATCACCTCGCGGTACAGGCGCTGCCCGCGCTCGCACGCCACGTAGAGTACATCGCGCACGACGGCGATGCCCGAGCACGAGCCGTCCGAGGTGAGGTAGGTCTGCTTCGGCGCGATGTAGCCCGCGGTGCCACAGGTGCCGGTCGTGCCCTCGCAGGCGGGCCAGCCGTAGTTGCCACCCTTCTGGATGAGGTTGGTCTCGTCCATCACGCTGTTGCCGAACTCCTGCTCCCAGAGCTGACCCTTCGAGTCGAAGGCGAGGCCCTGCGGGTTGCGGTGGCCGTAGCTCCAGACGTAGTTGCCGAAGGGGTTGTCGGCCGGCACCGAGCCGTCGGGGTTCAGGCGCAGGATCTTGCCGTTCAGCGACGAGAGGTTCTGGGCGTTGTCGCCGAACTGCGCATCCCCGGTGCTCGCGTAGAGCTTGCCGTCGGGGCCGAAGCGCAGCCGCCCTCCGTCGTGGAACTTGTTGCGCAGGATGCCGCTAAGCAGCACCTGCTCGCTGCTCAGCACGAGCGCGTCGTTCTCGAGCGTGATCCGCACGATCCGGTTGTCGATCGGCGAGGTGTGCATGATGTACAGCCAGTGGGTGCTGGCGAAGTCGGAGGCGATCGCGAGCCCGGTCAGGCCGCCCTCGCCGTCGGTGCTCTCGACGTTCGGCACGGTGCCGACCGTGGTCTTGGCCCCGGTGGCGGGGTTCAGGTGCACGATGTCGTGCGCGTCGCGGCGCGTGTAGAGCAGGGTGCCGTCGGGGAGCGTCACCAGACCCCAGGGGATGTCGGTGTCGGTGCCGACCTGGGTCACCGCGCAGACCGACTGCGCGCATCCCGACCCCGTCGTCGCCGTGACCGTGCTGCTGCGTGGGGAGGTGTTCGACTGGCCGTCGCGGGCGACGACGTAGTACGAGTAGGTCGTGGTGGAGGCCAGCGCGCTGTCGACGAAGGTCGTGGCGGGCGCAACCGTCGCGGTGCCCGTGATCGAGCCGACCTTCGTGCCGTCGCGGTAGACGTCGTAGGCGCGCACGCCCACGTCGTCGGTCGACGCGGTCCAGGTCAGGGTGACGGTGGTGCCCGAGACGGCGGCCTTCAGCCCGCTCGGCGCGGTGGGCGCCACGGTGTCGGGCGTGCAGTTCGGCGGGGCGATCGGCACGGTCGTGCTCGCCTGCGAGACGTTGCCGGCGGCATCCCGCGCGTTCACGTACAGCCCCCACTTGACCCCGCCCACGACGGCGAGCTGGGTGCTGAGCGTGCTTCCGCCGACCGACTTCATCAGCTGGCCGTCGTGGTAGACGTCGTAGAAGGCGACGCCCGCGTTGTCGGTCGAGGCGTTCCAGGCGAAGGTCACGCTGTCGCAGGTGAGGTCGCTGACCCGCGGGTCGCCCGGGATGCTGGGAGCCTGCGTGTCGGCAGGAGCGCCGAGTGTGGTCGTCCACTTCTGGTTGGCGCCGCCGTTGCAGGTGTAGAGCTGCACCAGGGCGCTGTTCGCGGTGCTCGCGCCCTTGACGTCGAGGCAGAGCTTCGACTGCACCCCGCGGATCGTTCCGTCGGCGTTGATCGTGAACTTCTGGTTCGCGCCGCCGTTGCAGGCGTAGATCTGCAGGCGGGCCGGCGACACGGTGGACTGCTTGTCGACGTCGAGGCAGCGGGTGCCGCCGAAGACGGTGAGCTCACCGGCGGTCGTGAAGCTCCACGACTGGTTCGGCTGCCCGACGCAGTCGTAGATGTTGACACCGGTGCCGGCGGTGTCGACGTTGCCGATCACGTCGAGGCACCGGTTCGAGGCGGTGCCGACGATCGTCGCGGGGCCCGAGGCGGCGGGTGCGGCCTGCGTGGATGCGCTGGTCGCCGATGCGGGCGATGCGGGCGATGCGGATGCCGGTGTCGCCGACGCGCTCACCCCCGCGAGCGGCGTCACGGCCACCACGGCCGCCACGATCGCGGCGGTCATTCCTCGGCCCCAGAAGGCACGTCTGTTCGTCATCACGGATCCCCATCTCGTCGTCGTGAGCCACACGGTAGTCCTGCGGGGCCGCCGTGTCCCTCGGATGAGGGACATCCGTGCGATTTTCTCGACAATGGTCGAAATGGGTCATCGAGGGCGGTGCCCGACGCGCCGGGGCCAGACTGGAAGGAATGATCTCTCCTGACGCACCCCCTGCATCCCGAACCCCCCTCGACCTCGTGCGGGTTCGGGGCGCCCGCGAGCACAACCTGCAGAACGTCGACGTCGACCTGCCCCGCGACGCCCTGGTCGCCTTCACGGGGGTATCGGGCTCGGGCAAGAGCTCGCTCGCGTTCGGCACGCTCTACGCCGAGGCGCAGCGCCGGTACTTCGAGTCGGTCGCCCCCTATGCGCGCCGGCTGATCGACCAGGTCGGGGTGGCCGACGTCGACTCGATCGAGGGGCTGCCCCCGGCGGTGGCCCTGCCGCAGCAGCGCACCGGCGGCAGCGCGCGCTCGACCGTGGGCAGCGCCACCACGATCTCCAGCGTCGTGCGCATGCTCTTCTCGCGGGTCGGAACCTACCCGCCCGGCGCCCCGATGCTCTACGCCGAAGACTTCTCGGCCAACACCGTGCAGGGCGCCTGCCCCACCTGCCACGGCATCGGCCGGGTGTTCGACGTGCCGCTCGAGCTGATGGTGCCCGACGACTCGCTGAGCATCCGCGACGGCGCGCTCGCCGCCTGGCCCACCGCCTGGCACGGCAAGCAGCTGCGCGACAGCCTGATCTCGCTCGGCTACGACATCGACGTGCCCTGGCGCGAGCTCTCGGAGGAGCAGCGCACCTGGGCCCTGTTCACCGACGAGTCGCCGCAGGTGCCGATCTTCACCGACCGGTCGCCGGCCGAGGTGCGCAAGGCGGTCGCCGCCGGCCGCGAGCCGCGGTACATGAGCACCTTCCTCGGGGTGCGGCGCTACGTGCTCGACACTTTCGCCAACTCCAAGAGCGCCCGGATGCGCGATCGCGCCTCCTCCTTCATGCGCAGCGTGCTCTGCCCGACCTGCGACGGCCGGCGTCTCAAGCCCGAGGCGCTCGCCGTGACCTTCGAGGGGCGCAGCATCACCGACGTGGCCTCGATGCCGCTCGACGAGGTGGCCGAGCTGATGACCGTGGCCCTCGCGCCGGACTGGCAGCCGCGGGATGCGGGCACCCTCGCGCCGGAGAAGCGGCTGGCCGCCCAACGGCTCGTGGCCGAGCTGCTGGCCCGGCTCTCGCCGATCACCGACCTCGGCCTCGGGTACCTGTCGCTGGACCGCACGACGATCACGCTCTCCTCCGGCGAGCTGCAGCGGATGCGGCTGGCCACCCAGGTGCTGTCGCAGCTGTTCGGCGTGGTGTTCGTGCTCGACGAGCCGTCGGCGGGGCTGCATCCGGCCGACACGACGGCGTTGCTCGGCATCCTGCGCCGGCTGCGCGACAGCGGCAACACGGTGTTCTTCGTGGAGCACTCGCTCGACGTCATCCGCGAGGCCGACTGGATCGTCGACATCGGCCCGGGGCCCGGCGCGACCGGGGGCAGGGTGGTGTACTCGGGCGAGCTCGAGGGGCTGCGCGGGGTCGAGGAGTCGGTGACGCGGCGGTACTTGTTCGCGGGGGCGGAGCCGGGGGAGACGGCAGCGACGGGGACGACGCAGCCGCGTCCATCCGGGTCGCGGGCATCCGAGGCCGCGGCCGCGGCATCCGAACCCCGCACCGGCGCGCCCCGCGTCGCCGAGGCGCGGCTCGAGCTGCACGACGTCACCCGCAACAACCTCGACGGCCTGTCGGTGTCGTTCCCGCTTGGCTGCCTGACCGCGGTCACCGGCGTCTCGGGATCGGGGAAGTCGACGCTGGTCAACCAGGCGGTCCCCGAGCTGCTTCGCGCCAGCCTGGCCAGCGAGGTCGACGGGCGGGACGAGGATGCGGGAGCCGAGCCCGGCGGTGCCCGAGCGACGGATGCGCCTGCCGACGCCCTCCTGCTCACGCCCCTCACCGAGGCCACCCAGGGGCGCGCCTCGGGGCCGGCCGAGCGGCTCAAGCGGGTCGTGCAGGTGAGCCAGAAGCCGATCGGGCGCACGCCGCGGTCGAACGTGGCGACCTACACGGGGCTGTTCGACCGCATCCGCTCGCTGTTCGCCGCGACCCCCGAGGCGAAGCGGCGGCGCTACGCCGCGAGCCGCTTCTCGTTCAACCTGCCGAGCGGCCGCTGCCCCACCTGCAAGGGCGAGGGCACGATGGAGGTCGAGCTGCTGTTCCTGCCGACGGTGCACGCGCCGTGCAGCACCTGCCACGGGGCGCGGTACAACGACGAGACGCTCGAGATCCGGTACGAGGGCCTGAGCATCGCCGAGGTGCTGGGCCTCAGCGTCACCCGGGCGCGCGAGCTGTTCGAGGGTGACGCCGAGGCGGTGCGGCACCTGGATGCGCTGCTGGACGTCGGCCTCGGCTACGTCGCCCTCGGCCAGCCCGCGACCGAGCTGTCGGGCGGCGAGGCACAGCGGGTGAAGCTCGCCTCGGAGCTGCGCCGGGTGCAGCGCGGCGACACGCTCTACCTGCTCGACGAGCCGACGTCGGGGCTGCATCCCGCCGACACCGATCGCCTGCTCGAGCACCTGCAGCGGCTGGTCGACGGCGGTAACACGGTGATCATGGTCGAGCACGACATGCGGGTGGTGGCGCAGGCCGACTGGGTGATCGATCTCGGGCCGGGCGCGGGGGATGCGGGTGGTCGGGTGATGGCCGAGGGCACGCCGCGCGAGGTGGCTGCGGCCGCGTCGAGCGTGACGGCGCCCTTCCTGGCGGCGGCGCTCCGCCCCGAGTGACGGGTGCCGCGCGGCCGGCCTGATCGGCCGCTCCACCGGCCGTGCCCCGGCAGTTCGCAGCCCGCGTTCAGCGGGTTCGCGGCAGGCGGTCAGACAGGGTCGGCCACAGTGGAGCCATGAGCGGTGCGGGGGAACGGGCTGACGGGGCCGCGGAGCGCGCGCGAGGACGGTGGGCGGAGGCGAGGGCCCGCCGCAGGTCGATGAAGGGTCTGGACTGGGGCCGTCGCAAGATCACCTTCTGGGAGAAGGTGGGCATGGTCTTCGATCTGCTCGACGTGTTCTCGCTGTTCAAGTAGCGGAGCGCTAGCGCGCGAACGCGCCGGCTCAGCGGCCGTCGACGATGGACATGAAGGCGGCGAACGCGAAGACCGTGGGCACGAAGTAGAGCAGGAACAAGAACAGGAACCAGCCGACCGCCCCGATCAGCCAGCGGGTCGCGCGGCGGCCCTCGCGCATCCCGAGCCGACGGCCGTCGGGGCCGATGCGCGGCGGCGGCGCGACGTACGGCACGCCGGGGCGCTCGCGCTCGGCGGTGAGGCGGTCGAGCAGCCGGGAGCTGTCCTGGCCGGGCACCCGGGCGTCGAGGTAGCGGGCGGCGCTGGTCACGATCCGCGGCACGACGGTCGCCAGCAGCGCCTCGATGCGCTGCCACGACTCCGCCCGGGCCCAGTCGGCGCCGGGCTGGGTGAAGAAGACGAGGGTGTCGTCGAGGATCTCGACGTTCATCCCGCGCGCGTGGTCGAGGAGGTCGGACATCACGTCCGGGGTCAGCACGTAGAGCGCGTCCTTGCCGTAGCCGGCCGGCGCGTAGACGCGGAACCACCGGTCGAACCCGCCCTCGAGATCGAAGCGCTGGCCCGGGTCGACGCCCTCGGGGAGGTCGCCGTCGAGGCCGTCGTGGGGTGCCGCATCCAGGATCAGGTGCGGCAGCGGCGCCGGGAGCCGCACCGCGAGGTACCGCCACTCGCGCGACCGCCGGGTGCCGGCGAGGATCGTGCCGAACTCGACGCCCTGCGCCGCGAACCGCGGGTACTCACGGACGCGACCGGATGCCGACAGCAGCGACGGGAAGGTCGCGTAGCTCTTCGGCTCGGGTTCGAAGCCGTTCGCGAGGGCGGTCAGCTCCTGGCGGCCCTGCCGGATCCGCGCCCGCGAGCTCGGCGGGCGGGCGGCCCAGCGTCGCAGCAGCAGGCTGCCCGCGATCCACAGCACGAGGATCGCCCCCGTCACGAGCATCGGCAGCACGTTCTGAGCCTCGACGCGGCCATCCTGGTATTCGTCGACCTGCACGCCGAAGGTGAACAGGGTGAGGCTCACGTACCAGAGCAGCAGGCACTGGTTCACGTGCACCAGGATGCGCCGCCGGTTGGGCACCCACCCCGGCCGTGCGCCGCGGCGGGCGGTGGCGAGGGCCGCGGCCACCTCGGTCTCGGGGGCGGTCAGCCAGCGCAGGTCCACACCCCATTCTCCCGTACGCGGAGGGTGCCGGACGCACCCCCGCTCCCTCACCCACACCTCCCTCGCCGAGAAGTCACCTTTACGTCCAAATGTCGGGTTTTGGACGTGAAGGTGACTTCTCGGCGAAGTGGGGGCGAGCCAGGGAGAAGGGGGGAGAGAGGGAGGGACAGCAGCGGGTCAGGCGAGGCCGACCCTCCGCTCGGCCTCGGCTCGGAGGAGGCGCAGCCGCTTGTACGACGCCGCGAGCCGCGACACGACGATCGCCGCGACCACGATCGAGATGCACGAGCCGAGCAGCACGGCGAGAGTCCCCTCGTCGGCGACCTCGGGCTGCGAGGCGAACGCCAGTTCGTTCATCAGCAGCGAGACCGTGAAGCCGACGCCACCGAGCGACCCCGCGGCGACCAGCCCGTGCAGGGTCAGGTGGGGCCTCCGGTCGCGCGGCCCGATGAAGCTCGAGAGCCACCCACCCAGCGAGATGCCGATCAGCTTGCCCACGGGCAGCGCGATGAGGATGCCCCAGAACGGCGCCGCGAGCTCCGTCGGCGACACCTGGGGGATGGCCACGAGCGCCGCCGAGAACGCGAACAGCGGCAGGATCACCCCGTTGCTCACCGGCTCGAGCCGGTGCCGCAGGTGCATGGCCGGCTTCCGCACCATGACGAGACCGAGCGCGACCCCCGCGATCGTGGCGTGCACGCCCGAGAGGTAGGTGAGCGACCAGGTCACGAGGGCCACGGCGACCATCAGCACCGCGACCAGCACCCGGTAGCGGCTGCCGAGGAGCTTGCTCAACAGCGCGAACGCCACCACGCCGACCGCGGCCAGCGCGATGAACAGCAGGTTCGGGTCGGCGGTGAAGAACACGGCGATGATCAGGATCGCGACGATGTCGTCGAGGATCGCGAGCGCCAGGATGAAGATGCGCAGCCGCGACGGGATGCCCTTGCCGAACACCGCGAGCACCCCGAGCGCGAACGCGATGTCGGTGGCCGTAGGGATGGGCCAGCCGCCCTCGTACCCGGATCCGGCGGTGATCGCGAGATAGATCAGCGCCGGCACGATCACGCCGCCGAGGGCCGCGATCGCGGGCCGCACGGCCTTCCCGATCGTGTCGAGCTGACCCACCGCGAACTCGTTCTTCAGCTCTACCGCCACGATGAAGAAGAAGATCGCGAGCAGGCCGTCGCTGATCCAGTGGCCGACCGACAGGTCGAGCGGGGTTCCCGGGATGGCGAGGTGTGCATCTTGCACCGCCATCAGCCCGGGCCCGAGCGCGGTGTTGGCGAGCACGAGGCCCAGTGCGGCGGCCGCGAGCAGGAGGAACGCGGCGACGCGCTCGGATCGGATGAAGCTCATGCGGTGTCCTAGCTGCCGCGGTGGGCGGCGGGTCGGCGAAGCGGAAGGACGATCCCCGTGGATCGCCCGCCGACCAGACTTCCCGGCGCACCATGAACCAGTCTACCGCGAGTGCCGCCGCCCGCCCCGGCCCGGCCTGGCCGCCCGACAGGTGCGACCGCCCGCCCGGGCCACCCGCCCGCCCCGGCCCAGACCCGGCCGCCCGTCAGGCCCGGTCGTGCAGGGTGATCAAGTACCCGTCCGGGTCGGCGAAGGTGAAGGTGCGCCCGAACGGGCCGTCGATCGGCGCGGAGGTGATGGTGCGGCCGTCGCTGACCAGCGCGTCGTGGATCTGCTGCACGTCGGTCGCGTGCAGCCAGATCGCCGCGCCGATGCCCGGTTGCGGAACGGAGTCGAGATCGGTGCCGGGCACGATGTCGCGCAGGGCGAAGGCGATCGGGGTGGTGCTGAAGACGACGGCGTGGGGCGGGCCGGCGGGCGAACGCACGAGACCGAGGTAGGTCTCGTAGAACGCCTGGGAGGCGTCGAGGTCGCGGACCTGCAGGGAGATGAAGTCGGGGCCGGTGACGGGCATGGGTGCTCCTCAGTTTCGTGTCAGTTGTCTGACATAGTTCAATCTATGTCAGAATACTGACATGAGTCAAGACGACGATGGAATCGACCTCGAGACCTCGCTCGGCTACCTGCTGAAGGAGGCCTCGACCGCGCTCCGGCTGGCGATGGAGGAGTCGCTCAAGCCGCTCGGGCTGACGGTGACCCAGTACTCCTGCCTCGAACTCCTGGCGCAGCGCCCCGGGCTGTCGAACTCCGAGCTCGCCCGCGGCGCGTTCGTGACGCGGCAGTCGATGAACGTGCTGCTGCAGGGCTTCGAGCGCGACGGGCTCGTCGTGCGCCCCGAGGAGGACCGGGTCGGCAAGGTGCTCCCGACCCGGCTGACCGCGCGGGGGCTCCGGATGCGCGACGCCGCGAGCGCCGCGGTGCGGTCGGTCGAGGACCGGATGCTCGCGGGGCTCACCGCCCAGGAGCGGCGGGCGGGCTTCGGTCTGCTGCAGAGCATGATCGGTGCGCTCCGGGAGCCCTGATCTCGTGGGATGCTTGGGGTACGGGAAGACGAGACCCGGGTCGAGGAGAAGAGGGGGCCGCCGTGCCGTTCCGCAGTAAAGAGACACTCGAGCTCTGGGTGCAGGAGTTCCTCGCGCAGGGCCACACGGTGCTCGGCGAGCTCGACGTCCTCCGCCACGACGGCGGTGCCGGCGAGGACACCGGGCTGATCGTGATGCGCTTCAAGTACGCCTCGACCGAGATCTACCTCCAGCCGATCGGCCCGTACGACCCGCGCTGGGAGCTCATCTTCGAGCCGCGCCAGTCACCCGACCGCGCCTCCGTGACCCAGGTCGTCGGGCTCGCCGAAGAGCTGATGCTCGCGGCGGCGCTGCTGGCCTATCTCGAGGGCCGCTCGCGTGGCCCGATCGAGGCGCGCGCGACGACGGGCGCCGTCGAGGCCCCGATACCGTCCGCCGACGCGGTCCAGTCCTAGCCCCGCGGCCCGCAGTCCCGCGATCCGCAGCCCCGGCTCACTCCTCCGATATGCGCGCGTCGTAGATCGCGTCGCTCAGGCGACCGAGGAAGCCGGTGATCACCGCGGCCTCGTCGGCGCTCACCGTGCCGAGCACCTCCGTGTGCCCTGCGCTGGTCGCGTTCACGGCTTTCGAGAGCGCGATGCCGGTGTCGGTCGGCACGACCAGCAGCGTCCGCCGATCGGCCGCGTTCGACGACCGCCTCGCGAGCCCGCGCTTCTCGAGCCGGTCCATCAGCACGGTCACCGAGGCGCTGCTGATCTCGAGCTCACGGGCCAGATCCTTCGGAGACAGCGGCCGCCCGCCGAGTTCGGCATCGACGACGAGGCGCAGCGCCTCCTGATCGTTGTCGCTCAGGCCCGTCATCGCGTTGACCTGCTTGCGCTGCTGCGTCTCGGCGTCGCGGAGGGCGTTGAGGGCGGCCCAGACGGCCTGGCCCGGGGTGGTGTCTGCGGATTCGGCGGTCACGCACGCTCCCTTTCTCACTCCCTTCCACTCAACACCCCACCCGCCCCCTCGCGCACGCGCACAGCCTTATCCGGGCTCAGGCGTCCGGCTCGAAGCGGTAGCCCAGCCCGGTCTCGGTGAGGATGTGCCGGGGCCGCGAGGGATCCGGCTCCAGCTTCTTCCGCAGCTGCCCGATGTACAGCCGCAGGTACCCGGTCTCGTGCACGTTCGCGGTGCCCCAGATCTCGGTGAACAGGTCGGCGTGGGTGAGCAGGCGGTGCGGGTTGCGCACCAGCAGCTCGAGGATCTTCCACTCCGTCGGCGTCAACCGGATCGCGTTCCGCTGCCCCTCCCGGGTCACGGCGTGCGCGATCAGGTCGACGGTCACCCCGCTCAGCGTCACGACCGGCCGGCTCACCGCGACCGGCGACCGCCGGGTCAGCGCGCGCACCCGGGCGAGCAGCTCGTCGATCGCGAAGGGCTTGGTGACGTAGTCGTCGGCGCCGGCGTCGAGCGCGTCGACCTTGTCGGCCGCATCCGTTCGCCCCGACACGACCAGGATGGGCAGCTGCGAGTAGCCGCGCACCGTGCGGATCACCTCCATGCCGTCAAGCTGCGGCATGCCGAGGTCGAGGATCAGCAGGTCGGGCGGATGCGTCGACGCCGCCGCGATGGTCTGCCTCCCGTCGGCGGCGGTGAGGATCTCGTGCCCCTGCGCGCCGAGCGTCACCCGCAGGGCGCGCAGCATCTGCGGGTCGTCGTCGGCGATCAGGATCCTCACTGGCGCACCGCCTGCAGCTGGACCACCATCGTCGAGCCGCCGCCCGGCGTCTCCTCGAACTCGAGCGTTCCGTCCATCCCCTCGACGAACCCCTTCGACAGGGCGAGGCCGAGCCCCAGCCCGGTCGTGTTGTCGGTGTCGCCGAGGCGCTGGAAGGGCACGAACATCTCCTCCCGGCGGTCGGCGGGCACGCCGGGGCCGCGGTCGACGACCCGGATCTGCACCGTGTCCTGGAACGCCGAGGCGGCGACCACGACCTTCTCGCCCTCGGGGGAGTACTTCAGCGCGTTCGAGAGCAGGTTCACGATCACCCGCTCGAGCAGGCCCGGGTCGGCCTCGAGGGCCGGCAGATCCGGCGGCAGGTCGAGGTCGACCTCGTCCGGTCCGACGCCGAGCTCCTCGAGCGCAGTGGGTACGAGGTCGACGAGCTCCACCGGCTCGAGGGTCACCGCGAGGGCGCCGGCCTGCACGCGGCTGACGTCGAGCAGGTTGGTCAGCAGGTCGGTCAGCTGCTTGAGCGAGGTCTCGGCGGTGTCGAGCAGCTCGTGGCGGTCGCCCGGCGACAGCTGAGAACCGGATGCGCGGAGCCCGGTCACGGCGGCGGTCGCGCCGGCGAGCGGCCGGCGCAGGTCGTGCCCCACCGCGGCGAGCAGGGCGCTCCGCACCCGGTCGGCCGCCGCGAGCGGGGCCATCACCCGGGCGGTCTCCTCGAGGTCGGCGTGCTCGAGGGCCGAGGCCAGCTGGGTGACGATGACCGCGAGCAGCCGGCGGTCGGCGGACTGCAGGGCCGGGCCGCTCAGCTCGAGCACGGCCTCGTCGTCGACCGGAACCCGGACGACGGCCGGTGCGCGCGAGGCGCCGGCATCCGACCCGGGCGCGGAACCGACCGGCTCCCCGTCGCTCGCCAGCACCCGGTCGCCGACCAGCAGCCGCACCCCGGTCAGCCCGAAGGCCTCCCGGGTGCGGGTGACGAAGGCCTGGAAGGCGTCCTGCCCGCGCAGCACCTCGCCGGCCACCCCGGCGATCAGCTCCGACTCGGCCGCCGAGCGCCGGGCGGCGCGCGACCGCCGCGCGGCCTGGTCGACGACGATCGACACCAGCACCGCGATCACGATGTAGAGCAGCAGCGCCAGCAGGTGCAGGGGCTCGTCGACCGTCACGGTGTAGAGCGGGTCGACGAAGAAGAAGTCCAGCGTGACGCCGGAAAGCACGGCCGCGAACAGCGCCGGCCAGATGCCGCCCACCAGGGCGACCACGACGACCAGGAGCTGGTAGCCCAGCACGTCCGAGGTGATCGAGTCGTCGCTCCGGAACTGGGTGAGCAGCCAGGTCAGCAGGGGCCCGCCGGCCAGGGCGAGGATGAAGCCGTAGACCCGCCGACGCACGGTCAGCGACCCGTGCGGGTGCGGCAGCGAGAAGCGGGTGCCGCCGGCCGCGGCGTGGTTGACGATGTGCACGTCGATGTCGCCGGACTCGCGGATGACGGTGGCGCCGATGCCGGGCCCGGTGACCACGGCCGCGAGCCGGCTGCGGCGGCTCACCCCGATCACGAGCTGCGTGGCGTTGGAGGCCTTGGCGAACTGCACCAGGGCCTCCGGGATGTCGCTGCCGACGACCTGGTGGAAGCTGCCGCCCAGGCTCTCGACCAACGACCGCTGCGCGGCGAGGGCGCCGGGGTCGGCCTGGCGCAGGCCGTCCTGGCTGGTGACGTGCACGGCGAGCAGCTGGCCGCCCGCCGAGCGCGCGGCGATCCGCGATCCGCGGCGGAGCAGGGTCTCGCCCTCCGGCCCACCGGTCAGGGCGACGACCACCCGTTCGCGGGCCTCCCACTTCTGGCCGATCCCGTGCTCGGCCCGGTACTTCTGCAGCGAGGAGTCGACCTCGTCGGCCAGCCAGAGCAGTGCCAGTTCGCGGAGCGCCGTGAGGTTGCCGAGCCGGAAGTAGTTCGACAGGGCCGCGTCGATCCGGGCCGCAGGGTAGACGACACCCTCCGAGAGGCGGTCGCGGAGCGCCTGCGGGGCCAGGTCGACGACCTCGATCTGGTCGGCCTCGCGGAGCACCGCATCCGGGATCGTCTCGCGCTGCGGCACCCCGGTGATCTGCTGCACGACGTCGTTGAGCGACTCGATGTGCTGGATGTTGACGGTCGAGATCACGTCGATGCCCGCATCCAGCAGGGTCTCGACGTCGCGCCAGCGCTTCTCGTGGGCGAGACCGGGGGCGTTGGTGTGGGCCAGCTCGTCGACCAGCGCGATCTGCGGCGCCCGGGCGAGCACCGCATCCAGGTCCATCTCGTCGAGCTCGACGCCGCGGTACGAGATGCGGGTGCGGGGGATGATCTCGAAGCCGAGCGTCATCGACTGGGTGGCGGCGCGGCCGTGCGTCTCGACGACGGCCACGACCACGTCCTTGCCCTGGGAGCGCAGGCGGCGCCCCTCCTCCAGCATCGCGTAGGTCTTCCCCACGCCGGGAGCGGCCCCGAGGAGCACTCGGAGCCGTCCCTGCTTCATCGCCCGTCCATCCGGGTCGTGCCCACCATCGGCGTCGGCCCGCCTCAGCCGGCCAGCTGCGAGAGCGCGACGTTCAGCTGCAGCACGTTGACCGTGGGCTCACCGAGGTAGCCGAGGTCGCGGCCCTGCACGAACGCGTCGACCAGGCCCCTCACGTCGTCCGTCGACAGCCCGCGCGCCAGGGCGACGCGGTCGACCTGCTCGTAGGCGTAGTCGGGGCTGATGTGCGGGTCCAGGCCCGAGCCGGAGCTGGTCAGGGCGTCGACCGGGATGGCGTCGGGGGAGACCCCGTCGCTCTCGGAGATCGCGGCCTTGCGGGCCTCGATCTCGGCGATGAAGTCCGGGTTCTCGGGGCCGTAGTTCGACGCGACCGAGGCGCCGCCGTCGTAGCCGGCCGCGGAGGGCCGCGACTGGAACCACTCGGGCCGGGCGTCGCCGTCGTCGTCGGCGAACGACTGGCCGATCAGGGACGAGCCGACCGGCTGCCCGTCGACCGAGACGACGGAGCCGTTTGCCTGGGCCGGCAGCGCGAGCTGGCCGATGCCGAGGATGGCGACGGGGTAGGCGATGCCCAGCACGATCGTCGCGACGATCATGTAGCGCAGTGCGACCCAGTAGGGGCGGGCGGACCCGCGTGTGGTGGCCATGATGATGTCCTTTGCGTTCTTTCGGGGTGTCTTCGCGGTGCCGGGCTCAGAAGCCGGGCAGGAGGCTGACGACGAGGTCGATGATCTTGATGCCGATGAACGGCGCGATCACTCCGCCCAGGCCGTAGATGAGGATGTTGCGGCTCAGGATGCGCGAGGCCGACATCGGCCGGTACTTCACGCCCTTCAGCGCCAGCGGGATGAGCACGATGATCACCAGGGCGTTGAAGATCACCGCCGAGAGGATCGCCGAGGACGGCGAGTGCAGCTGCATGATGTTCAGCAGCCCCAGGCCGGGGAAGACGGCCGCGAACATCGCCGGGATGATCGCGAAGTACTTCGCGACGTCGTTGGCAATCGAGAACGTGGTGAGCGCCCCGCGGGTGATCAGCAGCTGCTTGCCGATGGCGACGATGTCGATGAGCTTGGTCGGGTCCGAGTCGAGGTCGACCATGTTGCCGGCCTCCTTCGCGGCGCTCGTGCCGGTGTTCATCGCGACGCCGACATCCGCCTGGGCGAGTGCCGGGGCGTCGTTCGTGCCGTCGCCGGTCATGGCGACCAGGCGGCCGCCCTCCTGCTCCTTCTTGATCAGGGCGAGCTTGTCCTCCGGGGTGGCCTCGGCGAGGTAGTCGTCCACGCCCGCCTCCTCGGCGATCGCCTTCGCGGTCAACGGGTTGTCGCCGGTGATCATCACCGTGCGGATGCCCATCGAGCGCAGCTCGGCGAAGCGGGACGCCATGCCCTCCTTGACGATGTCCTTGAGGTAGACGACACCGAGGAGCCGGGCCGGCGCGCCGGGCTCGCGCACGGCGACGACCAGCGGGGTTCCGCCGACCGCGGCGATCGCGTCGGTCTGCTGCTGCAGCTCGTCGAAGAGCGAGCTGCCGGTGGTGCCGGTCTCCCGGGCCCAGGCGGTCACGGCGGAGCCGGCGCCCTTGCGGATCTGGCGGCCGTCCGCGAAGTCGATGCCGCTCATCCGGGTCTGGGCGGTGAAGGGCACGATCTCGCCGTCCACCGTCGACGGGCGACGGAAGCCCTGCTCGGCAGCCAGATCGACGATCGACTTGCCTTCCGGGGTGGGGTCGCTCAGCGACGAGAGCGCGGCGGCGTTCCGCAGCGCGGCCGCGTCGACACCCGCGAGGGTGCGGAACTCGGAGGCGCGGCGGTTGCCGTAGGTGATCGTTCCGGTCTTGTCCATCAGCAGCGTGGTCACGTCGCCGGCGGCCTCGACCGCGCGGCCGGACATGGCGAGCACGTTGCGCTGCACCAGCCGGTCCATGCCGGCGATGCCGATGGCCGAGAGCAGGGCGCCGATGGTGGTCGGGATCAGACACACCAGGAGGGCGACCATGACCGCGATCGAGGGCGCCGCATCCGAGTACCCGGCGATCGGGCCGAGGGTCAGCACGACGACGAGGAAGATGACCGACAGGCTCGCCAGCAGGATGTTGAGGGCGATCTCGTTCGGGGTCTTCTGGCGCGACGCGCCCTCGACGAGGCGGATCATGCGGTCGACGAAGGTCTCGCCGGGCTTGGAGGTGATCTTCACCACGACCCGGTCCGAGAGCACCCGGGTGCCGCCGGTGACCGCGCTTCGGTCGCCGCCGGACTCGCGCACGACCGGGGCCGACTCGCCGGTGATGGCCGACTCGTCGATCGAGGCGATGCCCTCGATGATGTCGCCGTCACCGGGCACGAGCTCCCCGGCGACCACGACGACCACGTCGCCGAGGGTGAGGTCGGCCGACGCCACCGGGGTGGTGCGGGCCGCGAGCGCGGCGGGGTCCCCCGCCGGGTCGTAGTCGAGCACCTTCGCGGCCATCGTGCTGGTGCGGGTGGCGCGGAGGGTGGCCGCCTGCGCCTTGCCGCGGCCCTCGGCGACCGACTCCGCGAGGTTTGCGAAGAGCACGGTCAGCCAGAGCCAGACCGCGATCGCCCAGGTGAAGGCGAGCGAGGTGGTCTGCGCCCCGGTCTCGGCCGGGAGGAAGGGCTGCGCGATCGCGATCACGGTGGTGAGCGCGGCGCCGACCTCGACGAGGAACATGACCGGGTTGTGCCACATCTCGCGCGGGTCGAGCTTACGGAGCGCGCCCGGCAGACCCTTGCCCAGCTGGGCGAGGCTGAAGGTGCGCGCGGCGGGCGTCGGGGAGGCGCCGCCCCCGGGCCGGGTGGACGGCTCGGGTGAACTGGTCGGGGTGATGGTGGACATTACTGGAGCCCTTCGGCGAGAGGTCCGAGTGCGAGCACGGGGAAGTAGGTGAGAGCGACGACGATCAGGATCACGCCGACGAGGAGGCCCACGAACTGCGGGCGGTGGGTGGGCAGGGTTCCGGCCGTCACGGGCACCTTGCCCTGCGAGGCCAGCGAACCGGCCAACGCGAGCACGAGCACGATCGGGATGAACCGGCCGAGCAGCATCACGACGCCGAGCGCGGTGTTGAACCACGGGGTGTTGGCGGTGAGGCCGGCGAACGCGGAGCCGTTGTTGTTGGCCGCGCTGGTGAAGGCATAGAGCACCTCGGTGAAGCCGTGCAGCCCGGGGTTCCAGATCGACGTCGTCGTGACGTCGTCGCGGATCGCCGGGATGGCGAAGCTGAGCGCGGTGCCGACCAGCACGAGGGTGGGCGTGGCGAGGATGTACAGGCTCGCCAGCTTGATCTCGCGCGGGCCGAGCTTCTTGCCCAGGTACTCCGGGGTGCGGCCGACCAGCAGACCCGCGATGAACACGGTGATGATGGCGATGATCAGGATGCCGTAGAGGCCGGCCCCGATGCCACCCGGCGCGATCTCGCCGAGCATCATGTTGAACAGGGTCATCATGCCGCCGAGCGACGTGTAGCTGTCGTGCATCGAGTTCACGGCACCGGTCGAGGTGATCGTCGAGGTGGTGGCGAACAGCGTGGAGGCGGCGATGCCGAACCTCTGCTCCTTGCCCTCCATCGCGCCGCCGGCGAGCTGGGGCCCGGTGCCGGAGCCCGCGATCTCGAAGGTCGTCAGTGCGGAGACCGAGACCAGGAACAGCACGCCCATCGCCGCGAGGATCGCGTAGCCCTGGCGGTTGTCGCCGACCATCGTGCCGAAGGCGCGGGGCAGCGAGAACGGGATGGCGAGCATCAGCACGACCGAGAACATGCTCGTCCAGGGCGTGGGGTTCTCGAACGGATGCGCGGAGTTCGTGTTGAAGAACCCGCCGCCGTTGTTGCCCAGCAGCTTGATGGCCTCCTGCGAGGCCACCGGGCCGCCCGGGATCGTCGCGCTGCCCCCGGTGAGGGTGGTCACGTCGGTGAAGCCGTTGAAGTTCTGGATGACGCCTCCGGCGATCAGCACGATCGAGGCGAGCACCGCGAGCGGCAGCAGGATGCGGAGGGTGCCGCGGGTCAGGTCGACCCAGAAGTTGCCGATCGTGCCGGTGCTGCGGCGTGAGAACCCGCGGATCAGCGCGACGGCGACCGCGAGGCCGACGCCGGCGGAGACGAAGTTCTGCACCGCCAGGCCCGCGATCTGCACGGTGTAGCCCATCGTGACCTCGGGCGAGTACGACTGCCAGTTCGTGTTGGTCACGAAGGAGGCGGCCGTGTTGAACGACAGCCCCTCAGGCACGGCCGGCAGGCCGAGGGAGTAGGGCAGGACCGCCTGGAGGCGCTGCAGGGCGTAGACGAAGAGCACGCCGATCAGCGAGAAGGCCAGCACTCCGCGGAGGTAGGCGCCCCAGGTCTGCTCGCCCGCGGAGTCGACGCCGACTAGCCGGTAGAGGCCGCGTTCGACCTTGAGGTCCTTGGCCGAGGTGAAGGTCCAGGCGATGTAGTCGCCCAGGGGGCGGTAGAGCACCGCGAGGATGATCGCGAGGGTCGCCAGCTGGGCGACGAGAAGCCATGCTTCCATGTCAGAACTTCTCCGGCTTCACGAGGGCGACGACGAGGTAGGCCACTCCGGCCACGCCCAGCGCCGCGGCGACGAGTTCGAGGACGATCACAGCTTCCCGACCCCCCAGGCGACCAGAGCGACCACGCCGAAGACGGCGATGATCGCGACGATGTAAACGACGTCGAGCACGGTGTTTTCTCCATCCGACAAGGCGCCCTGGGTGGGCGCACGGGTACGGATGACGATCATGCTCGCCGGATCGGGCGCATCCGGCGGTTCTAACGGTTTCCTGACGCCCGGGGGCGCGGGTGGGGCGAAACCCTTACGCGATCCTGTCGCGGGGGCGCTTCGGCCGGGCCCGGGATGGTGATCGGCGTCAGGATTCGGGGGCTTCGCGCTCGTATCCCGTTAGGAACCCCCACGGCGCTGCGCGGGCGGCGTAGACCTTCCTTCGTGACTCTCACCAGCATCCTTCCCTCGCTCCGCTCGACCATCCCCGATCCGCTCGCCATCGACCGCTGGCCGGAGTGGACGCATCCCACCACCACCGACGTGATCGTCTCGGGGGTGTCGCTGCTGCGGCTCGTCGACATCTGCGAGACGCCGTGTGTGCACGTCGCCGCGGCCGTGGTGCCGGGCACGCACGGGCGGCCCTCGGACCGGGAGCAGGCCTCGGTCGTGGTGGTGCGGGTGGTGGCGGTGGCTTCGGGGGCTTCGGTCGCGGCGGGGGCGGCGGGGGCGGATGCGGTGGGTTCGGCCGCGGGCTCGGCCGGCTCGGGGGCCTCGGTGTTGACGGTCGACGCCGATCTGAGCGCGCTGCCCGCGCACCTGGAGGAAGCGCGACTGATCGGGCGGAGCTCGACCCGGCGGTCGCGGTCGTTCGTGGTCGGGACGTGCATCCTGTCGCTGCCGGCCGACACGCGGGTCGGCGACCTGATCGCCGTGCCCTGCGTCGGCGCGGTGGGCTGCCGGCAGCTGCGCGCCGGGGCGGTGAGCGCGTGAGTCTCGTGCGCACCCTCGGGTGGTACCGGCGGCACCACGCGCGGCATCCGGATCTCGCGCTCTGGCCCCGCTCGACCGCGGTCACCCGTGACGACGTGGTGATCACGGGCGAGTCGATGACCTCGCTGGCGCGGGCGGCCGGCACGCCCTGCACCCGGGTCGTGGAGGTGGGCGCGGGGGCGCTCGCCGGCGGTGGGGGTGCGGGCCCTGCGGGCGCGGGGGCGCTCGCTGGCGGTGGGGGCGCGGGCCGGGTGGGCGCCGGGGCGCTCGCTGCCGCAGGGGGTGCGGGCGGGTTGGGCGCGGGGGCGCTCGCCGGTGGGGGCGCGGGCGGGGCCGGCGCGGGGGAGGGTCGAGATGGGCGGTCCTCCTCCGTCGACCGGTACCAGGCGGTGGTCGTGAGCACGGTCGAGGTGGTCACCGGGGTGCCCGGGGGCCCCAGCCTCGACCTCTGGCTCGACGCCGAGCTCGACGGGTGCGTGCCGCTGGAGAGCACGTTCCGGCTGATCGGGCGGGAGTCGCGGGCCGAGGACGCGGAGTTCGTCGCGCGTCCGTGTCGGCGGTACGGCGACGTGCGCTGCATCCTGCCGGCGGATGTGCGCGGGGGCGACCTGATCGCGTTCGTCGTCGCGCATCCGGTCGCGCTGCACGACCTCCGGCGCCGGGCGTACCACCCCGAGCGGCTCGGCTGAGCCCGGCTGGCGATGACGTGTGAGCCCGGCTCGCCTCGACTCGTGAGCCCGGCCGCGTCGACGCGTGAGCCCGGCCCGCGTCGACTCGGCTGCGCTGCGGCCGGCCCGGGCTCGGCCGTCGCGGGCGACCGATAGGGTCGACGCATGGGACTGTTCGGATTCGGTGGGGCCCGGCGGCAGACGCCCACGATCACGGCTGCGGCGGTGGCGGGCGCGACCTTGACCACGACGGCCTTCCGCCAGGGGTACGACACCGACGACGTCGATGCCTTCCTGGCGCGCTGCGTCGCGAACCTCGAGCATCTCGAGGGCGGGCCGGCGCCGGTGGATCCCCTGACCTACGACGACGTGGCGAAGGCCCGGTTCGGGCCGACGAAGTTCCGCACCGGTTACGACCAGAGCGAGGTCGACGACCTGCTCGATCGTGTGGCGGTCACGCTGCGGGGGCAGGGCTCGGAAGGCTGACGCGCTCCTGTCGCGCAGCCCTCAGGCGGGCGCGGGTCTAGACGGGCTCGGGTCTAGGCGGGCTCGGGCCGAGCCGGCGATGCGGATGCGTGTGCGTGCTCCGGCGTGGATGCGCGAGCGGGCTCGGTGATGAGTCGCGTCAGGCGTCGCCGCTGGTCGTGGAGCACGGTCGTGAGGGGGGTGCCGTCCGTCGTCGCGAGCCAGGTCTCGAGGGCGAGGTCGAAGAGCGCGGCGGCGGTCGAAGCCGCGAGCGCCGCATCCTGAGCGGCGACGCCGTTCGTCACCAGGGCATCGCGCATCGCGTCGGCGAGCACCGCCGACTTCAGCAGCTCCCGTTCGCGCAGCTGCGGTTCGGCGCGGATGATCGCGCGGCGGGCCGCGATGTCGTCGCGCCACCGTTCGAGGTCGCCGGCCGCGACCGCGTCGAGGCCGTGCAGGAGGAGGTCCATCGCGCCGAGGCCGGGCGGCGCATCCGTCAGCAGCTCGGCGACGACCGTGGGGAACTCGCGCTCGCGCAGGAAGAGCACGTCCCGCTTGTCGGCGAAGTGCCGGAAGAAGGTGCGGGTCGTGAGCCCGGCGCGCTCGGCGATCGCCGGGACCGTGGTCGCGCCGAAGCCGTTCTCGGCGAAGAGCTCCATCGCGGCGCGCTCGAGGCGGAGTGCGGCGTCGGGGGCCCATCGTGCCATGGGGCCAGGATAGCCGATGACACGTCGTGACATCGAGTGCTAGTGTGATGACACGCCATGTCATCGACCGTCATCGTGATCGTGATCGTGATCGTGATCGTGATCGTGATCGTGGCGTAGCCGTAGTCCTAGTCGTCGAGGAGACCCGCATGCCGCTGTCAGAACGCACCAACTCCGCCGCGTTGCTCCCCGCCGAGCGCTCCGACCTGGTCGTGGGCCCGATCGAGCTGCACGAGCCCGGCCGCGGCGAGCTGCTCGTGCGCAACCGGGCCGTCGCGGTGAATCCGCTCGACGAGATCAAGCAGTGGGTCGGGCCGATGATGTACCGCTGGCTGCCCACTCCGGCGGTGCTGGGGGAGGATGTCGCGGGCGAGGTCGTCGCGGTCGGCGCCGGGGTGTCGCGCTTCGCGGTCGGTGACCGAGTCGTGGCGCTCGCCGTGGGCATGGAGCGCGGAACCCGGCACCGGGCCGAGGGCGGGTTCCAGCTCTTCACGGTCGTGCGGGAGGATCTGGCGGCGCCCCTTCCGGACACGCTCTCGTTCGAGGATGCGGCCGTGCTCCCGCTCGGCATCTCGACGGCGGCCACCGCGCTCTTCCAGTCCGACAACCTCGGTCTCGCGCACCCCGTCGCCGCCTCCGTGCCCACTTCCGTATCGGCCTCGTTCCCGGCCCAGGTATCGGGGACGACCACCGGCGCGTCCGCGGTCGACGGCGCCGCGTCACCGCATCCGGGTGCCGTGCCGCCGACGACCGGCGGCACCGTGGTGATCTGGGGCGGTTCGACGAGCGTGGGCAGCAACGCCGTGCAGCTCGCGGTCGCCTCGGGGTACCGCGTCGTGACCACCGCCTCGCCGCGCAACCACGAGCGGATGCGGGCGCTCGGCGCCGACCTGGTCGTCGACTACCGCAGTCCGACGGCGGTCGCCGACCTGGTGGCCGGGCTCTCCGGGCACGAAGTGGCGGGGGTGCTGGCGATCGGCACCGGATCCGCCGAGCCCTCGGTCGCGATCGCCGCGGCCACAGGGGCGAAGCGGGTCGCGCTGGCCAGCCCGTCTGTCTCGTTCAGTGGCATGCCTCGGCGGGGTGGTCCAAGTCTCGCGGCGGTGCGCACCATCGCGAAGCTCGTCGCGGCGAACGTGGCGCTGCAGGTGAGAGCGCGCCGTCACAGCATCCGCGCGAAGTACGTCTGGGGAAGCTCGCTGATGACCAACGAGGTCGGCCCGATGCTATGGCGCGACTTCCTGCCGGGCGCGCTCGCGGCGGGCCGCTACGTCTGCGCGCCCGAGGCCGAGGTCGTGGGCACGGGCCTCGAGGCGATCCAGCCCGCCCTCGACCGCCTGCGCGCCGGAGTCTCGGCCCGCAAACTGGTCATCCGCCTCTGACCGCGGCGCCCCTGTCGCGCCCGACCGCCCGCCCGCCCGCGCCGAGAAGTCACCTTGACGTCTAAACCAGCGCGGGAAGACGTGTTCGTGACTTCTCGATGAGGGGAGGGAGGGGTTCCCAGACCGCCCACGGGGTCAGTGGAGGCCGGCGACTCCGGCGACGCCGATGAGTACGAACCAGGCGATGAAGCCGAGGTAGATGATCCGCTCGAACAGGCCGAACGGGCCCCGCCGCCGCTGGACGCCGAGGACGAGGATCCCGACCGACCCCACCGCGGCCACCACGCCAAACACGCTCGACCAGGTCGCGATCCCCGGAAAGCCGCCGTCGTGCAGCGCCCCACCCGCGACGAAGGCCGCGGCGGTCACGGGCCCGAAGGCGGCGAACGCGAGCACATTGTGGAGGCGGCCGATCGGGGTCGGGCCGGTGCCCGGCGCATCCATTCTGAGGAACGGGATGAGGATGCGCGCGGCCGCGAACACCCCGAGCAGGATGCCGGTGACGAGCGCCGCCCCGCCGAGCATCGCCGACAGCTCGACGATCGCGGCGATCCCCGCGACACCGGCCGAGATCGTCGAGACGGCGATCCACGGGCGGAAGCGGGTGAGGTGGTACTGGCTGACCGGGTCACGCACCGGGTCGAGCCCGGTCGGCGCGAGGTGCACCACGATCAGGCCGAGCAGGGTGATCCCGATCGCGATGAGCACGACCCAGCCGGCCGCGCCGGCGGTGGCGCTGTTCGTGGTGGCGTCGCTCGCCGCTGCCACCGCGCTCGTCTCCGCCCCCGCGGTCGCCCCGTTCGCCATCACCGCGCTCAGCATCGGCACGAGTCTTCCCCCATTCCGCCCCCACGGCGTCCCGACCTGCTCGTCGTGGCCCTCAGCCTAGCGGCGCGGGCCGCCCCTGTAACCCTGGGAACTGTTCCCAACCGAGTTCGCATCGGCCCCGCCTCACCGCCGCGACCCAGCGCTTGCCCGACGGAGCCGGCCCCTGAACCAAGCGCGGCCGGCCCATCCTGTGTGATCGACTCAGACCAGCTCAGCCACGAGCGCCTGCACCCGGCGCTTGATGTCGTCGCGCACCGTGCGCACCACCTCGATCGGCTGGCCGGCGGGGTCGGTGAGCTCCCAGTCCTCGTACCGCTTGCCCGGAAAGATCGGGCACGCGTCGCCGCACCCCATGGTGATCACGACGTCGGCCTGGCGCACGGCATCGGTGGTGAGGATGCGCGGGGTCGCGCAGGCCAGATCGATCCCCTCCTCGGCCATCACGGCGACCGCGGCCGGGTTCACGGCGTCACCGGGTTCGCTTCCGGCCGAGAACACGTCGATCCGGTCGCCGGCGAGGTCGCGCAGGTACCCGGCCGCCATCTGCGACCGCCCCGCGTTGTGCACACACACGAACAGCACGGCGGGCTTGAGGGTGGTGCGGTCGTCGCTCACGCGATTCCTCCTGGCGTCGGGGTCTCCCGATTCTAGACGGCAGAGGTGAACGCCGTGCATGGGAGGACGAATCCCATGCCGCTCTGGCTATGGTCGAGGAACGGCATGCGAATGGACTTGCAGAAGCGGGGTCGGGGCGGTCGCGGGTCATCGCCGACGGCGACCGGGGCGACGAGATCGGCTTGCGCTTCGGCACGGATGCACGCCACATCTACCACGACGCCGGCGACTTCGAGGGCCGCAACATCCTCAACTGGGGCCCCACCCTCCAGCCCGGCGACGTCGTCCGGTTCATGCCGTGACCCTCGGCCAGCGCGACGAGTCGGTACCGGTCCAAGGCTCGATCGCCACGACAGGCAGAGGGCTGCTCTAGGGCTCGGTCAGCGGGCGGCGTGCAAGGCTCGGCGGAGGGCCGCGTAGCGGTGCTCCTGGTAGATGCCGTGCAGCACCGCCATGACCACCGCGGTCGCCAGGCCGATCAGGATGGACGTGTTCCCGAGCGCGGTGACCTGCATCAGCACGATCGCCACCCCCGCCCCGGCCACGATCGAGTTGACCACCGCGATCGCCGTCGAGGTCGTGAAGAAGACACCGATCCACGAGGCGCGGCGACCTATCGGCAGCATCTCGTTCGGTGCGTGCGGCCCGACCGGGCGGGGGAAGTACTTCGCGGCCCCGGGCAGCGTCGTGGAATAGACGGCACGGATGCGCTGGATCGAGTCGAGCGCGGCCACATCCTCGAGCGAGGTCTCGACCAAGCGCTCGTAGGTGAAGATGCCGAGCAGCACGATCACGGGGATGACGACCGTCAGGAACCCCAGCGCGTAGGCGGTCTGCGCCAGGAAGCCGAACGCCACCAGGGCGCTGGAGAGCGTCGTGAGGTAGAGCGAGGCGCGGCTGCTCGACTCGCTCACGGTGATGCCGCGGGCCGATTCGAGCACGAAGTGCTCGTTCATCAGGGCGCTGTAGAAGGCCCCAGCCCGGTCGGAGAGGGCGTCGATCGCCTCGTCGGCGGTGGGGAGGGCGGGCGTGCCGGCGCGGGTGTCCGCACCGGTGTCGGCCGGGGTGGCGGGGTGCGGGTCGCCCGGGGCGCCGGTCGGCGCCGCCGCGACGGAGGCGGGGAGGCCCGTCGGCGACGCGCTCGGGCGCACGTCGTCGAGAGCGTCGTCGCGCGGGTCGAGATCAGACATCCTTCGGGGCCTCGCGGATCGCGAAGAGGTTGCCGAACGGGTCGAGGAGCTGGCAGAGCCGCTCTCCGGTGAAGACCGATTTCGGGCCGCGATGGGTGACGGCGCCGTGGGCCGTCCAGTCGGCGACCACGTCGTCGACGTCGGCGACCGTCCAGTACGGGCTCGTGCCGGCTGGGCCGGGGGAGTTGAACTCGTCGCTCTGGTGCAGCGTCAGACGGGTGCCGTCGAGGTCGAACGCCACGAGGGCGCCGCCGCGCAGGACCGGCTCCCGCTCGAGCCGGTCCGAGTACCACTCGACCGCCGCCTCGAGGTCGTCGACGAAGTAGAAGACGTTGCCGACCCCGCCGAAGACGCCGCTCATGACGCGACCGCCGTGCTCGCCGTGCCGGCCGCGCCGGCTCGGGCCGGCGTGCCCGCCTCAGTCGACGAATTCGCCGCATCCGCATCCGCCGCATCCGCCGCTTCCGGCTCGTCCGCCTCGAACACCGAGCGGAGGAACGCGAGGGTCGGCCCGATCGCCGCCTCCGTGTAGCCCTCGGCGTGACGGGTGCCCGGGATCAGCTGCAGCGTGCTCGCCACCCCGACCGCCGCGAGTGCCGCCTGCATCCCGGCCGCGTCGGTGACCGGCACGAACTCGGCGAGCGAGTTCGCGAGGAACACCGGCCCGCCCGTCGCCGAGGCGTGCCGGCTGGTGGAGGCCTGGGCGAGCAGCGAGCGATCCTGGCCGACCTCGCCGAGGATGGTCCAGCGCAGGAACGCGTCGTCCCGCCCGGTCTGGTTGATGTCGGCGCTCTTCATCGCGTCGAGGTCCTGACCGGTCGGGGTGGCGGGCAGCGAGTCGGTCGCCTCGACCAGGCCGAGCAGGTCGAAGATCCCCGACCAGCTGACGGCCGGGCGGCCCGTGGCGATGCTCGCCTCGACCGAGAGGTTGCCTCCGGCCGAGCCGCCGAAGAAGGCGAGCTTGGTGCGGTCGAACGCCCAGTCCGAGGCCAGGGCCCACGTCGCGGCGGTCAGCACGTCGTCCCGGCTGGCCGGGAACGTCGCATCCGGAGCCTCGCGGTAGTTCACCGCGAAGACGAGGTAGCCGGCGCAGGTGAGCATCGACGCGAGGGAGAGCTCCTTGCTCTTGTCGCCGCGGAACCACCCGCCGCCGTGGATGAGGATGATCGCCGCACGCTCCGCGTCATCGGCGGCGGTGCCCGAGCAGTCGTACACGTCGAGCAGCAGCGGCACCTCGCCGGCCAGGCCGTACTGCACGTCAGGGGTCTTCGTCGGCTCAGCGGCCACCGGGCCCTCCTTCGGTTCGGGATGCCGCGGGGCGCGGCCTCACGAGAAGGCTACGAGCGGATGCGCCGCCCTGACATGCCCTGCCGGGTGCAGTCAGCGGGTGGCGTCAGCGGGTGCAGTCAGCGGGCGGCGACGCGGCGGGCGCCGGAGTGGGACCCCGGCCCGGACTCGGACGCCACCGAGTACGCCCGCAGGAACGCCTCGGCACCCGAGACCGCCGCCCGGTCGATCAGCCGCGGGTCGGGCCCGGCCGGATCGAACAGGGCCCGGTCGAGGGTCGACCCGAGAACGAGGTAGGCGAAATGCTCGGCCGCCGTCCGTGCATCCGGCACACGGAGCAGCCCCAGGTCGCCGTAGCGCTCGAGCCGACCGGCGATCGCCTCCATGACCGCCGCGGGAACGCGCTCGAAGTACTCGGCCGCCAGCTCGGGGAAGCGACCGGCCTCCCCGATCAGCAAGCGCCGCGTCGCGATCACCCGCGGGGCGACGACGGTTCGGGCGTGGGCCAGGGCGAAGGCCACGATCTCGTCCCGGAGGGCCCTCTCGCCGACCACCGCTCCGACGTGCTCCGCGACGAACCGCTCCGAGGTCTCGGTCGCGCGCCGCACCACCGCGCGGAACAGCTCCTCCTTCGACGCGAAGAGGTTGTAGACCGTGCGCTTGGCCACCCCGGCCTCGGTCGCGATCCCGTCCACGGTCGACGCGAGGAAGCCGCCGGCCAGGAAGTGCTCGAGCGCCGCGTCGAGCACGAGGTCGCGAGACCGCGCGGGCCGGGGGTCGACGCGCTTCGGGAGTCGATCTACCGGCGCGGAAGCCCTTGCCCTGGACGCGTTCATCCTGACATTATGCACTCACCAGTGCAGAAACTCTGCCGACCCTCAGGGTGCTCCGAATCGGAAGGAGACCGTCGTGACGGAACGTGTCGAGGCGGCGAGCGGGCTCGACCGCGGCGCGGCGGTGACCCGGTCGATGCTCGGCTGGGGAGTGGTCGCCGGGCCGTTCTACCTGGTGTTCGGGGGCATCCTCGCCGCCGCCCGACCGGATTTCGATCTCTCCCGGGATGCGCTGAGCATCCTTTTGCTCGGTGATGCCGGGTGGCTGCAGGGGCTCAACCTCGTGCTGGCCGGCCTGATGACGATCGTCGCGGCGATCGGGTTGGCGCGCACGCCCGGCTGGTCGACCGTCGCCGCGGTGCTCGTCGGCGTCTACGGCCTGGGGCTCGTGCTCAGCGCCTTCGCCGCGCCCGACCGGCCGGGGAGCGGGGCGGGCACCGTGGCCGGCATCCTGCATCTCGCCTTCGGCGGCCTCGGCTTCGTGGCCCTGTCGGTCGCCGCCATCATGGCCTCCGCGTGGTTCCGCCGACGGGGTTCGGCGGGTGCGCCGTGGTCGCTCGTCGCCGGGATCGTGACCCTCGTGGCGTTCGTCGCCGGAGGCGCGCTCTCGGCCGGGCCGGCGGGCGTCGCGCTGCTGTGGCTCGCCGTGCTGGTGGGCTGGGGGTGGCTCGCGGCCACCTGCATCTCGGCCTACCGGGCGGTGCCGCATCCGCTCTACGAGCGCCGCTAACCGGGCGGTGCCGCATCCGCTCTACGAGCGCCGCTAGGAGGGCGATCGTCGGGAGGGATGCGCGGCCCCGAGCGGTGACCGCCCGAGGCCGCCCCGTTGCCGAGCATCGGGTCGGCCGCCGTCAGGATGGGGATCAGAACGGCGGCCGACAGTCATCGTAGGCAGACCGCCGGCGGGGATCGGCTCGGGCGCCGCCCCCTTCACCCGTCAATTCACCCGCTCGCCCGGTCGTCCCCGGCGGTGCGTCGGATGCGGCGGCGGGGATGCCTGCCTTGCGCCCACGCGCCGGCGCAGGCGAGGGCGCGCCCGCCAGCCCCGCCGGTCAGCGGTCGACGGGCTTGGGCGGCCGGCGACGGGGGGCCGCCGACCGGGGCGGGGTCGCCCGCAGGTGGTCGCGCACCCGCCCCAGCGACTCGCCCAGCGCATCCACGTCGGCCGCTCCCAGCGGCGCGAAGAACATCTGCTGCAGCAGTTCGATGTGCCCCGGGAAGACCCTGGCCAGCACGGCCCGCCCGGCCTCGGTGATCGTCACGGTGACGCTGCGCTCGTCGTCGACCGAGGGGGCGCGGGTCACGAGTCCGGCGGTCTCGAGCAGACCGGCCTGGTGGGTGAGCCCGCTGCGGCTGTAGACGACCCCGTCGGCGAGGTCGGTCATCCGCCGACTGCCCGCGGGGGAGTCGCCGAGGGTCGCCAGCAACTGGAACTGCACGTAGCTCAGCCCGCCGGCCTCGCGCAATTGCCCCTCGACGGCGTGCCGGATCAGGCTGCTCACCTCGATCAGCGAGAAGTACGCGCTGAGCTGGGCCGGGTCGAGGGAGGGCGGTGTCGTGTCGTCTGGCATTTCCCCATCCTACTTGCTTCGACATCGAAGCACTGATATGGTCTCATTATTGCTTCGACATCGAAGCATTCGGATCGTCGAAGGGGCGACCCGAACCGGCACCACCAGCTCAGAAGAAGGCGAACGCCATGAAGGCAGTACGGTTCCACGAAGTCGGCGCACCCGAGGTCCTCACGGTCGAAGAGGTCGAACTACCCGTCCCCGGAGCGGGCGAGGTGCGACTGCGCGTCGCGGCCTCGGCGTTCAACCCGGCCGACAACGGGATGCGGGCGGGCACCCTGCCCATCCCGATCTCCCTCCCGCACACCCCCGGCTACGACGTCTCGGGCACGGTCGACCTCGTCGGCCCCTCGGTCGGCGGCCCGGTCGGCCCGTCGGTCGGCGGCCCGGTCGGCGCGCCCGTCGGCGACGGTGCCGAATCGCCCCTCGCGGTCGGCGACGCGGTGATCGGCTTCCTCCCGATGACGGGCGACGGCGGTGCCGCCGAGTACGTCATCGCCCCGGTCGACGTGCTCGTCGCCGCACCCACGAGCATCCCGCTCGAAGACGCGGCGGCGCTGCCCTCGGTCGCGCTGACCGCCTGGCAGGCGCTCTTCGACGACGGGGGGCTCCGGGCCGGCCAGCGCGTGCTGATCGTCGGGGCCGGTGGCACCGTCGGACTCCACGCGGTGCAGCTCGCCCACGACGCCGGCGCCGTGGTGATCGCCACGGCGAGCCCGCGCAGCCGCGCGGCCGTCGCCGCGGCGGGAGCCGACCAGGTCATCGACCACACGACGACGGCGCTCGGCGACGCCCTGACCGAGCCGGTCGACGTGCTTCTCAACCTCGCGCCGATCGACCCGGCCGAGTTCGAGGCCCTCGTCGGCCACGTGCGCGACGGCGGTGTCGTGGTGAGCACGACGGCGTGGATGGCGGCACCGGACGACGCCTCGCGCGACATCCGCAGCACCGTCGTCTTCGTGCGCAGCGACGCTGCCCAGCTCGCGCACCTGGTGTCGCTTGTCGACAACGGGGTGCTGCGGGTCGAGGTGGCCGAGCGGGTCTCGCTCGAGGGGCTCCGGGCCGTGCACGAGCGCTCGGCGGCCGGCACTCTGCGCGGGAAGGTGATCGTGCTGCCGGCCCTCTAGGGGGAGGCGCTTCCGAACGGAATGAAAAAGGGGGGTGTCGAGTGCACAGTGCACTCGCACCCCCCTTCTCTCATTCCGAACGGACGGGAGCGGACGCGACCGGCCGCCTCAGACCACGCGCTGCGCCGGCGAGACCGTCTTCGCGGGGTCGCGCTCGGCGACCGAGCCGATGATCTCGTCGATCCGCGCGAGCACGTCGGCGTCGAGCGTCACGCCCGAGGCCTGCGCGTTCGACGCGACCTGCTCGGGCCGCGAGGCGCCGATGATGGCGCCGGCGACGTTCTCGTTCGAGAGCACCCAGGCCACGGCGAGCTGCGCGAGCGTCAGGTCGAGCGACGACGCGATCGGCTCGAACTGCTGCACCCGCTGCAGGATGTCGTCGGTCAGGAACGCCTTGACCGTGTCGGCCCCGCCCTTCTCGTCGGTGGCCCGCGAGCCCTCGGGCAGCGGCTGGCCCGGCTTGTACTTGCCGGTCAGCACGCCCTGCGCCACCGGCGACCAGACGATCTGCGAGATGCCGAGCTCCTTCGAGGTGGGCACGACCTGCTCCTCGATCACACGCCAGAGCATCGAGTACTGCGGCTGGTTCGACACCAGCTGGAACCCGAGCGAGCGGGCGAGATCGTGCCCGGCCCGCAGCTGCTCGGCGTTCCACTCGCTGACGCCGATGTACAGCGCCTTGCCCTGGCGCACGACATCGGCGAAGGCCTGCATCGTCTCCTCGAGCGGCGTCTCGTAGTCGTAGCGGTGGGCCTGGTACAGGTCGACGTAGTCGGTGCCGAGCCGGCCGAGCGATCCGTCGATCGACTCGAGGATGTGCTTGCGCGAGAGTCCGGTGTCGTTGTGGCCTTTGGGCC
Organism: Herbiconiux sp. 320_LB; assembly: GCF_059691755.1. Classification (NCBI taxonomy): domain Bacteria; kingdom Bacillati; phylum Actinomycetota; class Actinomycetes; order Micrococcales; family Microbacteriaceae; genus Herbiconiux; species Herbiconiux sp. 320_LB. Next base: position 38,991 of record NZ_JCAWAD010000002.1, on the reverse strand, counting down.
CGGTGGGCCAGTAGACCTTCGTGAAGATCTCGAGCGACTCGCGCCGCTCGCCCTTCAGCGCGTCGCCCAGCACCTGCTCGGCGACGGTGTTCGCGTAGGCGTCGGCCGTGTCGAAGGTCGAGATGCCCGCGTCGAGCGCCGCGCGCACGCACTGCGTGGCGATGTCGTTCTCGACCTGGGAGCCGTGGGTGAGCCAGTTGCCGTAGATGATCTCGGAGATCTTGAGTCCGCTGTTGCCGAGGTGTCGAAACTTCATACTGCGAAACTACTCCCCGATCATGCGAGCGCACCGTGTCTAGACTCGACCGGATGAGCGATGACGTGACCTTGGCCTATTCCGCGCGCGCGGCCGAGTACACGGCCCGATTCGGGTCGATGGATGCGGTGCATCCGCACGACCGGGCGATCGTCGGCGGCTGGGCCGACGCGATCGCGGCGACCACCGCCGCGGGCTCCCGCCGCCCCGCAGTCGTGGACGCCGGCAGCGGCCCGGGCCAGTGGACCTCCTTCCTCGCCTCACGAGGGCTCGACGCCCGCGGCATCGACCGCGTGCCCGAGTTCGTCGACCGCGCCCGCGCCGAGTACCCCGGCCTGCGCTTCGACCTCGGCCCCCTCGAGGCGCTCCCGGTCGCCGCCGGCTCGCTCGACGGGGTGCTCGCCTGGTACTCGCTCATCCACCATCACCCCGACACGATCGACGCGGCCCTGCGCGAGTTCGGCCGCGCGCTCGGGCCCGGCGGCCATCTGCTCGTCGGCTTCTTCGAGTGGCCGGTGCTCGAGGAGTTCCCGCACGCCGTGCTCCCCGCCTACCGGTGGCCGGTCGACGAGCTCGCCGAGCGGCTCACCCGCGCCGGGTTCGAGGTCGTCGAGTCGCAGGTGCGCCGCACGACCGGCGAGCGACCGCAGGCCTCGCTCAGCGCGCGCATCGGCGAGCTGCAGCTCGTCGGCGGCCGCGAGAAGCGCGAGCTCGTGCTCGAGGAGTACGACCCGGCCTGGGCGACCGCCGCCGACGAGCATCGTCGCCGCATCCGCCGTGCCGTCGGCGACACCGCCCGCCTCGTCGAGCACATCGGCTCGACCTCGGTGCCCGGGCTCGCCGCGAAGCCCATCATCGACCTGCTCGTCACGGTCGACGACACAGCCGCCGAGGGCGGCTATCTGGATGCGCTGATCGCCGCCGGCTACGAGCTGCGGGTGCGCGAGCCCGGTCATCGGATGCTCCGCACGCCCGAGCGGGACGTGCACCTCCACGTCCGGCCCGCGGGCGACGCGGCGGTGGAGGACTACCTCCTCTTCCGCGACCGGCTGCGGTCGGATGCGGAGGATCGCGCCCTCTACGAGTCGACCAAGCGATCGCTCATCGCGCGCGACTGGGCCGACATGAACGAGTACGCCGACGCCAAGACGGCGGTGGTCACGGGCATCCTCGCCCGCGCGCGAGCCGAGCGGGGCTAGAGCCCGAGCGGGCCCAGCTCTCGTGTCGTGCGGGAGCCGCGAGGATCAGCGCCTGAACCACCCGCGCTTCCGCCGATAGAACGGCGGGATGTCCTTCAGCGCGTGCCCGGCGCGGGCCTCGACGAACTGCACGTCGACGGGGGCGCTCATCGAATAGGTCACCAGGGCCCGGGCGAGCTCCGGGTTCAGGGCGTCCCGGGCGCCCACGTCGCCGACGACGACGAGGTAGTAGCTCGCGTCCGGCTTCCCCTCGGCCGACCCGTCGGCCTCGGGGGTGACCTTCCAGCCCAGCACGGCCTCGTCGACCTCGGGATGCCGCCCGAAGAGGTCCGAGAGCGCGTCGAGCATCCCCGGGGGGACGTGCGCGGGCCGGCCGACCAGGATCCGCGTCGACTCCGTCACGACCCGGGGAGTCAGTGTCGCGGCACCGTCGAGCAGCTGCCCGATCTCCCCGGGCAGGAAGGTCTTGCCGTAGGGGGAGTGCGGGTTGAGCACGAGGGTGGCGCCGCGGGTCATGTCCCAGAAGACGCGGCACGGCATCCCGAGGAAGGCTCGCTCGAACGTCGGCACCGCCGTGAGCGTCTCGCGCAGCCGGTCTTCGGACGTGTAGAAGGGCAGCACGGATGCGCCGTCCTGCCCGAGCAGGTTCGCCAGATTCGCCCGACCGTCGTCGGTCGCGGTGCCCGGCACCAGCACGGTGGCGTCGAGGAGGGCGTCGAGGAAGGCCGGTGCCGCTGCCGGATCGTTCGCGGCCGCGACGAGCAGGCTCTCGAGATGCGCGGACGCGGACGGCGAGGGCGGGGTGGGTGCCGGCTGCTGGGGGTCGGTCATCCTCCGAGCGTATCCGGGCGGCGGGGCACAGCGGGGGCGGCGGGTGGAGTGGGCGCGTGACGCGTTCTGGGGGTGTTTGTGGGCGGACGGAGTGTTCGCTCGGACTATACGCTTGGGGGGAATCAGGACTCGACGACCCGCTGCAGCGTTCACGCCGGCGGTCGTCCGGATGCGGGGGGAACGCACAGATGCCGAGAACGACCATGGGCCGGCTGGCTCTCGTAGCCGGGGCGATCGTCGGGGCCATCGCGCTTCCGATCGGGGCGGTGGCGCCGGCCGGAGCCGTCGTCGTGAGTGATGCACCGGCTGCTGCCGCTGCGGCCGCCGCCGCCGTCGGCCCCGACGCCCCGGGCGCCCCTGGAGACACGGAAGCCACCGCTCTCTCCGCCGCCGTCGACGCCTCGAACGGCACCGACAGCGCCGGGATCGCCGATCTGCTGGGCCGGGGCGGCGTCATCGCCCCGTCGCTCCTCGCGCTCGCCGAGGCTTCCGGAGCCACGTCGACCGAGGCTGCCGAACAAGCGGCGGGCTTCACCGCCTCGGGCCCGGGCTCGGTGCCGACCGACGACCAGGGCCGCGTCGCCGTGTCGGTGCGGTTCTCCTCGGCCGCCGCGCAGCAGGCCGCGGTGCCCACGCTGCAGGCGCTCGGCTCGATCCGCTCGGTGACCACCAGCATCCCGACCGTGGTCGCGTACCTGCCGACCGCATCCTTCGACGCCGCCGCCGCGCTCGACGGCGTCGTCTCGGTCGCCGCGGTCACCCGGCCGCGTCACTCCGCCTCCGCCGAGTCCGCCTCCGCCGAGTCCGCCGCACTCGCCGCCACCGCGTCTGCGCCCGCCGTCGGCAGTGCCGCCACGACAGCCGCCGCACCCGCAACCTGCCGCACCATCCCGGTCAACTCGGCTGCCCCGCTCCGCGCCGACATCGCGCGCGCCGCCTTCGGGGTCGACGGCACCGGCGTGACCGTCGGCATCCTCTCGAACTCGTTCAACGCACTCGGTCCGCAGAACAGCGCGGTCACCGATGAAGCCCAGGACATCGCCCTCGGATCCCTTCCGGGCCCCGGCAACCCCTGCGGCTACACCACCCCCGTGACGGTGCTGGCCGACGACACCCCCGCCGACGACGAAGGCCGGGCGATGGCTCAGACCGTGCACGGCATCGCGCCGGGCGCCCAACTGCTCTTCGCGGCGGCCGGCTACACCGAGGCCGAGTACGCCGACCGCATCCAGCTGCTCGCCGACAACGGCGCCCGCGTGATCGTCGACGACGACGTGCTGGGTTCCGAGCCGTGGTTCCAGCAGGGCGTGGTCGCGCAGAAGATCGAGGCGCTCCGGGCGCAGGGAGTGCTGTACTTCTCGGCGGCTCAGAACGAGACCAGCATCGGCCGCGCCGGCGCCTGGGAGAATCGGCCCATCGGCTCCTGGGAGGCGGATGCCTACTCGCCCACGACCTGCCCAGCTGCCGTCACCACCTGGCTTCAGAATGCGCAGGCGGGTTTCGCCGTCGACTGCAACGACTTCGGAGGCGGGAGCACCTCGGGGGCGAGTCGCGCCGAACTCGGCCTGTCGATCTTCGTCGATAAGGGGTCCTTCCCCGTTTCGGTGCAGTGGGCCGAACCGGTCGACGGTGTGCAGACCAGGTACCTGCCATTCGTCCTGGCCGAGGTGCCTGCGCCGGTGGGGCCGGATGGCCAGCCGACCGGTCCAGGAACGTGGAAGGTCATCTCCTCGCTCGAAGAGGTCGACGCGTCCTTGCCGGCCATGGATGCGGTGCTCACGTTCGATCAGCCCGTGCAGGGTGCAGCGCGGATCGTGCTCGCCCGGGTGCTCTCCGACGGGGGTCCGTCTCAGACGGAGACTCCGCGCTTCACGATGATCTACCAGTTCGACGACGACGGAGTGCTCGAGCTCGATCGGCCGACTGCGCCCACTGGCGTGAGCATCGGGGCGACGATCTTCGGTCACCCGTCTGACCCGTCGGTCTTCACCGTGGCTGCCACATCGGCGCTCGCGCCCACAGTGATGGAACCGTACTCGGGAATCGGTCCGGTGCAGTACCGTTTCGGTCCCGTGCGTGCCGACGGCGTCCGCGCCGAGCCCCTCGTCGATCCCCGTCCGCACCCCAAGCCCGACATCACCTCGGTCGACAACCCGCAGACGACGTTCTTCAACCAGGAGACGACCACCGGGGCCTACTACTTCGGAGGCACCTCCGCCGCGGCCCCCAACGCGGCCGGTGTCGCGGCCGTCGCTCTGCAGCGCTCGCCGCAGAGCTCGGGCGACGAGGTCCGCTCGGCGTTCGTGCGCACGGCCACGCCGGTCCCGGCCCAGGCCTGGGACTACGGTCGCAGCACCGAGAACTGGCAGGGCGCCGGCATGATCGACGCCTACGCCGTGCTCGCGGCGCTGCCCGCCGCCCCGACGCCCGTGGTTCCGGCGGGCAACTCGACGCGCCTGGCCGACACGGGGGCGCCGTTCGCCGGCGAGCTCGTGCTCGGGGCGCTGGCAGCGGCCACCCTCCTGGGCGGCCTCCTCCTGCGCCGCCGACGAGTCGCGACGGGCGCGGCGGACGGGCGCGACTGACGGGGTTCCGGATCGGGGGTCGCGGAATCTACACCTGTGCGGCCCCCGTGGAACCCCATTGGGGTGGGAGGTTTCTCCGCATACGGTGAGAGCGCGCGTTCGCGCACGCACGCCCATCCCTACACCGGTGAAGGAACCTCTGTGAAACTCCTGCCCTCCGCGAGACGCTCTGTCGCGTCCCGCCTTGCGATGATCGGCACCGCCGCCGTCATCGTCGTCGCCCCCGTCCTGATCACCACTACCGCCGCCAGCGCCGACGCGGGTTTCGACGTGACCACGCCGTCGCAGGGGCAGCTCAACGTCCCCGAGTACCTGCCGAACACCGCGCAGTTCGCGGGCGTCGGACTCTCCGACGGCAACCACGTCGACGTGCAGTACCTCACCGGCGCCGGCACGCAGCACACCGCCATCTACGGCGGCAACCTGCGCAACGCCGACGGCAGCTGGACCGCGACCGCGAACTTCGACCTCCTCGGCGTCGGCCAGACACAGGTCGTGAGCACCGTGCAGGAGGTCGCTGCCGACGGCACCGTCCTGCAGTCGCGTCCCCTGACCTTCTCCCTTCAGGTCGCCCCGAACCCGGCGAACCCGTTCGAGGTCACCTACCCCGGAGTCACCGAGACGGTCGACTCGACCACCCCGACCTTCACCGGCACCGGTGAGCCCGGGGCCGAGATCGTCATCACCTACGGCGCCCGCAGCCTGACCACCGCTGAGGCGGGCCGGGGCATCGTCGGCGCTGACGGCACGTTCTCGATCGACACCGACTTCAGCCGCCTCGAGCCCGGTGCGGGCACGGAGGCCACCGGCGGAGTCGGAGCCACCTTCACCCAGACGCTGAACGGCGAGCCGGTTCCCGGTTTCGGACCCCTCTCGGTTCTGTTCTACTTCGCCGAGGCTCCCGTCGCGCTCATCCCGGTCACGCTCACGATCGACCCCTCCTCGCTGACGCTGTCCGATGTCACGAACCCCGAGGAGGGCGTCACCGTCTCCGCGACCGGCTTCAGCCCCAACGAGGGCCTGACCTTCGCGCTCACCGGCCCCGACGGCCAGGCGGTCGAACTCGACGCGAGCGGCCTGTTCGCCGACGACGAGGACGGCAGCTTCGCCGGCCCCCTGACCCTGTCAGGCGACATCCTCGTCGGCGACTACTCGCTCACCGTCTCGGGCGACCGCAGCGGCCGCACCGTGACCGCCGTGTTCACGGTCGTCGCCGATCCGGCGACGCCGGTCACCCCGGTGGCTCCGGTGAACCCGGGCACCGGCACCACCACGACGGGCGCCGGCGGCGCGCGTCTGGCGGCCACGGGTGTCGAGGCCGCACCCCTCGGGATGCTGGCCGGCGGTCTGGTCCTGGGCGGTCTCGCCGTGGCCCTCATCCGCCGTCGCGCCACGGTCTGATCTGATCACCTGCGGCGCGCGCCGGCCGACCGTCGCGCGCCGCCCCCTCGATGAGGCCGTCCGCCCGGGCGGCCTCATCCTCGTTTCCGCACGGCACATCCCCGGCGCAACCCCGTGCCGCGCGGCGCGAGCCGGACTAGCATCGGGCGCATCCATCAGGTGCATCAGGAGCCCCACGGCCCAACGGCCTCGCCGACAGCCCTGCACCGACCACAGCCCCGCACCGACCACCGCCCCCGAACACCCACCGCCTCGACGAGGAGACACCCCATGACCGATCACCCGTACTTCGGCCTCGAGCTGCTCTACCTGGGGCTGCTCGGCCTGGCCTCCATCGGCATCGTCTGGGTGTCGGTGATCGTGGTGCTGCGGCTGTTCCGCGGCCAGCGCTAGACGCCGACACCCCACTCCGCCGTCCAGCGGCCGCCCGGCTCGATCCAGGCGAGGCCCTCCCCGGTGCGGAGGGCGTTCGGCGGTGCCGACATCGGCTCGATCGCCAGGGCGGGCCGGGCGCCCCGGTCGCCGACGAAGTCCGTCGCCAGATACACCTGCACCCAGCCGAACCGCCGATCCGCCCACATCCGCACCCCGGAACCGTCCGGAGCCGTGAGGCGGTGCACGACCCGGCCGTTCCGCTCCTGGAGCGCCGTGTAGCCCGAGTGCGGATCGATCTCGGCCACGACCCGACCGCTCCGCAGGTCCCAGCGGGTGCCGTCGACCGGGCGCTCGCCCCGCGGGATCCAGCCCGCGTCGAGCACGAGCGCGCGGTCGGCCTCGATCGTCAGCACCAGCGACTCCACCGGGTTCTCGCCCACGCAGAGATACGGATGCGCACCGAGCGCGAACGGCGCCGGGCCCGCCGAGCGGTTCCGTACCTCGTGCGTCACGGTCACCCCTCCCGCGTCGAGCACGTACCGCGTGGTCAGCTCCAGGTGGAACGGGTATTCGTCACCCGGCCTGAGCTCCGTCTGCAGCGTGACCGAGTCGTCGCTCCGAGCCGTCACGTCCCAGTCCCGCTCGAGCAGCAGCCCGTGGTTCGAGTGGCCGTTCGCGGGGTCGGTGAGCGGCAGCATCCGCTCGACGCCGTCGTGGGTCCAGCGCGCCCCCTCGACCCGGTTCGGCCAGGGGGCCAGGATGGCGCCGGCCGCGCCGGGGGCCGGGTGGGTCGACGCAGTCGGCTCCACGAGGTCGACGTCGTCGACCCTGAGCAGCCGGAGGGCCGCGGCCCGCCGGGAGACGACCGCGTCGATGCGTCTCCCGGCGTGCCGCGCGCTCAGCCGTTCGAGAGCGGCTCCCGTCATCCGGTCACGACCTGCCACGGCCCGTTCGGATCACCCGGCTGCTGGTTGCGCGTCCACCAGGCGGCGGTGTACTCCGTGCCGTCGTGGACGACCACGTCGCCGGCGACGAAGATCCGCGACGGGGTCCAGACCGTCAGCCCGTCGGCCTCCTCGACCTGCTGCCACGGCCCGTTCGGGTCTCCGGGCGTCTGGCCCTGCGTCCACCAGGCCGAGAGCCACTCCGACCCGTCGTAGGAGACGGCGGTGGCCTGGTCGTACACGGTGTCCGGGTTCCAGGCGGGCGCCGGCGGGTCGGTCGGCGCGGGCTGCGCGACGAGGGAGAGGGAGTCGATCGTCAGGGACTGGCCGGCTGCCGTGCTTCCCGCCTCGATCGAGATCGTGGCGGTGCCGGCGGAGAGGGCGATGTCGCCGAGCGAGACGTCGGTCCACCCGGTGGTGGCCGCGGGCAGGTCGAGGCTGTAGTGCTCGCCGGCCGCGCCGGTGATCACCACCCGGGCGTGGTCGAGCCCGGCGGTCGAGGTGACCTTCGCCGCGAAGCGGTAGGTGCCTGCCGCGACCTCGTTCTGCTGCTGCACCGAGCCGGAGAACGCGCCGGCCGCGCCCAGGCGCAGGGCGAAGCGCGACTGGTCGGCACCGGGCGAGACGTTGCTCACGAAGGTCGCGGCCTGGTTGCCGGCATCCGGAACGGTCGTCCAACCGGTGATCGTGCTCGTGGTCACCCGGTCGGCGGCGAAGTCGGGGTTGAGCACGGCGTTGTTCTGAGGCCCAGGGCGCCATTCGCCGGTCACCGCGTTCAGCTCCCAGTTGCTCAGGGAGTGGAACTGCAGGTCTCCGTCGGCGGAGGCCGTGATCGGCAGCCACTGGTTGTAGCCCGTGCCGTTCCAGGCGAACTCGGCCCAGCGGTCGCCGGCGTAGAGCACGGTGTCCTGCTTCGTGCCGTGCACGGTGACGAAGAAGCCGGTCTGGGTGACGTGGCTGTAGTCCTTCTCGGTGCCGGGCAGCACGTACTCGGCTCCGTAGGAGCCCTGGATGTCGCTACCGGTCGATTCGACGACGTAGTTCACCGAGGTGTTCCAGCCGTGCAGGTCCGACGCGGCCATGTAGTAGGTGTCGCCGAGCCGGAACATCGCGTTGCCCTCGCGGCCGGCGGGGTTGCTGCTGATGCGGGTGGCCGGCTCGATCGAGAGCGAGTCCGAGGGTGCGATGCGGCTGACGTAGCCGCCGGCGCGGCCGCGCGAGTTCGAGAAGACCAGGTAGTCGGAGCCGTCGTCGTCGGTGAACACGGTCTGATCGCCGGTGCCCCGGGTGGGCGACCCGGCGATCTGGGTCTGCAGGTTGGCGTAGGCGAAGTCGCCGGTCGGGGTGTCGGCCTGCAGGAACAGCACGCTGTAGACGTTGGCGGCGTTCGGGTCGCTGTCGTTCATCTGGGAGACGATCACGAACTTGCCGGTGTTCTCGTTGTACGAGACGCCGAGCCGGCCCACCCAGGCGGCGTCGCCGAGGGTCTTCAGGCGCGAGAAGTAGGTGCCGGCCGATTCCGGGATGGACAGGGCCGTGTCGCGGGTGGCGACGTCGTTCTCGAAGGTCCAGTTCACGAGGTCCTTGGAGGAGTAGACCGGGATCGAGCTGAAGGTCGCGTTCTTGTAGAGCTGCGACGGGCTCTGCCGGTACGGATCGGCCTCCTGGTAGTGCACGCCGTACCAGTAGTAGGTGTCGCCGAAGCGGAAGATGCCGCCGCCCTGCGACGAGATGGGGTTTCCGTCGGTGTCGGTCCAGAAGCTGTCGTTGGTGATCGACTCGAAGCTGCCCGCCGAGAGTGTCTCGAGGGCGCCCGCCGCCTCGAGCAGCGCGTTCTTCGCCGCGACGATCTGCTGCCCGGTGGCGCCGGTGTCGCCGCGCACGCTCTGGGCGCTGCTCACGGCAGCGGCGAACGGGGCCCAGGATGCGGGGGTATAGTCGCCGGGAACCCGGGTGAGGTAGTCGTCGACCAGGGCGCCGAGGCCCCCGGCGTCGTCGGCCGCCGGTGCCGCGGCCTCTGCGGGTGCCGATGCCGGTGCCGCTGCGTCCGCCGGTGCGGGTGTCGCTGCCTCAGCCGGTGCGGCGGATGCGGACAGGGCCGGCATCGCGACCAGCAGCGCGCCGGTGACGGCCAGCGCCGTGAGAGTGGAGGCGAGTCGGCTCGTCCTCCAGGGTGTTCGTGCGGTCATCGTCGCTTCTCCTCTACCTCGTCGTAGCCGGTCCCCGAACGGGGGTACTCCAGGGTCTCGGGCCGAGGGCGGGTGCCTCCATAGCGGATCCGGCGGAACGCCTGGACGATCCGCTGATGGCCTCGCAGGTCGGCCCGGGCGGGTGGGCCAGGCGGGTCCGGGCGTCGATTCGTCCAGGGGCTTCGGGCTGCACGACATTCCGGTGGCCGCCCGCGAGGGCCACGATTGTGTGGTGGACCACTTCAGCACGCCCGGCGCACCGCAGCGCCTCCGGCTCTCCGACACCCCTGCCCGCTCCCGGATCTCCTCCCTCCGGATGGGCGACGACGCCCCCGGCGACGCGATCCGCGTGCGCGAGAGCCATCTCGAACGAGGTGGCCGCCCCTGGTTCCCCGTGGCCGGCGAGTACCACTTCGCCCGCACCGATCCGGACCGCTGGCACGACGATCTCGCCGCGCTCCGCAGCAACGGCATCACCCTGGTCTCCACCTACGTGATCTGGATCCTGCACCAGGAGCTGCCCGGCGAGGTGAGCTGGCAGGGCGCGCTCGACCTCCGGCGCTTCGTCGAGGAGGCCAGGGACGTCGGTCTCGAGGTCGTGCTGCGGATCGGACCCTGGGTGCACGCCGAGGCCCGCAACGGCGGCTTCCCGGACTGGGTGCAGCAGGCCGACGTCATGCACCGCACCGACGACCCCGGCTACCTCGACCTGGTGCGACCGTGGATCGGCGCGATCGCCGACGAACTCCACGGGCTGTTCCGCAGCGACCGCGATCCGGCCGCCCCGATCGTGGCCATCCAGGTGGAGAACGAGCTCTACGACCAGCCCGGGCACCTGACCACCCTGCGCCGGATGGCGGAGGACGCCGGCATGAGCGCCCCGCTGTGGACGGCGACGGGCTGGGGCGGAGCCGAGCTGCCCGCGGACGAGTTCCTCCCCGTCTACGCCGGCTACGTCGACGGCTTCTGGGAGGACGCCGACGCCGGCTGGCCGGCGAACTACGCGATGCACTTCCGCTTCACCGCCGAGCGCGACGACCTGGGCGTGGGCGCCGACGTGCGCGCCGCCGGTTCCGGTGCCGCCGGCTCAGTCACCGCCGGCGTCGACATCGACGGCACCGACATCGACGGCGCCGGTACCGACGGCAGCAAGACGGCGGATGCCGGGCTCGTGCCCTACGCCACCTGCGAGCTCGGCGGCGGCATGCCGGCCGCGTACCACCGCAGGCCGCTCGTCGAACCCGACGACGTCGCCGCCGTCGCACTGGCCAAGATCGCCGGAGGCTCGGTCTTCCAGGGCTACTACATGTACCACGGGGGAGTGCAGGTTCTCGGCGAGCGGTCGACGACCCAGGAGTCCCAGGCCACCGGCTACCCCAACGACCTGCCCGTGCGCGACTACGACTTCGCGGCGCCGTTCGGCTCGTTCGGTCAGCGCCGCCGGCACGCGGATCTGCTGCGACTGCAGCACCTGTTCCTGCAGACGACCGCGCGCGAGCTCGCCCCCCTGGCTCCGACCTTCGCCGACGGCGAGCTGCGGGTGGCCTTCCGCGCCGACGGCGAGCAGGGGTTCGCGTTCGTGTCGACCTACCAGCCCGCCGTCGCCCCGTTGCCCGGGGCGGTGCTGCAGCTCGAACTGACGATGGGCGATCACGAGGTCGTGCTGCCCACGGAACCGGTGTCGGTGCCGTCCGGCGCCTCCTTCGTCTGGCCGGTGCGGCGGGCCCTGCCCGACGGGAGCCGCTTCTCGGCGACGGCCCAGCTGGTGACCGAGGTCGAGCTCGACGGCGTGCCGACCGTGGTGCTGTTCCCGACCGCGGGGCTGCCGGTGGAGATCCTCCACGAGACCATCGCCGGGGGGACCGAGCGCCGGATCGTGGCCCCCTCCGTCGACGACGTCGTCGATCTCGGCGGTGCCCGGCTCCTGGTCGTGGACGCGGACACGGCCGAGATCCTCTGGCAGGGGCGGATCGACGGGGAGGAGTACCTCGTGCTCAGCTCGGCCGACGTCGCCTTCTACGACGGGCTGACCGTGCGCGCCGGCGATGACCGGGTGCAGTTCTCGACGCTGCCGGCACTGCCCCGGGTCGGCGCCGGGGTGCGGTCGACGGGCTCCGCCGACGGGCTCTTCACGACCTACCTGCTCGATCCGGTGTCCGACGCGACCGACGGAGCCGGCGGCACCGCGGTCGAGATCGTCGAGGAGCGCGCCGCCCGCGGCACCGCCCCCATCCGCCACGGCGGCAGCGCCGACCGGCTCTCGGCCCCGCTCGACGGCGACTTCGACCTCGCCGCCCGCTATCGCATCCGCCTTCCCCGCCCGGCCGCCGGCGCGCAGCCGGGCGATCGGGTGGTGCTGGAGCTCGACTGGGTCGGCGACGTGGGGCGGGCCTTCCATGACGGGATGCTCGTGTCCGACCAGTTCTGGACCGGCCGCACCTGGGAGCTGGACGTGACCGGGCTGACCGGCGAGCTCGAGCTCGCGCTGCTCCCGTGGAGCCCGGAGAGCGCCGTGCATCTCGACGCCCAGGTGCGGCCCCGCGCCGACCGCGAGCGACTGGCCGTGCACGGGGCCCGGGTGCACCGCAGCCGCCTCGTCCGCGTGACCGGCTGAGCGCACCGCGCATCCGACGACGCCCACCACGAACCGCACGACGAAGGGCCCGGCTCCACGGAGCCGGGCCCTTCGACGGTGCCGCCCCTACTTGCCGGTGACGGTGAACCCCTGCTCGTTGCCGTAGTCGACCAGCGACTTCTGCCACTGCTGCAGGCCCGGATTCAGGTCGGAGCCGCTCGCGTAGGCCTGACCGACCGAGTCGGCGAAGATGGTCTGCGCGTAGGTCTGGAAGGGCAGGTACTGCCAGCCGTCCGGAACCGTGGCCGCCGCATCCAGGAGCACCTTGTTGACCTTCTGGCCGCCGAAGTAGTCCGAGGTCGCATCGGCGAACTCGGGGGCGCTCAGCGCGGCGACGGTCGACGGGAAGCTGCCGGAGTCCTGGAGGATCGTGACGCCCTCGGGGGTGTCGTTCATCCACTTCACGAAGGCTGCGGCGAGGGCCGGGTTCTTCGACTGCTTGATGACGCCCTGGGCGCTGCCGCCGAAGTTCGCCGAGGCGGCGGTGCCGTCATAGGTCGGCATCGGTGCGGCCTGCCAGTCGCCCGAACCCTCCGGGGCGGCCGACTCGAGCAGGCTCGGCATCCAGGCGCCGCTGATCAGCGCCGCGATCTGCCCGTTGCCGAGCTGCTTGTACCAGTCGTCGGTGTACGAGGGCGTGGGGGAGAGCAGCTTCTTCTCGACCAGGTCGTTCCAGACCTTGGTCCACTTGAGGGTGCCCTCGTCCTGCAGGTCGATCGTCACGTTCGTGCCGTCGACCTGGTAGGGGTGGCCGCCGGCCTGCCAGATCATGCTGCTGGTGAAGTAGCCGTCGCCGCCGTCGGAGGTGAGGTACTGGTTCGGGTCGGCCGCGTGCAGGGTGGCGGCGGCCGTGGCGAACTCGTCCCAGGTCGTCGGCACGCTGATGCCGTACTGGTCGAAGACGCGCTTGTTGTAGAACATGGCCATGGGGCCCGAGTCCTCGGGGAGCCCGTAGACCTTGTCCCCGCTCGCGACGGCGCTCCACGAACCCGGGATGTAGTCGTCCTTCAGGTCGCCGAAGCCGTAGCCCGAGAGGTCGACCAGGTTGTCGGCCAGGTAGAACTGCGGCATCGCCGTGTACTCGATCTGAGCGACGTCCGGAGCCCCGGTGCCGGCCTTGATCGCGTTCGTGATCTTGGTGTACTCGTCGACGCCGCTGCCGGCGTTGACGTAGTTGACCGTCACGTTCGGGTACTTGGCCTCGAAGGCCTTCGCCTTCGCCTCGGAGGCGGGGGCCCAGGCCCAGTAGGTGATCTCGCCGCCCTTCTCGAGTGCGGAGTCGATGTCGGCGGCCGAGCCGGCGGCGGCGCCCGTGCCAGCACCTCCGGGCGAGCAGGCCGCGAGGCCGGCGCCGATGAGTGCGGTGGTCAGTGCGACCGCTGCGATCTTGGTGCTGCGTTTCACAGGTATCACTTCCTTGTGTCTGGTGTGGTTGCGGGTTCGGGTCGGGAGAGCGGAAGGGGCTACGACTTGACGCTTCCGGCGGCGAGGCCGGACTGCCAGTAGCGCTGGAGCAGGAGGAACACGGCCACCAGCGGGATGATCGCGATCAGCGATCCCGTGATGATCAGGTTCTGGATCGGGTCGGCGTTCGTGCCCGTCGACTGCGCGTTCCACTGGGCCAGGCCCAGGGTCAGCGGGTACCACTGCGGGTCGCTCAGCATGATCAGGGGCAGGAAGTAGTTGTTCCAGGTCGTCACGATCGAGAACAGCAGCACGGTCACGAGTCCCGGCGCGAGCAGGCGCAGCGAGACGGTGAAGAAGGTGCGGAACTCGCCCGCCCCGTCGATCCGCGCGGCCTCGAGGATCTCGCTCGGGACGGCGTCGGTCGCGTAGGTCCACATCAGGTACAGCCCGAACGGGCTGACCAGCGACGGGATGATGATCGCCCAGGGCGTGTTCACCAGACCGACCGAGCTGAAGAGAAGGAAGGTCGGCAGGGCCAGGGCGGTCCCCGGGATGGCGACGGCGCCGAGCACCACCGCGAACACCGCGTTGCGGCCCCGGAAGCGGAATTTGGCGATGCCGTAGCCGGCGAGGGCCGACAGGATCGTCGCACCGCCGGCCGAGACGACCACATAGAGGATCGTGTTGAGGAACCAGCGGGAGTAGATGCCGCCGTTGTAGGTGAAGACGTCGCCGATGTTCTGGAAGAGGTTGAAGCTCGAGCCGAACGAGAGCCCGAACGAGGTGAAGAAGTCGTCCTGCGACTTCGTGGCGTTGATCACCAGGTAGGCCAGCGGCACCAGCGTGTAGAGCACCAGCACCACCATGACGATGGTGAGGCTGATCGACGAGCGGGGAGCGAGCCGGGAGCGCCGGCGCTCGATGGGGGCGGCGGTCATCGGAGTTCCTTTCGGGTTCCCCGCAGCTGCACCACGTAGGCGATCACCGCGGTGATCAGCCCCATCACGATCGCGATCGTCGCCGAGTAGTTGTACTGCTGGCCGGTGAACGCGAGGTTGTAGGCGTAGAGGTTGGGGGTGAAGGTGCTGGTGATGGCATTCGGGGCGATCGGTTTCAGCAGGTTCGGTTCGTTGAACAGCTGGAAGCTGCCGATGATCGAGAAGATCGTCGTGATCACCAGGGCCCCGCGGAGGGCGGGAAGCTTGATCGACAGGATGGTGCGGAACGCCCCGGCGCCGTCGAGCGAGGCCGCCTCGTAGAGCTCGGTGGGCACCGTCCGCAGCGCCGCGTAGAAGATCACCATGTTGTAGCCCGCGAACTCCCAGACCGCGATGTTCGCGATCGAGCTGAGCACCCAGTCCGGCGTCAGCGGCGTGAAGATCTGCGCGCCGAGGAAGGTGTTGATCGAGCCGACCAGCCCGAACCGCGGGCCGTAGATGAAGCCCCAGATCAGCACCGCGACGACGCCGGGCACCGCGTAGGGGAGGAAGAGGAGGATGCGGTAGAACCCGGGTGCGCGCAGCCGGCCGCTGTCGATCGCGAGAGCTGCGACCAGCGAGAAGATCAGCATGATCGGCACCTGGATGATCATGAAGGCGATGACCCGCAGCACCCCGCCCCAGAAATCGGGGTCGGTGAGCGCCTGGCCGTAGTTGGCGAGGCCGACGAAGCTCGACCCTCCCACGAGCTGGTCGCGGAACAGGCTGAGGTAGATGGCGTAGACGACCGGAGCGAGGATCGCGACGACGAAGAACACCAGGAACGGGATCACGAAGCCCCACCCGCTGGAGATCAGCGGGCCCTTCCGGCGCGGACGCACCGGGTGCTGTGATCCGCTGGCGACAATGGCAGCCATGAGATGAACACTCCCTTGGGTCGGATAGCCCGAGGGCTACAACGAGCGATACTACGGATGCGCGACGGCGCGTCACGATAGACAGAACGGATGATCCGCCTGGACAAATCACCGACCCGGGGTCAGGCCGGCGTGCGGTATTGGCGACAGCCCCCAGCCCGATCCCCGGAATAGCCTGGACGGATCACCTCAATCGCCCGGCTCGGAACGATCGTGGAACGACAACCGGTAATCGGTGGGACTGGTGCCGTTGATCGCGCGGAACTGGCGCGAGAAGTAGAAGGGGTCGTCGTAGCCGACGGTGCGGGCGATGTCGGCCACCGACGCCTCCGTCGTGATCAGCAGCTCCCTCGCCCGGGCGCTCCGGAGACGCTTGTGGTACTCCACCACGCCCATCCCCGAGGCGAGCCGGAACCGGGCCGAGAAGTGCGAGATGCTGAGCCCCGCGATCTTGGCCAGCTCGGCGACGCTGGTCGACGCCTCGAGGTGTTCGCGCAGATAGTCTTGCGCGGCGAGGATGGGGTCGCCGGCCTCGGTCGTGCCGCGGGCCCGGTCGGCCGCCAGCTGGGCCAGCAGCCCCCACGCGGCGCCGGAGGCCGCCATCAGGCTGGCGACGGTCTCGTCGCGTTCCAGCGAGACCAGGGTGTGCTCGAGGGCGGCCCGGGCCGCATAGGGGTCGTGCGCCTGGATCACGGCGGAGAACTCGCCGAAGGGCTGGGTGATCGCCCGCGCGAGCTCGTCGGCGTCGGCGCCGGTGACATGCATCCACCAGATCGTCCATGGGTCGAGCGGATCGGCCCGGTAGCGGTGCGGCTCGCCGCTCGGGATGACGGCCACCTCGCCCGGCGCCATCGTGTGCTCGTCGCCGCGCACCTCGACGTAGCCGATGCCGCCGGTGCACAGGATCACGACCACCTCGTCGGCGCCCCGGGGCCGGACGCGCCCGTGCGCGGCGGCGTGGGGGAAGTGCCCGGCGTCGGTGACCAGCAACCGCTCGGTGATCGGTGACGAGAGCGCCTCGGCGACTCGGGGCCGCGGGAGGACCCGCAGTCGTTGTCCGGGGAAGCCGTCGCGAATCAGCACCATGCCAGTCTAGGTCGAGGTGATCAGCGATTTGTCCAGGCATACCGGCAGACCCGCTATGGCCCGGGGTGGCAGGTCGTCCCTAACCTCGACGCTGTGACGAACGACGACGACGCCCAGAGTCGCATCAGCTTGCCCGATGCACCGCCCGACCAGCAGGCCATCCTCGATGCCGGAGGGGTCGCCTGCTGGAGCCAGCCCGTCGAGATCGACAGCTACGAACCGGGTGAGCCCGACCGCTACCCGCTTTTCCTGGACCGCCGGGTCTACCAGGGCTCGAGCGGCAAGGTGTACCCGATCCCGTTCGTCGACCGCATCGCGCAGGAGAAGGTCGCCCGCTCGTGGCAGGCGATCCATCTCGAGAACCGCTGGGTGCGGCTGATGCTGCTGCCCGAGATCGGCGGCCGCATCCACATCGGCTACGACAAGACCCGCGACTACGACTTCTTCTACCGCAACAACGTGATCAAGCCCGCGCTGGTCGGCCTCGCCGGCCCGTGGATCTCCGGCGGCGTCGAGTTCAACTGGCCGCAGCACCACCGCCCCGCCACCTTCCTGCCGGTCGAGACGAGCATCGAGCGCGCCGACGACGGCGACGTCACCGTCTGGCACAGCGACCTCGACCCGCTGCAGCGGATGCGGGGCGACCACGGCGTGCGGTTGCGCGGCGACAGCTCGGTGATCGAGGTCGCCGCCCGACTGCACAACCGCACCGACCTGCCGCAGACCTTCCTCTGGTGGGCCAACGTCGCCGCCCGGTCGCACGACGACTACCAGTCGTTCTTCCCGACCGACGTGCGGTACGTCGCCGACCACGCCCGCCGCGCGATCACCGCCTTCCCCCGTGCCGACCGGCCGTACTACGGGGTCGACTATCCGGCGCTGGCGGATGCGGAGCATCCGGATGCCGACCGGCTCGACTTCTACGGCAACATCCCGGTGCCCACCTCGTACATGATCACCGACACCCGGGACAGCTTCTTCGGCGGCTACGACCATCAGCGGGGTGCGGGCTTCGTGCACTGGGCCGACCACTCGATCTCGCCCGGCAAGAAGCAGTGGACCTGGGGCGACGGCCCGATCGGCCGGGCCTGGGATGCCCAGCTCACCGACACCGACGGGCCCTACGTCGAGCTGATGGCGGGGGTCTACACCGACAACCAGCCGGACTTCAGCTACCTCGCCCCCGGTGAGACGCGCTCCTTCAGCCAGTACTGGTACCCCATCCAGGGGATCGGCCCGGCCCATCAGGCGAGCAGAGAGCTCGCGGTGCGCCTCGACGTCTCCGAGACGGGGGCCTCCGACGGCGAGCCCGCGGCCGTGCGGATCGGCGTCTCGAGCGCGGCGCGCATCGACGACGCGCTCGTCGTGCTGGGGCTCGCCCGCGCCGACGGGTCGGAACAGGCCCTCGCCGAGTGGCCGGCTGCCCTCGAGCCCGGTGACCCGTTCGTGGCGACCGTGCCGGTGGCCGGGGTCGACGGATCGCTGACCCTGCGCGTGCTGCGGCACGGGGCAGAGCTCATCTCCGTCACCCGGACCCCCGAAACCTTCGATGCGCCTGAGCCCTGGGTGGCGACCGAGCCGCCCCGGCCCGACGAGATCACGAGCATCGACGAGCTCTACCTCACCGGCGTGCACCTGCAGCAGTACCGTCACCCCACCCGGTCGCCGCTGCCCTACTTCGACGAGGTGCTGCGGCGCGACCCCTCCGACTCGCGGGCCTCGGTCGCGCTCGGCGCGATCGACTACCTCCGCGCCGACTACGCCTCGGCGCGGGCGCACTTCGAACGGGCGCTGCAGCGGCTGCACCGCCGCAACCTCAACCCGGCCAGCGGCGAGGCGAGCTATCGGCTCGGACTGGTGCTCGAGCGCCTGGGCGAGCGCGACGAGGCCGCCGCCCACTTCGGCAAGGCGGCCTGGGATGCGGCGTGGGCGCTGCCCGCCGAGCTGGCCCAGGCGCGGCTCGCGCTCCGCGACGGGCGCGCCGCCGACGCCCTCGCCCACGCGGAGGCCGCGGCACTCCACGACGAACGGAACCCGGACGCCTCGCACCTCCGGGTTCTCGCCCTCCGCGCGCTCGGCCGCACCGCCGACGCGGACGCGGAGCTGACCGGGCGGCTCGCGACCGATCCGCTCGACGCCATCTCGGCCTCCCTCGCGGCCCTGCGGTCCGGTGGAGCGGTGGACTTCGCCGATCCGAAGACCCTGCTCACGGTCGCGGTCGATCTGGCCCGCCGCGGTCAGTGGCGCGACGCGCTCGCCGTCTCGGCATCCGTCGTCGCAGCGCGCGGCACGGTCTCGTCGCAGAACAAGGCCTTCGGCAACCCCGTGCCGATCGCGCACTATCTGCGGGCGACGTGGTGGGAGCAGCTCGGCGACCCGGTGGCCGCGGCCGAGGAGCGCTCGGCCGCCCGTGCCGCCGATCCGCGCTACGCCTTCCCCTTCGGCCTCGACGAGCACGACGCCCTCGTGGCGGCGATCGAGGCGGATGCGGGCGACGCCGTCGCGCCCGCGCTCCTCGGCGCCTGGCTGCTGGACGCCGGGCGCACCGCCGACGCGCTCGCACGGCTGCGTCAGGCGCTGGCGAACGGCAGCTCCGATCCGGTGGCCTGGCGCAACGCGGCCATCGCCACGGTGAACACCGGGGGCGACGCCGACACCGCCGACGAGTACCTCGCCCGGGCGCTCGAGCTGAGCCCGGGGGATGCCCGGCTGGCGTTCGAGCGCGACGTGCTCGCGCGGGTGCGCGGGGTCGGCGACCGCGAGCGGCTCGAGGCCCTGGAAGCGTGCGGGCCGGTCGTGCTCGCGCGGGACGACCTGACCGTGCACTACCTCGAACTCCTCGTGGCCGCCGGGCGGGCCGAGGAGGCGCTGCGAATCCTCCGGAGCCGCGCGTTCCAACCCTTCGAAGGGGGCGAGGGCCAGGTGATCGCCGTGTTCGACTCGGCATCGATCGAGGTCGCCCGCCGCCTGATCGACTCCGGGGCCGCGGCCGAGGCGGCGGCCCTCCTCGAGGCCGGCATCGCGGTGCCGGCCAACCTCGGTGAGGGGCGGCATCCCGCCGGGAGCATGGCCGAGCGGTTCGTGGTGCTGGGCGATGCCCACGACCGGGCCGGAGCCGTCGATCGCGCGGTCGAGGCCTGGCAGCGGGCTCGTTCGGGCGCGGGTGCCCTCGCGGTGGCGCCCCGACCCGCCGAGCTCGCCGACTACTGGGTCGGCGTCGCGCACCTGCGCCTGGGTGAGAGTGCCGAGGCCGAGCGCGTCTGGGTGGCGCTCGACGAGCGGGCGGATGCGGTGGAGCGGCAGAAGGACGCCGTCGACTACTTCGCCACCTCCCTCCCCGAGCTGCTGCTGTTCGACACCGAGACCGAGGGGGCCCGCCTCGACCTCGCGCGGAGGCTCCGGGAGTGCGCCCTGCAGGGGCGGGTGCTCGCGGGCTCCGTGGCGCGGGCGTGACCGAGGGGGATCGGTCCGCTCCGGCCGGGGCTGCTCCGGCCGGGGTTGCTCTGACCGGGCCCGCGCCGACCGGTCCGGTGCCGGGCCACCTGCCGGCGCGGCTGGCGATCACGCTCTGGGACTTCTCCTGGTACACCCGGGCCGAGCCGGGCGGGCCCTTCGACGACCTCGATCGCGCGTGCGCCGAGGCCGCCGAGCGCGGCTACAACGCCATCCGGATCTGCGCCGCACCGCTGCTGCTCGACGGCCCGCTCGGCCGCGACCTCGAGATCGAGGGGCTCGGCCGCGCGCCCGACGGCGGCACCTTCGGGCGACGCACCCGGTGGTACGACGTGCCCGGCGGCTACCGGATCGACGTGGAGACCCGACTCGTCGAGCTGTTCGAAGCGGCCGAGCGGCACGGGCTCGTGCTCATCCTCTCCAGCTGGGAGTACCAGCAGTCGACCGCCTTCGCGAGGTCGTCGGCGTGGTTCGAGTCCATCGACGCCGTGGCGCCCGAGCACCGGTACTCGGCGCTCGGCGCGGCCTGGGATCGCCTCATCCGTCGTCTCACCGACCTGGGTCACCGCCGGACGATCGCCCTCGTCGAACTGCACAACGAGGTCGACTTCTCGCTCCTCCCACCGCTCGAGCAGGGCGGAACCGAGGCCGTCGCGTGGTTGCGGGAGGAGCATCCCGATCTGCTCGTGACCGCGAGCTACGGCAAGCCGCCCCACCTCGCGATGCACCGGGTCGCCGACGGGCTCGGGGCGGCGCAGTTCCACGTCTACAGCTACGGCGTGCTCGACGCGCTGCAGGCGCTGATCGACATCCGGTCCGAGGGCAGCGAGGGCTTTCCGAACCCGATGCTGACGGGGCTGCTGAGGCCGGACGCCCCGGGTGTCGAGGAGTACGGCCGACCGGTCGGGTGGAAGTCGCGGGCCACGGTCGTGACGCAGCAGATGATCTACGGCTACGACTGGATCGACACGGACGCGTGGGACACCTGGCTGCTGCAGCACTACGGGCGGTATCACGAGGTGATGATGCGCGAGATCGAGTCGCGGGTCGTCGCGATCGCCGAGTGGGCCGCGTGGAAGGGCGTTCCCGCGGTGATCGGCGAGGGCTGGATCGGCTACACCCCGCTCGAGGGCGACTTCGAGGAGGGCCCGGTCGGCCGGGCGCTCGCCGTCCACGGCATCCGCACCGCCCTGGCCCACGGGGTCTGGGGGGTCGTGCTCTGCTCGAACGCGGCACCCCATCATCCGCTCTGGGGGAGCGTCGCCTGGCAGCAGGAGCTCACCGCAGAGATCATCACGACCGGAGGAACACGACCATGAAGTACACCCGACTCGGGGCCTCCGGTGCGGAGGTCAGCCGCATCGCCCTCGGCACCATGAACTTCGGTCCGGTGATCGGCCGCGACGCATCGTTCGAGATCCTCGACCTGGCGGTGGAGAACGGCATCACCTTCGTCGACACGGCCGACGTCTACGGCGGAGCGCCCTGGGGCGACCGGCCCGGGCAGTCGGAGGAGCTGCTCGGCGACTGGCTGCGGCTGCGCGGGCTCCGCGATTCGCTGGTGCTCGCCACGAAGGCCCAGGGGCCGATGGGCGACGGGCGCAACGACCGGGGGCTCTCGGCCGTGCACATCCGGTCGGCCGTCGACGCCTCGCTCCGTCGCCTCGGCACCGACCGGATCGACCTGTTCCAGATGCACCACATCGAACGGTCGGTGCCGCTGGACGAGATCCTCGACGCGTTCACCGTGCTGCGCGACCAGGGCAAGATCATCTACCTCGGCTCGTCGAACTTCGCGGGCTGGAACCTCGCGCAGTACTCCGAGCACGCTCGCGCCCACCGGCAGCTCGGGCTGGTGACCGAGCAGTCGGTCTACAGCCTCGCCGAGCGCACGGTGGAGCTCGAGGTGATCCCGGCCGCCGAGCACTACGGTCTCGGGCTTCTGCCGTGGTCGCCGCTGGCCGGCGGACAGCTGGCCGGGGTGCTCCGCAAGACCGACCGGTCGCGGTCGAAGGACCTCGACGGCCTGGGCGCCCGCCGCTCCCGCATCGAGGAGTACGAGGCCTACGCCGACCGCAGCGGGCTCGACCCCGCCGAGCTCGGCCTGGCCTGGTTGCTGCACCAGCCGGTGGTGACGGCGCCGATCGTCGGGCCGCGCACGACCGCGCAGCTGACCGGAGCGCTCGCCGCGCTCGAGATCTCGCTCGACGAGGCTCAGCTCAGCGCGCTCGACGCGATCTGGCCGGGCCCCGGAGGTCAGGCTCCCGAGGCCTACGCCTGGTAGGGATCGGCTGCCGCGCCGCCATTCAGCGCGTGTGCCGCTCAGCGCACTGCGCCGTTCCGCGCGCTCGCCGCCGTCGGATGCGGGTCAGGACGAGTGCGGATCCCCCGAGCAGCATCACCGCGACGACCGGCAGCATCGGGAGCGGCTCGGCGCCCGTCGCCGCCAGGGCGGGGTCGGCGCCCGCGCCACCCGAGGCGGCCGGGGTCGCCGGTGCGGGCGTGCCCGTGGGCCCGGGGTCGGGGGAGACGGTGGGGGTGGGCGTCGGGAGCGGCGCGTCGAGCGTCGCCCTCATTACCGAGGCCCAGCGCCAGGGCGCCTCCGGGCCGCCGGGCAGCGAGTTGAAGTACTCCCACCCGGCCACGCCGCCGAAGTCGGGATGCGCTGCGCGCACCTCCTGCAGCGTCGCGGTCAGCTCGTCCAACGGCACCCAGCCGTCGTCGCAGTTCGCGGGGTTGGTGAGCACCGCCATCACGATCTTCGACGCCGGGATGCCCGCGCCCGTCGTGGCCTGGTACGAGGCGAGCGCGTCGTAGTTCTCGGCCGTCGGGTCGCCCCAGCCGCAGTAGAACTGCGTGTTGAACCAGTCGATCCGGTCGCCCTCCGCGGCGTAGAGCTCGTCGTAGTCGAAGCCCGAGAGGTTGGGTTCGCCGAGGATGCCGGCGGTCACCGGAGACAGGGTGATCAGGAAGTCGTCGCCGAAATCCGTCGTCAGGTCACGGATGACGGCGATCGCCACGTCGAGGTCGGTCGGCGTCTCGACGTCGAGGTCGATGCCGTCCAGGCCGTACTGCTGCACGAAGGCGCGCAGCCGCGGGTACTGGGTGTCGTAGTCGGACTCGAGGTTGGTCCAGGTCTCGTTCTGCGCGCCCCCGATCATCCCTATCACGGCGACGCCGCTCGCCTGGACGGCCGCGAGGTCGCTCCACATCCGGGTGTACTCGGGGCTGTCCGGCGGCAGGTCGTTGAGGTTCAGCACGTCGGAGTTCATGTGCACGGCGGCGAGGTTCACCACGTCGACCCGGGTGTTCTCGGTGACGAGGGGCAGCGGGGAGATGTAGGCGCCGGTGCCGTCGGCGAACTGCTTCTGGTAGTAGACGATCACGCGGTCGTCCGGGCGCACGGTGGGCGCGGACGCGCCCACTGCGGAGGCCGGGAGCGGACCGGCCGCGGCCGTTCCGGCGGCGGAGCCCAGCACGAGCACGGACAGCAGAGCGACGGAGGCCGAGAACGCCCCCGCGTGTCGAATCCCCATGGCCCCCATCATGCCCGACCGCGCCGACCTGGGGAAAGTCCGCCGCGAGGACCCGGGCGAGGCCCGCCCACGATGACCCGGGCGAGGTCCGCCCGCGCCGCCGTGGCGACGCCCCGAGCTCTCAGGGGCGACCGGTGCCGTGCACGGCGTAGGGCTCGATCGCCGCGAGCTCATCGGGGCTCAGCGACGGCGCCCGCAGCGCCTCGACGTTCTGCTCCAGCTGCGCCACGCTCGACGCGCCCACGAGCGCGCTCGTGACCTGCGGATGCCGCAGCACCCAGGTCAACGCGAGCTGCGCGAGGGTCTGGCCGCGACCGCGCGCGATGGCGTCCAGCGCCCGCGCCCGCTCGAGGTAGACGTCGTCGATCCCCGAGGCCGAGAGGAACCGCGAGCGCGCGGCCCGGGAGTCCTCGGGCACCGAGCCGTCGAGGTAGCGGTCGGTCAGCAGGCCCTGCGCCAGCGGCGAGAACACGACGCTCCCGGCGCCCACCTCGTCGAGCACCGGCAGGAGCCCCTCCTCGACCTGGCGGGAGAACATCGAGTACCGCGGCTGGTGCAGCGTGAGCGGGATGCCGTGACCGGCCAGGATGCGGGCGGCGGCCCGGGTCTCGTCCGGTCCGTAGTTCGAGACGCCGACCGAGAGCGCCTTCCCCGAGGTGACCGCGGTCGCCAGCGCCCCCATCGTCTCCTCCAGCGGGGTCTCGGGATCGAAGCGGTGCGAGTAGAAGACGTCCACGTGGTCGATCCCGAGCCGGCCGAGGCTCAGATCCAGCGAGGCGAGCAGGTGCTTGCGCGACCCCCACTCGCCGTACGGCCCCGGCCACATCAGGTACCCGGCCTTCGACGAGATGACGAGCTCGTCGCGATGCGCCGCGAGATCCTCGGCGAGGATGCGCCCGAAGTTGGCCTCGGCCGCGCCGGCGGGCGGGCCGTAGTTGTTCGCCAGGTCGAAGTGGGTGATGCCCAGGTCGAAGGCGCGCCGCACGATCGCGCGCTGCCCGTCGATCGGCCGGTCGTCGCCGAAGTTGTGCCAGAGGCCGAGCGAGAGCGCCGCGAGCAGCAGGCCGCTCCGCCCCGCGCGCCGGTAGGGCATCCGCTCGTACCGGTCGGGGTCGGGCAGGAACGGGATCGTCATCGGCTCACACTCTCGGTTCAGGCCCTGGGCGCAGCGGGTGCGGCGGGGGCGCCGCGGAGGCCGGAGGCGGAGGCGGGGGCGGCGCCCGGGCCGACGGTGGGGCCGTCCAGCGGCACCGAGGTGCAGTCGAGCCCCGCGGCGCGCAGCCGCTCGAGCGCGATCCGGTGACCCTCCTCGTCGCCCTCCGGCGCGGCCGTCAGCAGGGCGTCGAACCGGTCGAGCGGCCCGATCACGCCGAGGCTGGTGCGGCCGAGCTTCGAGTGGTCGGCGACCACGATCGCCCGATCGCTCGCGGCCAGCATGGCCTGCTTCAGCTCGGTCTCGGGGAGGTTCAGGTTGGTCACCCCGGCGTCGGCGTCGACCCCCGTGCAGCCGATGAAGGCGAGGTCGGCGCGGATGCCGGCGAGCAGCATCCCCGCGTACGGCGCGACGAGCGAGTGCTGCAGCGGCCGAAGCGTGCCGCCGGTGACCACGACGGTGAACCGGGGGATGGCGGGTTCGAGGGCCAGCGCGATCGAGAGCCCGTTGGTGATGACCACCACGTCGTGCAGGTCGTCGCGCTCGAGCAGGGCGTCGGCGATGGCCGCGGTCGTCGTGCCCACGTCGATCAGCACGCTGGTGCCGCTGCCCACCAGCGCGGCACCGGCACGGCCGATGCGCCGCTTCTCCTCGGCCGAGGTGCTGCGGGCCAGCTCGAACGGCGTCTCGCGGCGGGGCGAGGGGCCGCGCACCACGGCTCCGCCGTGCACCCGGTCGATCGCCCCCTCGCGCTCGAGCGCCGCCAGGTCCGACCGCACGGTCACCTCCGAGACACCGAGGTCGCGGCTGAGGTCGGCCACGCGCACGAACCCGGCCGCATCGATCAGCTCGACCGCCTTCCGGCGCCGAGTGACGAGATCGTTCTCCTCCGGCATGCCCTCAGCTTACAGAACCGTAAGCGATTGGCGCACTTGACTTTCGAAACCGAAAGTGGACTAATCGAGGGGTGACCCTTCTCACCTCCTCGATCGTCCGTCGGGAGAGCATCCTGTCCGACGGCCGCGAGCTCTTCTACTACGACGACGCCGACACGCTCCTGCCGCCCGAGCGGGCCGCCGACGCCCGGCCCCCCGCTCCGCGCCCGCCCGTCGCCGAGATGCGCCAGGATGCGCTGACCGGCGAGTGGATCTCGATCGCCGCCGCGCGTCAGAACCGTGTCATGCTGCCGCCGAAGCACCTCGACCCGCTGGCGCCCTCGACCCCGGGCAACCTCACCGAGGTGCCGAGCGACTACGACGTCGCGGTGTTCGAGAACAAGTCGCCCTCGTTCGGTCCTGACCTGGCTGCCCCGGACCAGGACCCGCTCGCCCGGCTGGGCGAGCTGCGCCGCGTGGGGCTCGGCCGGGTCACTCCCTCGGTCGGCCGCTGCGAGGTCGTCTGCTTCAGCCCGGCCACCGAGGGATCGCTCGCCGGGCTCCCGGTCGGGCGGGTGCGCACCGTGATCGAGGCCTGGGCCGACCGCACGGCCGCCCTCTCGGCGCTGCCCGGGGTCGAGCAGGTCTTCCCGTTCGAGAACCGCGGCGAGGCGATCGGCGTGACCCTGCACCATCCGCACGGCCAGATCTACGCCTACCCCTACGTCACCCCGCGCACCGAGAAGCTGATCTCGTCGATCGAGCGCTACGGGCCGACGCTGTTCGCCGACATCCTCGACGCCGAGCGCTCGTCGGACCGCGTGCTGATCGCCGGTCGCCACTTCACGGCCTTCGTGCCGTTCGCGGCGCGCTGGCCGATCGAGGTGCACCTGCTGCCGCACCGCCAGGTCGCCGACTTCGCGGGCACCACCCCCGAGGAGCGCGACGAGCTCGCGGTGATCTACCGCCGGCTCCTGCGCGGCCTCGACGCGCTCTACGACACCCCCACGCCCTACATCGCCGCCTGGCACCAGGCCCCCGTGCACGTGCACCGCGACGACATCCGGCTCATGCTCCAGATCACCTCGCCGCGCCGGGCTGCCGATCGGATGAAGTTCCTCGCCGGCTCCGAGTCGGCCATGGGCGCCTTCATCGGCGACGTGCCGCCGGAGGTCTCGGCGGGGCTGCTGCGCGAGGCGCTCGCGCGGGCGGATGCGGCGACGGATGCAGACCCCGGCTTAGCCACGGCCGCCACCACCCCGACCGAAACCGGCACGACCGAAACCGGCACGACCGCCACCCCCGTCATCGGCACCACCACCACGACCACCCAGGAGACCCGAGCATGACCGCGACCGACGCCGTGAGCGCCCTCGCCCGCGAGGCGGCCGAGGGCTTCGCCGCCCTCTACGGCCGCGCGCCCGAATCGCTGTGGGCCGCGCCCGGCCGCGTCAACCTGATCGGCGAGCACACCGACTACAACGACGGCTTCGTGCTCCCCTTCGCGATCGACCGGCACACGGTGATGGCGGCGGCCCCGCGCACCGACCGCCGCATCCGCATCGCCAGTGCCGCGTCGCCCCGTGCCGCCGCGACCGGGGACGCCAGCACCACCGCCGCCACCGACGCCGCCACCGGCGACGCCGCCACCGACGCCGCCACCGGCGACGCCGCGACCGCGCCCCCGGCATCCCTCGACGTCGTCGAGCTCGCCTTCGACGACCTCGCGCCCGACACCCTCGACGGCTGGTCGGCCTACCCGCTCGGCGTCGTCTGGGCGGCCGGCCGGCACGGCGCCGACCTCGCGGCCGTGCACGGTCTCGACCTCTACCTGGTGTCGGACATCCCGATCGGCGCCGGCCTGTCCTCCTCGGCGGCCATCGAGTCGGTGGTCGCGCTCGCGATCGACGAGCTCTGGGGCCTCGGCTTCGACCGCGGCACGCTGGCCACCATCGGGCGGCAGGCCGAGAACGAGGCGGTCGGCGCCCCCACCGGCATCATGGACCAGTCGGCCGTGCTGCTCGGCGAGCTCGGCTCCGCGGTCCTCCTCGACTGCCGCTCGCTCGCGACCGAGGCGGTGCCCCTCGGGCTCGACGACCAAGACCTCACGATCGTGGTCACCGACACCCGCGTCTCGCACGCCCACGCCACGGGGGGCTACGCGGCCCGCCGTGCCTCCTGCGAACTCGGGGCGCGACTCCTCGGTGTCTCGTCGCTCCGCGACGTCGAGGTCGGCGACCTCGGCCGCGCCGAGGAGCTGCTGGACGACGAGACCTTCCGCCGGGTGCGGCACATCGTGACCGAGAACGCCCGGGTGCTCGAGCTCGTGGCCCGGCTGCGCGACGAGGGGCCCGGTGACGTCGGCGGCATCCTCGACGCCTCGCACACCTCGATGCGCGACGACTTCGAGATCTCGGTGCCCGAGCTCGACCTCGCGGTCGAGACCGCGCGGGCCGCCGGTGCGGTCGGGTCTCGGATGACCGGGGGCGGCTTCGGCGGCTCCTCGATCGCCCTGATCCGCCGCAGCGCCGTCCCGGCCCTCCGCGCCGCCCAGCTCGAGGCCTTCGAGCGGGCCGGCTACCGCGCGCCGGTAGTGTTCGAGGTGACACCGTCGCAGGGGGCCGAGCGGATCGCGTCGCCCGGGATCGACCTGCCGGGGATGGAGGGGGCACGATGACCTGGTTGGTGACCGGCGGAGCCGGCTACATCGGGGCCCACGTGGTGCAGGCCCTCGGCGAGGCGGGGCTCGACTCCGTCGTGCTCGACGACCTGTCGAGCGGCCACGCGGGCTTCGTGCCGGACTCGGTGCCCTTCGTGCGCGGCAGCATCCTCGACGGCGAGCTGGTCGCCCGCACGCTCGACGAGCACGAGGTGACCGGGGTCATCCACGTCGCCGGCTACAAGTACGCCGGGGTCTCGGTGACCCGCCCGCTGCACACCTACGAGCAGAACGTCACGGGCACCGCGGTACTGCTCGAGCGGATGCAGGCGGCGGGCGTCGACCGCCTGGTCTTCTCCTCGAGCGCCGCCGTCTACGGCACCCCCGACACCCCGCTCGTGACCGAGGAGACCCCCAAAGCGCCGGAGTCGCCGTACGGCGAGTCCAAGCTGATCGGCGAGTGGCTGCTGCGTGATCAGGCGACCGCCGCCGGCCTCCGCGCGACGGCCCTGCGGTACTTCAACGTCGTCGGCTCGGGGTCGCCCCGGTTGTACGACTCGAGCCCGCACAACCTGTTCCCGCTCGTCTTCGACGCGCTGGCCGCCGGCCGGGTGCCGCGGATCAACGGCGACGACTACCCGACGCCGGACGGCACCTGCGTGCGCGACTACATCCACGTCGCCGACCTGGCGCTCGCCCACGTCACGGCGGCCGAGCGTCTCGCGGCGGGGGAGGAGCTGCTCCCGGCCTACAACCTCGGCAGCGGCGACGGCGTCTCGGTGCGGCAGATCATGGACACGGTGGCCGAGGTCACCGGCATCGCCTTCGTGCCGGAGGTCGCTCCGCGCCGCCCGGGCGACCCCGCCCGCATCGTGGCCTCGGGCGAGCTCGCGGCCCGCGACCTCGACTGGCGGATGCGCCACGACCTCCGCGAGATGGTGGCGTCGGCCTGGGCGGCCAGCCGGGCAGCCCAGGACTGACCGCGGCGGCCCGGGCGGCCGACTGACCGCGGCGGGACGGACGGCGCACCGACCGCGCCCGGCCGGGCGCAGCAGGGCGGAGCGCGCCGGCCGGTCCGCGGGCTACTCCTCGTCCGGCTTGTGCCCGTGGTGCTCGTGGTGCTCGGGGCGGCGGCGGCCGCCGTAACGGCGCCCGGCCTCGATCGCCTCCTCCTTGGTGCGGAAGGGGCCGCTCACGTCGCGGGATTCGCCCGCGTTCCGGTTGTACCAGGATCCGTCCTGGTGGTAGGTGTCCACGTCATCCTGTTCCATGGTCGCTCCTTTGCTCGTGCGGTCTTTTCTACTCCGGTCGACCGCTCCTGTCCTGCGACAGGCGTCGAGACGTCGCCCTCGGCCGAAGAGCAGGGGCTTCAGGCGTCGAGGTAGCGCCGGATGAACACCTCGTGGGTGCGGAAGCGATGGCGCACCCGCACCATCGTGTACCCGAGCTCGCGCAGCTCCTCGGCCGTGCCGCGGGTGAGCCGGATGCCCGCCGGCGGCGGGGTCCAGCCCCCGGCCCCGCGGTAGACGCTCACGATCTTCGGGCGGGCCGACGCGGAGCCGAACTTCTGCGCGCCGTACCGGGTGACGCTGTCGGGCACGGAAGCCTCCTCCTCGGTCCGCCGGACCGGAGGGGGAAGACGAGCGATGTCTCCGGCCCAGCGTGCGGAGCCGACGCGAGCGGGTGGGACGTGCGGCGGCTGCACCGCCAGGCTATGGCGTGCGCGGTGGCCGGGATAGGCCCCCGAACGGGGCGGAGCTCCGGCTCAGCGCCCGGCGTCCTCGAGGCCGATCAGAGCGGCCTGCGCACGTCGGCGGGCGAGAGAGGGAGCCAGGGCGGCCGCGATGACCGCGAGCACCGCGACGGCCGCGCAGGCCCAGAAGCCGATCGTGAACGCCTCGTCGGTCGGCAGCCCCTGCGGCGTGCTGTGCGACGAGATGATCGCGGCGATGACCGCGGTGCCGACACTGCTGCCGATGGTGCGGGCGATCGTGTTGACGCTGATCGCCTCGCCGGTGTGCGTGGCCGGCACGCTCTCGATGATGGCGTTGGAGGTCGCGGCCAGTGCGAGCCCGATCCCGGCTCCCGTGAGCAGCCCCGAGACGACGACCTGCCACAGCTCGCCATGGGCGATCGCCGGGAGCACGAAGGCCGCGGTCGCGAACACCCCGCCGAGCACGAGCGGCGGCTTTGGTCCGACCTTCCGCACCAGGATGCCGGCGAGCGGCCCGAAGATCACCATCATCACGACGGTCGGCAGGAGGAACAACCCGGCCTGCGAGACGGTCTCGCCGAAGCCGTAACCGGTCGCGCTGGGCAGCTGCAGCAGCGTCGGCACGAGCACGAAGGTGCCGAACATGGCGAAGCCGAAGACGAGGGCCACCAGGTGGGCGGTCCAGACGCCCCGGATGCGGATCAACCGCATGTCGATCAGCGGCTCCGCGACCCGCAGCTCGACGAGCACGAAGACCACCGCCGTCACGGCGCCGAGGACGAGGAGACCGATCGTGGCGAAGGATCCCCAGCCCCAGCGCTCGCCCTCGCTGATCGCGAGGAGGATCGACACCACGGAGACGCCGAGGATCCCGGCGCCGAGGAGGTCGAGACGGCCCGGCGCGCGCACCGGCGACTCGGGCATCCCGAAGATCACGCCCAGCAGGGCGACCACGATGAGCACGGCGGGCAACCAGAACAGCCAGTGCCACGAGAGGTTCTCGACGATCGGGCCCGCAGCCACGATGCCGACCCCGGCGCCGATGCCGAAGATCGCCGAGAGCAGGCCGATCGTGACGCTGACGCGCTCCTTGGGGAGTTCGTCGCGCACCACGCCGATCGACAGGGGCATGATCGCGCCGGCGGCGCCCTGGAGGGCCCTGGCCACGATCAGCACTCCGAGGTTCGGCGCGATCGCCGCGAGGACGGTTCCGACGAGGAGAAGCGAGAGCACGACGATGAGCACCCGGCGCTTGCCGACCATGTCGCCGAGCCGGCCGAGCACGGGGGTGAGCACCGCGGCCGACAGCAGGTAGGCGGTCAGCACCCAGGAGGCATCGCTCGTGGCCACCCCGAGATCCTGCCCGATGGTCGCGAGTGCGGGCGCCACCAACGACTGCAGCACGGCGAACGAGAGGCCGCCGAGTGAGAGGTAGAGCACCACGAGCACGGTATTGGGCCGACGCTCGCCGGAGGCGAGGGGGATGGAGCCGGTCGAGGACTCCTCGCTCGTGAGGGACATCGTTCTCCTGAGGTCGAGTGGGCGTGTAAACGCGGGTTTACACCAGTGTCCCTCGCGTCCGTGGTGATGTCAACTGTTGTTTACAACGCCGGTGCGGTGTCCTACTCTCGGAAGGACCCCGCGTCGCGACCGGCTCACGGAGTCTGCGAGAGAGGAACCCCGATGACGACGACCCCGCCTCGCGCCCGCGACGCCGAGGACACCCGGCGCCGCCTGCTGCACGCCGCACGCGAGCGGTTCGCCCGGGACGGCTACGTGCAGACGACCGTGCGCGACATCGCGGCCGACGCCGGGGTCAACGTGGCCCTGATCAACCGGTACTTCACCTCGAAGGAGGGGTTGTTCGAAGCGTGCCTCGCCCGGGTCGCGGAGGACGCCGGGCGCACGCCCGCGTCCGACGGCACGCCCCAGGGCCTGATCGACGCCATCGTTCGCACTCTCAGCGAAGCGGCGGAGGGTGAGCAGTCGCTCCAGCTGCTCCTGCTGCTCCGCTCCTCGGGCGACGAGCGCGCCGACGTCATCCGACGGCAGGCCCTGCACGATTTCGCCGGGATGCTGGCGGGAGCGGCCGCGAGGGCCGGGGGTACGGGCGACGACGCCCAGCTCCGCGCCCAGCTCGTGCTGGCGGCCGGGATCGGCGTCGCCCTGTTCCGGCGCTCATCCGGGCTCGAGCCGCTCAGCTCCGCGACAACCGATCGGCTCGCGGCTCCGCTCACCGACGTCGTCGCGACATTGCTCGGCCTGCCGCGTCCCGCCCCGGACCCTACTCGCACATCCGCCGGTCGGAAAGCCCCTGGGGAAGGGTCGGAACCGCGCCTACAGTCGTAGAAGTAATCATCAGTGACGAGATGGTTCAGATGAATCCAGGCAGCCCCCGTGGTCCCCGTCCCGTGACGAGGTCGCGGGGGCTGTCGTCATCCGGAGGTGCGTCCGCCCTCACCGTTCGCCCACCGCATCCGCCGTCGTCAGGCCGCCGCTGGCTCAGAGGTCGTCGTAGTCCCGCGTGTCGACCTGTTCGGCTTCGGTCTCGACCTGGGGCCGTGCCGGCGCGAGGTCGCCGATCCGGGCGCGCAAGCGGGCCACCAGCTGGTCATCGACGACGTCTTCGAGGTCGGACTCCTCCGTCTCGGTGACCACCTGGCTCGCGGGACCGAGCAGCAGGTTCGCCCGGCCCAGGGACCCGTCGGCGTACCGCACCGGGATCTCCATCGATCCGGACGTGTTGTTCTTCGCGAGCGCCTCGGCGTAATCGACGACGGCCTTCGCGATGGCGCTGCCGGTGAGCAGTGAGTCGTTCGCGTAATGAATGCGTTCCATGACCAAAACCGTTCTCCTTTCCGGGATTCTCGGCAATGGGTGCGGGATGCCGGTGATCGGCGTTGACTGACGAAAACACCCCTGTCAGCAGAAACGGAGACCGCCATGAGCGACCCCAAGCCAGAGCCCCAGACCGACCCCCAGACCCCCGATCCGGAAACGGTCGACCCCGAGACGGGCACCGAGCCCGACGGCTCCCCGGTCGAGAACCCCTCCGGCTGACCCGCGCCGGCGCTAGCGGTGCCGCTCGCGGGCGTGGCTGATCGCCCAGAGTATGCCGGCGATCACGGCGGCCCACAGCATCCCGACACCGAAGATCCAGGCCGGGACACCCGGGATCCGGGCGACGGCGATCCCCGCGAAGGCACAGGCTCCGGCCAGGCACATCAATGCCTTGGCCACCGTGCGGAGGATCGCGATCCGACGGTCGCGCTCCACGCGCGACGGCCGTTTCCCCATGCACACCAGTCTACCCGGCGCCCTGAGCGCTCCACGCCCTGGCGACCGGGCCCGACCGGCGGCCACAGACCGCCGGCCGCAGACCGCCGACCACAGACAACCGACCCCCGTCCCCGAACCGAAGGAGCACCACGATGCGAGACGAATCCCAGGGCTTCACCCTGACCCGTGAACTCGACGCCACCCCCGAGGCGATCTGGTCGGCCTGGACCGACCCCGACGAGGCGGCCGCCTGGCTGCACCCGCGCGGCCTCGTCACCCCGAGGGACAGCGTCACCATCGACGAGCGGGTTGGCGGGGTCTACCGCTACACGATGGTCGACGAGACCAGCGGCAACTCCTACCCGACCGGCGGGGTCTACACCGAGGTCGAGCCTGTCACCCGATTGGCCTTCACCTGGGGCGACCCGGAGGATGCGCCGGACGACGCCGCCCTCGTCACCCTCACGATCGCCGACCTGGGCGAACTCACCCGGCTCACCTTCGAGATCGTCGGGGTCGACGGGGTCAGCGGCGACGGGAACGTCTTCGACGGCTGGGACAGCGCCCTGGACGAGCTCGCCGAGCACCTCGGCCAGCTGGGCGTGCGCGGCTAGCACCCCGCGCATCCGGAGCCGGGAACGGCCGATGGCCGGGTACCGCGTCGGACGACGCGACACCCGGCCACCGGACCGTCAGGCGGAGAGCCCCGGGAGGGTCACTCCTCGGAGCCGCTCGCTCCCGCGTCGGTCGCCTGGCGACGACGACGCGTGATCAGCACCGCTCCGCCGCCCAGCACGAGCAACGCGACCACGATCGCCAGCGGGATCATCACCGTGGCACCGGTCGACGCAAGGTCCCCGGTGCTTGATCCCGTTCCGGTGCCGGCCGGCGCGGAGGTCGCGCTCGGGCTCGGCGTTCCCGTCGGCGACGGGGTGGCGGTGGGCGTCGGCACGGCGGC
Organism: Herbiconiux sp. 320_LB; assembly: GCF_059691755.1. NCBI lineage: Bacteria > Bacillati > Actinomycetota > Actinomycetes > Micrococcales > Microbacteriaceae > Herbiconiux > Herbiconiux sp. 320_LB. Next base: position 4,601 of record NZ_JCAWAD010000002.1, on the reverse strand, counting down.
CGGCACGACCTCGATCGTCACGCTCGCGGTCACGTCGCGGAGCGTGCCGGTGATGACGTGCGGGCTGGCGTGCGGGAAGCGCACGGTGGCGCCCTCGATCACGTCGGTCGCGACCGAGCTCGAGAACGTCACCGCGGGGGTCACGTCACCCAGCGACTCGCCGTCGGCGTCGAAGCCGATGGCGGTCAGGGTGATCGAGCCGCCCTGGTCGACGCTCGGCGCGCTGGCCGTCAGCTGAAGGCTCCGCACCGCATCCGGCACCGTCGACCAGAGCGCGTACACCGTGGTGTCCGCGGTGATCGGGGTGGCGAAGTCGAACGGGACCGTGCGGGCTTCGTCGGCGAACCAGCCCTGGAACACCCAGCCGGCCTCGGCCGGTTCGGTCGGCTCCGTCGCGGTCGCGTCGTAGGCCACCGTCTGGGGGGCGATCGCCGTGCCGTGGCCGCCGAGGTCGAAGGCGACCGTCGAGGGGTCGGGCACGCCGAGGCCGCCCGCGGCGACGGCTGCCGCCGTACCGCCGACCACCGGGAGGGTGATCGAGCTGACGGTGGTGTCCAGCGACACGGTCGCGCTCGGCGACCCGGCCACGAAGCCCGACAGGTTCGTGGTCAGCACCAGACCGATCCGGTGACCCGCCTCGAAGACGTGGTCGTACGGCTCGAGCGGCCAGCTGAAGGCGTACGGCTGGCCGGGCACCACGGGGGTGGCCTGGCCCTCGATCAGCGAGTCGCGGTTCGACGAGTCGAGGGCGCCGCGGGCGACGCGCCACTGCTCGACGCTGGAGGAGCGGCGTTCGACCTCGAGGTAGCAGGCGTTGTCGCTCGCGCTCTGCTCACCCCAGCACGACCGCACCGCGGTGTTCACGACGCCGTCACCGGGGCTGCGCGGGATACGCGTTGCGGTGCCGTAGTCGACCAGCAGCGCGCCGAGGTTCGACTGCTCCTGGCTGAGCGAGGCGGTGAGGTCGACGATCGCCTTGCCGGAGAGGTGCAGCGGAGCCGTGAGCGGCTGCGAGAGGAAGGAGAGGCGGGAGGCCTGCTGCCCCTCGGGAGCCGTCATCAGCGAGGTCTCGTTCGGCGAGTTCGCCGGACCGGTGAAGCTGACGCTCGGGAGTCCCGTGCTGTCCTGCAGCTGCAGGGTGCCGGCCGCGCCCGCGGTGGTCGCGGCGAGCTTCAGCTCGACGTCCTCCGTTCCGGGGAGGGGCCAGCTGGCGTAGTCCTCGTAGACGCCCGGCTCCATGGTCTCCACGGTGGCCATCGGCTCGTCCATGATGCCGTTGGGCACGCCCTGCAGCCAGTAGTCGAACCAGTGGTGCAGCGTCTGCACCCACTCGGCGCGGTTGTAGTCGAACGGGTCGACGTGGCCGAGACGGGCCAGCCAGATCTTGCGCGGCACGTTCTGCTCGCCGAGCTCGGTCCAGTAGTCGCCCAGCTGGCTCATCCGCACGTTGTCGTCGTTCAGACCGTGCACCGCGAAGACCGAGGCCTTCACGTCGCCGATGTCGGTGCGGTAGTCGCGGGCGGCCCAGAAGTCGTTGATGTCACCGGTCGCGTCGCCGTCGACCAGGCTCATCGCATCCCGGGTCGGGGCGCACAGCGCCCGCCGGTCGGGGTTCGTGACGGTGTTCGACAGGCTCGCCGGGTAGTGGGTGTTGTGGCGGATGCCGCCGGTGCGCGAGTAGCCGTACCAGTTCGAGATGGCCGAGATCGGGACGATGGTCGTCAGACCCTCGACCCCCGTCGCGGCGACGCCGTTCGCCAGGGTGCCGTCGTACGACTTGCCGATCATGCCGGCCTTGCCGTTGTGCCAGTCCGCGGTGACCGCGGCGCCGGCGCCGTCGTAGCCGGCGACCCGGCCCTGCAGCCAGTCGACGACGACCTTCATGCTGGCGATGTCGCCGGGGCCGCCCTGCAGCGGGCAGCCGGTGGAGTAGCCCGTGCCGTCCATCTCGGCGAGGATCACGGCGTAGCCGCGGGGCACGAAGTAGTTGTCGTAGAACAGCGGCCAGACGTCGTTGATGCCGTCGCCGTCGGTGTCCTCGATCAGCTGCGACTCGTTGCCGCGCCCCACGGTCGTGTAATAGGGGCTGGCGTCGATGATGGCCGGCACCTTGAGCCCGGCCTCCGAGGCGGCCGGACGGATGATCTCGATGGAGGTGACGTCGTCGACGCCGTCACCGTCCTGGTCGACCCCGGCGACGGGGATGAAGACGTGCTCGCGCACCGCGTCGTCGTAGCCGAAGACCGGGGCGGTCTCGCCGTCGACGATGCTGATCTCGTCGACGCCCGGGGCCGCGAAGGCGGCGGGAGCGAAGACGGGGGAAAGGGAGAGTGCGGCGGCCGCGAGGACCGCTCCGCCGAGGCGACCGAATCGCCTCCTCCGTGGATGGGAATCGGACTGGGTGCTGTTCTTCGATGAAGGCATGCCCTATGCCTATCGGTTCATCTACAGGCATTCATAGCGAATTGATTCACAATTCACATGCTCTTAACAAGGAACTGACCGGAAGCGGTGCACGGCCCGGCCTGAACCCGAAACAGGCGGGGCCGTGCACGGCATGAAGTGAGGCTAGCCAAAAAGCGTTGAGACTCCAACTCCCATGTCTCAACCGCTCGTTCGAGCTCAGTCCGCGGCGGGGCGGGAGGCCTGGACGGCCGTGCTGGCGGTCGCGGTCGATACGGCCGCGAGGCCCTTCGCGGCGGCCACGGCCGCAGCGGCGGCGGGGGTGGTGACCCGGGCCTTGGGGAAGACGAAGCGGTTCATCGCCCAGTAGCGGAAGGCCATGGCGATCAGGGTGCCGAGGATGGCGCCGCTGGCGAAGTCGGCGATCTCCTGGGTCAGGAGCGAGACGTGGGGCGTCGCGAGGCCGAAGAAGTAGCGCGAGACGTACAGCGGCGCGGAGTTGAGGCCGATGCCGATCAGGCTCACCGCGGCGAACAGCAGCATCTCGTGCCAGGTGCGCAGCTCGCCCCGGTCGTCGAAGGACCACTTCTTGTTCATCCAGTACGAGAAGATCGTCGCGACGATCGTGCCGATGGCGAGAGCCGTGACGGGCTGGTCGGGGATCACGAAGATCTTCAACCCGTAGTTGATCGCCATCGTGATGACGAAGGAGGCCCCGCCGATGATCAGGAATCTGATCAGCGAAGGGTTCGCTGTCACCACTCGGAATACTGAACGCACTTCACCACCGTAGCCCGACTCGGCTAAGAACTCGCTGAAAGGCCGTTCCGTGATGATTTCGAGATGTTAACGACTCGGCGGGCCAGAAGTGCGCCCACCAGGGTGCCGAGCGTGTTCGCGATGACGTCGTCGATCGTGCCGTACCGCCCGGCGATGAAGAAGAACTGCAGGGTCTCGATCAGGCTCGACGCGGCGAAGCCGGCCAGGATGATCCAGCCCCACCGGCCGCGCCCGAGCAGGATGCCGCCGAGCAGGCCCAGCGGCGCGAACATCACGACGTTGGCGAGGAACTCCACCTGGGGGTAGCCGAGGAAGACGAGCAGCCGCCGGTCGTGCAGGGCCTTCAGCACGTGCTTGAGCCACTCGCCCTGGCTGCCGGCGTCCACGGGCGTCGGCCAGGCGACGATCACGAGCACGGCGGCGGCGTAGATCCCGAGCAGCACCGTGGCCAGGAGGCGGAGGCGGGCCGGGGCGATCAGGACGGCTCCGTCCGGAGGTCGACGACGCGGTCGATCAGTCCGTCGGCGTCGCGGGCGCCGAGCCCGGTCAGCAGCTTCCGCCACATCCGGGGCAGCTCGATCCCCAGGTCGACGGGGCGGAGGCCCTGGCGGTCGGCCTCGTAGACGCCGAAACTCGTGCTGACGATCAGGTCGGCGACCTCCTCGGCCGACGAGGAGGCGGGCAGCTGGCCCGAGCCGATCGACTCCTCGACCTCGAGACGGATGAATGCGGCCCAGTCGACGGGCGCGGCCGGCAGGTCGATGCCCCGGCGTGTCCGCTCCAGCAGCAGTCGCACGGTCGCGCCGCCGTACGGGCCGGAGCGGGTGTCGAGGGCGGCGGTCAGCACGAGGCTCAGCAGGCGGGGGAGTCCGGCCGGGGTGCGCTCCCGGGCGGCGGCGTGGAACCCCTCCCAGACGGTGAACTGCTCCTCGACGATCGTCGCGGCCATCTCGTCCTTCGACCGGAACTGGTAGTAGCTGAGCGCCGACTTCGGCCGGCCCATCCGCGCCGCGATGCTGGAGAAGGTGGCGGCGGCGAAGCCCTGCGTCGCGAACTCGGTCGCGGCGGCGTGGAGGATGGCGGAGCGGGTCTCCGCCTTCTGCTGCTGGCGCGTGGACATGGCGTCAGCGTAGCGCCGGGGCCTCTCGGCGTCTGGGAGTCTGCGGAGGAGGAGTACCGCCAGGCGCGCCTCCCCGCGAACGGGGAAGGCCCGCCCTCCGGTGTGGGGTACCGGAAAGCGGGCCTTCGTCATGCCGTCCTGCCTAGGCCGGACGGGTCTCAGCCTGCGGTGCAGGGGGTGAGGTTCTCCACGGCCTCGCTGAGGGAGCCCGTGCCACCCAGGAGGGTGACCTGGCGGGCGCCGAGCGCGGTGATCTGCGCCAGCGTCTCGGCCGGGACGCACCCGGACGGGACCGTGA
>NZ_JCAWAD010000001.1:0-890850 GCF_059691755.1 Herbiconiux sp. 320_LB | reverse complement strand
ATGTTGTAAGGCTGGCATGTGGGGACATGAAATGCTTGCGTCCACTATGTGGTTCTCGATGTACGGTCGAGAACCAAGTTATTCAGCAATGAATGCTTGAAACTTCGAGACTTGCGTCTCTAATGTTTCGGCGGCCATAGCGAGAGGGAAACGCCCGGTCACATTCCGAACCCGGAAGCTAAGACTCTCAGCGCCGATGGTACTGCAAGGGGGACCTTGTGGGAGAGTAGGACACCGCCGGACTTACTTTGGAAATGGCCGACCAGCGATGGTCGGCCATTTTCGTTTAACACCTTTAATCCAATAGAGAATGCACCTGAGATCCTGAGGAGGGCCATCGTGAGCGAAGCCGACGATGAGAAGCGGACGAGCGACGATCGTCGCCCCCCTCGGAAGGACTCGGGCAAGCGTCCTTTTACCCCGCGCCGGGACTCGGCCTCGCGTTCTGACCGGACCGGCCAGCGTCCGGAGCGCTCGGGCCCGCGGCCGGACCGCGACGGACAGCGTCCTGCCCGCGACGGGCAGCGACCGGCTCGCGATGGTCAGCGGCCGGCTCGTGACGGTCAGCGACCTGCTCGAGATGGGCAGCGTCCTGCGGGGGACGGTCAGCGTCCTGCCCGCGATGGGCAGCGTCCTGCACGGGACGGTCAGCGTCCTGCGCGCGACGGGCAGCGACCCGACCGCGGTGGGCAGCGGCCCGATCGCGGGGGCCGGCCGTCCAACGGCGGCCCGGGCGAGCGGCGGCTCTGGACCAAGGACGGCAAGCCCGCCCGCAACGACTCCAGCGCCTCGCGCTTCGAGCGCCCCCCGCTCACCGAGGAGGAGCTGCGGGCTCGGGAACTGCGTGCGGTCCGTCCGCGCCATGACGACCCGATCATCCCGGACGACGTCACCCCGCGCGACCTCGACAAGGTCGCCCGCATGGAGCTGAAGACCCTCAACAAGGAGAACGCCGAGGAGGTGGCACGCCATCTGGCGATGGCCGCCCGCCTGATCGAGGAGGATCCGGCGCTCGCGCACCTGCACGCCACCTCCGCCGCGCGCCGCGCCGGCCGGATCGGTGTCGTCCGCGAGACGCTGGCGATCACCGCCTACGCCACGGGTGACTTCGCCCTGGCCCTGCGCGAACTGCGCACCTACCGCCGCATCTCCGGGTCGAACGAGCAGCTCGCCTTGATGATCGACAGCGAACGAGGGATCGGTCGTCCGGACCGCGCCCTCGAGGTCGGCCGCTCCGTCGAGCGCTCCAGCCTCTCCGTCGCGAGCCAGGTCGCCGTGGCGATCGCCATGTCCGGTGCGCGGCTCGACCTCGGGCAGCCCGACGCGGCGCTCACCGAGCTCGAGATCCCGCAGCTGAATCCCGACGTGGCCTACTCCTACAGCCCCGACCTGTTCGACGCCTACGCCGAGGTGCTGACCGAGCTCGGGCAGGACGAGGAGGCCGCGCGCTGGCGGGAGCGCGCCGAGCGCGCCGACGCCGCACTGAACGGCGACGGGGACGACACCATCGAGGTGTTCGAAGAGCTGGACGACGAAGACGACGGAGACGACATTGTCGTCGACGACTTCGCTGACGACGAGGGCGCTGAGGGCGATGAGTCTGTTCCGACCGAAGAAGCCTGAGACCGTGCTGCCTCTCGAGGGCGTCGACGCCGTGCTGGCCGACCTCGACGGGGTCGTCTACAAGGGCCCCGACGCGGTGCCGTACGCCGTCGACGCGCTGAACCGCGTGGCGGCGGAGGGCATCCGCACCGGCTACATCACGAACAACGCCTCCCGCACCGACGCGCAGGTCGCCGAGCACCTCAGCTCGTTCGGTCTGGGGGTGGCCGCGGCCGACGTCGTGACGTCTCCGCAGGCGGCCATGCGCATCCTGACCACCCTCGTCGACCCCGGTGCCACCGTGCTCGTCGTCGGGGGAGTGGGGCTCGTGACCGAGGTCGAGAAGGCCGGACTGGTCGTGACCCGCGAGGCCGCGGACAAGCCCGCCGCCGTGGTGCAGGGCTTCGCGCCCGAAGTCGGCTGGCTGCAGCTGGCCCAGGCGAGCTTCGCGCTGGCCGACCCCGCCGTGCACTGGGTCGCCACGAACACCGACTGGACGATCCCGGTCGCCGGAGGCATCGCGCCCGGCAACGGCACCCTCGTCTCGGCCGTGCACACCGCCGTGGGGCGGCTGCCGGTCGTGGCCGGGAAGCCGGAGAGGACGATCTTCGAGGTCGCGGCCGACCGCTTCGGCGCTCAGCACGCCGCCTTCATCGGCGACCGGCTCGACACCGACACGATGGGCGCCAAGCGCGCGGGGCTCCGCGCCATCCACGTGCTCACCGGCATCGACGGGCCCAAGCAGCTGCTTGCCGCGCCGAAGGGCTCGCGTCCCGACTTCATCCTCACCGACCTGCGGGAGCTGTTCGAGCCCTATCCGGTGACACGCACCTCGAAGGACGGCTCCGAGACGAGCGTCGGCGACGCCGTGGTGCGGATGAACGGCCACGTGGTCAGGGTCGTGAAGGCCGGCGGGTCGCCCGTCGACCTCGTGCGGGCGGGCAGTGCGGCGATCTGGGACTCCGGGTTGTCGATCCACGCGCTCGACGTCGATCCGCGGCTGTACAGCTGATCCGCGACGCGCCCGGACGGCCCGCCGTCAGGGCTCCGCGGTACGCTGGTGGAGTGACTTCCGACGACCTCGAGACCGACGACGCGCTGCTTCCGCGGCTGCGCCTGATCGAGGAGCAGCCGCTCGACCAGCGTGCCTCGGCGTACGCCCAGCTGCACGACGACCTGAAGGGCCGCCTCGAGGGCGGAGACTCCTCGTCGACGAATGGGTAGCTCCCGGCTCGACGCCGCCGTGGCGGCCAGAGGACTCGCGCGTTCCCGCACGCACGCTGCCCGGCTGATCGCCAACGGCTACGTGCGCGTCGACGGCACCCCCGTGATCAAGGCGTCCTTCCCGGTGGAGGAGGAGCAGTCGGTGACCGTGGACAGCGTCGACCGCTACGTCAGCCGCGGCGCCCACAAGCTCATCGCCGCCCTGGACGCGTTTCCCGTGACCGTCGAGGGGCGGCTCGCCCTCGACGCCGGCGCCTCGACCGGCGGCTTCACGCAGGTGCTGCTCGAGCGCGGCGCCGCCCGCGTCATCGCCGCCGACGTGGGGCACGGCCAGCTCGACCCGATCATCGGCAAGGATCCGCGCGTGGTCGAGGTCGAGGGGTTCAACCTGCGGTTCGCGACGCCGGCGACGCTCGCCGGTGCATCCGGAATCGACCAGCCGGTCGACCTCGTGGTCGCCGACCTCTCGTTCATCTCGCTCGGGCTGGTGCTCGAGCCCCTGATCTCGGTCGCCACCCCGGAGGCCGACTTCGTGCTGCTGATCAAGCCGCAGTTCGAGGTCGGGCGCACCGGAGTGCGCGAGGGGATCGTGCGCGACAAAGACCTGCGGGCCGACGCCGTCGCGAACGTGCTCTGGGCGGCGTTCGATCTCGGTCTGCCCACGGCCGGCCTCATCCCGTCGCCGATCGCGGGCGGGGCGGGCAATCTCGAGTACCTGGTCTGGTTCGACCGGGAAGCCGGGACGAATCCGACAGAATGGTTGGACCGAGTGACCGAGATGACAGGAGCCTGACGCGTGTCAGTGGAACGCTACATCCTCGTGGTGCTGCACACCGGTCGTCGTGACTCGGTGCTCGCGGCCCAGAGCGTGTGCCAGCAGCTCCGCGACGCGGGGGTCACCCCCGTGATCGCGCCCTTCGACGAGAACGACGACATCCACGTGCTGGCCGAGCTCGGCTCGTTCAAACTGCTCGGCGACGGCGTGACCGTGCCCGACCTCGAGCTGGTCATCGTGCTGGGCGGCGACGGGACGATCCTGCGCGCGGCCGAGCTGGTGCGGAACGCGCCGGTCGAGGGCCGCACGGTGCCGCTGCTCGGGGTCAACCTCGGTCACGTCGGCTTCCTCGCCGAGAGCGACCGCGACGACCTCACCGAGACGGTGCAGCGCGCCCTCGCCCGCGACTACCAGGTCGAGGAGCGGATGACCCTCTCGGTGCGGGTCAAGGTGGGCGACGACGTCGTCTACGAGAGCTGGGCGCTGAACGAGGCGACCGTCGAGAAGGCGAGCCGTGAGCGGATGCTCGAGGTCGTCATCGAGGTCGACGGCCGGCCGCTGTCGAGCTTCGGCTGCGACGGGGTCGTGATGTCGACCCCCACCGGATCGACCGCCTACTCCTTCTCGGCCGGCGGCCCCGTGGTGTGGCCGAGCGTCGACGCGCTGCTGATGGTGCCGCTCAGCCCGCACGCCCTGTTCGCCCGCCCGCTCGTCGTCGGCCCGGACTCCGCTCTCGCCGTCGAGGTGCTCGACCGCACCCAGGGCGGCGCCGTGCTGTGGAGCGACGGGCGACGGATGCGCGACCTCGAGAAGGGCGCGCGCGTCGTCGTGCGGCGCTCGCCCATCCCGGTGCGACTCGCCCGCCTGCACCAGGCGCCGTTCACCGACCGGCTGGTGCGCAAGTTCAATCTGCCCGTGAACGGGTGGAGGGGGCCGATGGATCGTGATTGAGGAACTGTCGATCAGAGACCTCGGGGTGATCGGGGAGGCCGTGCTGCCCCTCGGCCCCGGGTTCACCGCCGTGACCGGGGAGACCGGCGCGGGCAAGACCATGGTGGTCTCGGCCCTCGGACTGCTCTTCGGCGAGCGGGCCGACACCGGTTCGGTGCGTTCGGGCGCCTCGCAGGCCTGGATCGAGGGGCGCATCCTCGTCGACTCCGCCGGCGGCGTCGCCGAGCGCGTGCGCGAGCTCGGCGGCGAGGTCGAGGGCGGGGGAGAGAACCCCTCCGGAGCCGCGAGCGGCGGCCTGCCCGACGGCGAGCTCATCCTGTCGCGCTCCGTCTCGACCGAGGGGCGCAGCCGCGCCGTCGTCGGCGGCCGCTCCGCCCCGATCAGCGTGCTCTCCGAGCTCGGCAGCGCCCTCGTCGTGGTGCACGGCCAGTCGGATCAGCTGCGGCTGAAGAGCCAGTCGGCGCAGCGGGCCGCGCTCGACAGCTTCGCCGGACCGGGATTCGCCGCGCGCCTGGCCGACTACCGGGAGGCCTACGACCGCTGGCAGGGCCATCGTGCGGAGATCGACGCGCTGGTCACGGAGCGGAGCGCCCGCCTCCGCGAGGCCGACTCGCTGCGCTCGGCCGTGGAGGAGATCGGCGCGGTCGAGCCCGTGGAGGGCGAGGACGTCGAGCTCACCGAGGTCGCCGACCGGCTCACCAACGTGGAGGAGCTGCGGCTCGCGGCCGCCGAGGCGCACGAGGCCATCTCGAGCGAGACCGGCGACACCCCGGACACCATCGGCCTGGTCGACGCCGCCCGGCGGAGCCTGGAACGGGTCGCCCACCACGACTCCTCGCTCGCCCCGATCGTCGAGGCGCTCGCGAACGCGAGCTTCATCCTCTCGGACGCCGGTACCCAGCTCGCGAGCTATGTGGCGAATCTCGAGAGCGACGAGCCGGGCGCGCTGGACCGCATCCAGGAGCGTCGTGCGGCCCTGACGAACCTCGCCCGGAAGTACGGCCCCGAGCTCTCGGACGTGATCGCCTACGCGGCTCAGGCCGGACCGCGACTGCTCGAACTGGACTCGGACTCGGACCGCATCGAGGAGCTCTCCGCACTCGTCGACGACGAGCTGGCCGAGCTCGAGCGCGTCGCCGCCGAGCTCACCGGGCTGCGTCGCGCCGCCGGCGAGGCGCTCGCCGCGGGCGTGACCGAGGAGCTCGCCGCGCTGGCGATGCCGAACGCCCGTTTCGTCGTCGAGGTGCAGGAGCGCGAGGAGCTCGGCTCCAGCGGCCGCGACCTGGTGCAGTTCCTGCTGCGACCGCACGAGGGCAGCGAACCGCGACCGCTGAACAAGGGCGCGTCCGGCGGTGAGCTCTCGCGGGTCATGCTCGCGATCGAGGTCGTGCTGGCCGCGGCCGACCCGGTGCCCACCTTCGTCTTCGACGAGGTCGACTCGGGCGTCGGCGGTGCGTCGGCGATCGAGATCGGCCGGCGGCTGGCGGCCCTGGCCCGCACCTCGCAGGTGATCGTGGTCACCCACCTGGCACAGGTGGCGGCGTTCGCGACCAACCACCTGCGGGTGGAGAAAGATCTCGACGGGCCGGTCACCGCATCCAACGTGGTGCAGCTCACCGGCGACGAACGGCTCGCCGAGATGGCGCGTCTGCTCTCGGGCCTGCCGGACTCCGAGTCGGGGCTCGCGCACGCGTCAGAACTCCTGGAGACGGCCACGAGCCTCGCTGTGCCACACTGAGACCCAGTCGGGGGCGGGAGGGGGTTCCAGCATGGCGCGCACCGTCGCATCCGTCGTCCTGGTCGTGATCGGGCTGATCCTCGCGCCGCTCGGGATCGTGGCGGGCTGGGCGCACGGGCAGCTGACCGACACCGGGCGGTTCGTCTCGACCTTCGCGCCGCTGGCGACGGATCCGGCCGTCAAGGCGCTCGTGGTCTCCGAGGTGATGGGCGTGGTCGACGAGAGGGTCGACTTCGCGGGGACGACGAGCGACGTGATCGACGCCCTGAACGGGCTCGGTGTGCCCGAGCGCGCCGCCGACGCTCTCGACGGGTTGAAGACCCCCGCGGCGCTGGGACTGCGCTCGCTGGCGACCGGGGCGGTCACGGACGTCGTGGACTCGCCGGCCTTCGCCGACATCTGGGAGCAGACGCTTCGGCTGAGTCACGCGCAGCTGGTCGCGGCCCTGACCAGCGACCCGGACTCGGCGCTGGCGGTCTCGTCGGCCGGCCAGCTGACGATCGAGCTGGGACCGGTGGTCAGTGCTGTCAAGGCGGTGATGATCGCACGGGGGCTCGGCTTCGCCGAGGCCATCCCGGACATCGACCGCAGCATCGTGGTGGCGCAGTCGGACGGGTTGGCCCAGGCGCGCACCGGCTACGGGCTCGCCGTCGCCGTGGGGGCCTGGTTGCCGTGGGCGGCGTTCCTCCTCGTCGTCGCGGGGGTGCTGCTCGCCCGGCGTCGGTGGGTGACCCTGTTCCGGTCCGCCGTGGCGCTCGCCCTGGTCATGGTGCTGCTGGGCGTCGCGCTGCGGATCGGCGACCTCGTGGCGGTGTCGTCGCTCGCACCCCGTTACCTGCCGGTCGACGCGGCTCAGGCGATCTCCGGCCGGCTCGTCTCCGGGATCGCTCCGACCGTCGTGATGACCGCGGTGGTCGCCGTCGTCGTGGCGGCGATCGGCTGGCTGGCGGGCCCGTACCGTCCGGCGCGGGCACTCCGGACCCGGGTCCGCGACGGCATGGCCCGGCTCCGGAGGGCGGACGCCGACACGAGTTCAGAACGCCGGGCGACATGACCGGCCCCGACCACTGTTAGGATGGAATTCCGTGGAAGATGCTCATGACGCGGACCGACAGAACGACACGAAACTGACGAAGCACATCTTCGTCACAGGGGGTGTCGTCTCCTCTCTGGGTAAGGGGCTCACCGCCGCCAGCCTGGGGAATCTCCTCACCGCGCGAGGTCTTCGCGTCGTGATGCAGAAACTCGACCCCTACCTGAACGTCGACCCGGGGACGATGAACCCGTTCCAGCACGGCGAGGTCTTCGTGACCGACGACGGCGCCGAGACCGACCTCGACATCGGGCACTACGAGCGGTTCCTCGACATCAATCTCAACCAGGCCGCCAACGTGACGACCGGGCAGATCTACTCGAGCGTGATCGCCAAGGAGCGCCGCGGCGAGTACCTCGGCGACACCGTGCAGGTCATCCCGCACATCACCGACGAGATCAAGCGCCGGATGCGGCTGCAGGCGCACGACTCCTCGCACCCCGACGTCATCATCACCGAGATCGGCGGCACGGTCGGCGACATCGAGTCGCAGCCCTTCATCGAGTCCGCGCGCCAGGTGCGTCACGAGCTGGGGCGGAAGAACGTGTTCTTCGTGCACGTCTCGCTGGTGCCGTTCATGAACGCCTCGGGCGAGCAGAAGACCAAGCCCACGCAGCACTCCGTCGCCGCGCTGCGCTCCATCGGCATCCAGCCCGACGCCCTCGTGCTCCGGAGCGACCGACCGGTGTCCGAGAGCAACAAGCGCAAGATCGCGCTGATGTGCGACGTCGACGAGGGCGCCGTCGTCAACGCCGTCGACGTGCCCTCGATCTACGACATCCCGACCATGCTGCACGACCAGGGCCTGGACGACTACATCATCGACCACCTGGGGCTGCGGGAGACCACCGGCGAGGTCGACTGGGCCGGCTGGCAGCCGATCCTGGATGCGGTGCACGAGCCCAAGCACGAGGTCACCATCGGGCTGGTCGGCAAATACATCGACCTGCCCGACGCCTACCTCTCGGTCACCGAGGCCCTCCGCGCCGGCGGGTTCGCCCACCGCGCCAAGGTCGCGATCCGCTGGATCCCCTCGGACGACTGCCAGACCTACGAGGGCGCCGCCAAGGCGCTCGCCGACGTCGACGGCATCTGCGTGCCCGGCGGCTTCGGGGTGCGCGGCATCGAGGGCAAGCTCGGCGCGCTGCGCTACGCCCGCGAGAACGGCATCCCGGCGCTCGGGCTGTGCCTGGGCCTCCAGTGCATGGTGATCGAGTACGCGCGGAACGTCGTCGGGCTCCCCGGCGCCTCGTCGAGCGAGTTCGACCCCGAGACCGAGTTCCCGGTGATCGCGACGATGGCCGAGCAGGTCGACATCATCGCCGGGGGCGACCTCGGCGGCACGATGCGCCTCGGTCTCTACGAGGCCGAGCTCGCCCCGGGCTCGATCGTCGAGGAGGTCTACGGCGCCTCCACCGCCGCCGAGCGCCACCGCCACCGCTACGAGGTCAACAACAAGTACCGCGACCGGATCGCCGACGCCGGCCTCTGGTTCTCGGGCCTGTCGCCGAACGGGCACCTGGTCGAGTACGTCGAGCTTCCCCGCGACGTGCACCCGTACTACGTGGCGACCCAGGCCCACCCGGAGCTGCGCTCGCGGCCCAGCCGCCCGCATCCGCTGTTCAAGGGCCTCGTCGGCGCCGCGCTCGACCGCCAGGAGGCGACTCGGTTGTTCCCGGTGCAGGATGCCTGAGCCCCTCGCCGACGAGGTCGCCCTCGTTCCCGTCTCCGAGAGCGAGGTCGTCTTCGACGGCTACGTCTGGGACGTGCGGCGGGAGGCCTTCGCCTACGGCGGCGACACGCTGCGGCGCGACTTCGTCGACCACCCCGGGGCGGTCGCCGTGCTGGCGCTGGACGACGAGGACCGGGTGCTGCTGATCAAGCAGTACCGGCATCCGGTGCGCCGTCGCGAGTGGGAGCCGCCCGCGGGGCTGCTCGACGTCGAGGCGGAGTCGCCGCTGGAGGCCGCCAAGCGCGAGCTCTCGGAGGAGGTCGACCTCGAGGCGGACGACTGGCACGTGCTGAGCGACTACGTCACGACGCCCGGGGGCAACAACGAGGCCATCCGGATCTACCTCGCGCGGGGCGTGCGGCCCACCGGGTCGCGGTTCGACCGCGAGGGCGAGGAGGCCGACATGGAGTCGGCCTGGTTCCCGCTGGACGAGGTCGTCGAGGCCGTGCTCGCGAGCCGGGTGCAGAACCCGTCGCTCGTGATCGGGGCGCTCGCCGCCGACGCCTCACGGGCGCGCGGCTGGTCGACGCTGCGGCCGGCGGACTCGCCGTGGGAAGCGCATCCGCGGTTCAGGACCGCCGGGTAGCCGGTCGCCGATGACGGCGGGGATCGGGCGGGAGATCGACGGGTTCCTGCGCCACATCACGATCGAGCGGGGGCTCGCGGCCAACACCGTGGCCGCCTACCGCCGCGATCTCGGGCGGTACTCGGCGTTTCTCGAGGCGCGGGGGATCGATGACCTGCGTGCGGTGGGGGAGGCGGACATCAGCGCCTTCACCCAGGAGACCCGGGGGTCGGGGGAGGGCGAGCTGAAGGCGTCGTCGGTGGCGCGCATCCTGTCGACCGTGCGGAGCTTCCACCGCTACCTCGCCGAGGAGGGGCTCGTGGACGGCGATGCCGCACGCGAGGTCAAGCCGCCGAAGCTCGCGCTGCGGTTGCCCAAGGCCATCACGATCGACGAGATGGATCGGCTGCTGACCGCCACGGGCGGGGAGGACCTGGTGGCGGTACGCGACCGGGCGCTGTTGGAACTGCTGTACGCGACCGGCGCGCGCATCTCGGAGATCGTCGACCTGGACGTCGACGACGTGCAGAACGGCGACATGCTGCGGGTGACCGGCAAGGGCAGCAAGCAGCGGATCGTGCCCGTGGGGAGCTATGCGCGCGCGGCGCTGGACGCGTACCTCGTGCGGGTGCGGCCGGTGTTCTCGACCCGGGGGCGGGCCACGCCGGCGCTGTTCCTGGGCATCCGGGGGCAGCGGCTGAGCCGGCAGGCGGCGTGGCTCGTGATCCAGTCGGCGGCCGAGCGGGCGAAGCTCACGGTGCACATCTCGCCGCACACCTTCCGTCACTCCTTCGCCACCCACCTGCTCCAGGGCGGAGCGGACGTGCGCGTCGTCCAAGACCTCCTCGGCCACTCCTCGGTGGCCACCACGCAGCTCTACACCCAGGTGACGGCAGACACCCTCATAGACATGTACCAAACCGCCCACCCCCGAGCCCGCTGAGGCTCCGCCGGTGAGCCTGCGCGCAGCACAGGCCCGCCGGATTAGAATCGACACGTCCGCCGGGATGGCGGGCAGGAACGAGGGGCGACTTCGGTGCCGACCAGGAACGCACGAACCGTGAAGACGAACCAGACCGATGAACTCGCCGGTCTGAATCTGCCCAAGATGGGTCCCACCGGTCGACCGGTCACGGAGTTCGCCGTCCCCGCCCCGCTCGCCTCGCACGGCCCGGCCCGGATCATCTCGCTCTGCAACCAGAAGGGCGGCGTCGGCAAGACCACGACGAGCGTCAACGTGGGAGCGGCGCTCGCCGAGTACGGCCGGAAGGTGCTCGCGATCGACTTCGACCCCCAGGGTGCGCTCTCCGCGGGCCTGGGCGTCATGACGCACGACGCCCCCACCATCTACGACCTCCTGATCGGCAACCTGAAGGATCCGGCCGAGGCCATCCAGAAGACCAGCGTCGAGGGCCTGGACATCATCCCCGCGAACATCGACCTCTCGGCCGCCGAGGTGCACCTGGTGAGCGAGGTCGCCCGCGAGTCGATCCTGGCGCGCGTGCTCCGCAAGGTGAGCGGCGACTACGACGTCATCCTGATCGACTGCCAGCCCTCGCTCGGGCTGCTCACCGTCAACGCTCTGACGGCCAGCCACGGCGTGCTCATCCCGCTCGAGTGCGAGTACTTCGCGCTGCGCGGCGTCGCCCTGCTGGTCGAGACGATCGACAAGGTGCGCGACCGCCTCAACCCCGCGCTGGTGCTCGACGGCATCCTCGCCACGATGTACGACCCGCGCACGCTGCACTCGCGCGAGGTGCTGGAGCGCGTGGTCGAGACCTTCGGCGACAAGGTGTTCGAGACGGTCATCGGCCGCACGGTCAAGTTCCCGGATGCGACGGTGGCGGGAAAACCCATCACGCAGTTCGCCCCGGAGCACACCTCGGCCAAGGCCTACAAGCAGCTGGCCAGAGAACTGGTCGCCCGTGGCGCGGTCGCCTGAACCGGAGCTCGCCGAGGCGGCGGCCGGCGCGACGGGTGCGCCCCGCTTCTCGCTCAGTCTGGACAACTTCGAGGGACCGTTCGACCTGCTGCTCAGCCTGATCACGAAGCACGAGCTCGACATCACGGAGATCTCGCTCAGCCGGGTCACCGACGAGTTCATCGCCTACCTGAAGAACCTCGACTCGACCGAGGAGCTGGACCGGGCCTCCGAGTTCCTGGTCGTCGCCGCGACACTGCTCGACCTCAAGATCGTCGGCCTGCTGCCCCAGGGCGAGCTGGTCGACGCCGAGGACGTCGCGCTGCTGGAGGCCCGCGACCTGCTGTTCGCCCGTCTGCTGCAGTACCGCGCCTTCAAGGAGGTCTCGGCCTGGATCGCGACCCGCTTCGACGAGGAGGGGATGCGACGGCCCCGCGCGGTGCGGCTGGAGGAGAAGTTCCGCCAGCAGACACCCGAACTCGTCTGGACCCTGACCGCGGACGACTTCGCGGCGCTCGCCGCCCTGGCGCTCGCCCCGCGCGAGCTGCCCGTCGTGGGGCTCGAGCACCTGCACGCGCCGCTCGTCAGCATCCGCGAGCAGGCGGCGCACGTCGTCGCGGTTCTGCGCTCGGCAGCGGCCGCCGGCACCGCCGTGAGCTTCCGGCAGCTGATCGCCGGGATCGAGGAGAAGGGCGTCGTGATCGCCCGCTTCCTCGCCGTGCTCGAGCTCTACCGGCACGCCTCGATCTCGTTCGAACAGCTCGAGCCCCTCGGCGATCTGACGCTCAGCTGGACGGCGGAGCACTGGACCGAGGACAACCTGGCGAATCTCGGAGCGGATTATGACAACTGATCTGACGGAGGAGACCGTGGAGGTGGAGACGGCGGAAGCGGGAGCGGCGGCGGAGACCGCCGCACCGGCGCCCACCCACGTCGACGTCGACCGTGCGCTCGAGGCGATCTTCATGGTCGTCGACGAGCCCCAGAGCCTGGTCGCCCTCGCCACCGCCCTCGGCCGCCCGGTCGCGGTGGTGCGCCAGGGCGTCGAGCGCCTCGTCGCCGACTACGACGGCGTCGCCCCCGGTGCCGTGCGCCGCGGCTTCGAGCTGCGCGAGGTGGCGGGCGGATGGCGCCTGTACGTGCGCGCCGCGTGGGACGGGCTCGTGCGGGATTTCGTGATGACGCAGAACCCCTCCAAGCTCTCCCAGGCCGCGCTCGAGACGCTCTCGGTGATCGCGTACAAGCAGCCGATCTCGCGCGGGGCCGTGGCGAGCATCCGGGCCGTCAACGTCGACTCGGTCGTGCGCACGCTGCTCAGCCGCGGCCTGATCACCGAGGTCTCCACCCAGGCGGAGACCGGCGCGATCCTCTACGGCACGACCGACCTGCTGCTCAGCCAGCTCGGTATCAACTCCCTCGACGAACTGCCGAGGATCTCCCCGCTGCTGGACGACGGCAGCGCGGGCTTCGACGAGATCGGAATGGTGCGATGACCCCCTTCGAGATCCCCCCGTGGGACGAGAACGCCGAGCCGCAGGGGGTCCGCCTCCAGAAGGTGATGGCCGCGGCGGGAGTGGCCTCGCGCCGCGTCTCCGAACAGCTGATCGAGGCCGGGCGGGTCGAGGTCAACGGCGAGATCGTCACCGAGCTCGGCCGGCGGATCGACCCCGAGAACGACCTGGTCGCCGTCGACGGCGTCGCGGTGCAGCTGGACCCCGACAAGCGCTACGTGATGCTCAACAAGCCGGTCGGCATCGTCAGCTCGCTGCAGGACCAGTACGGTCGGCCCGACCTGCGGCGCTACACCGAGCAGTACGAGGAGCGGCTGTTCAACGTGGGCCGGCTGGATGCGGAGACCAGCGGACTGCTCATCCTCACCAACGACGGCGACCTCGCGCACGTGCTCGCGCATCCGTCGTTCGGTGTGCTGAAGACCTACATCGCGAAGGTCGAGGGGCGGGTCTCGCCGCAGACCATCGCGCGGCTCACGGCGGGGCTCGAGCTCGAGGACGGCCCGATCGCGGCCGACAAGGCCCGGCTGCTGGACGTGGAGCGCGAGAACTCGATCGTCGAGCTCACGCTGCACTCGGGCCGCAACCGGATCGTACGCCGGATGCTCGACGAGGTCGGTCACCCGGTCGTCGACCTCGTGCGCCGCTCGTTCGGGCCGCTCACCCTCGGCAGCCTCAAGGCGGGAGCGCTGCGCGACCTGACTAAAGTGGAGGTCGGCCGCCTGCTCACGCTGTCGCGCACGCCGGAACCGGCCGGAGCCGATGGAGCCGACAGTGCAGATGGAACCGACAGTGCCGACGGTGCAGCAGGTGCCGACCGCGCGGACGACCTCGACGCCGGGGCCGATCGCGGCGACGAACCCGAGGAGTAGACCGTGGTGGAATCCCGACTGACCGGTGCCGTGCGCGTCGTGGGCGTCGGGCTGCTCGGCACGAGCATCGCCCTCGGCCTCCGCGCCCGCGGGGTCGACGTCATCCTCGCGGACGCCTCGCCGACCAACGTCAGCATCGCCATCGACTACGGCGCCGGCCGGGCGGAGCGGGAGGACGACGACCCGCAGCTCGTCGTCGTCTGCGTGCCGCCGGACGTGACCGCCTCGGTCATCGTGCGCGAGCTCGCCGCCTATCCCCGGGCGGTCGTCACCGACGTGGCGAGCGTGAAGCAGCCGATCCTGGATGCGGTGGTCGCCGCCGGGGGAGCCGTCAGCCGGTACGTCGGCTCGCACCCTCTCGCGGGGCGGGAGCGCGGGGGCCCGATGGCCGGCCGTGCCGACCTCTTCGTGGGCCGGCCGTGGGTGGTCGCCGGTCATCCGCAGATCTCGTACCAGACCGCCTCGGCGGTCGACGACCTGATCCTCGACCTCGGCGCGACCCTGGTGGAGATGACCGCCGACGAGCACGACGCGAGCGTCGCCCTGGTCTCGCACGCGCCCCAGGTCATCTCGACCCTGATGGCGCGCCGGCTCACCGGGGCCCGGGATGCGGCCGTCGATCTCGCCGGCGGCGGGCTCCGCGACGTCACCCGGATCGCCGCGAGCGACCCCGAGCTCTGGGTGCAGATCCTCGGCGCCAACGCCGGGCCGGTCGTCGACGTGCTCAAGGCGTTCCGCGACGACCTCGACCGGGTGATCGGGGCGCTCGAGCAGCCGACGGCGCCCGGCGCCCGCCGTGTGATCGCCGAGGAGCTCGCGGGCGGCAACGCCGGTGTGGCCCGGATCCCCGGCAAGCACGGGCAGGACCGCCGGTACTCCCAGCTGGTCGTCATGGTCGACGACAGCCCCGGCGAGCTGGCCCGCCTGCTGGCGGAGATCGGCGAAGAAGGCGTGAACATGGAAGACCTCCGGCTCGAGCACTCCCCGGGCGCCCCGATCGGCCTGGCCGAGATCGCGGTGCTGCCCGAGGCCGCCGAGCCGCTGACCGCCGCACTGTCGGCACGTGGATGGAGAATCGCGGGATGAACGACCTGCAGACGATCGGCGACCCGCACCGGACGGACGAGCCCCCCGTCGTCGTGGCCGTGGACGGCCCGGCCGGGAGCGGAAAGTCGAGCGTGAGCCGGGCCGTCGCCCGGGCACTCGGCTACGGCTACCTCGACACCGGCGCGACCTATCGCGCGCTCGTCTGGGACCTGCTCGACCGCTCCATCGACCCGGCGTCGGCCGAGGACGTGGTCGACGAGCTCGCCCGGTTCGACTTCCGGATCGGCACCGACCCCGACGAGTACTTCGTGCGGGTGCGGAACGAGAACGTCACCGACGCCATCCGCGAGCCCCGGGTGACCGGCGTGGTGAGCCTCGTGGCCCGCATCCCCGAGGTGCGGCTGTGGCTGAACGAGCGCTTCCGGCACATCCTCGCGGCGACCGAGTTCGACGGCATCGTCGCCGAGGGGCGGGACATCACGACCGTCGTCGCACCGGATGCGCCCGTCCGCATCCTGCTCACGGCCTCGGAAGAGGCTAGAATGGCCAGGCGTTCGAAAGAACTGACCGGTGAATCGGCCGCCGTCGTGGGTGAGGCGCTTCGATCCCGCGACCGGGCCGACTCGCGGGTGGTCGACTTCCTGAACGCCGCCGACGGCGTGATCACCGTCGATTCCACGCACCTCGACTTCGACCAGACGGTCGACGCCATCGTCGACGTGGTGCATTCCCGGAGCTCGACGAGCCCGGCACACTGATCCACCGGGGCCCGAGCCCCGCCCCAACATCGGGACCACGGAAGAGTGGGACCACAGGACACCGGGACCGGCGAGACCGGACCCACCCAGACAGCGAGGAACCAGCATGGCCGACAGCCAGAACCCCACCTCGGGCAGCGACCCGGACGACTTCGACGCCCCCGACGACGACCTGGCGGAGCGGCTCGCGAACGTCGACGAGGACCTCGCCGAACAGCGCGCCGCCACCCTGCGGTCGGGCCTCGCCGACTACGAGCTCGACGACGGCGACCTCGACCTGCTCGAGATCACCGAGGACTACCCGGAGGGCTCGGTCTACCTGCCGGCCCTTCCCGTGCTCGCGATCGTGGGCCGGCCGAACGTCGGCAAGTCGGCGCTGGTCAACCGCATCCTGGGCCGTCGTGAGGCGGTCGTGGAGGACACCCCCGGCGTGACCCGCGACCGCGTCGCCTACAAGGCCGACTGGAACGGCCGCCGCTTCACGCTCGTGGACACCGGTGGCTGGGAGCCGGACGCCTCGGGCATCAACGCGGCCGTCGCCGCGCAGGCCGAGGTCGCGATCGACCTCGCCGACGTGGTGCTCTTCGTCGTCGACTCGAACGTCGGGGCGACCTCGACCGACGAGCACGTGGTGAAGCTGCTCCGCAAGGCCGACCGCCCCGTGTTCCTCGCTGCGAACAAGGTCGACGACGCCCGCCAGGAGCCCCAGGCCTCGGCGCTCTGGTCGCTCGGCCTCGGCGAGCCCTACCCGGTGTCGGCACTGCACGGCCGCGGGGTCGCCGACCTGCTCGACCTGATCATGAAGACGATGCCCGAGGTCTCGGCCGTCGCCAAGCAGGAGGTGGGCGGCCCGCGCCGCGTCGCCATCCTCGGCCGGCCGAACGTGGGCAAGAGCTCGCTGCTGAACAAGGCGGCGGGCGAGGAGCGGGTCGTCGTCAACGAGCTCGCCGGCACCACGCGCGACCCGGTCGACGAGCAGATCGAGCTCGGCGGCAAGGTCTGGACCTTCGTCGACACCGCCGGCATCCGCAAGCGGGTGCACCTGCAGCAGGGCGCCGACTTCTACGCGTCGCTCCGCACCTCGGCCGCGCTCGAGAAGGCCGAGGTCGCCGTGGTGGTTCTCGACGTCACCGAGCCGATCTCGACCCAGGACCTGCGGATCATCGACCTCGTGCTCGAGTCGGGACGCGCCCTCGTGCTGGCGTACAACAAGTGGGATCTGCTCGACGACGACCGCCGACGTTACCTCGAGCGGGAGATCGAGCAGGATCTCGCCCACGTCACCTGGGCGCCCCGGGTCAACATCTCGGCGCGCACCGGGCGTCACCTGGAGAAGCTGGTGCCCGCCCTCGAGCTCGCGCTGGACTCCTGGGACACCCGGATCCCGACCGGCAAGTTCAACGCCTTCCTCGCCGAGCTCACCGCGGCGCACCCGCACCCCGTGCGGGGCGGCAAGCAGCCCCGCATCCTGTTCGGGACCCAGGCCGCGTCGCGCCCGCCGACCTTCGTGCTGTTCACGACCGGCTTCCTCGACCCCGGCTACCGCCGCTACGTGCAGCGCCGGCTGCGGGAGATCTACGGCTTCGAGGGGTCGCCGATCATCGTGAACATGCGGGTGCGGGAGAAGCGCAAGCGCTAGGCGGCTGGGCGCTGGGCACCGGCGCCTCGGCGCTGGGTGCCTCGGTGCTGGGTGTTGCCGCGCTGGGCGCCCGGCGCCGCTACGGCAGCAGGTCGGCGCGGTGGACGAGCCCGGCCGCACCGATGAGAGGACCCTCGTCGGACAGCGCCGAGGGCAGCACCTTCACGCCCGGGATCGTGTCGAGCGGGGCCTCGGCCTCGACCGTCGCGCGGATCAGGTCGAAGAGGTCGGGCGTGACCCGCGAGAACCCGCCGCCGATCGCGACGGCCTCGAGGTCGATCAGGGCGCAGGCTGAGGCGATCCCCTCGCCGATCGCGCGGGCGCAGCGCTCGACCGCGAGGCGCGCGATCGCGTCGCCCTCGCGGTAGGAGGCGGCGAGCTCCTCGCCGGTCGCTCCCGTCCACCCCTGCTCGCGCGCCCACTCGACGATGCGGGGACCGGCGGCGATGCCCTCGAGGGTCGCCCCGAGGTCTTTGCCGGCCTTGGTGTGGGTGTGCAGCTGGATCTGACCGATGTGGCCCGCGTTGCCGCTGCGGCCGCCGACCAGCCGGCCCTCGACGAGCAGGCCGCCGCCGACGCCGGTCGAGACGACCATGCCCATGGCGGTGCGGTAGCCCTGCAGGGCTCCGGCCCAGTGCTCGGCGAGCAGGATGCAGAGGCCGTCGAGCCGGAGGACGGTGTTGTGGATGCCCGAGCGGGAGCAGACCAGGTCGCGCAGCGGGAAGTCGCGCCAGACGGGCAGGTTCAGAGGAGAGACCGTGCCGCGTTCCAGCGAGATCGGGCCGGCGCTTCCGACACCGGCGCCGACGAGCTCGGCTCCCTCGGGCGTGGCCGCGAGGGCGGCGTCGATGACCTGCTCGACCGCGGCGGCGATGCTCGCGGAGCTGCTGCCGGCCCCGGTCGGGGCGCGGTGACGGGAACCGGCGACGAGCCGCGCATCCTCATCCACCAGCGCCGCCTCGACTTTGGTGCCGCCGACGTCGACGGCGAGAGCGAGACGGGGGGAGGAGGTCACAGGGTTCGACACCCCCCTATTTCACACCATCGGAGCGTCGTGTGCGGAGCACCAGGCGGGCCAGGCGGCGACGACGTCGGCCGTACGGGCCTCGGCGTCGGTGTCGTCGCTGTAGGTCCACTCCTCGAGGACCCCGACCATCCCGCCCGCGATGTAGGCCGCGGCGGCCGGGCTGTCGATGTGGCGCGAGGCGTCTTTCCGCTGCCAGACCGAGATCGCGATCGAGGCGCGGACGAGGGTGCGCTGGAACAGCTCGCGACGGAACCCGGCGTCGACGCGGGTGCCGAACATCATGCGGTAGGACGCACGGTGGTCGCGGATGTGCTCGAGCTCGCGGGTGATCGAGGCCGCGTAGACGGCGTTGATCGTCTCGACCGACTCGCCGTCCATGCTCTCGGGCGTGTCGGTCACCGCGGCGAGCTCGTCGAGCTGGCGGGCGAAGGAGTCGGCGGCGAACGCGAAGATGTCGGCGTAGTGGCCGTAGAACGTGGTGCGGTGCACTCCGGCCGTGCGGCACAGCTCGCTGATGCTGATCTCGGTCAGATCGTGCTCGCGCAGCAGGTCGAAGAGAGCGGTGGTCAGGGCTTCGTGCGTTCTGGCAGCTCGGGGTTCGGCCAGATTCGCCGACGCACCCTGACGACGGGAGGGGGCAGCGGTAAGCACAGTCGACTGGGGCATGGTCAATTATGTACGCACGAACATAGGGATTGGCCGTGTTTCGGGACTGTGAGTCCCAAACTGCTCTGCACGTTTTCCCGGACCGGTGTCCCGTCGCGTTGCCGCTGGTCTGCTCGGGCGTGTCGACGGTGTCAGCGGCGGTGTCAGCGAGCCCGTCACGGAGGCGCTATCATGGACAAGTTGTCCGGCGCGGTCCGCCGGTTCGGATGACGGGCCACGGGCTGTGGCGCAGCTTGGTAGCGCACTTGACTGGGGGTCAAGGGGTCGCAGGTTCAAATCCTGTCAGCCCGACAGAAATGCGAGAAGGGTCACCCGTCAGGGTGGCCCTTCTCGCATTTGTGGCGGTCTGCCCGGACGCGAAGCTGTTCGTGGGCCCACGCCGCGCAGAGGCTCCGCCCGGCGCGTCCAGCGACGGGAGGAGGGCGCCGGTGGGGAGTCAAATCCTGTCAGCCCGACGTCGCCAGCAGTTCTCCTGCCGTTCGCCCGCGGGAACCGCTCGTCCACCCGGGGAAGTTACCGTTCCGCTGTGCCGTACCTCTCCTCCCGCTCCGCCCGGCCCCTGCTGGCCGCGCTGCTCGCGCTCGCCGCCCTGCTCCTCGTGCTCGGGCCCGCGTCCCGCGCATCCGCCCACCCCGCCGGCACGACCGGGGTCTTCGTCACCATCCAGTCGGATGCGGTCGACGTGCACATGCAGATCCAGAAGGCCGGCTTCGAGGCGGCGACCGGCTACGAGGCCGACGATCAGGCCGCATTGGACGCGGTCTCGGCGAATCTCGAGTCGTTCATCCTGAACCGGGTGCGGGTCTCGGACGTGGTCTCCGCGCTCCAGCCCGTCGTCACCGAGCATCCGGAGCTCGTGCCGGTGAACGGCGAGGACGCCATCGCCGTGACCATGCGCTTCATGGACGGCGGGCGCAGCATCGACGGCGCCATCCGGTTCGAGGACGACTTCATCATCGACGTGGTGCCGGCTCATCAGGTATACGTGGCACTCGTCAGCGACTGGAACAACGGTCAGGTCGCCGAGGGCGATCCCCAGGTGATCGGCGTGCTCGGCGGCGGGGTGACCGAGGTGACCCTGGATCGCACCGAGCAGACGCCGCTGCACGGATTCTTCGCGGTGGTCTGGCTCGGCATCCTGCACATCGCCGAGGGAACCGACCACCTGCTCTTCCTCGCCACCCTGCTCGTGGTGGCGCCCTCGGTCGCGCGACGGGCCCGCCGCGGCTTCCGCTGGACGCAGCCGATCCCGGTGAAGAAGACCATCGGCCGCGCGGCCCTGATCATCACCTCCTTCACCGCCGGGCACCTGGTGACCCTGGCGCTGGTGTCGCTCGGGCTGATCTCGTTCCCGACGAAACCGGTCGAGATCCTGGTCGCGGTGTCGATCATCGTCGCGGCGATCCACGCGTTCCGTCCGCTGATGCCGCGCGGCGAACTTCTCATCGCCGGCGTCTTCGGGCTCGTGCACGGCACCGCGTTCGCGACGACGATCCTCGACCTCAACCTCGGGTTCGGCGAGAAGATCGTGGCCATCCTCGGCTTCAACGTGGGGGTCGAACTGGCCCAGCTGACGGCGGCGGTGCTCATCCTGCCGCTGCTCATCCTGCTCTCCCGGGCCCGGGCGTACGCCGGGTTCCGCACCGCCGTCGCGGCGGTGGCGATCGTGGCGGCCACCGCCTGGATCGTCGGCATCACCACCGACCAGGAGTCCGTGCTGCAGCCGGTGTTCGACCAGATCGCGCAGGTGCCGATCCTCTGCTACCTCGTGCTCGTGGTCGTCGTGGTGGGGCTGTGGTACTCGACCCGGGCGCGCCGACCGGCGCCTCGGCCGCTCGAGAAGGTGCAGCGATGACCGGCGGGCGGGGCGGCGGGATGCGGATGCTCCCGCGCGCGGTCGGTGCGGTCGCGCTGGCCGTGCTGCTGGTCGCGCCGGCAGAGGCCGCGCTCGCGGGGCCGGACGACGGCGACCCGAGCAGCCGGACGGAGGTCGTCGGGGTCGAGATCCCGGAGCGGTCGCCGCAGCCGACTTCGAGCCCGAGCCCGACGGCGACGCCGACCCCGACCCCGACCCCGTCGCCCTCGCCTGCGCCCTCCGGTCCTCCCGGCCAGGGTTCTGGGCCGGCGGCCGACACGGGTGGCACGGGAGGACAGCTCTCGGACACCGGTCTCGACGCGGACACGCTGTGGCCGGCGGGGCTGGCCGCCGTCGCGCTGACGGGAGCCGGGGCGATCCTGGTCGCCGGCCGACGCCGTCGGCGCCAGGGCTGACCGACCGGCCCCAGGAATGTCGAAGGCCCCGCCGGATCACCGGCGGGGCCTTCATCCTTCTCCGCGTGCTTCTCCGCGCGCGCCTACTCGACGCCGGCCGTGGCCCGCGAGGTGTCGGCAGCGGCCGCCCTCGCGCGTTCCTCCTCCAGCGCGCGGGCGACCGCCTCGTCGACCCGCGCCTTCTCCCGGGCGGCGGCCGAACCCCGCCGCGACTTCCGGCGGCGGAGCAGCACGATTACGCCGGCGGCCACCAGCACCACGATCACCAGCAGCGCCCACGGCACGGCGGCGCCGCCCGCGGTCGCCGAGACCTCGGCGATCGGGGTGGTCGAGCCCGAGGCATCCAGCATCAGCGGGGTCACCGTGGTGGTCGCGAGCAGCACGAACAGCGGCGGCACACCGGGCACGGTCACCGTCTGCGTCCACGACTCCCCGGGCAGCAGCTCGGGCACCGGGTCGACCGCGGGCGCGGTGGCGCCGCCGAGCCCGAACGGGCCCGAGAGCTCGGTGCCGGGCTGGGCCGAGATCGCGGCGTTGCCGGTGTTGTGGAGGGTGTAGGTCACCGTCGCGTCGCCCCCGGCGAAGGGGTTCAGGCCGCCGTTCCAGGAGACCGAGGTCTTCTCGACCGCGAGCGCCGGCGCGAGCTCGCCGCCGACGCGCAGGTTGACCCGGATGCCCAGGCGCCGGTCGACGTTGACCCCGGCCGCGGCGTCGGGGACGGTCAGCGAGGTGACGACGCCGCCGGCGTAGTCGCCGGGGGTCGCGTCGGCCGGCACGGCGACGGTGAACGGCACCGTGGCGGTCTCACCGGCCGCCACGGTGACCGAGGGGTTCGCCGCGGTCACCCAGGCTCCCACCGCGTGCGACTCCTCGCCCGCGACCAGGAGGGAGAGCTGGCCGTCCTCCGAGGTGGAGCCGTCGGAGGCGTACACCCGCAGCTCCACCGGGTCGGCCCCGTGGTTGGCGATCACGATCGAGTCGTAGATCGTGCCGCCCGGGTCGACCGTGTAGCTGAAGTTCGTGCGGTCGGCGCCGTACTCGTTCGAGGCGGTGCGGACCGTCCAGCTCACCTGGTCGCCCTCGGCGGCGGTGGCGGGCGAGGCGGCGGGGAGCAGCACGAACAGGACGGCGAGCAGCGCGATCGCGAGCTCGCGGATGCGGGCCGGGCGACGGGCGGGGGCGGATCGAGCGTTCACGGGAGACCTTCGGAGTGAGGCGGGAGGAGAGGGGGGAAACGGGGATGTCCGTGGGTGAGCGGGACGGACCCACTCACCCACGGACAGGGTGTGTCGTTCGACCGGGTCAGCCGGCCAGTGCGGTCACCGTGAGGGTCGCGCGGTAGCTGCCCTTCGCGGTGTCGACGGGCAGCTTGAGGTCCAGGCCCGCACCGAGGAGCGCGTCGCCCTTCGGGTGGCCCTGCGCGCCCGAGCCGAGCACGCGGTCGACCGAGAGGCCGCTGCCGCCGTCGAAGCCCGAGGCGACGGGCGCACCCGCGACCGCGCCGGCACCCTCGGTGACGACCTTCGGGGTCCAGCCCATGTAGCTGCCGGAGAAGGTCTTGTCGCCGTCGGTGAAGTCACCGAGCTTCGAGGTGAGCGACCACGGGGACAGCGACGACCGGGTGTCGGACACCTTGATCGGGTTGATGTCTCCGGCGGCCTCGAACACGCCGTCCTTCTCGGTGGCGGTGCCGAGGTCGACGAGGCCGTTCTTGCCGTCGATGGTCCAGCCGAACTCGCCCGGAGCGGCGGCCGGGACATCCACCTGGATGTCTTCGCCGTCGCCGTGGTACGGGTGGATGGTGACCGAGTCGATCAGCGTGCCGACGCCGTCGACGGGGGTCTTGGTGCCGGGGGTGCCGCACCAGCTGACCTTGCCGAGCTCGACGGCCGCGTTCGGGGCGTCGCAGGTGCTCGAGCGGATGCCCTCGACCACGAGGGCGTCGGACTTGACCTGCACCTTGACGTAGCTGCGCACGTGCTCCTGGTTCTCGACCGAGTCGTACCAGTAGTTGCTCGGGTTCAGCGGGTCGGCACCGTTTCCGGCACCGGAGGTTCCGCTGGCGTCCGGCGCGGTGATGTCGTAGTACTTCGAGCCCGACGCCGAGTTCGCGGTCATGTAGATGACCCCGCCCTCACCGACGAACACGTCGTTCTGACCGGGCTTCTCGTCGGGGTTGGCCTTCTCGCCGTTCGCGATCTCGTAGCTGCGCGTGTACACGTGGTCGTGGCCCTGCAGCACGAGGTCGACGCCGAGCTTGGAGAACGTGGTCGGGAAGTCGACCCGGCGCACCTTGTTGTCGGCATCCTTCGCGTGGTCGGCGGCCGAGTAGATCGAGTGGTGGTAGACCAGCACGGTGTACTTCGCGTCGCCGCCGTGGTTGTTGACGACGTCGGTCACGTACTGCACGTGCGCCGCATCCCCGCCACCGGTGGCCGAGTTGTAGCTGTTGCTGTTCAGGTCGATGAACAGCACGTCCTTGTAGATGTACCAGTAGTCGCCGCCGGAGTCGGTCGCGGTGTTGCCGTTGCGGTAGTACGCGGCCGAGCGGTCGGTGTTGGGCGTCGAGAAGTGCTGCTCGTACGCCTTGCCGCCGACGTCGTGGTTTCCGATGGTCGCGGCCCAGGGGTAGCGGCGCAGCTGGTCGGGAGCCAGGAACGCGTCCCACTGCGCCTCGGTGTTCGCCGACTCGACCTGGTCGCCGCCGGAGACCAGGAGCTCGGTGTCCGGGTTGGCCGTCAGGGCGACGTTCATGGTGTCGGCCCAGCCTTCGCCGTCCTTCTGCACGTTGCCGGAGGCGCCGATCTGCGGGTCGCCGAAGAACAGGAAGTCGAAGTCGCCCTCGAACGAGTGGGTCGAGAACGAGTACGCGGGCGACCAGTTGCCCTCGGAGCCGACCCGGTAGGAGTACTGGGTGTTCTCCGCCAGCCCGGAGAGGGTGGCGTGCCGGTTGAAGCCGGTCGTCGTGGTGTTCGCGGCACCGGCGGCGGCGAAGGTGGTCACCGAGGTGACGAACTCGCCGTTGACCAGGGCCGAGGTCGGGGCCAGCTGAACGAGCTGGGCGGTGTCGGCGGTGGAGTACCAGCTGACGTTGCGCTGGGCCTCGTCGGCGCCGACGCCGAGGACGATGCCGGTGTACGAGGCGGTGTCGGCCGCGGAGGCGGCGGTCGGCGCGGCGAGCGCACCGCCGAACACCAAGGCTGCGCTGACCGCTGCGGCGGAGAGCCACAGGGCCGCTCGGCCGCTCGGCCGAGAGGGGACAACCAGAAGCATGAGTCTTCCGTTTCTGTATGGATGAAGTGGGAGTGCAGGATGAGCGGGGCCGCGATGAGCGGACCCGGTGACGAGGATCCGGTCCTGAGATTTCCCGCGACTGAACACCCCCGTGAGCAGTCGTGAACGGCGACCGTTCGGCAGGAGAACAGTCGGGGAACAGAGCCTCTCGTCGACTGCGACGGCCGGCCCGGTCGTCCATCCTGGAATCGCCCCGTCCCGCCCGATCCTCTCCGTCACCCGCCCGACCTCTCGCCCGCAAGGAACCACCGTGTCGCTCCGCGCCCCCCTCCTCTCGCTCGCGACGGCCGCGTTGCTCGTCGTGGGACTCGCGGGCTGCGCCGGCGACTGGAGCACGCCGCGCCCGGCGACCACCCCGATCGGAGCGCCGGCGGCGGGATTCGCGCCCGAGGTCGAGCCCTCGCCGGAGGCGACCATCAATCCGACGAACGGCTCCTGGGGAGACGTGCGGCCCGCTCCCGGCTACCGGGTGGTGCTGCTGACCTCCGGTGACGACGCCACGACGCTCACCCTGACGGCGGCGGTGCAGCAGTGGGCCGAGGAGACCTCGGCCGACCTGCGGCACGTGGAGGCGGGAGAGGACCCGATCCCCGCCATCGTCGAGTCGATGGACCAGAACCCCGAACTCATCGTGACGGCGGGGGAGGACCTCGTCGACGCGCTCGCCCTCGTGACGCCCAACCACCTCGACATGCACTTCCTGGTGCTCGGCGCGGAACTGGCCGAGCCCACGGCCAACGTGACGGCCGTCGACTGGACCGGGGGCGGCTTCCGCGGGGAGGGTCTGGGTACCGCCACCCACTTCGACGAGGCCTCGTTCAGCCCCGAGCGGTGCGCCGACGCCATCCGCGCGGGCACGACCGCGGTGCTCACCGGGATGACCGGCGTCGTGCTCTGGATCGACTGAGGTCTGCGCCTCCCGGACGGGGCCCGCCCGACGGCGCCCTCTCGCACGCGGAACACGCGCGAGCGGAAAAGTCGGGAGAGGCGTACGTTCGGTCGCGCCGTCGGCGTCGTCTGCATCCTGCCGCCGATCGACCGGCGAGAGGGAGGTTGCAGAGATGACGGACAACAGGCAACCGGCGGGCCAGCCGTCGAAGCCCAGGAGCGTGCGGAGTCTGGTCCCGGCCAGGATGGACCGATTGCCCTGGACCAGGTTCCACTGGATGGTCGTGTTCGGCCTCGGGGTCTCCTGGATCCTGGACGGTCTGGAGATCCAGATCATCGCGTCCAACGGCTTCCAGGCCTCCCTCGGCATGGACTCGGCCCAGGTCGGGCTCGCCGGCACGATCTACCTCGTCGGTCAGGTCGTGGGCGCGCTGGTCTTCGGGCGGCTCTCGGACAAGTGGGGCCGCAAGAAGCTGTTCATCATCACCCTCGCGATCTACCTCGTGGGATCGGCGCTCGCCGGCCTGTCGCCGAACATGGAGTTCCTGTTCGTGATGCGCTTCATCGCCGGCCTCGGCATCGGCGGCGAGTACGCGGCGATCAACTCGGCGATCGACGAGCTGATCCCGAGCCACTACCGCGGCCGCGTCGACATCGCGATCAACGGCACCTACTGGGGCGGCGCCGCCCTGGGCTCGGTGGCCAACCTGTTCTTCCTCAACCCGGACAACTTCGCCGAGAACATCGGCTGGCGGCTCGCGTTCTTCATCGGCCCGATCGTGGGTCTGATCATGATCTACATGCGCCGGCACATCCCGGAGAGTCCGCGCTGGCTGATGACGCACGGCAAGGAGGACGTCGCCGAGAAGACCGTCGACGACATCGAGGCCCGCGTCGAGAAGGAGTCGGGCAAGAAGCTCGACCCGGTGCCGGAGGACCAGGCGATCGAGGTGCAACCGCTGGACCGCATCCCGTTCCGCAAGATCGCGAGCGTGCTCATCCGCGACTACCCGAACCGCACCGTGACCGGGCTCACGATGATGATCACGCAGTCCTTCCTCTACAACGCGATCTTCTTCACCTACGCGTTGGCGCTGCAGAACTTCTACGGCGTCGAGAACGACGCCGTGCAGTACTTCTTCTTCCCCTTCGCGATCGGCAACCTGCTCGGGCCGCTCGTGCTCGGGCACCTGTTCGACACGATCGGGCGGCGCAAGATGATCCTCGCCACCTACGGGCTCGCGGGCATCATCCTGACGATCTCGGGCTTCCTCTTCCAGGCCGACGTGCTGAACGCGACGACCCAGACCGTGTTCTGGTGCGTCTCGTTCTTCTTCGCCAGCGCGGGCGCCTCCTCGGCGTACCTCACGGTGAGCGAGCTGTTCCCGCTCGAGATGCGGTCGCAGGTGATCTCGTACTTCTTCTCGATCGGGCAGATCGTCGGTTCGATCGCCCCGCTGCTGTTCGCCTCGCTGATCGGCGACGGCCAGGACCGGGGGCCGATCACCATCGGCTACATCGGGGCCGGGTTGCTGATGCTGGCCGGCGGGATCGTGGCCTTCATCTTCGGGGTCAACGCCGAGCGCAAACCGCTCGAGGCGATCACGAGCCCGCTGTCGGCGGTCGGCGACTCCGGCAAGGTCAAGGTCGAGGGGGAGCGGACCACCCGCGAACGCAGCCGCCGCGGCTAGGGGCGTCCTCCCCGCGGGTCCTCCGGGCCCGGCTACAGTGAGACGGCATACCGGTCGTCGCACTCGCGCCGGACACCTGGAGGACCTTTGGCATCGAACGCCGCCGGCTACGAACCGGTCGACTTCCACCCCTCGCGCTACACCCAGGCGCGGCTGACGAACAAGCAGTGGGTGGCGGGGATCATCCGCTCCAGCGGGGGGATCAGCCGGTCGGACATCGCGCTGCGGACCGGGATCTCGAAGTCCGGCGTCGCCGCCCTGGTCGGCGAACTGCTCGCCGAGCGCCTGGTCGACGAGGTCTTCGAGGGCGGTCGTCACCAGGAGCACGACCGCGACGACGATCGTGATCGCGACCGCCGGAGGCGCTTCGGCAAGCTCCGGCCGGTGCTGCCGGACGTGCTGATCGCGACCGTGCAGTTCGACCACGAGGGCATCACCGCGGTGGTCGCGACCATGTCCTGCGAGCCGCTCGGCCGCGCATCCGCCCCGGCCAGGATCAACACCTCCCCCGGCCCGCTGCTCGACACCGCCGCCGGGCTCGTGACCGGGGTGCTCGCCACGCTCGAGCGCCCGGAACCGCTGGACGCGGTCGTCGTCACCCTCCCCGGGCCGATCGACAAGGCCACCGGCCGGGTGCGCTCGCCGAGCGTGCTCTCGGCCTGGGCCGACATCGACCCGGCCGCCGAGCTCGGCCGCCGCCTCGGGGTCGCCGTGCACGTCGACAACGACGCCGACCTGGGGGCCTGGGGCGAACTCGTCGAGGGCGCCGGCCGGTCGTACGGCGACTTCCTCTACGTCGAGGCCTCGCGGGGCATCGGCGCCGGCCTGGTGCTCGACGGCGCGGTCTACCGCGGGGCCGCCGGGATCGCGGGCGAGATCGGGCACAACCAGGTCGACCCCGCCGGCCCGCTCTGTCGTTGCGGGCAGAACGGCTGCCTCGAGGTGGTGGCCTCCAGCGGGCCGGTGCTCGCGAAGCTCCGGGCCGTGCGCGACGACGAGGCCGGGATGCTCGCCCTCCACGACTTCGACGACGGCGTGAGCGCCCGCATCCTCCGCGAAGCCGGACACACCCTCGGCCGGGTGCTCGCCGAGGCGTGCAACCTGCTCAACCCGCAGGCGATCGTGATCGGCGGACAGCTCGGGAGCGCCCACGAGTCCTACCTCGAGGGCGTCCGCGAGGCGATCCGGCGCTTCGCACAGCCCGTCATCGCCGAGGGGCTGGGCGTGGTGGCCGCGGAGCTCGGCGAGTCGAGCGCGTCGACCGGGGCGCTCATCCGGGCCCGGCATCTGGTCTTCGACCACGAGTTCCGGCTCGAGCTCGGCGGGACCTCGCTGCCGCGGCACGCGACGGGCGAGCTCACCGTCGACCCGGGAACGCGGGCGGCAAGCGCTCTGGCGTGAACGGATTCTGGACTTCTGACGCCCCGCGAGCAGCCATAGTGCATCCATAAGGACAATTTCAGGACTTGACACCCCAATGGGGGCACACCTTAGAGTTGCCTGTGATCACAGTTAGTGGTCAGCGGTCACACAAAGGAGTGAATATGGGGTCACGAGTCCATCCGAAGGGCGGGCGAAGGGCTCTCGCCGGCGGAATCATCGGAGCGGTGGCCGCGGGGCCGCTGCTCGCCAGCGGGATCATCGCGGGCCCGGCGGCCGCCGCCGAGGTGCAGCCCGACCTCGGGACGCGCACGGCCGACATCATCACCGTCGACGGTCTGCAGTTCCGCGACCTCGACGGCAGCGGCGACCTGACGCCCTACGAGGACTGGCGTCTGACCTCCTCCGAGCGTGCCGCCGACCTCGTCGGCCGCCTCGACCTCGCGCAGAAGGCCGGCCTGCTGATGCACGCCAGCCTCACCGGCCAGGGCACCTACGACCTGAACTCGTTCAACGGCTTCCTGCAGAACGGTCACATCACCACCTACATCTCCCGGCTCGGCGTCGACGCCGTCACGCTGGCCGAGCAGCACAACACCCTCCAGCAGCTCGCCGAGGCGCAGCCCTTCGGCATCCCGCTGCTGATCAGCACCGACCCCCGCTCGGGCTTCACCGTCACCGAGGGCCAGACCGTCTCCAACGGCGACTTCACCCCCTTCCCGGACGCGATCGGCATGGGCGCCGTGAACGACCCGGCGCTGACCCAGCAGATGGGCGACATCATCCGCGAGGAGTACGCGGCCGTCGGCATCCGCGAGGCCCTCTCGCCCCAGGCCGACATCGCGACCGAGCCGCGCTGGACCCGCATCAACGGCACCTTCGGGTCGGTCGGTGTGGATGCGAAGAGCCAGGTCGCCGCCTACGTCACCGGCCTGCAGGGCGGCACCGAGGGCATCGGCCCCGACAGCGTCGCGACCGTCGTCAAGCACTGGGTCGGCTACGGCGCCCAGCAGAACGGCTACGACAGCCACTACTACTACGGCCGCTACGCGACCTTCCCCGGCGACAACTTCGCCGAGCACGTGATCCCCTACGAGGGCGCGTTCGAATCCGGCGCCGCGGGCATCATGCCCACGTACTCGATCCTCAAGGACCTCTCGATCGACGGCACGCCGCTCGAGCAGGTCGGCGCCGGGCACAACGAGTTCCTGCTGCAGGATCTGCTGCGCGGCCAGTACGGCTTCGACGGCGTGATCACCTCCGACTGGGGCATCGCCAACGACTGCCCGCAGGAGTGCCTCGACCGGCGCCCGCCGGCATCCTTCGTCGGACCGTGGGGTGCGGGAATGCCCTGGGGCGTGGAGAACCTGACGCTGCCCCAGCGCTACGCCAGCGCGATCAACGCCGGGGTCGACATCATCGGCGGCAGCGACAAGCCGCAGAACGTCGTCGACGCCGTGAACCTGGGCTACCTGAGCGACGCGCGGGTCACCGAGGCCGCGGCCCGGGTGCTCACGCAGAAGTTCGACCTCGGCCTGTTCGAGAACCCGTACGTCGACCCGGCCGTGGCCGATGAGGTCGTCGGCTCGGCCGCATCCCGTGCGGTGGGTCTCGACGCGCAGCAGCGCTCGCTGACCCTGCTGGAGAACGAGGGCGACGCCCTTCCGCTCGGCGCCGGCGCCGGCCGCACCGTGTTCCTCTCCGGCATCACCGACGCCGCGGCCGTGGCCGCAGGCTTCGTGCCGGTCACCGACCCCGCCGCTGCGGACGTCGCGATCGTGCGCCTCACCGACCCGCGCGGAGGGAACGACCTGACCGACCTCAACTTCACCGGTCAGGAAGCCGACTTCCAGGCGCTCGCCGCCGCCCACGCGGCCGGTGCGCTCACCATCGCGGTGCCGCAGCTGTCCCGCCCGCTCGTGCTCGGCAACGTGCTCGAGAACTCGGACGCGGTGCTCGCCGCCTACGGCGCCTCGGACGAAGCCGTGCTCAATGTGCTGACCGGCGTCGCGTCGCCCCAGGGCACGCTGCCGTTCGAGCTGCCGTCGAGCATGGCCGAGGTGGCCGCGCAGTACTCCGACGTGCCGAACGACACGGCGAACCCCCTGTTCGCCTACCGGGCCGGGCTCTCCTACGCCGACCCGGCCGGCACCCCCGCACCGACCACGACGCCCGCGCCCGGCACCCCCGGCTCGAACGTCGCGGCCGACGGCAGCGGCGCGCTCGCCGCGACCGGTCTGCCGGCCGGTGCGATCCTCGCGATCGGCAGTGTCGTGATGGCGGCCGGAGCGGTTCTGGTCTGGCGCGTCGTGCGTCGTCGCCGGGTCGCATAACGCCGGGTTCCGTCGACAGATAGACAGACAAGAGGACCGGGCGCCCCAGGGCGTCCGGTCCTCTTGTCGTCCGCGGTCGTGCGCGGGGTCAGTGCTCCTTCTTGATCACGAAGTACGAGCCGCGGATGGTGCCGGCGAGCTTGGACCGCTGCCGGGCGAACTTGAATCGGTCGGCGAGCTCGGCCGGCACCTCCATCCCGTCGGAGAGCTTGAACCCGACCGCACGCTTGCCGCCGGCCTCCACCGCGTACATCACATTGACCGAGAGGCCGCTCTCGTAGAAGACGTAGGCCATCCGGAGGCCCTCGACCTCGAACTCGGTGGCCTCCAGCGGCGTCGAGTCGATGACCAGCTCCTTCTCGTCCTTCAGGATGCCGTGCACCCAGTCGATGATCGCCTGCGCGGCGGGCTCGTCGGCGGCCAGCACCGTGAAGGTGTGGTCGTACTTGTTCTTGTAGTAGCGGGCCTCGTTGGCGCGGAGGCCGGCGAGGGCGTCGACGACCGGCGACGATTCCAGGCCGACGGGGGAGACGGTGACGAAGTCGACCTCGTATGCCATGACGTGCGTCCTCTCGGTCCGGCGGCCGTCCTGGTCGCCGCATCCATCATGGCGCGCCCGGGGCGAGAACGCGACGAAGCCGGATGGTCGCGGCGGATGCCTCCGAGAGGCCGAGGGGGCCTGGGGAGCGCGCTCCGGCGGGTGGTGCCGGAGCGCGCCCCGGGTCAGGCGCGGCGGTCGCGGCGGCGGCGCACGAGGAGGAATCCGCCCGCGGCGGTCAGCAGCGCGCCGATCGCGACGATCGGCAGCACGACCGCGCCGGTCGACGCGAGGTCTCCCGAGCGCGGGTCGGCCGAGGCGGGCGACGAGCCGCCGCCGTCACCGGCGCCGGGTGTGCCGGATCCCGCCGGTCCCGGCGTGGGTGTCGGAGTCGGGGTCGTACCGGGCTCCGTCGGCTCGGGCGTCGGCACCGCGACGTCCAGCGGCACCGTGCGGTAGGGCGTCAGCGACACCGGGCCGAGAAGGCCAGTACGTTGCACGGGGGGCAGCTGGTAGTTGCTGTCTCCGGTCGCCCGCACCGCGTTGAACATGGTCGTCGCGACCCGCACGGTGAGGGTGTTCGCGCCGGGCCGGAGCGTGCCGCCCAGATCGATCCGCCCGCGGTCGGACTGGTCGACCGTCACGGCGACGCCGTTCACCTGCACCTGTGCCGTGTCGAGCACGTCGCCGAGAGAGAGGTACGCCCCGTCGTCGGGGGTCCAGTCGGCGCCGAGGTCGATCGTGGTGCTGTAGGTGCCGATGCCCGAGGCGTTCCTCAGGTCGACCGGGGCCGACAGCTCCGACCACGCCGGAAGGCCTCCGCCGTCGGTCGCCGGCACGGCGAACGACGGCGCATCCGTCTTCACCGTCGTGTAGGCGTTCTCGCCCGGACCCCAGGTCTGGGCTGAGAGGGTCCAGTCCTCGAGGGCGCGCGGTTCGGCGAGCCCGTCGACCGTGGAGCGGAGGGTGCGGCCGTCGCTCAGCTCGGTGCGGAACACCCCGTCCGACTCCGCACGGAGGGTGAGCCCGCCCGGCTCGGCCCCGCCGACCACGGCGGCGTCGCTCCGCACGGCGTGGACGGATGCGGTGACCGGCCACGGGCTGCCTGCGGCTGCGGCGGTCGCCGGGTCGACGAGCGCGATCACGGCTTTGTCGTACGGGGCGATCCTCACCGGGACCGTGACCCCGGAGCCGTCGGCGTCCACCGTGTACTGGGTGATCGGGGTGATGGTCCCGGTCCAGGTGTCGAGGGCGTAGGGCAGGCCGGATCCGCGGAGTGTCAGGTTCTGTGCGACCTCGGCGGCCGACCGGTTGTAGACGAAGTCGTAGGTCGTGTCACCGGCGTCCCGGCGCACGGTGCCCAGTGCATCCGTCGTCTCCTCGGGGGTCACGGTCGGCAGGATGCCCGCACCGGCCAGAGCGGCCGGCAGGCCGGACTCGTCCGGGACGCGGGTCACCGAGGGTTCGGCGAGCAGCGCGGTCACCGTGGCCGAGAGGGCCGCCGGGTCGTCTCCGGCTCCCGTCGGCTCGGTGGGCGCGAGACCGACCACGAAGACGCGAAGGCCCTGGCGGGCGAGCGCGAGCAGTCGTTCGGCGGCCGGCAGCGACATCGTCCGCTGGTCGTTCAGCACGATCGCGTCGTAGTCGGCGGTGTCGGCGAAGAGGCCGCCGTCGGCATCCGGCGCGAGGCCCGGTCGGAGCAAGTGCGACGGGGCGACGTAGTCGTAGCTGTAGCCGGCCCGGGAGGTCGCCGACCCGGTGCCGAGCAGGTGTTGATCGGGCTGCTGGTCGCCGACCGAGCTGCCGGCGAGACCGAGATCCTCGTAGTAGACCCCGAGATCGAGCCGGCTCTGCCCCGCGCGGAGGATCAGCTGGGTGCGTGCCAGGCTGTCGTTGATCGCCCGGTAGTCCTCCCAGCTGGCCTGGCGGGGGCCGAAGGCGTCGTTGACGTTGAGCGCGCCGAAGATGTCCCACGGGTTGTAGCCGGGCCAGGTGCCGCCGTCGCGGCCGCTCGTGCCGACGCCTTTCGGGGCGTCACGGTAGGGGTACCCGTGCCAGACGAGCTGGTTGACGCCTCCGGCGTAGGCCTTGTAGACGCTGTCGAGGAGGCCCTGGGTGTACTTGCCGCCGACCTGGGAGCCGTCGCCGCCCTGCCCGTACTGGCCGCCGACGTTCGGGCCCGCGACGCTGGACCGGTACCCGCCGAGGAAGGCCGCGCAGCACTCGACCGAGACCACGTCGTTGCCCGCGAGGTTCGCCCCCGCACTGACGACGCGGTAGTCCTGTTCGGCGCCCACGGGGTTGGGGCTGCCGAAGTTGAGCGACTCGCCCTCGGGGATGCCGGCTGCCGAGGAGGCGGTGCCGGTGGCGATGGGGGTGCCGTAGGCCTGCACCCGGAAGTCGAGCCCGTGCGTCTGCGCCCAGGCCTGCATCGGGGTCACGTACTCGTCGACGTAGAGGTCGCCGACCGTCTGGCGGTAGTCGTCGCGGACCTTCTCGCCGATGCTGCCGGCGAAGTCGAAGGCGGGTGTCGCGGTGCCCTGCACGCCGATGCCGGCGATCGCCGGGAGCAGCAGCGTCGGGTCGTAGCCGCGGCGTTCGGTGAAGGAGTCGAGTAGCCCCCAGGTCCACTTCTGTGAGGTGCCGAGCTCGAGCGAATCCTCGAAGACGGCGCCCCGCCCGATGCGGTCGAGATTGGCCTGCACGGCCGGGGTCAGGACGTTCTCGTCCCAGAAGTCGGACTGGATGCGCACGCCCCCGACCCCGAGGTGGTCCACCACGTAGTTCGGCTGCGTCGCGGTGTAGCCGCCGCGCTGGGCGATCAGACCGGAGGGCGCCTGGGTGAAATCGATCAGCACCCACGGATTGCCGTTGCCGGCCGGGAACGAGTAGGCGAGCGTGCCCGCGTCGACCTGAGCGGTGACGTCGGCGACCGACTCGGGCACGAGTTGCACCGGGCCGGTGCCGCCCGGGCTGCAGGCGCCGGCGCACTGGGCGACGAGCGTGCGGATGCGCGTGGTGCGTGCCACGTCGACCACGGGTTCGCCGTTCGCGTGCGCCTGCGTGAGGGGCGAGACGGTGAGGGAGCCGCAGGCGGCGAGGCGGTCGCCCAGGCCGGTGACGGAGACCTGCTCGGCCGACGCGCCGGACCCGACGGTGATCGTGTCGCCGACCGCGAACCCGCCGACCGAGGCGACGCCGATCCGGGCGGCGCCCGCCGCGGCCGGCTCGCAGAAAGCGGTCGTGACCGAGGGCACCGCGGTGGCCGGTCGGGGGAGGGCTCCGTCGCGGCTCGCCCCGGCGGGCCGGTACTCGGTGGCGAAGAGAAGCTGCTGCTCGGCCTCGGGCTGGTTGAAGCTGTTGAGCGAGGGGACCGTCGGCGGGTACTGCGGCCCGAGGTTCTGGTCGACGCTGAGGCCGAGCTCGGCCGCCTCGCCCGTGATCACCTCCATCTTGTGCGCCCAGGCGGGGGTGCCCCAGCCGTACTGCACCAGGAAGGGGTTGCTCTGATTGCCCTGTCCGGGCACCACGAACGGGGCGACCTCGACCCCGCCCGCGCCCGCGGCGGCGATGTCGCGGAGTTCGTCGCGCAGCACGTCGTCGTCGACGTAGGCGAGGGGGAGCCAGTAGCGGTACAGCGGGCGCACGTCGCCCGCCGGATCGGCGAAACCCGATGCGGCGGATGCCGGCGCCGCGGCGGATGCGGCGTCTGCGGCGGCCGGGGCGGACGAGGCCGCTGCGGCGGAGGCGGATTGCGCCCCACCCTGGCCGAAAGCGGGGGCAAGGGGCGAGGCCAGCACGCAGGCGGCGACGGCGACGGCCGCCGCGCGACGGAGCCGGCGCGGCGGAGCGGAGGGAGCGGGACGGGAGATCACGGGTTCCTTTCGACGTTGAAACGATTCACCTTCGGCGCCGCCGCTGCCTTCGATGAAAGACTGCCGACGGGTCGCGATCCGGGTTCGATCGCACCTTAGCAAGAAAGCAGACGACGTATACAAAGTTTGGCGGAATGAGACCGGTGACAGAACGCGTATCCAATGCCGAGCGCACCGCTCGAGCCCGCCGTTCCATCCTCGAAGCGGCGGCCCGGCTCTTCGCGGCGGAGGGCTACGACGCCGTCGGCATCCGGGACGTCGCCGCCGCGGCGGAGGTCAATCCCGCCCTGGTCACCCGCCATTTCGGATCGAAGGAGAACCTGTTCCTGGAGTCGATCGACCCGGGGGAGCGGTGGCAGCGGCTTCTGGACGGTCCGATCTCCGATCTCGGGATCCGGGTCGTCGAGTCGGTGCTGCGCGACCGGAGGGACGGGTTGGAGGTGTTCGGATCGACCATCCGCGCGTCCTCGCGCCCGGACATCCGCGACCACCTGCGCGTGTCGATCGTGCAGCAGTTCGCGACGCCGCTGGTCGACCGGCTGGAGGGGCCGGGTGCCGAACTGCGCGCCCATCTGTTCGCAGCCCAGCTGATCGGCCTGATGGTGGCGCTGACGGTCTATGACGACGCCTCCCTCGTGGAGGCCCCGGCGGCAGAGGTCGTCGCCCTCTACGGGCGCGGCCTTCAATCGCTCCTGACCGGGCCGTGACCTTCGCAGGGCGGCCGACTTCCAAGAGAATTTTGAGCTACGGATGCTTGGCACTCGGTGGGAGAGAGTGCTAATTTTTCAGTAGTTGAGTCGAGGTGACTCAACCCCTGATCCGGAAGGAGATTGATCCATCATGGCTATGACCTTCGACCCCTTCAGCGAGCTCGACCGCCTCACCGCCGTCCTGCTCCAGTCCCGTCCGGGCCCCCGCGTCATGCCCGTCGACCTGTACCGCGACGCCGACCGGTACGTGCTGAACGCCGACCTGCCGGGTGTCGATCCGGGATCGGTCGACATCGACGTCGACGGCCAGCTGCTCACCATTCGGGCGCAGCGCACCGCCGGCAGCGCCGAGGGCGCCAAGTGGCTCGCCCAGGAGCGGCCCGCGGGGTCGTACCTGCGCCAGTTCAGCATCGGTGAGGGCGTCGACACGGCGGGCATCTCGGCGAGCTACGACAACGGTGTGCTCAGCGTCGTCATCCCGGTCAGCGAGCGTGCGAAGCCGCGCAAGATCCAGGTGCAGAGCCAGGCAGGCTCCGAGTCACCGGCGATGGCCGCGGCAAAGACCGCATCCGACGACCAGAGGACGTTGACGAGCTGACGAGTCGCGCCGGCAGCAGTTCGGGGCACCTCGGAGGAGCTCAGAGCAGCTCGAGGTAGGAGGCGCTGGCGGCAGCCCCGCCCAGTGCGAGCGCTCCGGCGAGCACGGCCGGACGCGAACCGGGGCCCTCGGCCGAGGAGGCCAGAGCGGCGACGGAGAGCGTTCCGGCCGTGTTCGCCGTCCAGCCGAGGTGGACGAGACGGCGTGCGCGCGCCTCCGTGCGGCGCGAGCGGGGTGCCCCTGCTCGAATACCGACGGCGATCGCCGCGGGGATCCAGGTGGCGAAACCGACGGCGGATGCTCCGGCGGTCAGAGCCGTCCCACTCCGGTGGCGATCCGCCGCCACGGCGGCCACGGCGGCCATGGCGGCCACAGCCGCGACAGCGGCCAGGTCGAGGGCGAGAACCATGACCAGCGCACCGGTGCGCGGGCGACGGGGCGTCACTGCATCCTCAGTCCTGCTGGGGCGTGCCCCGGTGGCTGCTCGGCGTCTGGTCACGCGGGATGGCCTCGTGCGGGGGTTCGTGCGAGCCGGGGGCGCGCGGCTTGCCGCGGGCGTCGTCGCCGCCGGTGCGCTCCTCCTCCGAGAGGTCGTCGAGGGTCAGCAGGCCGTCCGGGTCCAGGGGATCCTGCTCGCCGTTCAGCCGTCGGCCCAGCTGGGCCTTGTCGTCGTCGCTCGCCATGCTCTCACCCTGCCCCCGATCGTCGGCCGCGCACAGGGGCTCGCACAGAGCCGCACCGGGGGCGCGCACAGGGGCTCGGCTCAGCGGGACGCGTCGCGCGGGCGGGCGGCCTCGGCGAGGACGGTGGCCAGGGTGGTGGGATGGCGGAGCACCTGGAAGTGACCGCCGGTCGGCAGCTCGATGTTGCGGGCGCCCGGCAGCACGCTCGACTCCGGGATCATCTGGTCGAACCGGCCGAAGATCGAGGTGATCCGGTCGTTCACCAGATCCTCCGCCGAGAGCAGCGCCGTGACCGGGTCGCTCGCCCGGAACGCCCGGAGCGTGCGGTTCGGCGCCCACTCCGCGTAACGGCTGCCGGAGAACGGGGTGGCGACCGCCACCATCCGCACCAGCTTCCGCGCCGGATCCAGCTTCAGCATCGCGTACTTGCCGATCAGCCCGCCCTTGCTGTGCGCGGCCACGAAGACGTCGTCGAGCCCGTTCTCGTCGATGAAGCGGGCGACCGTCTCGGCGCTGTCGATCACGGGCCGCCGGTTGTGCCGCAGATCGGTGACGACGTAGACCGGATGCCCGGCGTCGTGCAGGTGCTCGACGATCTCGCGCATGAAGTACCAGGTCTCATAGACGCCCGGGATGACGACGCAGGGCCGCTTCGTGCCGGTGCGGTACTGCAGCGGGTCGATCCTCGACCCCATCCCGCCGAGCTGCAGCCGGACGGCCGCGAGGTAGTCCTCACCCAGCCAGCGGGCGCGATCGGGCCAGGGCGAGCTCATCGCACTCCGGCCCCGCTGAACGCCTCCACCTCGTCGGCGAAGGCCTGCGCCCGGGCGTCCTGCAGGATGTGACCGGCCCCGGGCAGTTCGACGAACCGGCCGTCCGGCGCCGCCCGCGTGAGGTCGAGGCACCACTCCCGGCCCGCGACCGGGTCGTGCTCCCCGCGCACCACGAGCACGGGGCAGTGGATGTCGCGGATCGCCTCGTCGAGCCGGTAGGCGAGCATCGCCTCGACCTCGGCGGCGAAGTAGCGCTGCCCGGTGCGGACGTAGTCGGCGATGTTGATCGCCGCCCCGTGCGGCGATTCGCGGGGGAAGTCCTTGAGCAGGTCGAAGGTCTGCTGCCTGGCCGTCCGTCGGCGCGGGTCGACGACCGGGGCGGCGAGCACGAGCCGCTCGACCAGGTCGGGCCGGAGCCGCGTGGCCTCGGCGGCGATCTGCGTCCCCATCGAATGGCCGATCAGGATGACGGGACCGGGCGCGACCCCGGGCTCCGCGAGCCGGGTCAGGATCGACGAGATCACCTCGGCGGCGTAGTCTTCCACCGACATCGGCGGCCGTTCGCCCTCCGCCATCCGCTCCTTCGCCTCCGGCGCCAACGGGAACCCGGCGAACCCGCTGAGATCCAGCGCCAGGACCGGCCGTCGGGCCTCGAGGGCCCGGGTGAAGCGGACGCTGTAGCGGTGCGACATCCCGATGCCGGGCACCAGGACGGCGGGCGGGCGGCCGGTCTCGGTCATCGCATCCTCTCGGTCGGAACGGGCTCGTCGTCGGACGACGGTCTCCTCCAGCATCGACCCCGTCGCCCCGATCGGCTCGTCGCCCCGGGAAAAAGGGGCGGGGTTTCCGCGACTTCTCAGGATCGTGACATCGGGGTGCGGAAGAGGGGTTACGGTGGCCGGGTGAACCGTCCATCCGCATCCACCGTCGGCGAGCTCCGGGCATCCGGGCACACCCAGAAGACCCTGCGCGCCGAGATCCGAGACAACCTGCTGAGCGCCCTGCGCGAGGGCCGCGACCCGTGGCCGGGCCTGCACGGCTTCGAGGCCACCGTCATCCCGCAGCTCGAACGGGCGCTGATCGCCGGGCACGACATCGTGCTGCTCGGCGAGCGCGGCCAGGGCAAGACCCGGCTGCTGCGCACCCTGCCGGGGCTGCTCGACGAGTGGACCCCGGTGATCGCCGGCTCCGAGCTCGGCGAGCACCCCTACGAGCCGATCACCAGCCAGAGCAAGCGGCTCGCCGAGAACCTCGGCGACAACCTGCCCATCGAGTGGCGGCACCGCGACGAGCGCTACGTCGAGAAGCTCGCCACCCCCGACACCAGCGTCGCCGACCTGATCGGCGACGTCGACCCGATGAAGGTCGCCGAGGGGCGGAGCCTGGGTGACCTCGAGACCATCCACTTCGGCCTGATCCCGCGGAGCCACCGGGGGATCGTCGCGATCAACGAACTGCCCGACCTGGCCGAACGCATCCAGGTCGCCATGCTCAACGTGATGGAGGAGCGCGACATCCAGATCCGCGGCTACGTGCTGCGCCTGCCGCTGGACGTGCTCGTCGTCGCGAGCGCCAACCCCGAGGACTACACCAACCGCGGCCGCATCATCACGCCGCTGAAGGACAGGTTCGGCGCCGAGATCCGCACGCACTACCCGACCGAGCTGGCCGACGAGATCGCGGTCATCCGCCAGGAGGCCGAGCTCGTGGCCGAGGTGCCGGACCACCTGGTCGAGATCCTCGCCCGCTTCACCCGCGCGCTCCGCGACTCGCCGGCCGTCGACCAGCGCAGCGGCGTCAGCGCCCGGTTCGCGATCGCGGGGGCCGAGACGATCGCGGCCGCCGCCATCCACCGCGCCACCCGGCAGGGCGAGGCCGAGGCCGTGGCCCGACCGGTCGACCTCGAGACGGCGGTCGACGTGCTCGGCGGCAAGATCGAGTTCGAGTCGGGGGAGGAGGGCCGGGAGGACGAGATCCTCGACCACCTGCTCCGCACCGCCACGGCC
The DNA here is from genome assembly GCF_059691755.1 of Herbiconiux sp. 320_LB. Lineage (NCBI taxonomy): Bacteria > Bacillati > Actinomycetota > Actinomycetes > Micrococcales > Microbacteriaceae > Herbiconiux > Herbiconiux sp. 320_LB. Next base: position 850,689 of record NZ_JCAWAD010000001.1, on the reverse strand, counting down.
GAGGCCGTGCGCGCCCACTTCCGCGGCATCGACTTCTCGTTGCTCGTGGAGGCGCTGGAGAGCGGCGCCCTGGTCACCACCGGCGAGCAGGTGGCGGCCCGCGACTTCCTGGCGGGGCTGCCCCCGCTTGGCGAGTCCGAACTCTACGACGAGATCTGCGAGCGGCTCGACGCCCGGAACGACGGCGAGCGCGCCGGCGCCATCGAACTCGCCCTCGAAGGCCTCTACCTCGCCCGCCGGGTGAGCAAGGAGACCGGCGGCGGCGAGACCATCTACGGCTGAGGAGCGAGCACATGGCGAGAGCGAACCGGCGACTGACCCGCGACGCCCGGTACGGCAAGTACGTCGACGGGCCCGACCCGCTCGCGCCCCCGGTCGACCTGACCGAGGCCCTCGACGCCATCGGCGAGGAGGTGATGGCGGGGTACTCGCCCGAGCAGGCGCTCCGCGAATTCCTCCGCCGCGGTGGCCGCGAGCACTCGGGGCTGGACGACCTCGCCCGCCGCGTGGCCGAGCGCCGGCGCGACCTGACCCGCGAGCACAACCTCGACGGCACGCTGCAGGAGATCCGCGAGCTGCTGGAGAAGGCCGTGCTGGCCGAGCGCAAGCAGCTGGCCCGTGATGTCGAGCTCGACGAGGGCGATCGCGCGCTCGCCGAACTCCAGCTGGCGAACCTCCCCGCCTCGCCCGCCGCCGCGGTGACCGAGTTGGCCGGCTACTCCTGGAAGAGCCGCGAGGCCCGGGAGGACTACGACAAGATCAAGGACCTTCTCGGCCGCGAGATGCTCGATCAGCGCTTCGCGGGCATGAAGTCGGCGCTCGAGGGCGCCACCGACGAGGACCGCGCGGCGATCGCCGAGATGCTCGCCGACCTGAACACCCTGCTCGACGCCCACCGCCGCGGCGAGGACACCCCAGAGCAGTTCGCCGAGTTCATGGCCGAGCACGGCGAGTACTTCCCCGAGGATCCGCAGGACATCGACGAACTGCTCGACGCCCTGGCCGCCCGTGCGGCGGCGGCGCAGCGGATGCGCAACTCGATGAGCCCCGAACAGCGCGCCGAGCTCGACGCCCTGGCCCAGCAGGCCTTCGGTTCTCCCGACCTGATGAACGCGCTCGCCGAGCTGGACGGCACGCTGCGCTCGCTCCGGCCGGGGGAGGACTGGGGCGGCGCCGAACGGATGGACGGCAACGAGGGCCTCGGCCTCGGCGACGGCACGGGCGTCTTCCAGGATCTCGCCGACCTCGACCAGCTCGCCGAGCAGCTCTCGCAGTCCTACGACGGCTCCCGGCTCGACGACCTCGACCTCGACCGTCTCTCCCGCCAGCTCGGCGACGACGCCGTCGTCGACGCCCGCACCCTGCAGCGCCTCGAGAAGGCCCTCCGCGACACGGGCACCGTGCGACGCGGGGTCGACGGGCAGCTCCGGCTGACGCCCAAGGCGATGCGGCAGCTCGGCAGGGCGTTGCTCCGGGATGTCGCCGAGTCGCTCTCGGGCCGGCAGGGCAACCGCGACGTGCGGCAGGCGGGCGCGGCGGGCGAACGTTCGGGCGCGACCCGCGAGTGGGCGTTCGGCGACACCGAGCCCTGGGAGGTGACGCGCACCATCACGAACGCGATCACCCGCACCGCGGGCGAGACGGCCGAGCGCACCGGCCCGGGCGTGCGGATCGAGATCGGCGACGTCGAGGTGCAGGAGACCGAGGCCCGCACGCAGGCGGCCGTGGCACTGCTCGTGGACACCTCGTTCTCGATGGCGATGGACGGCCGCTGGGTGCCGATGAAGCGCACCGCGCTCGCGCTGCACACCCTGATCACGAGCCGGTTCCGCGGCGACGACCTGCAGCTGATCGGCTTCGGCCGCTCGGCCGAGGTGATGGAGATCGAGCACCTGGTCGGCCTCGAGGCGAAGTGGGACAAGGGCACCAACCTGCACCACGCCCTGCTGCTGGCGAACCGGCACTTCCGGAAGCATCCGAACGCCCAGCCCGTGCTGCTGATCGTTACCGACGGCGAGCCGACCTCGCACCTCGAACCCGACGGCGAGGTGTACTTCGACTACCCGCCGGCGCCGCTCACGATCGCCTACGCGGTGCGCGAGCTCGAGAACTCGATGCGGCTGGGGGCGAAGACCACCTTCTTCCGGCTCGGGGAGGACCCGGGGCTCGCCCGGTTCATCGCCTCGATGGCTAAGCGGGTCGGCGGCACGGTGGTCGCGCCCGAGGCCGACGACCTCAGCGCCGCCGTGGTCGATTCCTACCTGCGCTCCTCACGCCCCGGTCAGAACAACGGCCAGGGCACCACGGGCATCTGGCCCTGAGGGGCGGGGAAGCGCGCGGTCGCGGCGAGCTGCTCGCAGCGCAGCACGAGCATCCCGATCTCGTCGTCGGTGAGGTAGCCGGTCAGCTCGTCGGCGAGGCCTGAGGCCAGGGCGGTCGACACGCGCTGCAGCCCCTCGAGCTCGTCCGGGTCGAGCGGATCGCCGAGCCAGCCCCACAGCACGGTGCGCAGCTTCGGCTCGACGTGGAAGGTGAGGCCGTGGTCGACGCCGTGGCGGTGGCCGCCCGGCAGGGCGAGCACGTGCCCGCCCTTGCGGTCGGCGTTGTTCACCACCACGTCGAAGACCGCCATCCGGCGGAGGGCCGGTGAGTCCTCGTGGATGAGGGCGACCGGTCGGTCGTCGTCGTCGTGCCCGTCGAAGACCAGCCGCCACCCCGCATCCGGCAGCGCGTCGACGGCGACCAGGTCGACCGCCTCCTGCTCGGGATCCACGTCCTGCCAGCGCTGGACCATCCCGGCGCCGAGCGGGCCGTCGCGGAGCCAGGTCTCCGGCACCACGTTCCAGCCGAAGGCCTCGGAGACCAGTCGCGCGGCCACCTCACGGTGGGCGAGGTCGCCGTCCGGGAAGTCCCAGAGCGGCTTCTCGCCCGAGATGGGCTTGTAGACCACCTCGACCTGGCCGATGCGGGCGAGGAAGGTGGCGTTGGAGGCCGTGCGGATGCGCCCCAGGATCTCGAGATCGCCCGTCAGCAGGTCGCCCTGCTCGGGCCGAGCATCCGGGGCCGGCGTCATCAGAAGTCGCCGGGCGAGGCGCAGACGTGCCCCTCGGGATCGATCGGTTCGCCGCAGAGCGGGCAGAGCGGTCGGCCCGCTCCGACGATCTCGCGGGTGCGCTTCGCGAAGGCCCGGGCCGTGCCCACCGGCATCCTGACCAGCAGCACCTCGGCGGGCTCGATCTCCTCGGGGTCGAGGTCGGCGCCGAACTCGTTCTCGTCGGTGTCGGCGTAGGGGTAGGCCTCGATCACGACCTGCGCGGTCGACGGATCCCAGCCGAGGCTCATCACGCCGGTGCGGAACTGCTCGTCGACGGGCTGGTCGAGCGGGTCGTTGTCGACGAGCTCGACCGGGGTGGTGGCCGGGACGCTGTAGGTGTTGCCGTCGGAGACCATCAGCTCGTCGAGGATCTCGTCGATCTTCTCGGCGAGCACGGCCGACTGCTCCTTCTCGAGCGCGACGCTGACCACCTGGGCGCGCGTGCGCACCTGCAGGTAGAAGGTGCGCGAACCCGGAGGGCCGACGGTGCCGACGACGACCCGATCCGGCCAGGTGAACTCATGGAGGATTGTGGGCATACCGCTACTTTATGATCGCTCCGCCGGGCCCGCATCGGGCTCGGCCCCAGGTGTCTGGTCCGGGCCTGCTCCGCCGCCCACCACGGCGTCGGGGCCCGGGGCGGGCGCCCGCAGCCAGGAGAGGTCGCCCGAGTCGGTGTTCGTGGCGTGCACGACGGGCCGCCCCGCGCCGTAGCGCACGATCGAGACGGAGGCGGGGCTGACGTCGATTCGCTGGAACAGGTCCAGGTGCATCCCGAGCGCGTCGGCCAGGATCGACTTGATGATGTCGCCGTGGCTGACAGCCACCCAGACGGCGGAGGGGCCGTGCTCGGCCTCGAACGCCGCATCCCGTCGTCGGATGGCGGCGACCGAACGCGCCTGCATCGCCTGCAGCGACTCGCCGCCGGGGAAGACGGCCGCCGAGGGCTGGGTCTGCACGACCGACCAGAGGGGCTCCTTGGCGAGCTCGGCGAGCCTGCGGCCCTGCCAGTCGCCGTAGTCGCACTCGGTGATCGCCTCCTCGACGAGCTCGGCGGTCTCCGGATGCGCGCCGGCGTCGAGGATGATCCGCGCCGTCTGGCGGCACCGCTCGAGCGGGCTGGTGACGACGGCGGCGAGCGGGAGGGCGGCCAGGCGCGCGGCCGTGCGCGCCGCCTGTTCGCGGCCGACGGCATCCAGTTCGACGCCCGCCGTGCGGCCCGCCAGCACGCCGGAGGCGTTCGCCGTGGTGCGTCCGTGCCGGACGAGGATCACTGTGGCCATGGAGCCAGCCTAGACACCCGGGACGGGCGGGCCGTCGGCCGGGGTCACATCACCGCGCCGAAGTAGGAGTACTTGACGAACACCTCGGAGGCGAGCCCCGCCTCCTCCAGCACGCCCTGCACGGCGGTCAGCATGTACTTCGAGTCCCAGCCCATGTAGAGGAAGTGCGACTCGTCGAGCTGATCCCACTGCCCGTTCCAGGACTGCGCGTCGTAGATCGGGCCACCGCGCAGGCTGCCGAAGGCGACGACGCTCTCGCGCGAGTCGGCCCAGAGCCGCTTGAAGACGCGGTTGAAGAGGTGCTTGACGTCGTAGACCTCCCAGTGCTCGCCGCGGTACTCGACGTACTCGAACTCCCGCTCCCAGCCGCGGGGCCAGCCGCGGCGCTTGACCGCGTCGAGCACGGGGGTGAGGTTGTCGTCGTCGATGACCACCTTCGCGGGGCGGGCCCAGACCCGGAGGAAGGTCTCGGTGAGAGCGACCGTGCGGGCGGCGATCGCCGCGGTGCCCCAGGCCGGGATCTCGGCGAGCTCGCGCGTGATCCCGACGCCGCTGCGGGCGTAGAGCTCGCGCTTGGCGGGGAAGGACTCCTCGAACCCCCGGTCGGCGAGGGCCTCCTCGAGAAGGGTGAGGTTGCCGAGGGTCTGCGCGAGGGCGCGGTGGCTGTTCTGCTCGTCGTCGGTGTACTCGGCCCAGGCCCGCTGCCCGTCGCCGCTCCAGGAGTCGGAGGGGGCGAGGGGGACGACGTGCTCGAGCACGAGGTCGATGCCGAGGTCGGTGCCGACGCCGTTCGCAGTGTCGGCTTTCGCGTCGTCCGCCGCGCCGGCATTCCGGCCCGCTGCGGCCGCCCGGGCGATCCGGTCGAGCACGTAGGCGGCGTGCGGCAGCTCGCTGTACTTCAGCGCCACCCGCACCCGTTCGTCCGAGGGCGTGATGCGCCCGATCGCGCGCACGAGCGCCTCGTGACCCTGCTCCCGGGCCCGGCACAGGCGCGCGACCAGTCGGTCGTTGCCGAGGCCGGAGACCTCGCGGCGCAGCAGCAGCGACTGCACCAGCTCGAGCAGCCCCACGAACTCGGCCGCCGTGGTGCGACCGCGACGGTACTCGAGGTAGGCGCGCATCACCAGGGGCGCCATGCCGCGCCCGAAGGTCGCGAGGTAGCCGAGCTGGCGGGCGATCTCCGGGTCGGCCTCGAGGGCCGGATCCAGGATCACCGCGTAGGCGCCGGCGTAGTCGCGCCACTCGGCCGCGTGGTCGCGGAGGCTCTGCAGGTCGAGCCGCGGGAACTCCTGGCGGAAGGCGTCGTAGACCCCGCGCTCGCCGACGACGACCACCTCGCGGCCGGTGCGCATCACCAGGTAGTGCCGCCAGAACGAGGCGATCGCCTCCCCGGTGCTGGTCTCGATCGGCAACCAGTACTCGTCCTCGATCTCGCTCTGCTCGGCGTGCGAGAGGCCCATCAGCACGTAGTTGTGGATGAGCTCGTGGTCGCGGAGCGGCTCACCGGTCGAGTTGAGGCTCTCGAAGATCTGCTGCGCGTTCGCATCCGCGCCGAGGGTGATGGCCACGTGCTCGAGCTTCTGCAGCCCGCCCCAGATACGGCGCACCTCGTCGGCGCCGACCTGGCTGCGGAAGAAGGCGTAGTTGTCGTCGAAGCGGGAGTCGCGGAGTGCGGACGCACCGGACCCGCCGACGGCGCCGGGCCCGCCGACGGCACCGGGCCCGCCGGGGCGACCCGCCGCATCCGCTCGACCGAGCACGACGTCTTCGAAGACCTCGGCCCAGGCCTTGTGCGGGCGGAGCTTGGTGCGCGACGGGTCGGAGGCCCTCACGAGCACCCGCTCGAGCTCGGCGGCGAGCTCGGGGTCGGAGTCCTCGACCGTGTGGCGCAGGGCGGCGACGAGCAGCATCAGCGTCGTGATCCGCTGCTGGCCGTCGATCAGCACGAGCTCCGCGTCGTCCTCGGCGTCGGCGCCGGTCGAGAGGATCGACCCGATGAAGTGCCGGTGCCGGTCGTCCGTGTCCGACACCGCGCGGATGTCGCCGAGCAGCTGCTCGCAGCCGCCGATGTCCCACCGGTACTGACGCTGATAGACCGGCACGACGATCGTGGTCTCGGGTGCGGAGAGCCAGGCGATCGTGTTGACCGCGGTGGCGTCGACGTTCGTGGCTGTGCTCATCTGATCTGGTTCGCCCTCCGGGTGGCTGTCGCAGCCGCCGAGTCTAATGGATGCGCGTGAGGCCATTCTGGGGCGCGCCCGCGCCCCGTGGTGTGACCTAAGTCCCTATTCAGGCACCCCAAGGTAGGCTTGCCTAAGTTCGGGCCTGTTAAAACGTGCTGGCCCTAGACGAAAGGACATGATCACGGTCATGGGTTACATCACCTCCGCCGCTCTGGAAGAGACCGGCTACGTCGTCCTCGACAAGTACAACCAGGAGCTCGACCCCAAGGAGTGGCTCGACATCGAGTACAACGACTGGAAGTCCTCCGGCGACACCCGGTTCGCTCCGCTCGCGAGCGCCTTCGGCGACATCGAGTGCAACGGCTTCTGGAACCACAAGCCGCCGCGCACCGACAAGGACGGCGTCTGGATCGACTCGCAGATCGCCAAGGCGCCGAACCTCACCCGCCGTGCGCAGGAGCCGGGCGCGAACGTCGGCCGCTGCCGCGTGATCGAGCTGCAGCCGAACACCTACGCCGACGCCCTCTACAACCTGCACCAGGACGACAACAACCGCCTGAACCCGGATGGCACCGGCTGGGTCGTCCGCGGCTTCTTCAACCTCACCGACGACAAGGACAGCTACTTCGTCCTCCGTCACAACCGCACCGACCCGGAGGGCGAGGTGCGCATCGCGCTCCCCGCCGGCGCGCAGCTGATCGTCGACACCCAGCGCCTCTGGCACGCCGCCTCGCACCCCGGTGCCGAGCCCCGCTACTGCCTCATCACCTCGTGGGAGTCGGGCCCCGAGCTCGACGCCTACATCGAGAAGTACCACGGCGTGAACCACGTCGAGAGCTTCGAGGTGCCCCAGGACGAGCTGGACGCCGGTCAGGCCGAGCAGACCCGTCGCCTCGCCGCCCGTGCCGCCGCGCTCGCCGCGCGCGGCCAGGCCGAGAAGGCCGTGATGAGCGAGGCCTGATCCCCGCCATCGCCTGAAGGGCCCCGGTCTCGACCGGGGCCCTTCGCCGTCTGCGGCGACGCTCGTCGTGCGAACGCTCGTCGTGCGAGCCCTCACCGTGCTGACCCTCGTCTAGGGTCGGAACATGCCCACCAGCGACCAGCCGCTCCGGAAGCTCGGCTTCCTCACCATCGGACTCTTCGACCGCGACGAGCCGGCCGGCGGCCACGAGACCACCCTGCAGATCATCGAACTGGGGGAGCGGCTCGGGTTCGACAGCGCCTGGCTCCGCCACCGCCACCTGCAGTTCGGGATCTCCTCGCCGGTCGCCGTGATGGCGGCCGCCAGCCAGCGCACCAGCCGGATCGAGCTCGGCACGGCCGTGACCCCGCTCGGCGCCGAGAACCCGTTCCGCCTCGCCGAGGATCTCGCGACCGTGGACGTGCTCACCGGCGGGCGGGTCAACCCCGGCTTCAGCGTGGGCACGCCGATGAACTTCGACCGCTACAAGGAGGCCGTCTATCCCGGGACCTGGGAGCAGGAGGACCTCGGGGTCGACCGGCTGCTGCGCCTGCGCTCGTTCCTCCGGGGCGACCGGGTGAGCGACTTCGAGGGCCGTCAGGGCATCGAGGAGTTCTCCTCCCGCGTCGAGCCGCACTCCGCGGGTCTGGCCGACCGGCTCTGGTACGGCGCCGGCAGTCTCTCCTCCGCGACCTGGGCCGGCGAGAACGGATTCAACCTGCTCACCAGCAGCGTCGTCTCCGGCGAGCAGGGCGACGACTTCGCCACGAACCAGCGGGCCCAGATCGACGCCTTCCGCGCGGCGCATCTCGCCGGTGCCGCGGCGCGCGTCTCGCAGGGCCTCGTCGTCATCCCGACCGACTCGGCGACCGCCTCGCAGAAGGAGCGGTACGCCGAGTACGTGCGCTCGCGCAGCGACCGGGTCGGGGTGCCGCAGGGACCGAGACGGATGCTGTTCGCGGCCGACCTGATCGGCACCTCGGCCGAGCTCGCCGAGCAGCTGTACGCCCACGCCGGGTTCCAGGCCGTCGACGAGGTGGCCTTCGCCCTGCCGTTCAGCTTCGAGCGCGACGACTACGTGCAGCTGCTGACCGACATCGCCGGCTCGCTCGGGCCCGCGCTGGGCTGGAGCCCGGCCGCCTGACACCTCGGATGTCGCACCACCGCAAGGGGGGTGGCGCCGCGCTCCGCCCGTCCTAACGTGGGGCGCATGGGAACGACGGAGATGTGGCTGGTCAGGCACGGCGAGAGCGTCGCGAACGTGATCGCGACGGCGGCCCAGGAGGCCGGCGAGCTGAGGATCGAGGTCGAGTGGCGCGACGCGGACGTGCCCTTGTCGCCGACGGGCGAGCAGCAGGCCGCCGCGCTCGGCCGGTGGATCGCCGAGCACGCCCACTACGGTGCCCCGACGACGTCGTGGAGCTCGTCCTACCTGCGCGCTCGGCAGACGGTGGCGATCGCGCTCGAGGCCGCGGGGCTGTCGATGCGCACCCGGGTCGACGAACGGATCCGTGACCGCGAGCTCGGGATCCTCGACCTCCTGACGGCCGCGGGGGTCGACGCCTTCCACCCGGACGAGGCCGCGCGGCGGCGCTGGCTCGGCAAGTTCTACTACCGGCCCCCGGGCGGGGAGTCGTGGGCCGACGTCGCCCTGCGCATCCGCTCGTTCCTCCACGACCTGGATGCCGACGACGACGGCGGGACCGCGCTCGTCGTGGCTCACGACGCCGTGGTCCTGCTCTTCCTCTACATCTGCGGCGAGCTGAGCGAGGACGAGCTGCTCGACTTCTCGCTCACCCACGTCGTGACCAACGCCTCGGTCACCCGGCTGGTGCGCCCGAGCGGGGAGGGGCGCTGGCAGGTCGCCGCTTTCGCCGAACACGAGCACCTCGACGCCCTCGATGTCGAGACGACCGAGCACCAAGGAGACCACGATGACGCAGAGCACTGAGAAGCAGGCCACCGAGAAGCAGGCCACCGAGAAGCAGGCCGCCGAGGAGCAGGAGTCGGCCGCACGGCATGGCACGGAACAGCCCCCGCAGACGGTCACTCCGCTGATGCTGCGGGACTGGTCGCTGCCCTCGGCGGGCGCCTCGAAGTACGACCGCGGCCAGATGGTGATCGTCGGTGGCGACCGGCGCTCGCCCGGCGCCGCACTGCTCGCGGCCGAGGCGTCGCTGCGGGTCGGCGCGGGCCGCCTCACGATCGCGATCGCCGAGAGCGTGGCGGTCGCCGCCGCGGTAGCCCTGCCGGAGTCGGGGGTCGTGCTGCTGCCGGAGACCGCATCCGGCCACATCGACGGCGCGCGGCTCGACGAGGCGGCCGACGACCTCGGCAAGGCCGACGCGGTGCTGGTCGGGCCCGGGCTCGACGACGCCGAGCAGGCCGCCGTGCTCGTGGCCGCGCTCCCCGACGCCGTCGGGGAGGACACCACCGTGCTGCTGGACGCCTTCGCCCTCGCCGCGCTGCCGGATTCGTCCGCCCGGGAGGCGCTCTCGGGCCGGCTCGTGCTCTCGCCCAACCTCGGCGAGGCCGCGTCGCTCCTCGGGCAGGACGACCCGCTCGACCCCGGCTCCGACGACGAGTTGGATGCCGCGACGCGCGAGATCGCGCGCCGCTACGGGGCGGTGGTCTCCTGTCAGGCGCGCGTCGCGCATCCCGACGGCCGGCTCTGGCGGATCGGCACCGGCCACGGCGGCCTCGGCACCTCGGGCAGCGGCGACGTGCTGGCCGGAGCGATCGGCGGTCTCGCAGCGCGCGGGGCCAGCCGCGAGCAGGCCGCCGTCTGGGCGACCCACGCGCACGCCGCGGCGGGCGACCGGCTGGCCGTGGCGGTCGGACCGCTCGGCTTCCTCGCCCGGGAACTCCTGGAGGAGCTGCCGCGCGTGCTCGTGGAGATCGGCTGAGAGCGTTGTGAGGCGGTCGTCGTACGATCGAAGGATGAGCGATCAGACCTCGAGTGGACAGGCCGCCGCGCACGGTGCCGGGCAGGCCGGGGCCGGCGGGGACGCCGAGCCCGCGGTGTACATCCTGCACGACAACCCCGAGTGGATCCCGCCGCTCGCCGCGGCGCTGGACGCCGAGGGCGTCGAGCACCACGAGTGGTCGCTCTCCGGCGGGTCGATCGACCTCGGCGCGACGCCTCCCGAGGGCGTGTTCTGGTCGCGGCTCAGCGCCTCCTCGCACACCCGCGGCCAGGAGCACGCGAAGGACTACGCCCGCGCGGTGCTGCGCTGGCTCGAGGCCTCGGGCCGCCGGGTCGTCAACGGCAGCCGGGTCGTCGAGCTCGAGGTCAGCAAGGCCGCGCAGTACGCCGCCCTCCGCGCGGCCGGCTTCGACGTGCCGCACACCGTCGCGGTCTTCGGCACCGCCGACCTGAGCCGTCGCGCGCGCGAGCTGCCGACCCCGTTCATCACCAAGCACAACCAGGGCGGGAAGGGCCTCGGCGTGCGCCGCTTCGACAGCGTCGAGGAGTTCGACGCCTACGTCGCCGGCCCCGAGTTCGAGGCGCCCGCGGACGGCATCACCCTGCTGCAGGAGTACGTGACCACCGCGGAGCCCTTCGTCACCCGCGCCGAGTTCGTGGGCGGCCGCTTCGTCTACGCCGTCCGGGTCGACACCTCGGCCGGCTCCTTCGAGCTGTGCCCGGCCGACGCCTGCGCCGTGCCCGGCCTGGGCGAGCCCGGCCAGAGCGAGTCGGCCCTGGGGGAGACCGGGCCGGTGCCGCTCTTCCAGGAGCGCGACGACATCGACGCCGCGCATCCGTTGATCGCCCGCCTCGAGTCCTTCCTCGGCGCCCAGGGCATCGAGGTCGCCGGGGTCGAGTTCTTCGAGACGGCCGACGGGCGGCTGATGCCGTACGACATCAACACCAACACGAACTACAACGCCGACGTCGAGGGCGTCTCGGCCCGCCCGGCGGCCCGCGCGCTCGCCGCCTTCCTCGCGGGAGAGCTGGCGGGGGAGCTCGCGACGCGAGCCGGACGCACCGAGGGCGCCGAGGCGGTGCCGGCATGAGATTCGGCTACTGGACCCCGGTCTTCGGCGGCTGGCTGCGGAACGTCGACGACGAGGACACCCCGCTGACCTTCCCGCACCTGGCCGAGATCGCGCAGACCGCGGAGCGTTCGGGCTTCGACCTCACCCTGATCCCCGAGCTGAACCTCAACGACATCCGCGGCTTCGACGGGCCGACGATGGATGCCTGGGCCACCACGGCGGCGCTGGCCGCGGTCACCACGAGTCTGGAGATCATGGTCGCGCTGCGGCCGAGCTACCACCCGCCGGCGCTCACCGCGAAGCAGGCCACGACCATCCAGCAGATCGCCGACGGCCGGCTCACGCTCAACGTGGTCTCGGCCTGGTGGGCGGAGGAGGCACGGCAGTACGGGGTCGAGTTCCGGGCCCACGACGACCGGTACACGCTCACGACCGAGTACCTCGAGGTGCTGCGCGGGCTCTGGAGCCACACGCCCTACAGCCACGACGGCACCTACTTCTCACTCGAGGACACCTTCCTCGAGCCCAAGCCCTCGGTGCAGCCCCTCGTCTACGCCGGCGGCGAGAGCGAGGCGGGCCGCGCCGCGATCTCCGTCTTCGCCGACGCCTACGTGACCCACGGCGGCACGGTCGACGAGCTCGCGGCCAAGGTCGCCGACATGCGCCGCCGCCGGGCCGAGATCGGCAGGCCGCCGTTCGAGCACATCGGGATGGCCGCCTTCGCCATCGTGCGCGACACCGAGGAGGAGGCGCTCGCCGAGCTCGACCGGATCACCGACGTGCGCCACGGGGCGGCCTACGCCTCGTACCAGGACTTCGTGAGCAAGTCGCAGCTGGACACCCCGGTCGACCTGCGCGACTACTCGGTCTCCAACCGCGGGCTCCGCCCCGGTTTCGTCGGCACGCCCGAGCAGGTCGCGCGGCGGATCGCGGAGTTCGAGGCCGTCGGCGTCGACACCCTGCTGCTGCAGTTCTCGCCCCCCCTCGACGAGCTCGTGCGCTTCGCCGAGCAGGTCATCCCGCTGGTGCGCGGCGGCGCCTCTGTCGGGACAGGGGCCGGAGTCGAAGCCGGGTCCGGCGCCGCGGCCTCGGTGGGGGCCGGGGCGGAGACGGGCGCCGGCTCATGAGCTCCCTGTTCCTGCGCTCGCGCACCGGCCGCGCCACCCGCCGCCCCTGGTCGGCGGCCCTCGGCCTGTTCGCGGGAGCCTCCGTGCTCGGGCTCGCGGCCCTCACCGCGCTCGCCCCGCCGCCCACCGTCTCGGCGACCGGTGACACGGAGCAGGCCACGGCGACCACCCCGACCAGCGCCCCGCTGATCGGAACCTCCGGCGGCCGGCCGATGGCGGGCATCCAGTCGGTCACCGTCTCGGAGGGAGCTGTCGCCGCAGCGATCGCACGCGACGACTACGCCGCCACCTCGGGGGTCGAGACCCTCGTCGCCGGCCGCACGAACCGCGACTGGGCGCAGCTCGTGCTCCTGCTCGGCGGCTTCCCGATGACCGACTCGAACATCACGGTGATGCTGCGCTGGATGCGCCAGGAGAACGGCCCCGAGAGCTGGTACCTCCGCAACAACCCGCTCAACAACGGCTGGGGATCGGGCGGCGGCTCCGGGCTCGGGAGCTACGACAGCCTGGTCACGGCCGCCGCGAACGTGGGCAACGCGCTGCACGGCAACTCCGGCTACCGGGACATCGTCGCCGGCTTCATGTCCTCGGCCCCGACCGAGCAGATCGAGGCCGCGATCTGGGCCTCGCCCTGGGCGAGCAGCCACTACGCGAACGGTTCGCACTGGGCCTACACGCCGGTGACCGTCGTCGCAGCGCCGGCGGATGCCTGGGGCTGAGCCCCGCGCATCCGGATCGGATTTCAGCGCGGCCCCGACCTCGCGCTAGCCTCGACCCGTGAGCCTCGACCCGGGAAGCCCCGCCCCCACGGAAGCCAGTCGCCAGAACGTCAGCGGCCAGGTGGACGAAGATCTCCGCAAGGATGTGCGCCTGCTCGGCGCCCTGCTCGGCCGCGTGCTGACCGAGGCCGGGGGAGAGGGCCTGCTCGCCGACGTCGAGCGTCTGCGCAGCCTGGTCATCCACGCCTACGAGCGCGACAGCGACGACTCGATCGAGGACGCCGAGGCGCTGGTGGAGTCGTTCACGCAGGAGCGCGCCGAGCAGATCGCCCGCGCCTTCACCTGCTACTTCCACCTCTCCAACCTCGCCGAGGAGCACCACCGCGTGCGCGTGCTGCACGCCCGGGCCTCGCTCGGGCCCGACGCCGACCGCAACGACTCGCTGCCGGCAGCCCTCGAGCGGATGTCCGAGGAGATCGGGCGCGCCGCCACCGCCGAGCGCCTCCGTGACCTGCGCTTCCACCCGGTGCTGACCGCCCACCCGACCGAGGCGCGTCGGCGCGCGGTCGCGAGCGCCATCCGCCGGATCAGCGATCTGCTCGACCAGCGGGACGACCTGCTTCCCGGATCGATCGGCCTGGTCGAGAACGAGCGTCGGCTGCTCGAGGAGATCGACGTGCTCTGGCGGACCTCGCCGCTGCGCACCACGCGGCCCACCCCGCTCGACGAGGTGCGCACCGCGATGTCGATCTTCGACCAGACCCTGTTCCAGACCGTGCCCCAGGTGTACCGGCTGCTGGACGACTGGCTGCTCGGCGCGGGGGCCGGCGCGATGCCCGCGAGCGCGCCCGCCTTCTTCCGCCTCGGCAGCTGGATCGCGGCCGACCGCGACGGCAACCCCTTCGTCACCGCCGACGTGACCGCGAAGGCCGCTTCGATCGCCTCCGAGCACGTGCTCCTCGGGCTCGAGCACGTCGCCACCCGGATCGGCCGTACCCTCACGCTCGACGAGGCCGACACCCCGCCCTCCGAGGCGCTCCGTGCGCTCGCGGCCGCCCAGCAGGAGCTCGCGCCCCACGTCACCTCGCAGATCGGCACCCGCGCTCCCAACGAGCCGCACCGCCGGGTGCTGCTCGTGATCGCCGAGCGGATCGCGGCCACCCGGCTCGCGGCCCGTCCGGACGCCGAGGAGGACGTGCGGCGGCTGGCCTACGGCCGCCCGGCCGAGCTGCTCGCCGACCTGGCGGTGCTGCAGGACTCGCTCCGCTCCGGCGGCGCCGTGCGCAGCGCCGAGGGCGAGCTGCAGAACCTGGTCTGGCAGGTGAAGACCTTCGGCTTCCACCTCGCCGAGCTCGAGGTACGGCAGCACTCGAAGGTGCACCGGCAGGCGCTGGAGAACCTCCGCGACGGAGGCGAGCGCGCCGAGATGACCGAGGAGGTGCTCGCCGTCTTCCGTACGATCGCCGCGCTGCAGCAGCGCTTCGGCGTCGAGGCCTCGCGGCGGTACATCGTCTCGTTCACCCAGTCGTCCGAGGATCTCGCGAACGTCTACGCCCTCGCGGTCGCAGCGCTCGGCGAGGCGGAGGCGCCGGTGCTCGACGTCATCCCGCTGTTCGAGACCTTCGACGACCTGAACGCGGCCACCGGCATCCTCACCGAGATGATCGAGCTGCCCGAGGTGCAGGCGCGCCTGGCCGCCACCGGCCGCCGGCTCGAGGTGATGCTCGGCTACTCCGACTCGTCGAAGGACGTCGGGCCGGTCTCGGCCACGCTCGCGCTCTACTCCGCGCAGTCGCGGATCTCGGACTGGGCCGCCGAGAACGACATCGAGCTCACCCTGTTCCACGGTCGCGGCGGTGCCCTGGGCCGCGGCGGCGGGCCGGCCAACGAGGCCGTGCTGGCGCAGCCGCCCGGGTCGGTCGAGGGGCGCTTCAAGCTCACCGAGCAGGGCGAGGTGATCTTCGCGCAGTACGGCGACAAGACCATCGCAGCCCGGCACATCGAGCAGATGGCCGCCGCCACCCTGCTGGCCTCGAGCCCTTCGAACGAGGAGGCCAACCGGCAGTCGGCGCTCGACTTCGCGGGGGTCGCGGCCACGATGGACGAGGCCTCCCGGCAGCGGTTCTACGAGCTGGTGAAGGCCGAGGGCTTCGCGCCCTGGTTCGCCCAGGTCACCCCGATGGAGGAGGTCGGACTGCTCGCGCTGGGCTCCCGGCCCGCCCGCCGCGGGCTCTCGGTGGAGTCGCTCGAAGACCTCCGCGCCATCCCGTGGGTGTTCTCCTGGACCCAGGCGCGCATCAATCTCACCGGCTGGTTCGGCCTGGGCTCGGCCCTCGCGGCCGTCGGCGACGAGGGGCTGCTCCGCGAGGCCTACGCCCGCTGGCCGCTGTTCACCGCCATGATCGACAACGTCGAGATGTCGCTCGCCAAGACCGACCCGCGGATCGCGGAGCGCTACCTCGCCCTCGGCGACCGGCCCGACCTCGCCGCCCTGGTGCAGGAGGAGTCCGACCTGACCCGCGACTGGGTGCGGCGCACCAGCGGGCACGCCGAGATCCTCGACGACCGGCCGGTGCTGCAGCGCGCGGTGCGCCTGCGGAGCCCGTACGTGGATGCGCTGTCGCTGCTCCAGCTGCGGGCGCTCCGGGCGGTGCGGGCCTCCGGCAGCTCGGATCCGGACGACGCGCCGCACCGGCTGCTGCTGCTCACCGTCAACGGCGTCGCGGCCGGCCTGCAGAACACCGGGTGATCCGGGCGGGGGTGCCCGCTAGCGTGGGGGGATGACTCCGCACGACGACGACTCCCGCCCCGCCCGCCGCATCCGCACCGCCGTGATCGGCTACGGCCTGGGCGGCCGGGTCTTCCACACGCCGCTGATCGCCGCCGACCCGGCGTTCGACCTGGTCGCCATCGTCACCGGCGACCCCGACCGCGGCGCGGAGGCCGAGGCGCGGTACGGGCGGGGGATCGTGGTCCCGGACACGGACGGGCTCTTCGCGCGGGCCGACGACCTCGATCTCGTGGTCGTGACCAGCCCGAACGCCACCCACGCACCGCTGGCCCACCGAGCCCTGGATGCGGGGCTCGACGTCGTGGTCGACAAGCCCTTCGCCCTCACGGCCCACGACGCGCGCGACGTGCGGGAGCACGCGGCGGCGGTCGGCCGCCGGGTCACGGTATTCCAGAACCGGCGCTGGGACGGCGACTTCCTGACCGTGCGCTCGCTGCTCGCGAGCGGCGACCTCGGCGAGGCGCGGCAGTTCGACTCGGCCTTCGAGGTCTGGAAGCCGGCGCTCGGACCCAAGCGCTGGAAGGACGGCGCGTCGTCGGAGGACGGCGGCGGCATCCTGTTCGACCTCGGTCCGCACCTGATCGACCAGGCGCTGCAGCTGTTCGGCGAGGTCGACGTCGACGGCGGCGGGGTGCACGCCGAACTGGACCGGCGCCGGGAGGGCGCCGTCGCGGCCGACGAGGTCTTCCTGACCCTGGCCCACCGGAGCGGCGTGCGCAGCCGGCTCTGGATGAGCGCGGTCGCGCCGTCTCCGCGGCCGCGGTTCCGCGTCGTCGGCTCGGCGGCGGTGCTGACGATCGAGGGCCTCGATCCGCAGGAGGCGCAGCTGGCCGCCGGCCGGGGTCAGGACGACCCCGGTTTCGGCGCGAGCGAGGGCAGGCCGGAGGCGCTGCTCGCCTCGCCGGACGGTGCCCGGCCGGTGCCGATCGAGCGCGGCCGCTTCGCCTCGTTCTACCGCGAGCTCGCCGACGCCCTGCTCGACGGGGCGCCCCTGCCCGTGGATCCGCGGGACAGCGAGCAGGTGCTGCGCATCATCGAGGAGGCGCACCGGCAGCAGGGCTGAGGGCGCCCTGCCGCTCCGGGGGCCGAGGCAGTAGCGTGGGGCCATGGCGAGCGAAGCGACCACCGTCGACGTCGACGGCCCCCACGGCACCCGCGCGGTGCGGATATCCAGCCCCTCCCGGGTGCTCTGGCCCGCGGTCGGGCTCACCAAGCTCGACCTGGCCCACTACCTGATCGCGGTCGGCGACCCCTTCGTGCGGGCCAACGGCGACCGGCCGATCTCGCTGCAGCGTTTCGGCGGCGACATCGACGGCGAGCAGTTCTTCTCGAAGAACCCGCCGAAGGGCACGCCGGACTACGTGCGCTCGGTGCCGGTGACCTACCCGAGCGGCCGCGTGCATCCGCAGCTCGTGATCGACGAACCCGCCGGGGCGGTCTGGGCCGGGCAGATGAACACGGTGGTGTTCCACCCCTGGCCCTCGCGGGCCGAGGCCCCCGACTTCCCCGACCAGTTGCGGATCGACCTCGACCCCCAGCCCGGCACCGACTTCGGCGACGCGATCCCCGCCGCGCTCGCGCTGCGGGAGGTGCTGGCCGAGGCCGACCTCACCGCGTTCGTCAAGACCTCGGGCAACCGCGGGCTGCACGTGTTCGCGCCGATCGAGCCGGAGCACGACTTCCTCGACGTGCGCCACGCCGTCATCGCCGCGGCCCGCGAGCTCGAGCGCCGGATGCCGGAGGAGGTGACCACGAACTGGTGGAAGGAGGAGCGCGGCCGGCGCGTCTTCGTCGACTTCAACCAGGCCAACCGCGACCGCACGATCGCCGGGGCCTACAG
Source organism: Herbiconiux sp. 320_LB (assembly GCF_059691755.1). Classification (NCBI taxonomy): domain Bacteria; kingdom Bacillati; phylum Actinomycetota; class Actinomycetes; order Micrococcales; family Microbacteriaceae; genus Herbiconiux; species Herbiconiux sp. 320_LB. Next base: position 832,692 of record NZ_JCAWAD010000001.1, on the reverse strand, counting down.
TCCGCGCGCGCTCGCCCACGCCCCCGTCTCCTGCCCGCTGACCTGGGACGAGCTGCCCGGGGCCGACCCGACGACCTTCACGGTGACGAGCGTGCCGGAGCGCCTGACGACCGTCGGCGACCCCTGGGAGTCGATGGGCGCCGATCCCGGCCGCATCGGGGTGCTGCTGGAGTGGTGGGCGCGCGACCTCGGGAACGGCCTCGGCGAACTGCCCTTCCCACCCGACTACCCGAAGATGCCGGGCGAGCCGCCGCGGGTGCAGCCCAGCAGGGCGCGCAAGACGGAGGAGTGATGTCCGAACGGGCTGAAGATCGTCGTCATACGTGCACTATGCACGTATAGGCGCGATTATCAGCCCGTTCGTGCAGAGCCCCCTCCGAACGGAAGGAGAATCGGGGGGTACGAGCCCCTGGTGCCCTCGGGGGTGCCGATTCTCATTCCGTTCGGACGAGAACCTCGCCCAGGTCGTAGGCGATCGGCCGGTCGAGCTGCTCGAAGGTGCACGAACGGGCCTCGCGGTCGGGACGCCAGCGCTCGAACTGCACGGTGTGGCGGAACCGCAGCCCCTCCATCTGGTCGTAGCGCACCTGGGCGACCAGTCGCGGCTCGAGTTCGACGAACGAGACGTCCTTGCCCGAGGAGAACCGGCTGCGCTCGCCCTCGCCGAGCACCGGCCGGCCCTCGTCGTCGCGCCGCACGTACGGCTCCAGCTCGTCGATCAGCTCGAGCCGGCGCGCGTCGCTGAACGCCGAGGCGCCGCCGACCCCGAGGATCCGGCCCTCGTCGTCGTAGAGCCCGAGCAGCAGCGAGCCGACGCCCTGCCCGCTCTTGTGGATGCGGTAGCCGGTGACCACGACGTCGGCCTCGCGGTGGTGCTTCACCTTGAGCATCACGCGCTTGCCCGGTGCGTAGGCGGCCGCGAGCGGCTTGGCCACGACGCCGTCGAGACCGGCGCCCTCGAACTCGACCAGCCAGCGGCGCGCCTGCTCGACGTCGAGCGTGCGGCGCGAGAGCGAGACCGGGTTCTCGAAGCCCTCGGCGAGCCGTTCGAGCGCTTCCCGGCGTTCGGAGAACGGGCGGTCGAGCAGCTCCTCGCCGTCGTGGGCCAGGAGGTCGAAGGCGACGAACAGCGCCGGGGTCTCCTCGGCCAGCTTCGCCACGCGGCTGGCGGCGGGGTGGATGCGCTGCGACAGCGCCTCCCAGTCGAGCCGGCGCTCGGTCGAGCCGGCGCCCGTGGCCGCGCCGGTGCCCTCGCCGCCTCCGTCGACCGGCCGGGGCAGGATGATCTCGCCGTCGAGCACGGTGCCCACCGGCAGCTGGCGGGCGAACTCGGCGACCAGCTCGGGGAAGTAGCGGGTGAGCGGCTTGGAGCCGCGGCTGCCGATCTCGACACCGTCGGCGGTCACCGCTACCACGCCGCGGAAGCCGTCCCATTTCGGTTCGTAGGAGAGCCCGCCCTCGACGCTGTCCGGCTCGGGCACGGTCGGGACCGCCTTCGCGAGCATCGGGACGACGGGGAACGCGGCGGAGTCGGTCATGCACCGATCCTGCCCGGCACCCCGTCCCGGCGCCAGCCCTTCAGCCGAGCCCGCAGTCGATGGCCCGCAGCCGGCAGCGGGCAGACGCCGGCCCCCGGCGCCAGCCCCTCAGCGCGCCTCGTGGTTCAGCGCGATCAGCTGCCCCGCCGACGCCCGCAGGTGCTCGCGGATCTCGCGGGTGCCCCGCGACCGGATGCCCGCCAGCAGCCGGTCGTGCTGGTCGGCCATCTCGGCGGCCGGCAGCACCGACCGCAGCTGGTTGAGGAACAGCAGCAGCTCGCTCTCCAGCCCCGCGTGCGCCTCGGTGATCCGCGTGCTCCCCGCGGCCTCGACGATCGCGTGGTGCAGGGCCGCGTGGGCGCGCTCGATCCCGCGGTGGTCGCCGGGGTCGCGCTCGCACACGGCGCGGAGGGCCGCGTTCGCGGCGACGACGGTCTCGGGCAGCCGGACCGTGCCGTCCGGCGACGCGGCCACCAGCAGCGACACCGCCTCGCCCTCGAGCGCGGTGCGGTACTGCATCAGGGCCAGGATGTCCTCGTCGTCGAAGCTCCGCACACGCGCGCCCTTGTACGGCTCGAACGAGACCAGGCGGGCGGCGGCGAGCTGCTGCAGGGCCGCCCGCACGGTGTGCCGGTTGACGCCGTACTCGGCCGAGAGGGTCTCCTCGCGGAGCGGCTGCCCCGGGCTGAGCCGGGCGTCGAGGATGAGCTCGCGCAGCTCACCCGCGAGATGCTCGACCACGGTCGGCGAATGGGGCACCGTGCCCTCCTCTCGGCACTCGGGGAGACCCCGGCAGGGCTCCTGCTGCCGAGGGTAGCGCGCCGACCTGCGGGCGGTCACGACCCCGGCATGTCAAGGTTGTGGCATGCCGACCGAACCATCAGCGCCGACACCGTCCGTCGGCCGCCGTCCCGCCCTCCGCGACCTGCTCACCGACAAGTTCGGCGAGCTCAGCCTCCGCAGCGGCCAGATCCTGATCGTGCTCGCCCTGGCCGCCGTCGTGGTGTTCGCGCTGGTGCAGCTGAAGCTCGTGGTGATCCCGGTGCTGATCGCGCTCATCCTGGCGTCGGCGCTCAACCCGCTGATGAGCTTCTTCCGTCGCCGCGGCCTCTCGTCGATGCTCGCCACCTGGATCACGCTCGTGGCCGGGATCGTCGTGATCGGCGGGCTGATCACACTGATCGTCTTCGCGGTGAGGGGCCAGTGGTCCTCGCTCGGCGACTCGGCGGCGCAGGGCATCGACGACCTGCACGGCTTCATCGTCGGCCTGCCGATCGAGATCGACCAGTCGCAGATCGACGGCGCACGGGATGCGGTGACCGGCTTCCTGACCAGCAGCGCCTTCGGAACCGGTGCGCTCGCCGGGGTCTCGGCGGCGGGCGAGGTCATCACCGGAGCGGTGCTGATGGTCGTCATCCTCTTCTTCTTCCTGAAGGACGGCGCCCGCATCTGGTCGTTCCTGATCAGCCCGTTCCACGGCTACCGGCACGCCCGGGGCGAGCGCGTCGGCGCGACCGCCGTGCGAGTGTTCGGCGGGTACGTCCGCGGCACCGCCATCATCGCCTTCGTCGACGCGGCGGCGATCGGCATCGGCCTCGCGATCCTGCAGGTGCCGCTCGCCCTGCCGCTGGCGATCATCGTCTTCATCGGCGCGTTCATCCCGATCGTCGGTGCGACGCTCGCCGGAGTCCTCGCCGCCCTGGTCGCCCTCGTGGCGAACGGGCCCGTGGTCGCGCTGATCGTCGTGATCATCGTGATCGGCGTGAACCAGCTCGAGGGCAACTTTCTGCAGCCGGTCGTGATGGCGCAGTCGCTCAAGCTGCACCCGCTGGTCATCCTGGTCGCGCTGACCGCCGGCACCATCCTCGGCGGCATCATCGGCGCCGTGCTCTCGGTGCCGATCGCCGCCGTCGCCTGGGCGATCGTCAAGGTCTGGTCGGGGCCCGAGCACGCCCCGACGGAGGCGGTCACCGAGCGCGAGCCCGATCCGGGGCACGACCCGGGGCCCGACCCGGAGCCCGCGGCCGGCTGACGCCGCTGCTACCGTGGCCTCGTGGGAGTACGCATCGAGAAGGTCGACCTGCCGGGCATCGGCGTCCGGCACGACCTGCTGACCGGCGCCGGACGACGGGTGAGCGTGGTCTCGCACCGCGACGGCGACCACGACCTCGCCTTCGTCGACGAGGACGACCCGGACTCCTCGAGCGACTCGGTCGAGCTCACCGACGACGAGGCGGCGGCACTCGCCGACCTCCTGGGCAGCTCGATCTCGATGACCCGGCTCACCAGTCTCGCCGGAGACGTGGCCGGGCTGTACACCGAGCAGCTCCTGCTGCCCACCGACTCGCCCTACCTCAACCGCCCGCTCGGCGACACGAAGGCCCGCACCCGTACGCGGGTGTCGATCGTGGCGCTCGTGCGCGGCACCACCGTCATGCCGTCGCCGACACCGGCCGAGATCCTCCGCCCCGGCGACGTGATCGTCGCGGTCGGCATCCGCGAGGGGCTCGACGCCCTCAGCCGCATCATCGCCTCCGGACCGGGTTGAGAGGAGCGCCGTGCACGAGACGACGGTGATCCTGATCGAGGTCGGCGCTCTCCTGCTCGGCATGAGCCTGCTCGGGCGTCTCGCCCTGCGCATCGGGATCTCGCCGATCCCGTTCTACCTGCTCGTAGGTCTGCTGTTCGGCAACGGCGGCTTCATCCCGCTCGACGCGAGCGCCGACTTCTTCGAGGTCGGCTCCGAGATCGGCGTCATCCTGCTGCTCGCGCTCCTCGGGCTCGAGTACACGGCGCAGGAGCTGCTGAGCAACCTCAAGCAGTCGCGCGTCGCCGGATTGCTCGACGCGGCCCTGAACGCCGTGCCCGGCGCGGCGCTCGCCCTGCTGCTGGGCTGGGGTCCGGTCGCGGCCGTCGCGCTCGCCGGCGTCACCTGGGTGTCCTCCTCCGGGGTGGTCGCGAAGATGCTCCGCGACCTCGGCCGGCTGAGCAACCGCGAGACGCCGATCGTGCTGGCCATCCTCGTGATCGAAGACCTCGCGATGGCGTTCTACCTGCCGATCCTCGCCGCCCTCGTGGTCGGCGTCAGCCTGGTGCAGGGCGCGGTCACAGTGGCGATCGCCGTGGGGGCCGTGGCCGCCATCCTCTTCGTGGCGCTGCGCTACGGGCGGTTCATCTCCCGGATCTTCACGGCCGAGCATCCCGAGCCGCTGCTGCTCGGCGTGCTCGGGCTGACCATGCTGGTCGCCGGGGTCGCCGCCGAGGTCAACGTCTCCTCGGCCGTCGGGGCGTTCCTGGTCGGCATCGCGGTGTCGGGCAAGGTGGCGCACCAGGCCAGCCAGGTGCTGACGCCGCTGCGCGACCTGTTCGCCGCCGTGTTCTTCGTGTTCTTCGGGTTGGCGACGGATGCATCCCAGCTGGTCTCGATGCTCGTCCCGGCCGCCCTGTTGGCCGTGCTGACCATGGCGACGAAGGTCGCGACCGGCTACCTGGCCGCGCGTCGAGGCGGCATCGGCATCCCCGGCCGGTGGCGGGCGGGGCTGTCGCTCACCCCGCGCGGGGAGTTCTCCATCGTCATCGCGGGGCTCGCGGTCAGCGCCGGCATCGAGCCGCGGCTCGCCCCGTTGGCGACCGGGTACGTGCTGATCACGGTCGTCGTCGGGCCGTTCCTCGCGCGCATCCCGGACACCCGCTGGTTCAAGCAGCGGGTGCGGTCGCGTCAGGCCGCGGTCACTTCACGATCGCGCGGATGAGGAACCCGATCCCGGTGCCAACGGCGGCCACCGTCACAACGGCGGCCGCGGTCGTCTTCTTGTGGGTGCGCACGGCGGTGGCGGGGTCGGCCCGGAAGTCGCCGACGATCTCCTCCGCGCGGGCCGGCACGTCGAGCCGCTGCTGGATCTCCTCCAGCACACCCGAGAGCTCGGCACGGCCCGCCTTGATATCGGCCTGCAGCTCGGCCCGGGTCCGCTTCGGAGCGGGTTCGGCGTTCTCGTCGTGCTCGTTCGTCTTGACGGCACGCGCCGTGACGACGCCGCGCGCGACCTGCGTCACCGCGGCGGGGACGCTCAGCTGCTGATCGTGCGGTTCGGGCTTCTTCTTCGCCACGGCGGGACTCCTCGGTTTCTCGGCAGACGGCCTCAGTTCGCCGAGCGTACCTTGCCGATGAGGTCGTTCGCTTTGTCGGCGGCCTTGCCCGCAGCGGACTCGACGGCCTCGCCGGCGGAGTGCACGGCCGACTGGACGTGCTCGTCGTTCCAGAAGTCCTTCGCCTTGGCGCGGATCTGCTCGTAGCGGCGGCGGCCGGCGCGGGTGCCGAGGACGTAACCGGCCCCGAAGGCCAGGAGCAGGAGGATCTTGTTCATGATGTGTCCGTTCGTCGCTGAGCGAGGTCGGTGGATTCACCGTGCTCTCCATCGTGGGCCGAACCGGCTCCGGTGCACAGCACGTATTACGCCGTATGGAGATTTCTTTCAGGAACCCGGTCAATACTTGTTGCTTCAATCGTTTGCCCGCCGGCCAACCCGATCATCCGGCCCCCGGTGCGAGCGTCATGCCGGAGCCGTGAAGGCCTCTGGAACAACCCGACATCGACCGTCACCGCCAATCGCCGCGGCAGGGCGCAGACCCCCCTCAGCCCCTGTTCTCCCGCGCGCGCACCGCATCCCGCGGCGTGCCCGTCTTCGCGGCCGGAGTGCAGCCGACCGCTCGCGCGCGCCCGCACCCATTGGCCGAACCATTGGAAACCATGCCCCCCGCAACGCCCGCCACCCCCTCATCGAACCCGTCATCCTCCACGAAGTCCTCCTCCGCGGCGACGTCCGCCCGCCTCGCCCCGACCGCCGGTTCCGGCATCGGCGCCACCGACTCCCCGGTGCAGTTCCTCTCGACCGACACCGGCGAGAACGCGATCATCGCGGCCCGCCGGCCCACCTCGTTCGACAGCCGCCGCGCCATCCGCCAGCACGACCGCCGGCACCGCCTGCGCCGTGCGGCGCACGTGCTCGGCCCGATCGGATCCGTCGCCGCCGCCGCCGCCGCCGCGCTCGTGGTCGCCGCCTCGGTCGTGCATCCGGCGATCGCCAACGCCGAGACCACCGTCGGCACCACCAACGCCTCCCGCGTGAGCACGACCATCTCGGTCGCCGCCGCCGCGGGAGAGTCGCCCGACCAGCTGATCGAGCGCACGAAGGACCGCGCGGAGACCCGCGCCGCCCAGACCGTCAGCTCGGCGAACCAGGTGCTCGCCTCGGTCAACGGCAAGGTCGACACCGCTCCGCTCGTCGCCTCGGTGGCCTCGCTGGCGAACTACCCCTACCTCGACACCACCACGGTGCAGACCCTCACCAACACGGCCGCCGCCGCGACCACGCAGGCGACCCTCCAGGCCGCCGCGGTCGACAAGGCCGCCGCCGAGGCTGCTGCCCAGGCCGCGGCCGCAGCCGCCCAGGCCGCCGCCGACGCCGCAGCGGCCGCCCAGGCCGAGGCCGAGAAGATCGCCCAGGCGAACACCCCGGACGGCGCCCGCGCGGTCGCCGCCGACATGGCCGCCGAGCAGTACGGCTGGGGCAGCGACCAGTTCCAGTGCCTCAGCTCGCTCTGGTCGAAGGAGTCGGGCTGGAACTACCAGGCCGAGAACGCCTCGAGCGGCGCCTACGGCATCCCGCAGTCGCTGCCCGGCAGCAAGATGGCCACCGTGGCCGACGACTGGCAGACCAACGCCGTCACCCAGATCCAGTGGGGTCTGGATTACATCAAGCGCGGCTACGGCACCCCGTGCTCGGCCTGGTCGCACTCGCAGTCGGTCAACTGGTACTGATCGACGCACCCCGGTCGGCGCATCCCGGATGACCGCGGGCGAATCCGGATGACCGCGGGCGCATCCGGATGACCGCGGGCGCATGATGGAGGCATGGCCTCCCTCGTCCGCGGCATCCGGATCGCCGTCGCCCGGTTCTCCCGGACCCGCTTCTTCCGCCGCGTCGGTCCGAGGATCATGCCCCCGCTCGAACGGGCGACCCGGTTCCTGACCGGCGGACGGGTGCAGCTGAGCGGAGTGCTCGTGCCGTCGCTCGTGCTGCGCACGACCGGGGCGAAGTCCGGCCTCGCGCGCGAGACCGAGCTGATGTACGTGCCCGAACCGGGCGGGCGGATGCTCGTGACCGGGAGCAATTTCGCCGGCGCCGCGCACCCGGCCTGGAGCGCGAACCTGATCGCGCATCCGGATGCCGAAGTCGTCGTGCGCGGACGCCGCATCCCGGTGCGGGCGCACCTCGTCGACGACGACGAGCGCGAAGCCGTGTGGGCCTTCATCGAACGGCAGTGGCCGGGCTATCGCGGGTACGAGCGTGCTTCCGGCCGCACCCTCCGCATCTTCCGCCTCGACCCCCGCACGGGGGTGGGTGCCGGATAGTGTTGAGGCATGGCGGAGGACATGCACCAGGCCCGAACGCTCGATCCCGACCGGTTCGAGCAGCTGCGCGTCGACGCGGTGCGGCAGCTCGACCTCCTCGACACCCCGGGTGAGGAGCGCTTCGACCGCATCACCCGCATCGCGCGCGAGCTGTTCGGCGTGCCGGTGGCCGAGATCAACCTGCTCGACGAGACCCGCCAGTTCACCAAGTCGCCCCAGCTGCCCGGCGTCTCGACCGACAGTGACCGCTCGCAGTCGTTCTGCGACGTCACGATCCAGCGCCCCGAGGTGCTCGTGGTGCCCGATGCGACGAAGGACGACCGGTTCTCCTGGCGTTCGACGGTCACCGGTGAGCGTCACATCCGCTTCTACGCCGGCCGCCCGCTGAGCCTCGGCGACGATCTGCGGGTGGGCACCCTGTGCCTGGTCGACACCGCCCCGCGCGAGTTCACTGCCGACGAGTACCGCCTGCTCGAGGAGCTCGGGCAGTGGGTCGAGCGCGAGCTGCAGGACTCGGCCGACCGCGACCGCGCCGCCGAGGTGCAGCAGAGCCTGCTGCCCCGCGAGCAGCCGAGCCTGCCGGACTTCGAGGTGGCGGGGGTCTGCCTGCCCGCCAAGAACGTCGGCGGCGACTTCTACTCCTGGCGCGGCACCGAGTCGGGCATCGAACTGACGATCGCCGACGTGATGGGCAAGGGCACCGCCGGCGCGATCATGGCGGCCACGGTGCGCGCGGCGTTCCTCTCCCGCTCCGGTGCCGACGTGGTCGAGGCGGTGCGCGACGTCAACGACCAGCTGGCGCGCGACCTGGGGGAGACCGGGTCGTTCGCGACGCTCTTCCACGGGATCATCGACACCGGGTCGGGCACCCTGGACTACGCCGACGCCGGGCACGGACTCACGGTGATCGTGCGCCCCGACGGCTCGTTCGAGCGGCTCGAGGCGACGGGCCTGCCGATCGGCCTGGTCGCCGACGGGCTGTGGACCGCGGGCCGCGTCGAGCTCGCACCGGGCGACCGGCTGATCACCTTCACCGACGGCCTGCTCGACCTGTTCGACGGCACCCTCGACTGCATCGCCGACATCGCCGCGATCGTGGCCGCGGCCGACGGGTCGCAGGATGCGGTGGCCCGGGTCGCGCAGCTGACCGCCGACGCCTCGGCCGACGACGACGTGACCGTGGTCGTGGTCACCCGGCAGACGACCGCCTGAGTCGCGGTCGGCCGCCCGCCTGTCAGCCGGCTCGCTCTGTCAGCCGGCTCAGGCAGTCAGTCGGCCGACGCCTCGCGGGCGCGCGAGATGGACCAGACGTTCCGCTCGTCGACCCGCTCGTAGCGGAGGTCGTCGACCAGGGCCTGGATCAGGGCGATGCCGCGCCCGGACTCGGACAGCTCGTCCGGCATCTCCCGGTTCATCAGCACGATGCCGCCCGCGTCGGCCGTGTCGGCCAGCGAGGCCGAGAGGCCGTTCTCGTCGGCCGTGACCGAGAGCACGCAGGTCACGCCGCCCTCGCCCGAGGCGTGCTGGATGACGTTGGCGGCCAGCTCGATCAGCGCGGTCTCGAACGCCATCCGGTCGAGCTCGCTCACGCCGGGGTTCGCCGACCAGACCGACTCCAGGAACTCGTGCACCGCATCCACGTCGTCGGGCGGCGAGGAGAAGACCAGGCTCGTGCGTTCCTCAGTCACGGGTGGCCTCCTCGATCGTGGCGTACGGGGTGAGGATCTTGTCGACGTTCGAGAGCTTCAGCACCATCGTGACCTGGGTCGACGGGGCGACGATGCGCAGGTCGCCGTCTTTCTCGCGGGCCGACTTCAGGCAGCTGATCAGGGCGCCGAGGCCCGAGGAGTCCATGAACGGCACCCGGCTCAGGTCGACCACGATCCGGGTGCGGCCGCCGTCGATCGTGCGCTTCACGATCTCGCGCAGCGGCTGAGCCGAGACCATGTTGAGCCGGCCGTCGCCGCGGATGACGGCGACGTCGTCGCCGATCGATTCCGTCGTGAACTCCATGTGATGGATACCCCCTAGAACTAAGCTGATGCCAGGCTATCGAAGGGAGACGACGTGCCGGATCCGGAACGCGCCATCGCGCGCATCATCCAGACCTATCCGAACGTGAAGGTCGTGCTCAGCGACAGCGTCTTCAACGACTCGTACTTCCACACCGCCGGCACCGACGGCGGCACCCTCTACATCAACGCCGAGCTCACCGAGCTCGTCGCCCGCCAGCCAGGGTGGACGGGCACGATCATCACCAGCGAGGCTCTGCCCGACTCGTGAACCTGCCCAACGCGATCTCCTTCGGCCGACTGCTGATCCTGACACCGCTGTTCGTGGTGGTGCTCCTGGAGTTCCGCAGTCCGCTGCTCGGGCTCGTGGTGCTGATCGTGCTGGGCGCGACCGACTGGGCCGACGGGTTCATCGCGCGCCGCTTCGGGCTGGTCACCGAGCTCGGCAAGAAGCTCGACCCGATCGCCGACCGGGTGAGCCAGTTCGTGGTGTGCGCGACGCTCGTGCTCGCGGGCATCGTGCCGCTCTGGATGGCGCTCGTGCTGCTGGTCGCCGACCTGGTGCTCGGGATCACCATCCTGGTGCGGAAGCCCGGCATCGTGACCGTGCGGTGGATCGGCCGGGTGCGCACGGTGCTGCTCATGGTCGGGTTCCCGCTGCTGCTGCTGGTCGCCTCGTTCTGGCCGGACGACGTGGTGCTGACCACGGCCGCGTTGACGGTGGTGGGGGCTGGATGCGTGCTGCACGCGATCGCGAACCTCGAGTACACGGTGGTCACCCTGCGCGGGCCGCGCCGCGAGGTGCGGGTCTGAGCTGTCTGCGGGTCTGAGCGGGGTGCGGGTCTGAGCGCGGTGCCGGTCTCAGCTGTGCGCGGGACTGAAGGGACCGTGGCGGCGACTCAGGCAGGGTAGGCGAGTGCGTCCGCTCGCGCGAAGCGGCACCAGACGCGGCGGCCCTCGGCGAGGTCGAGCGCCGCGGGGTCGAGGGCGGCCAGGTCGCCCGGGGCGAGGTCGGCCGCGAGGTGGGTCGTGCGGATCCGGACGACGTCGCCGCGCTGCTCGAGGTCGAGCACGTGACCCTCGATCACCGTGACCCCCTCCTCGGCCGGGGGCGGGGTGAGCGTGACGGTGACGCGGGAGGGGCGGACCGCGAGGGCGGCACGACGGCCGGGCTCCAGCGGGGCGTCGGCCAGGGCGAGCAGGCGGGAGCCGTCCGCGTCGCCGACGAGCTCGATCGCGACGGGGCGCCCGTCGCCGATTCCGGTGCCCAGGCCCGCGTCCGCAGCGGGAGCGGGGGTCGCGACCGTGCCCAGGAGCAGGTTGAGGCCCGCGAGCCCCGCGGTGAAGGGCCGGGTCGGCCGGTCGAGCACCGTGCGGGTAGGGCCGGCGTCGACGATCCGGCCGCCGTCCATCACGACCACCCGGTCGGCCAGGGTGAAGGCGTCGAGGATGTCGTGGGTGACGATGATGGCCGTGCGGCCCTCGAGCACGCGGCGGAGCGTACGGCGCAGCGCCGGGGCGACGGTGGCGTCGAGGGCGGCCATCGGTTCGTCCAGCAGCAGCAGGCGGGGCTCGGAGGCGAGCGCGCGCGCGACGGCGACCCGCTGCGCCTGGCCGCCCGACAGCTCGGTGGGCCGTCGCCCGGCGAGCCCGGTGGCGTCGACCTCGTCGAGCCAGGCGAGCGCGACGGCGTCGGAGTCGCGACGGCGACGGGAGCGCGGGCCGAAGGCGACGTTCTCGAGCGCGGTGAGGTGGGGGAAGAGCAGGGCCTCCTGGGCGAGCAGCGAGACCCCGCGGCGGTGCGGCGGCAGCACCGTGCCGCGACCGGGGCCGGCAGGCACGTCGAAGAGCACTGTTCCGTCGAGCTCGGCGCGCCCTGAGTCCGGGCGGAGGAGACCGGCGAGCAGCCCGAGCAGCGTCGACTTGCCGGCGCCGTTCGGGCCGAGCACGGCGAGGGTCTCGCCCTCGGCGACCGAGAGTTCGACGTCGAAGCCGCGGTCGCGCATCCCGGCCCGGAATTCGAGGCTCATGACCGGCCCTTCGTGACCGACGCCCGGCGGTCGTCGCCGCGGCTTGGCTCGTCCGGCGCATCCGGATCGCCCGGCCCGCCCGATCCGCTCGGCCCGCCGGGAGCATCCGGACTGCCGGGGTCGCCCAGTTCGCCCGGCGCGAGCCGCGCGGCACGGCGCAGCGGCGAGCTCTCGCCGGCCTGGTGGGCGACGGCCACCACGAGCACCGCCACGACGACGAGCACGAGCGACAGGGCGACCGCGGCATCCGGATCGGTCTCGCGCTGCAGGTAGATCTCGAGCGGGAGGGTGCGGGTCACGCCCTGGAGGCTGCCGGCGAAGGTGAGCGTCGCGCCGAACTCGCCGAGGGCGCGGGCGAAGGAGAGCACGGCGCCGGAGACGAGCGCGGGGAGCACGAGGGGGAGGGTGATCCGGCGGAGCACCGTGCTGGGCGCGGCTCCGAGGGTCGCGCCGACCGCCTCGTACCGCGTGCCGACGGTGCGGAGCGCCCCCTCGAGGCTCAGCACCAGGAAGGGAAGGGCGACGAAGGTCTGGGCCAGCACGACCGCGGTGGTGGAGAACGCGATCTCGATGCCGAAGGCCTCGAAAGTGTCCCCGAGCAGGCCCCGGCGGCCGAAGGTCGAGAGCAGGGCGAGACCTCCCACCACCGGGGGGAGCACCAGCGGCAGCAGCACGAGCGAGCGCAGCACCTTCTGGCCCCAGAACCGCGTGCGGGCGAGCACCAGGGCCATCGGCACCCCGAGCACGATGCAGAGCGCCGTCGCGGCGAGCGAGGTGCGCAGGCTGAGGCCGAGGGCGGCGAGCGAGGAGTCGGAGGTGATCAGGGGCACGAACTGCGCCCAGTCGACCCGGAGCACCACGCCCGCCAGCGGCAGCACGACGAAAGCGGCGCCGACGCCGGCGACGACGATCAGCCATCGGGGGAGTGAGCGGTACGGCACCTCGGCCCCTTTCGGTGATCGGTCTGCGTGGTCAGGTGGAGTGGTCGGGTGGGATGCCGGCCCCGGGCGCCGGCTCTGGTGTTCGGGCCCCGGTCGCCGGCTCTGCGTGGCCGGCTTCGCGTGCCCGGGTCGGAGCGCCCGGGTCGGTGTGCCCGGGTCGGTGCGCCCGGGCCGGTGCGCTCGGGTCGGTCAGGGGCTGCCGAACCCGGCGGCGCCGAGCACCGAGCGGCCGGTGGGGCCGGCGACGAAGTCGACGAAGGCCTGCGCGAGAGCGGCCCGGCCGACGGTCGCCGCGTCGCTCGACCCGCCGCTCGATCCGCCGCTCGACCCGCCGGCGCCGGATCCGCTGCCGCCGACCACCGCGATCGGGTAGGTGTTGACCGCGCCCGAGGATTCGGGGAACGGGACGCCCTGCACCGCGGCACCGGCGGAGGTGACGTCGGTGACGTAGACCAGTCCGGCATCCGCTTCGCCGCTCGTGACCTTGCCGAGCACGTCGGTGACCGAGGACTCCTCGCTGACGGCGGGGACGTCGACCCCGGTCGACTGCTCGATCGCCGCGGTGGCCGTGCCGCACGGCACCTGCGGGGCGCAGACGACGACCTTGGTCGAGGGATTGGCGAGGTCGGCGAACGACGCGACGCCGGCCGGGTTGCCCGGCGGCACCGCGATCTCGAGAACGTTCGTCGCGAAGTCGACCGGAGCGGCCGGATCGATCAGGCCGGCGCCGGTGAGCTTGGCCATGTTCTTCTCGTCGGCCGAGGCGAAGACGTCGGCGGGCGCGCCCTCGGTGATCTGGGTCACCAGGTCGCTCGAGCCGGCGAAGGAGAGCTCGATGTCGGTTCCGGGGTTCTCGGCCTCGAACCGGCTCGCGAGCTCGGTGAAGGTGCCCTTGAGGGATGCCGCCGCGAACACGGTGATCGAGCCCTCGAGCGTCGGCGTGCTCGGGGTGGGCGTCGCGGTGGTGGCGCCCGTTCCGGCCGCCGCGTCGGTCGGCGCGGCCGAGCCGCCGGAACCGCCCGCGCAGCCCGCGAGCGCCAGGGCGATCGTGAGGGAGGCGAGGCCGGTGGCCACGCGCGACGCGATCCGGGGGGAGCGGCCGGCAATCATCCGGCCGGCCGTCATCCGGCCGGTCATGCGTCACCCCGAGGCGTCTCGACCAGCACGGTCGTGGCCTTGACGACGGCGATCGCGACGGATCCGAGCTCGAGCCCGAGTTCGCGCACCGCCTCGCTGGACATCAGGGAGACCACCCGGTGCGGGCCGCACTGCAGCTCGACCTGGGCCATCACCGTATCCTCGATGATCTCGGTGACGAGCCCGACGAAGCGGTTGCGGGCGCTCCGGCCGATCTCGCTCGGGTCGACGGGGAGCACCGCGTTCTTGCGCGCCAGCCGGGCGAGGTCGAGGCCGTCGACCACGGTGCGGCCCGCGTCGTCCTTCTCGCTCGCGATCATCCCGGCCTCGACCCACCGCCGCACGGTGTCGTCGCTCACCCCGAGGAAGACGGCGGCATCCTTTATCCGTATCTGCGTCACGACAGTCAGCCTAGGGCCGAATCTGCGGAGTCACTGCGACAGAACGCGCATCTGTCCCCGCCCGCCCGCGCCGGTACGATGGGTCTGCACGGGGTGCGAGCGAGGGGAGGCGGGATGACGATCGATCCATCCGCCTCTCGCGACCGGGGCCGGATCTCCTCGGCAGACGCCTCCGCGACCGGCTCCTCCGCGGCCGATCCCTCCGCGACCGGCACTTCCGCGGCCGCCACATCCGCCGGCCGCCTGTCGTCGCGCTTCGTGGTCGCCGCGACGAGCGTGGCCGCCGTCACCGGGTTCGGCGTCGCTCTCGGCGAGGTGCTCATTCGCCAGGGCTGGCTGACCGACGACGGGCGGGTCGTCGTGCTCGACGCCGCCGTGAGCGGCTTCGTGGTGGCGGTCGTCTTCGCCGTCGCCGGGGTGGTGACCTGGGCGCTGGTCGGGCGGGCGAGGATGCCGCGGTCGCCGGGCGTCTCCGGTCTCGCGATCGGAGTCGCGGTCGCGGTTCTCGGCTCGGCCGTCGGGCTGCTGGTGATGGCGGTGCAGCCGACCCTCTGGCCGCACTGGCCGCTCGCCCTCGTGCCCGTCGTGTTCTCCGGGGCGGCCGCCGCTCTGGTGGCGGCGCGGGAGCTCGCCGGAATCGGCGCATCCGGATTGCGACAGTCGTCGTGACCGGCGCCGACCACCGGCTGGCATACTCGATCCATGGAGGGCGCAGCACGCGCTGACGGCGCGGACGACCGGGGTACGGCCGCCGTCGTCGAGCCCGCCGGCGCCCCTGTCTCACCGGTGCGCTTCGCCCTCGAGGGCGGGCTCGCGACGATGCTCGCGAGCATCCTCACCACCCAGACCGTTCTCGTCGTGCTGAGCTGGCCCGACCTCAGCTTCTGGATGTTCGCCGCCCTGACGAGCATGATCGTCGGCGCCGCCCTCGGCCTCACCGCGGTCGCCGGGGGGCTGATCGCCTGGTACGCCGGGCTGCGGTCGCGGGAGATCCGGCGGGCCTCGATCGGCGTCGGGCTCGCCATGGCGCTCGCCGCCACCGCGGTCGCCGCGATCGTCACCGTGCAGAGCCCGGAGGCGCTGCGGTGGTTGTGGTGGACGGTGCCGGGCGCCGCCGCCGTGGGCGGGGCCTTCTCGGCGCACGCCCTGCGGCGCGATCACGTCGGGTGAACCGCGGCGGCTGCCTCCCGGGTCAGGGGAGGTGGCCAGCTTGCCGCCCGGGTCAGGGATGGGACCAGCTCGCCTCCCGGGTCAGGGGAGGAGCACCAGCTTGCCGCCCGGGTGCTGACCCGCCAACACCCCCAGCGCCTCGCGCGCCTCGGCGAGCGGGAAGGTGCGGGCGATCGGGATGACCAGCTCGCCGCGGCCGGCCGCGTCGATCAACCGCTGCCGTGCCCCGTCGCGGAAGACCTTGCTCGCGGGCATCGCCCCCGCGATCACACGGAAACCCTCCTGCCGCTCGGCGGCCCGCGCCATGGCGGCGATGGTGACGATGCGGGTGCGGTCGGCGACCAGGGCGAGCGAGACGTCGATCGCCTCGTCGGTGCCGACGGCGTCGAGCGCCGCGTCGACGCCCTCCGGTGCCAGAGCGCGCACCCGCTCCTCGAGGCCGGGACCGTAGGCCACGGGCACGCCGCCGTAGCGCCTGACCAGGTCGGCGTTCTCGTCGGCGCAGGTGCCGATCACCCGGGCGCCGATCGAGGCGGCGAGCTGCAGCACGGCGACCCCGACCGAACCGGATGCACCGTGCAGCAGCACGAGGTCGCCGGCCCGCACGCGGGTGACGTCGAGCATCTCGGCAGCCGTGGTCGAGACCAGGAGCAGGCTCGCGGCCTCCTCGAACGACAGAGAGGCCGGTTTCGCGAACACGTCGGCCGCCGGCACGGTGCGCTCGGTGGCGTAGCCGCCCGAGATCCGGAACGCGAGCACCTCGTCGCCGACCGCCACCGCGCCCGACCCGATCCGGGTCTCCGGGCCCACCGCGGTCACCACGCCGGCGCACTCGTAGCCGATCGGGATGGGGAGGAGCGAGCGGTCGGTGCCGCTCGCGACGTGCTTGAAGTCGGCCGGGTTCATCCCCGCCGCACGGATGCCGATGGTCACCTCGCCGGGCCCCGGCGCCGGTACGTCGACCCGCGCCGGGCGGAACACGTCGAGTCCGCCGAAATCGTCTGCCACCCACATCGTCGCCATGCACGCCAGCCTACGAGGGCCGGTGGCGGATCGTTCCGGCGCGTGAGACCGTGGAGCCATGTTCGGCGAATTCTCCCCCTCCCACCTGCTCGTGCTGCTGCTGACCCTCGCCTCCGTGGCGCTCTGGCTCGCGGCGCTGGTGAGCATCGCTCGGTCGCCGCGGCTGACGACCGCGGAGCGGGTGATCTGGATCGTGGTGGTGGTGATCATCCCGCTGATCGGGGCGATCGGCTGGTTCGCCTTCGGCCGTCCGCGGCCCGGCACCAGCACCTGAGGCCGGCGGCGCCACCGCGCGGCGGAGCCACCGCGCGGCGGAGCCACCGCGCGGCGGCGTAACCCCACGGCGGCGGCCACGGCCAGCGCCCACGGGCAGCGAGAAGGGCCGGACACCAAAGCGGTGTCCAGCCCTTCCGTTCGTGCGACGACTCAGCCGATCGGGGTGGGATCGGTCGGGCTCGGCGGCACCGGCAGCGAGCCGTGGATCTGGTTCTGCGCCTGGCACTGGCTGGTGCAGTTCGTGGCACCCTGCGAGAGCTCGATGGCGTCCTCGCCGAGCACGCCGCCCAGCCGGCCGCCGGAGGTGACGAGCCACTTGGTGACGGTGCCGGTCTGCAGGGTCTTGGTCGCCACCTGGGGGCTGTCCTTGCCGAGCAGCATCTGGTGGTAGCCCACCGGGTCGACCGACGCGCTCACGGCGTCGACGCCCGAACCGAAGTTGATCTTGCCGGTGTACTGGTTGACGAAGTAGAACAGGCCAGGGCCGAGCGTGTGCACGAGCTCGACCGAGCCGGCGAACTCGGGCTCCATCTGGAAGATGCCGCCCTGGGCGCCGTCCTTCGCCTGGATCTTCAGCTTGCCGCCCGCGGCGTTGAAGATGATGACGAGGGTGTCGTCCTTGATCTCCAGCTGCTTGATCGTGACCTTGCCGAGCTGGGCGGCCGAGAGCGTGGGCACCTTGGAGGCGAAGACCACCGTCGGCGAGGTGACCATGCGCAGCGCATCCGGAGCCCCGGTGAGGGTGTAGTCGTAGACGCCGAGCGTCGAGGGATCGATGCGGAAGGTGTTGTTGACCCCCGTGACCGAGATGGAGCCGGAGACCGCCAGGTCTTTCAGCTTCACGTCCTTGCCGGGCGCGGGGTTGTAGGTGGTGCCGTTCACGGTGACGGCGTAGTCGCCGCCGTTCGCGGAGGGCTTGGCGGAGGCGGGCGCGGCCACGGCGACGGCGCCGGCCAAAGCAAGGGCGGTCACGGCGACCGCGGTGCGGGCGAACCGGCCGAAGCGGGAGGAGTGGGACATCAGAGGCCTTCCGGAAGAGGAGGAGACGGGAGTCTGCGCGTCGTGCAGGAATTCATCGTCTCCGCTGGATGCCCCGGGGTCGATACGACGTTGGTACTAGTACCCGTTCTCCCGCGCCCAGAGGGCCGCGCTGGTGCGGTCGTTGACGCCGATGCGGCGGAACACGCTGCCGAGGTGCACCTTGACCGTGCGCTCGGCGATGCCGAGCTCGGTGGCGATCTGCTTGTTCGCCAGGCCCCGGGCCACCAGCCGCAGCACCTCGGCCTCGCGGCCGCGCACCGGGCCGTCGGCCGGGAAGCCCGGTTCGTCTCCCGCGGTCCCAGCGGGGTAGCCGGCGCCGGGCGGGAAGGCGCTGGGCGGGAAGAGGTCGCGCGTCACCCGCGGGTCGATCGGCGCGTGCCCCGCGGCGACCGCGCGCACGCCGGCCGCGATCTCGGCGGGCTCGGCATCCTTCAGCAGGTAGCCGGCCGCGCCGGCGGCGAGGGCCTCGCGCAGCCGGGCGGCGTCGCGGGAGCTGGTCAGGATGACCACCGAGACCTCCGGATGCGCGTCCCGCACCCGCCGGGTCGCCTCGATTCCGTCGACGCCCGGCATCGACAGGTCCATCAGCAGCAGGTCGGGCCGGGTGGCTCCGACCAGCGCGGTCGCCTCGCTCCCGTCGGCGGCCTCGCCGACCACCTCGACGTCGTCGAGGTCGCGGAGCAGGGCGATCAGGCCGGTGCGGACGAGGGGATGGTCGTCGACCAACGCGACCCGGATCATCCGCGGCCCCCGCTGTCGCCCCCGCCGCGGTGCCGGCGCGGCGCGCTCGTGAGCTCGGGTGCGAGTTCGAGGCGCCAGTGGGTGCCGGCGCCGGGTGCCGAGCTCACGGCGAGGCGGGCGCCCGCGCTCTCGGCGGCCTCGACGAGCAGCGGGATGCCGAGGTGACCGCTGGCGGGCCGGGCGAGCGCGGCGGGGTCGAAACCGCGCCCGTCGTCGACGATGTCGAGCGCGACGCCGGTGGCCGGGGCCCCGGGGCCGGAGGGGGCGTCGGGGCCGGTCGGGGCGTCGGGGCCGGCCGGGGCGCCGGCGGACGCTGCGCCGATCGTCACCGTCACCGAGCGGGCCGCAGCGTGCCGCACGGTGTTGGCCAGGCACTCCCGCGCCACGCGGAAGAGCAGTCGAGCCTGATCCGGGCCGAGCGCATCCGGGGCGAGGCGGTTCACCACCTCGACCTGCAGCCCTCGTGCCCGCACGGCGGTGGCCAGGTCGTCGAGCGCGACGTCGAGCCCGGCCGCCGCGAGGCTCGGCGGGTAGACGTCGACCAGCAGCGAACGCAGGCCGCCCACGCTGCCGCGCACGGCGGTCGCCGCGGTGTCGAGCTGCTGCGCGAGCGCTCCGTCTCCGGTGCGGCGGGCGCTCGAGGCTCCCGCGCTCAGGGCGAGGGCGCTGGCCGTCAGATCCTGGATGGCGCCGTCGTGCAGGCGGGCCGCGATCCGTCGCCGCTCGTTCGACGAGGCCTCCAGCGCGTGCTGGAGCAGGGCCTCGCGCTGCGCCCGCACGTCGCGGAGGTAGACCAGGAGGCGGCGCCCGATCGGCAGCAGCAGCAGGATCAGCGCGAGCACGCTGCCGGAGGCGAGCAGCGAGAACGCCGCCCACAGCGCGCCCGAGCGCTCGCTGACCTGGTCGTAGCGGAAGTAGGCCTCGAACAGCACCGAGCGACCGGAGGGGGTGCGCACCGCGTGGTAGGCCTCGAGCAGGTCGCCCTGACCGGTCTCGAACCGGTTCTCCGGGGCCGACAGGTCGGAGACCTCGGCGTCGACGCCGCCACCCTCGAGGATCTCGCGCTCCTCCTCGTCGAGCCCGAAGGTCTCGCCGATCAGTCGCGGCTCGTCGGAGTAGACGATGGTCCCGGCCGCATCCCAGATCTTGACCCGCACGACGGAGGTGCCGAGCACCCGGCTCCGCACCAGCTCGTCGAGGGCGGCCCGCGCGGCCGGATCGCCGTCGAGCAGACCGTCGCTCAGGGCGGGTTCGACGATCACGTCGCCCAGCAGCTCGGCGGTGCGGGCCGCCTCGCCCGCCGCCTCGGTCTCGGCGATCTGCCGGGCGATCACGATCCCGACCGCCAGCACGACGAGCACCACGAGGGAGGCGGCCACGATCAGGCCGGCGATCAGGCCGCGGCGGGTCGGCGGGAGACCGGAACCGCCTGCGCCGGCACCACCGGCGCCTGCCCCCGCGCGGGCGCCTGAGCCTGATCGACGGTCGCCGACCGACGTCGTCAGCTCGACGAACGGAGCGGTCGGGCCCGGGTCGTCTGTGTCGCGGGTGGTCTGCATCCCTCTCCACCCTACGAGCCCGTCACGCCACCCGCGACCGCACGCGGGCACGCGAAAGGGCCGGGCACCGTGGGGTGCCCGGCCCTTCAGGGTCGATCTGCCAGAGCGTCGTTCTGCTCGAGCGACGTTCTGCTAGAGCGACTACGCGGCCTGTGCGAACTCGAACGCGTCGGTCGCGGCCGGCGACGCCGTCAGCCGACCGTCGGCCGCGTCGAGCACGACGGCTCCGCCGTCGACCAGCGCGCCCGAGACCAGCAGGTCGGCGATCGCGTCGTCGACGTTGCGCTGGATCACGCGGCGGAGCGGGCGAGCACCGTACTCGGGCTCGTAGCCGTTCCCGGCCATCCAGTCGATCGCCGCATCCGTCACCGTCAGCTCGATCTCGTGGGCGGCCAGCCGGGCGCGGGTGGCTCCCAGCAGCAGCGACACGATCTCGCGCAGCTGCTCCTTCTCGAGCTTGCGGAACAGCACGATCTCGTCGATCCGGTTGAGGAACTCCGGCCGCATTGCCTCGCGGAGCTTGCCCATCACGCGGTCGCGCAGAGCCTTGTCCGAGCCGAAGCCGTTGCCGTCCGACCCGTCGGCCGCCCGGGCCACGAAGCCCATCGCACCCGACCGCGAGGCCAGGAACTCCGAACCGAGGTTCGAGGTCATGATGATCACCGTGTTGCGGAAGTCGACCGTGCGGCCCTGGCCGTCGGTCAGGCGACCGTCGTCCAGCACCTGCAGCAGCAGGTTGAACACGTCCGGGTGCGCCTTCTCGATCTCGTCGAACAGCACCACCGAGTAGGGGTTGCGACGCACGCGCTCGGTCAGCTGGCCGGCCTCGTCGTAACCGACGTATCCGGGAGGGGCGCCGACCAGGCGGGAGACCGTGTGGCGCTCGCCGAACTCCGACATGTCGAAGCGCAGCATGCTCCCGGAGGAGCCGAACAGCGACTCCGCCAGCGACTTGGCCAGCTCGGTCTTGCCCACGCCCGTCGGGCCGAGGAAGAGGAACGAGCCGATCGGCCGGTTCGCGTCGCCCATGCCCGTGCGGTTGCGGCGCACGGCCTTGGCGACCACGGTGACCGCGTCGTCCTGTCCGATCACGCGCTCGTGCAGCTCGCCCTCCAGGGCGGCCAGGCGCTCGCGGTCGACCTCGCCGATGCGAGAGACCGGGATGCCGGTCGAACGCGAGATCACGGCTGCGATCTCGGCCTCGTCGACCACGGCATCCAGATCGATGCCGCCCGTGGCGCGCTCGGCGGCAACCCGGCGGTTCACCGAGGTGGCCTCGGCGAGCTGCTGCTGGATCTCCTCGATCTCGTCACGGATGCGCGACGCCTCCTCGTAGTGCTCGGCCGAGACGGCGGCGTTCTTCGCGCCCTCGAGGGCGGCGAGATCGGCCTGCAGCGACGAGATGTCGACCACTGCGGGGATCTTGCCGAGCGAGAGGCGCAGGCGTGCACCGGCCTGGTCGATCAGGTCGATCGCCTTGTCGGGCAGGAAGCGGTCGCTGACGTAGCGCGCCGAGAGCTCGACGGCCGCCGTGATGGCGGCGTCGGTGTAGCTCACGCCGTGGTGCTCCTCGTAGGCGGGGCGGAGGCCCTGCAGGATGAGCACCGCGTCGTCGATCGAGGGCTCGCCCACGGTCACCGGCGAGAAGCGGCGCTCCAGCGCCGGGTCCTTCTCGATGCCGCGGTACTCCTTGACGGTCGTGGCGCCCAGCAGGTGCAGGTCGCCGCGGGCCAGGCGGGGCTTCAGGATGTTGCCGGCATCCATCCCGCCCTCGCCGGAGCCGCCGGCCCCGACCACGGTGTGGATCTCGTCGATGAACACGATCAGCTCGTCCTTGTGGGCCGAGATCTCGTCCATCAGCGTGGTGAGACGCTCCTCGAAGTCGCCGCGGAACTTGGTCCCGGCCAGCATCGCGGGCAGGTCGAGGGCCACGACGCGCTTGTCGCGCAGCTGCTCGGGCACACCGCCGTCGACGATCGCCTGGGCGATGCCGTCGACGATCGCGGTCTTGCCGACGCCGGCCTCGCCGACCAGCACCGGGTTGTTCTTGGTGCGGCGGGAGAGGATCTCGATGGTCTGCTCGATCTCGTCGAGCCGGCCGATCACCGGGTCGAGCTCGCCCTGGCGGGCGCGCTCGGTGAGGTCGGTGCCGAAGCGGTCGAGCGTGGGGGTGTCGGACTCGGCGCCGTCGCCCTGGCCGGGCTGACCGGCTTGGCCCGCCTGCGCGCCGTAGCCGTTCGACGGGTCGCCGGCACTGCCGTCGGGGCCCGCGCCGAGGTTCTGGCGCATGCCCTCCTGCAGGGCGTCGGGGGTGACGCCCGCCTGGGCCAGCACCTGGCCGGCGGGGGAGTCCTGGTTGATCACGAGCGCGAAGAACAGGTGCTCGGGGTCGATGTAGGTCGAACCGGATGCGCGGGCCACCTGGTAGGCGTGGAACAGCGCGCGCTGGGCCGACTGGGTGAGAGCGGGCTGCTCGACCTGGTCGTGGCTCTCGGCGGGAAGCCGGAGCTCGGCGGCGCGGGCGATCGCCCGCGGGTCGGCGCCGACACGGCGGATGGCGTCGGCGGCGGGATCCTGGGGCGCGATGGTGCGCAGGATGTGCAGGGCGTCGAGCTCACGGTGGCCGTGCTCGATCGCGTAGCGGCCGGCCTGAGCGAGGAGCTCCTGGGTGCGGCGGCTGATCAGCTTGCTGAGGTCGATGGAGCGCCCGGCTCGTGCCGCACGCTGCTCGCCCTCGAGGTACCGGGCGAGGAACTCGTCGAACGAGTTGCTGCCGGCGTCGTTGTTGACTCCCTCGGGAGTGACGTTCTCGGGCACGAAACCTCCTGGTTTGAAAAACTTGAGTGCCTTACGCTCAAGTTCAACGCCAGGGCCCCGAACTTATTCCCGCCGCTCGGAGATCGCCGCCCCTGAGGCGACGGGTGTCGTGGAACCGATCGGGGGTACCGGACACTAGGGGGTATGGGGACTGATCCACACAACGACGAGACCGACTGGCCGTCGGCTCGAGCGGGGGATTCCGACGCGTTCGCGCGCGTCTGGGACCGGCATCGCGACGACGTGTTCGCGCAGGTGCTGACCGCGGTGACGGATGCGCGCGAGGCCGAGGACGTGACCGCGATGGTCTTCCTCGAGGCCTGGCACCGACGGTCGAGCGTGAAGCTCGTCGACGGGTCGCTCGGCGGCTGGCTCGGCGGATCGGTGCGGGGGGTCGTGCGGCAGCGCGGGAAGCTCGCCGCGCGCTACGCGCCGTTGCTCGCCCGCATCACCGAGCCCCACGATTCTTCTCCGCACATCGAACCCGACCCGAAGCGGGACCTCGATTCCGTCGCACCGCCGGCCCCCGGCCCCGGCATCGCCGACACACCCGATCTCAACGCCGGAGGTGCCCGATGAACGACCAGCCCCGATTCGACGAGTCGCGAAGTGCGGCCATCCGCAGCATGCTCGTGTCCACCGTCGCCGACGCGCCGCGGCGCGACCACAAGCGGCACCTCCGCATCGCGGTCATCTCGGTGATCGCCGCGCTCGCCGCCGGCATCGGCTCGGCCGGTGTCGCCGTGGCCCTCACCGGCACCGACCTGTTCGGGGCCCCGGCCCCGGCGCCCGTCGTCACCGAGACGGCGGTCGCGGCCCCCTCGCCGGTCGCGACGCCGAAGCCCACCGCGCCGGCGCCGACGGCCAGCCCCCACCCCCTCGTCGTCACCGGCGACCCCATCGCCCCCCACGACGTGCTCACCCAGCCCGCGAGCACCCCGCAGTGGTCGCTGACGCTCCCGGGCATCGGTGACATGTGCGAGTACCCGAGCGTGGTCAACGTCTCCGACGGCTACGCGCTCGTGCAGACCGGGCCTACCAGGCCACCGGAGGACTCCGCCTACGACTGCGACCTCGACGAGAGCCGCTACTCGCTGACCTTGATCGACACCAGTACCGGCACCGCGATCTGGAGCCGGGACTGGACCTGGGCGTTCGATTACAACGCTCAGACCACCGCGACCCTGCTCGGTACCTCGGGTCGGGTGATGGTGCGGGATCTCTATACGAACAACGGCCCGACGGCGGGGCCCAGCGAGGTGCTCGATCTTGCAACGGGAACCACGCTCGGCACCATCTCGACGCCGGCCGGCATGGAAATCGATCGGCTCGACCCGGTGCCCGGCGTCTCCGGTGACGTCTCGTTCGTCGCGCGGCAGCTCGACCCGGCGGGCGAGCCCACGACGAACTGGGTCGTCATGCGGTCCGACCCGCGCGATCTCAGCAGCCCCCTCTGGTCGGTGCCGCTTCAGGGTGAGCGTGTGACGGCCGCGGCGATCGAGAACGACAGCTCGATCCTCCAGGTGAATCGGACCATCGACAGTCGCCACAGTGCGCTCGACGTCTTCGATGTGGACACCGGGGCGGTGATGGTCTCCGATGCCACCGGCCGACGCTACTTCTACTACGAGGGATTCACGCTGCGGGGCTCCGACATGCTCGACGGCGACGTCTTCCGGTCCGTCGCGGGGATCGACGACGCCGGCAATGAGATCTGGAATCGCACTCTGGACTCCGGCTACCGCATCGCGCCCGTGAACCGCGTCGGCGCCGACCCGAATTCGAGCTTCCCACTCGTCTCCGACGTGCTCTTGGTCGGACCCGGGACACAACTCGAACTCATCGACGGTCGGACGGGAGCGACCAGGTGGAAGGCCGATGGTTCCGCGTGCGCGACCACCAGCACGACGTCGGGCACTTTCGTGTCGACCTCGTCGTTCTTCGCGACGTCCGACGGGCTGGTCGTCTCGTACGACGACGACTCCGGACGGTGCGGTTTCGACCAGGCCACGGGCTCGTCGGTCGATGTCAGCACGCGCGTCAGTCCGTGGAAGGGTGCGCGCGGTCTGCAGCTCTCCTACCAGCTCACCGGCGGCATGGGCACCGGCGGGCTGTGGAGCTACAAGGGCCAGAAGCCCGTCGACGTCGACTCGGCGCCGAAGGGCACCGGCACCGCTGTCGACGCGGCGACCGGGGCGCCCCTCTGGAGCATCCCGATCGCCTACGACGAGCGCTGGGAGTTCGCGGGCGGCTACCTCATCGGCTTCTCGAACGGGAAGGTGTTCGGGATCGCCTGAACGCCGCCGCTCAGGCTCAGTACTTGTAGGACTGACCGCCGTCGATCGGCACGACCGCCGCGTTGACGTAGCTCGCGTCGTCGCTGAGCAGGAACGCCACGACCGCCGCGATCTCCGGCGCCTCGCCGTACCGCTTGGTGGGGTTGGCCTGGATGAACTGCTCCGCGGCGGCACGCGGGTTCTCGGCGTCGAGCTGCTTCATCGAGTTCTCGACCATCGGGGTCCAGATGGCGCCGGGGGCGATCGCGTTGACGCGGATGCCGAACTGGCCGTACTCCACGGCCGAGTTGCGGGTGAGGCCGACGACGCCGTGCTTGGCGGCCGCGTAGCCCGACTGGTTGCCGATGCCGCGGATGCCGCCCACGCTGGCGGTGTTCACGACCATGCCCGAGCCCTGCTCGTGCATGACCTTCAGCACCTTCTCCAGGCCGAGGAACACGCCGCGGAGGTTGATCGCGACGACCTTGTCGAACTCGGCGGCGGTGAAGTCCTCGGTGAGGTTCTGGCGGCCCTCGATGCCGGCGTTGTTGAAGAAGCCGTCGATGCGGCCGAAACGGGAGACGGTCTCGGCGACGTAGCGGTCGACATCCTCCTCCTTCGAGACGTCGGCGACGAGGGTGAGGATCTCGGCGTCGGGCGTGACGGCGGTCACGGCCTCGACGGTGGCGGTGAGGCCGGCCTCGGAGACGTCGACTAGGGAGAGCTTCGCGCCCTCGGAGGCGAGACGCACGGCGGTGGCGCGGCCGAGGCCGGACCCTCCGCCGGTGATGAGGACGACGCGGTCGGTGAAGCGCTTCACTGGGGGGCCTTTCGAGCGGGCCCGTCTGGATGGCGGGCGATCACCTCCGAGCATACGCCTGTAGTTAAAGGTATTTCCCGCGACGACTCACCCGACCGCCTGAGCCCCGATCACCGCGAGCAACCGCAGCTTCTCGTGGCTCTCGCTGCCCGGCACCGCCGTGTACACGAGCAGCGAGTGCGAGCTCTCCGGGTCGATCAGCCGCTGACAGGTCAGTTCGAGCTCGCCGACCTCCGGGTGCCTGAGGTGCTTCACCTCGCCGGGCCTGAGTCCCACCTCGAGCAGGCCCCACACCTCGCAGAACTCCTCGCTCCGCGCCTGCAGCTGCTCGGCGAGCTCGGCGGCCCGCGAACCCGGGCCGCGCACCGCGGCGATCTCCCGGAGCCCCGAGGCGAACAGCCGCGAGAGGTACCGGTGATCGGAGGGCGCGTAGCGCTCGCGCACGGCCGGGTCGGTGAACCAGCGGTAGCCGAGGCTCCGCTCGGGCCCGGTGTACGCGGTCAGATCGCCGGTGAGCGCGACGCCGAGCCGGGTCTGCCGCAGCGTCTCGCCGAGCTCGGTCACGATCTCGGCGGGGGTGTCCTCCAGCCGGTCGAGGATGCGCAGCAGACCGGGGGAGACGTGCGTCCCGAGAGCGCCCCGCGCCGGTGGCTGGTGCCCGGCGAGGTGGAAGAGGTGGTCGCGCTCGTCGAGCGAGAGGTGCAGCCCCTGCGCGATCGACGCGATCATCTGCTCCGAGGGCTGCGGGCCGCGCTCCCGCTCGAGCCGGGAATAGTAGTCGGCCGACATGTGACACAGCGCCGCGACCTCCTCGCGACGGAGCCCGGACGTGCGCCGGCGCGCCCCGCGGGGCAGCCCGACGTCCTCCGGCTGCAGCGATTCGCGCCGGCGGCGGAGGAACTCGGCGAGACCGGTCCGGTCGATGTCCATGTCGTGCTCCTTCTGCTCGTCCCTTTCTAGCGCGTGCGGCCGCCCGCATCCACGGATCGCCGATCCGAGGATGAACAGGCCCTGACTCCCCGCGGCGTGCGGCGGCAGAGTGGGCGTGACGACAAGGAGTCCCCATGCCACGGTCCATCGACCTCCCCCTTCCCGATCTCGGCGCCACCCGCGCCCTGGTGACCGGCGCCAGCGACGGCATCGGCCTCGGCATCGCCACCCGCCTCGCGGCCGCCGGCGCCGAGCTGCTGCTGCCGGTGCGCAACCAGGCCAAGGGCGAGGCGGCGCTCGCCGCCATCCGGCGCCAGACACCGGATGCGCGGGTGCGGCTGCTGACGCTCGACCTGTCCTCGCTCGCATCGGTCGCGGCTCTCGGGGAGACACTCCGGGCCGAGGGCGCGCCCATCCACCTGCTGATCGGCAACGCCGGGGTGATGACCCCGCCCACCCGCCAGACCACCGCCGACGGCTTCGAGCTGCAGTTCGGCACGAACCACCTCGGCCACGTCGCCCTGGTCGCGGGCCTCCTGCCCCTGCTGCGAGCCGGCCACGCGCGGGTGACCTCGCAGATCAGCGTGGCCGCGAACCAGGGGAGCATCAACTGGGACGACCCGAACTGGGAGCGCGCGTACAGCGGGGTGCGCGCCTACAGCCAGTCGAAGATCGCCTTCGGTCTGTTCGGTCTCGAGCTCGACCGGCGCTCCCGCGCGAACGGGTGGGGCATCACCAGCAACCTCTCCCACCCCGGGGTGGCACCGACCAGCCTGCTCTCGGCCCGACCCGAACTGGGGCGGAGCGAGGACGCCGCGGGCCGCCGGTTCATCGGCGCGCTGTCCCGACGGGGCATCCTGCTCGGCACCGCGGAGACCGCCGGCCTGCCCGCGCTCGTCGCCGCGACCGACCCCGACGGCGCCGGCCGCTTCTACGGCCCCTCCGGCCTCGGCCACCTCGGCGGGGCGCCCGGGCGGCAGAAGCCCTACTCGCGGCTGCGGGATGCCGGCCAGGCCGCGCGCAGCTGGCGGCTCTCGGAGGCCCTGACGGGAGTGCGCTTCCCCGAGGCCTAGAGGCCCGCCCCGCCCTGGAATCGAGACGCCGACCGGCCTGGCCCGGTCGGCGTCGCCGTGTTAACCCCTTGTTACAAATCGTCAAACCCGACAGAATTCAAGTCACTTGCGTCATATGATGACATTTCAATCCACAATGTGAGAATAACGAGTCCGATGGGGGCACGACATGGCGGTTGATCCGGTCGACCAGGCGTTCCGCGAAGCGGTGTCCGACCTCACCCCTTCGATCGATGGCATCGTCGATTTCATCACCACGCATCCCGAGCTCGCGCACCAGGAGGTCGAGAGCTCGGCCTTCCTCGTCGCCCGCCTCCGGGCCGCCGGCTACGAGGTCACCGAGGGTGTCGCCGGCATGCCGACCGCCTTCCGGGCCGAGCTCGACTCCGGCCGCCCCGGCAACACGGTGGGCGTCGTCGCCGTCTACGACGCCCCGGCCTCGATCACCGCCGAGGGGCTCGTCGACCCGATCCACTCCTGCGGCCATGGCCCTCAGGCCGGCGGGGTCGTCGGCGCGGCCCTCGCGCTGGCCGCCGTGCGCGACCGGCTGGCGGGGAAGGTCGTGATCGTCGGTTGCCCGGCCGACGAGATCCACTCGCCCCTCACCCGATCGCTCGGCAGCGGCAAGGCGCTCACCGCGGCGCGCGGGGTCTGGGACGACATCGACGTCGCGCTGTACCTGCATCCGGAGTTCATCGACACCGTCTGGCCCACCTCGCTGTTCATGCGCCGGGAGACGGCCAAGGTCGTCGGCATCCGCACCCTGCGCCGCGACGTGGTCTGCACCCCGCTGGTCGCCCTCGCGAACGTCTCCCGCATCGCCGAGGAGCTCGACCCGTCGACCCTGATCGTCGAGTCGGTCACGGTCGACGGCGACGTCGAGGAGTCGGCGGGGATGACCTTCGAGGCGAGCTACCTGCTCTTCGCCGACACCCTGGCGAACCTCGACGCCCTCACCGCCCGCGTGCACGAGCTGCAGGGCGACGCCGAGTGGACGCGGTCGGCCGAGATCGCCGAGGTGCGCCCGGATGCCGGCATCACGGCCCTCGTCGGCGACGCCTTCGCCGCGGCAGGCCGCGAGTTCATCGCCGACCCGCCGCCGCTCGGCTTCGCCACCGACTTCGGCAACGTCACCCAGGTGGTGCGCTCGGCGATCGTCGGCGTCGGCCGCGCGGAGGGCTGGCGGTACCACACCGAGCCGGGCGCCGAGGAGTTCGCGGGCCCCGCCGGCAAGGAGAACGCCCGGGCGACCGCGGAGGTCATCGGCCTCTCGGTCATTCGGATCGGCGGGGCCGCCCTCTAGCCGGCGGACGACCTCCGGAACCCCAGCACCCCGCACCACACCCCATCAGCCTCACCAGTCAGAACGACAGACAGGACCGACACATGACCGACAGCCGACCTCGCGCCGAGATCTCGGGCGGTGGCTTCGCAGGACTCACCGCCGCCAGTGCCCTCGCTCAGAAGGGGTGGAAGGTGCGCGTGCACGAACGTGCCGCCGAGCTCCGCGCCGAGGGTGCGGGCATCGTGCTCTGGAACAACAGCCTCCAGGTGCTCGACAAGATCGGTGCCACGCCCGACCTGCAGGCGCGGTCGATGACCCCGCCGGCCTACGAGACCCGGATGAACAACGTCATCCAGTCGCAGGAGACGCTCGACGGCATCCGCTGGCGCACGATGACGCGCCCGCACCTGCACGACACGCTGCTCACCGCGGCGCGCGAATCCGGCGTCGAGATCATCGCGAACTCCGAGGTCACCGGCGCCACGCCGGACGGCACGGTCACCTTCGCCGACGGCAGCTCGGCCGAGGCCGACCTCGTGATCGGCGCCGACGGCGTGGGCTCGGCCGTGCGCGACTCGCTCGGCATCCCGATGAAGCGCGAGCGCTCGCGCGACGGCATCACCCGCTTCCTCGTGCCGCGCCGGAAGGCGGAGCTGCAGGCGCTCGAGCCCGACACCGAGTGGGACAACGTGATCGACTTCTGGAACCTCGACCCCCGCGTGCTCCGCGTGCTCTACACGCCGGCCAACGACGAGGAGCTGTACATCGCGCTGATGTCGCCCTCCGCCGACGCCGACGGCTCGCGCGTGCCGATCGATCTCGAGCTGTGGACCTCCGTCTTCCCCCAGCTCGCCCCGGTGCTTCAGGATGCAGCGGGCATCCAGGGCCGCTACTACGGCTACCAGACGACCCGCCTCGAGCACTGGACCGACGGCCACGTCGCCGTCATCGGCGACTCGGCCCACGCGATGTGCCCTGCGCTCGCCCAGGGCGCCGGCACCGCGATGCAGAACGCGTGGACCCTGGCCGTCGCCGCGACCGCCGCGCTCGACGCGGGGGAGGACCTGCCCGCCGCGCTCCGCGAGTGGGAGCGCCTGGAGCGCCCCTACACCGACCTCGCGCAGGACAAGTCCCAGTGGTACGCCGACACCCGCGAGATGGCCAAGGGCAACCAGTTCACCGGCGACAGCGTCACGACCGCCCTCTACAACCCGACCGACCCCAAGCGACACGAGGTACACGCAGCATGAGCATCGACTCCATCTACAAGGTCCGCGCCTGGCACTCCTTCGTGCAGGAGACCGTGCACGAGCTCGGCCCCGCGCCCGAGCAGCCGCTGGTGAAGGCCGCGGTCGCCGTGGTGTTCGAGAACCCGTTCGCCGGCCGCTGGGTCGACGACCTCTCGCCGCTCACCGACGCCAGCGCCTCCCTCGGCACCGAGCTCGGCGAGCGCGCCGCGGCCCTGCTCGGCGGCCGCCCGGTCGAGAGCTACGGCAAGGGCGGCATGGTCGGGCTGAACGGCGAGCAGGAGCACATCGTGGCCTGCGTCACCACGGTCTTCGGCGACGCCCTGCGCGCCGCGGTCGGCGGCGGCGAGGCCTGGATCTCCTCGGCCACGAAGGTCGCCCCGGCGGGGGCCTCGATCGATCTGCCCCTGGCGTACAAGGATGAGGTGTACGTGCGGTCGCACTACGACGCGATCACGCTCGCCCTTCCGGATGCACCGCGGCCCGACGAGATCGTCATCATCGCCGCGGTGGCGACCGGCGGGCGGGTGAACGCCCGCGTGGGCGGGATGACCGTCGCCGACGTGATCGCCCGCACGAACGCCTGACCCGACCCGACCCGACCCGACCCGACCCGACCTGACACCGTCCTATATAAGAGGGAGCACCCGTGACCTACTCGCACACCCAGTACTTCGAAGACGCGTCCATCGCGAGCATCCTGGCCGACGTGGCGCGGGCGCACCGCATCCTCGAGCTGGAGGGCCACGGCGACATGTCGATGGGCCACCTCTCGTTCCGCGACCCGTTCGGCCGCGGACTGTGGCTCAAGCGCGGCAACCTCGCCCTCAGCGAGGTCGAGGGCGACGACTTCATCCTGATCGACTTCGACGGCGCCGTGCTGGAGGGCAGCGGCCTGCGTCACCTCGAGTGGCCGCTGCACGCCGAGATCATGAAGGCGCGCCCCGACGTCAACTTCGTCGGCCACTCGCACGCGCACTACTCCACGGTGCTCGGCGCCTCGGAGGAGACGCTGAAGCCCTACAACAACCACGGTGTCTGGTTCGCCTACGAGGGCGTCCCGCGCTTCGCCGAGACCAGCCACATCATCACCACGGTGCCCCTGGGCGTCGCGGCGGCGAAGGCGCTCGGCGACGCGCAGGCGCTGCTGCTGGCCAACCACGGCGTCGCGTTCGTCGGCAGCACGGTGGCCGAGGTCACCCTGACCGGCATCTTCCTCGAGAAGGCGGCGCGGTTCCAGGTCGACCTCAAGGCCTCCGGCTTCCCGCCGATCGAGCCCGACGCGCTCGAGACGAAGGAGAAGTTCGACCGCATCTACCCGCCGAAGGCCCAGCACAACTTCTGGACCTACTTCAACCGCCGGCTCGACCGGGTCGAGAACGCCTTCGGCCTGGGCATCTCGCCTATCGCCCTCCCGCCGGGCATCTAGACCACCGCTTCCACCCGCTTCCACCCGCATCCACCCCGCGAAAGAGAGTTCCCTGATGAGCAGTCTCCCCACCATCGCCACCGTCATCGGTTCGGGCACCATGGGCCCCGGCATCGCCGCGGTGCTCGCCCGCGCCGGAGCCACGGTGCGCCTCTACGACATCTCTGAAGACGCCATCGCCCGCGCCGAGGCCGCCTACGGCGTGGTGCAGGGCGTGCTCGAGGCCGTCGAGTCGCCGTCCGCGCCCGGCGGTTCCGTGACCTTCGGCACCGACCTGGATGCGGCCGTCGCCGACACCGAGCTGATCATCGAGGCCGTGCCCGAGAAGCTCGAGCTCAAGCAGAAGGTCTTCGCCGACCTCGAGGCCCGCATCGGCGACGACGTCATCATCGCCACGAACACCTCCGGCATCCCGATCAGCACCATGGCCGAGACCATGACGCTGCCCGGCCGCCTGATCGGGATGCACTGGTCGAACCCGCCGCACCTGATCCCGATGATCGAGATCATCCCGGGCAAGGCGACCGACGAAGCCCTCGTCGGCAAGCTCACCGAGATCGTCAAGGCCTTCAACTACGTGCCCGTGCTCGAGAAGGAGATCCCCGGCTTCGTCGAGAACCGCGTGCTCTACGCGATCCTCCGCGAGTGCATGGCGCTGCTGGAGGAGGGCATCGTCACCCCCGAGGGCCTGGACGCCTGCGTCAAGTGGGGCATCGGCTACAAGCTCTCGGTCGTAGGCCCGACCCGCCTGCTCGACATGGCGGGCCTGGACATCTACCAGGCGGTCTCGAGCTACCTGAACAAGGATCTCGACAACAGCACCGACACCCCGGAGTTCATCAAGGAGAAGATCGCCGCCGGCCAGCTCGGCTTCAAGTCGAACGGCGGCATGTACGAGTACGGCGAGGGCGACGTCGACGCGAAGCGCAAGGAGATCATCACCGGTCTCATCGCGGCGCGGAAGACCCTCTCCACCATCCCGAACGTCTGATGCCCGCCGCCGTCTCCCTCGAGAGCATCGGCGACGGCCTCACCCGCACCCGGGGCGCCGCGGTCGACGTGGCGTTCCGGATGCGGGGCTCCGGCCCCGCGGTCGTGCTGCTGCACGGCACGTCGGCGAACCACGCGGTCTGGCAGCCGGTCGGCGACCTGCTCGAGGGCGGCGCAACCGTCATCGCCCTCGACCAGCGCGGCCACGGGCGGAGCGACAAACCGGAGACCGGCTACACCGGCGACGACTTCGTCGCCGACGTCGTCACCGTGCTCGACGCCCTGGGGCTCGACCGGGCCCTGGTCGCGGGGCACTCGCTCGGCGGCCGCAACGCCTGGCTCGCCGCCTCCCGTCACCCCGAGCGGGTGAGCGGTGCGGTCGTGGTCGACTACACCCCGTTCGTCGAGGCGGCCGTGCTCGACGAGCTCGACGTCCGGGTCGCCGCGGGGTTCCGCGAGTTCGCCGACGTCGGCGAGATCGAACGGTACCTGCGCGACCGGTACACCCGCATCCTGCCCGGTGCCGTCGAGCGGCGGGCGCGCTGGGGCTACCGGCAGCAGGCCGACGGGAGCTGGATCCCGCGCGCGTCGCCCGAGGCGATGACGCAGCTGATCGAGGGTTTCCGCACGCCCTACCTCGAGGAATTCCGGAGTGTGCCGGTGCGGATGACGCACCTGCGGGGGAGGCTGAGTTCGATCGTCAGCGAACCCTCGTGGCGGAGTGCGATGCTCGATCGACCGGACGACCGCTGGGTCGAGGTCGAGGAGGCCGACCACTACATCCCCGAAGAATTCCCGGAGCGGGTGGCCGAGGAGATCGCTCGCGCGATCTCGGTCTGACCACCGCGGTCTGACCACTGGGTCTGACCACCGCGGCCTGACCACCGCGACCTGACCACCGCGGCCGGCACAGCCCGGCCGCAGCCGAACACCATCGAAAGGAACCATCCATGGCCCTGTTCATCGACAAGCTCACCGTCTCGAGCCCCGACTTCGCGAACCTCGAGCGCATCCCCGACCGGTTCAGCGCCGACGGCGGCAACGAGACCCCCGCCATCGAGATCTCCGGCCCGCCGGAGGGCACGGTCGAGTACGCGCTCATCCTGAACGACCCGGATGCGCCGCTCGCGCAGGGCTTCACGCACTGGGTCGTCTACGGCATCCCGGCCGACGCGACCACGCTCGACCTCTCGGCGCCCGGCGTGCGGATGGGCCCGAACGGCGGGGGAGAGGCCGGCTACTACGGCCCGCAGCCGCCGGCCGGCCACGGCATCCACCACTACTACTTCTTCCTCTACGCCCTGAAGGAGAAGGTGGAGGGCGAGCCCACCCGCGAGGAGTTCCTCACCCGCTACGCCGACTCGATCATCGAGCAGGCGCGCACGGTCGGGCTCTTCAGCAACGACTAGTCCCGCACGCGTCGAGCCCGCACTCCTTCCGGGGTGCGGGCTCGACGCGGTTAACCGTGGATACGGGCTCGATGCCGTTAAGAGGGGTACGTGCTCGCGAACGACTCCGCGATCGCCAGCACGGCGGCGTGCACCGGGCCGGCCGTGATGGCGGGGATCACCGAGGCGTCGACCACCCGCAGCCCGTCGAGGCCGCGGAAGCGGAGGTCGGGCGTCACCGGGGCGTCGTCCGAGCGTCCCATCCGCAGGGTGCCGACCGGGTGGTGGTGGGTGATGGCGGCCCGGGCGATGAACGCGTCCGCCGCCGCATCCGTGTCCGTGCCGTCGAGGGCCGTGCCGCCAAGGGCCGTTCCGTCGAGGGCCGCTCCCCGGCGGCTCGGCACCAGCGCGCCCGGCAGCACCTCCGCATCCCGCCACCCGTCGAGCCCGGCCGAGCCGCCGACGAGCCGGGCGTGCTCGAGAGCGAGCCGGAACATCGCCCGGTCGTGCTCGGTGTCGAGGTAGTTCGGATCGATGACCGGTTCGTCGCCGATGCCCGGGCCCGAGATGCGCAGCGACCCGCGGCTGGTGGGGTTCGTCACGCCGAACAGCAGCGTGTACGCCTCGCCCGGCCGGGCGGATGCGGCCTCGTCGGCCAGGGCCTCGGAGGCGCTCGGCCCGACCACGCAGCCCACGACGATGTCGGCGGGCCCGGTCGTCGTGCCGAGTCCGTGCCGCGAGAGATAGGTCATCGACTCCGAGAGCTGCAGCCGGGTGGGCGGCACCGGGCGGCGCGAGGTGTAGACGTTGCCGGCGCCCAGCAGGTGGTCGTGCAGATTCCTGCCGACCTCGGGCGACTCGAGCACGGTCTCGACCCCGGCGGCGGCGAGCACCTCGGGGTCGCCGACGCCGGAGCGCATGAGCAGCAGCGGATCGCCGATCGATCCGCCGCAGAGGATGATCTCGTCGGCCTCGATCACCTCGTCGCGCCCCTCGCGGGTCACGGCGACGCCGGTGACCCGGCCGCCGGCGATCACGAGCCGGTGCACGGTGACCCCGGTCAACACCGTGAGGTTCGGCCGGTCGCGCACCGGGTCGAGGTACACGTCGGAGACGGTCACCCGCCGGCCGTCGCGGATGGTGAGCGAGTTCGGGGTGGCCCCGAGCATCTCGCCCTGGCTGTGATCGCGGATGCGGGGCACACCGAGCGCCTGCCAGGCCTCGAGGTAGTCGAGCACGAGTGGGCTCGAGAGCTCCGGCCCGGGCCGGAGCACCGGGAGCGGGCCGCTGTCGCCGTGCACGGCATGGTCGAAGGCCCCCTCGCCGCCGGAGAACGACTCCGAGCGGATGAAGGAGGGGAGGAGCCCCTCCCACCCCCAGCACTCGTCGCCGGTCTCCTCCACCCAGCGGGCGAAGTCGGCGCGGGTGCCGCGCATGTGCGCCATGGCGTGCACCAGGCTCGATCCGCCCGGACCCCGGCCGCGCGCCCAGTCGAGCGAGCGGCCGGCCAGCCCGCGCTGCGGGGTGGTGCGGTAGGCCCAGTCGTAGGAGCGGCCGTGGATGAACGGCCAGAGCTCGGGCCGCCGCATCTCCGGGTCGGTGACCGGGTCGCCGGCCTCGAGCACGGTCACCCGGCGGGCGGGGTCGGCGCTCAGCCGGTTGGCCACGACGCTGCCGGCAGAACCGGCGCCGATGACGATGACGTCGGATCCCATGGCGGGCGTCAGTTGCGGGTGTGGCCGGCGTCGACCACGAGGGTCTGCCCGGTGATCCAGCCGGCCTTCTCGGAGGCGAGGAAGGCGACGGCGGGCGCGACGTCCTGCGGCAGACCGCGGCGGTCGAAGGCCTGCATGGGCACGACGTAGTCGAAGCCCGCCTGGTGCGGTCCGTTCAGCACGCCCTCGCTCGCGATGATGCCGGGGGCGACCGCGTTGATCGTGATGCCGAGGCGGCCGAGCTCGCCGGCGAGGGCGCGCACCAGCCCGATCGAGGCGCCCTTGGTCGCCACGTAGTGGGCGCAGTCGGGGGTGCCGGCGACGAAGGTGTTCGAGGCGATGTTGACGATCCGGCCGTAGCCGGCCTCGCCCATCACGGGCGTCACGGCGTGGGTGACCAGGTAGATGCCGTCGAGGTTGACCGACATGACCTTCCGCCACTCCTCGAAGGTGATGTCGGCCCACGGGGTGAGCGGCACGAGGGCGGCGTTGTTGACGAGCACGTCGATGCGGCCGAACTCGGCCACGATCTCGTCGATCACCGTGGCGACGCGCTCGGGGTCGCTCACGTCGAGCACCTTGGCCACCCCGTTGTTGCGGGCGGCGACGGCTTCGGCTCCGGCCTGGTTCACGTCGGCGACGATCACGGTCATCCCCTCGGCGGCGAGCTCGTCGGCGATCGCGGCGCCGATGCCCTGGGCCGCTCCCGTGATCAGGGCGACGCGGGTGGTGGTGTCGGTCATGTCAGTTTCCTCCGTAGAACTCGGGTGCGAGCTTCCACTCCTCGAACGACGCGAGGTCGTGCGAGGGGTAGATGTCGGCGTTCTTGGTGCGGGCCAGGTAGTTGAGTCGGCGGATGGCCTCAACCGACTTGGTCGGGTCGAGGTGGAAGCCGGCGATCCACTCCTTCTCGAGGGTGGTGCGCGTGTACGCGGCGTCGCCGCAGAACAGCATGCTCGGCTCGTTCTCGAGCTCGACCAGCAGCGAGTAGTGACCGATGGTGTGACCGGGGGTCTCGAAGAGCCAGACGCCGGGCACGATCTCGTAGTCGCCGGAGATCGGCTTGTAGGTCACGTCGGCGTGGTCGAACGAGAGGTCGGAATACCCCAGGCGCTCGAAGGGCTCGGGCACCTTGGCGTGCCGCAGCTCCTCCTTGTGCACCAGGGTCACGGCCTTCTTCAGGTACTTGTTGCCGCCGACGTGGTCGAAGTGGAAATGGGAGTTCACCACGATGTCGACGTCGTCGGGGGTGAAGCCGCACGCCGCCAGCTGCGCCGGGATGGTCTGCTCGGGGGTCTGCAACGGCAGCTCGAACGGCAGCACCGCGTTCACGTGGTCGAGGTCGAAGCCGGTGTCGTACAGGATGAGGGCGTCCGGATGCTCGACCAGCACGCTGTAGACCGGGAACCGCACCGGGTTCCCGGCGTTGATGTGCCAGTGCACGTCCGACTCGTCGATCACGAGCGTCCCGCCGTCGAGCAGATGCACCTTCGGATCCGTCATGGTCCGGCTCACTTCCCGTTATTTATCATCTGACGTTAATTGTGGATCACGTTATGAGAACGGTTTCGGCACTGTCAAGCGCACGCGAGCTTGTTCACGAGCCCGAAACAACACCGGGGTGATCCTCGAACATCGGCATGCCGGTGTAGTAGGCCCAGCGGTAGCAGTGATCGAGCATCGGCTGCGCGGCGAAGTCGCCGACGCAGGTGGCGTCCTGGTAGCGCTCCCCGTCGGCATCCGTGTAGTGCACCCGGCAGAGCACCCGCCAGGTGGTGGCGCTCACGCTCGGGTCGTCGATCAGGTGCTCCGACGGCAGCCAGCACTCGGTGCCGGTGATCGCGGCGGGGTCGACGTTCGAGGTGGGCCCGGCGACCTGGGCCAGTGTCGCCAGCGCGGCGGCATCCTCGCTCGAGAGGGCCGGCGCGCTCGGGGTGGGGGATGCATCGGGGGCGTTCGGAGACGCGGATGCGCACGACGACAGGCAGAGTGCGAGCGCGACGACGAGCGCCGTTCGGGTCGATCGATTCATAGGGAGAACCTCCTCCGATCATCGTTGACGGAGCGTGTTTCCGACGTGTAACAACTGAATTTCAGGCTTGGCATCCGCCCGGAATTCTCATATCGTATCGCTACCCCTGCACAATGTAAGAGAATCCAAGGTCGCTTCGCATCGGACCGCAGCACACCAGCCCGGGGGCCCATCACCCTGAGAGGAAGATCTCGGCAATGACCAGATTCATCAGCGGCACCCGCCGCCGCACCGCAGCCCGCGTGGCAGTGATCACTGTCTCCGGCGCACTCGCCCTCACCCTCGCCGCCTGCTCGTCGGGCCGCGGAGACGACTCCGGTGGCGCCGCCGCCACCTCGTCCTCCGGAACGAAGGTCACCCAGTTCGCCCTGGTGGCCCCGGAGAACGAGTCCGACTACGGCTACAACCAGGCCGGCATCGACGGCGCCAACGAGGCGGCGAAGGAGCTCGGCATCGACGTCACCATCGTGCCCGACGCCGGCTACGACAACATCGAGACCGTGCTCACGCAGGTGGCCGACGGCGGGGCCCAGTTCATCGTCGCCCACGCCTCCGGCTACAACATCGGTGCCGCCAGCGCCGCCGCGGCCAAGAAGGTGCCGATCCTGATCCAGGATGCGGGTGAGGACGAGAACGTGCCCGGCCAGATCGCCGCCGCCAAGCCCGAGGGCCAGGAGGGCGGGTACCTCGCCGGGATCGCGGCCGCCATGTCCACCACCTCGAAGAAGGTCGGCATCGTGGTCTCTGCCGACAACGCGAACTGGTTCGCCATGTCGTCCGGCTTCGCGGAGGGCGTCTACAGCGT
This sequence comes from Herbiconiux sp. 320_LB, assembly GCF_059691755.1. Classification (NCBI taxonomy): domain Bacteria; kingdom Bacillati; phylum Actinomycetota; class Actinomycetes; order Micrococcales; family Microbacteriaceae; genus Herbiconiux; species Herbiconiux sp. 320_LB. The sequence continues at coordinate 793,604 of NZ_JCAWAD010000001.1, read as the reverse complement.
CGACCCGACCATCCAGGTGCTCTACACCTCGGTCGGCCCGGCGGCCTACGCCGACGCCGCCGGCGGCAAGACCGCGACCGAGCAGGTCATCGCCTCGGGCGCCGACGTCGTGTTCGGCATGGGCGACGGTGCGACGCACGGCTACCTGCAGGCCATCGACGCCGCCTCCGGCGTCAAGTACATCGCCGACATCGGCGACGTGACCCCGGGCCTCAGCGACCCGAGCAAGCTCCTCACCTCGGTGCGCTGGAACTACGAGCCGGCCTACGTGGCGGCGATCAAGGACGTCGACGCCGGCACCTTCGGCACCAAGACGTACCCGGTCGACGTCGAGAACGGCGGCATGTACCTGCAGGAGACCGACAGCATGACGTCGGCCATCAAGGATGCCGTCGACAAGGCGTCGCAGGGCATCATCGACGGCTCGATCAAGCCGACGATCGCGACCAGCTCGGCCGAGGTCGCCGCGGTGATCGCCGCCAAGAAGGGCGCCTGACCCCTCGCCCGTCCCCGGCGGGCCGGGGTCGCCGCGCTCGCGCGCCCGACCCCGGCCCCACCCCCCCACTCCTCCCGCCCGAAAAGGAGCCATCCGTGTCGACAACGACCACGAGTGAGGTCATCTCGCTGAGAGACATCACCAAGGCGTTCCCCGGCGTCATCGCCAACGACCACGTGTCGCTGGACATCGTCAGCGGTCAGGTGCACTGCCTGCTCGGCGAGAACGGGGCCGGCAAGTCGACCCTGATCAGCATCCTGGCCGGCATGCAGCAGCCCGACTCGGGCACCGTCTCGTTCGACGGGAAGATCGTCGAGATCACCTCGCCCAAGGTGGCGGTCGACTACGGCATCGGCGTCGTGCACCAGCACTCCACCCTGGTGCCCGCGTTCACGGTGCTGGAGAACCTCATGCTCGGCGAGAACGGGGTGCTGCAGGACAAGAAGCGGGCCGAGCAGCGGCTCGAAGAGCTCGCCGACCTGCTCGGCGTGCGGATCGACCCGCACGCGCTGGCGTCGGACCTCGGGCTCGGCCAGCAGCAGCAGGTCGAGATCGCGAAGGCGATGTGGAAGGGCAGCCGGCTGCTCGTGCTCGACGAGCCCACCTCCATGCTGACCCCGCAGGCCATCGAGCACCTCGGCGAGAGCATCGCCCGCGTCAAGGCCCAGGGCCTGGCGGTGGTGCTGATCACCCACAAGCTGCGCGAGGCCTACGCCATGGGCGATTGCGTCACCATCCTCCGCGGGGGCCGCAACGTCGGCCACATCGGGGTCGAGGAGCTCGCCTCCTACTCGGAGCAGCAGGCGCAGGACGCCATCCTCGCCGCGATGTTCGGCGACGACCTGGCCGTCGTCGGCGACGAGGCCTCCGACCTGGCCGGTGCCGCCGAGGCCACCCGCGAGGTGCGGGCCATCGACTTCGACGACCGCCCGGTGCGGCTCGAGCTGCGCGACGTCACCAGTCGCGGGCTCGGTCGCGACATCGAGGCCGAGGGGGTCACGCTCACGGTGCACGAGGGCGAGATCCTCGGCATCGCCGGGATCGACGGCCACGGCCAGGGCGCGCTCTCCGAGGTGGTCGCCGGCCAGCGGACGGCCGCATCCGGCACCGTCTTCTTCGACGGCGAGGACATCACGAAGACCGGTGTCCGCAGCCGCCAGCAGCTCGGCGTGCGGTACGTGACCGACGACCGGCTGCACGAGGGCACCGTCGGCTCGATGTCGGTCGCGCTCAACCTGGTGATCAAGCGCATCGGCCAGCGGCCGTTCTGGAAGTCGGGGCGCATCCAGCCGAAGGCCGTCGACACCGAGGCCGCCCGCCTGATCGGGGAGTACGGCATCCGCACGCCCTCGGCCGCGACCCGGGCCGGCACCCTCTCGGGCGGCAACATCCAGAAGATCCTCCTCGCCCGCGAGCTCACTAACGGCGCCAAGCTCGTCGTCGTCAACAAACCGACCTACGGGCTCGACCTCAAGACCGTGCACCTGGTGCGCGAGATCCTGATCGACTTCGCCGCGAAGGGCGGATCGGTGCTGCTGCTCTCGACCGACCTCGACGAGCTGATCGAGCTCTCCCATCGGATCGAGGTGATCTCGCGCGGCTCGCTCGTCGGCGGGGTCGTCAACGACGGGGTGGGCACCGCGGAGAAAGTGGGCCACTACATGACCGGCGCGATCGAAGGCACCGACTGATGAACGAGACCAGGCTGATGAACGAGACCAGCACAGCCCAGCGATTCGCGCAGGGGTTCGTCCGATCGGTGGTGCCGGTGCTCCTGGCGCTCATCGTCTCCGGGCTCATCATGCTCGCCATCGGCAGCAGCCCCCTGGAGTTCTTCGCCGGGGTCTGGAAGTACGGGATCACCGGCACCAACTGGCAGCGCAGCCTCTCGCTGATGGCACCGCTGCTGCTCGTGGCGATCGGCCTGATCGTCGCGTTCCGCGGCCAGCTCTGGAACCTCGGTTACAACGGGCAGTACCTGCTCGGCGCGGTCACCGCCTCCGGGCTCGGCCCGACCCTCTACGACGTGCTGCCGGCCTTCCTGGCCACCCTCGTCATCTTCGTGGTCGCGGTGCTGGTCGGTGCGGTGTGGTCGCTCATCCCCGCCATCCTGAAGGCGAGGTACGGCACGAACGAGATCATCACCTCGCTGGTGATGAGCTTCATCGCCGTCGGCGTGGTGAACCTCCTGATCAAGGGCATCTTCAAAGACCCCGCGGTCTCGACCCCGCAGACCGCCGTGATCGGCGACGACTACCTGTTGCCGTTCATCCCGGGCACCGAGATCCACATCGGCTTCGTGCTCGCCATCGTGCTCGCGATCGTCGCGCAGTACGTGCTGAGCCGCACCTCGTTCGGCCTCCGGGTCGACATCTTCGGGGCCAGCCCGAAGGCGGCGCGCCACGTCGGGCTCAACTCCACCTGGATGGTCATCCTGCTGTTCGCCCTCTCCAGCGGGCTGATCGCGCTCGCCGGATCGGTCGACATCCTCGGCCAGTTCGCCTACCAGCGGGCCGACTGGGATCCGCGCTACGGCGACGCCGTGATGCCGCTGGTCTTCCTCGCCCGGTTCCGGCCCGTGGCCGCCATCCCGTTCGTGGCCTTCTACGCGGTGCTCGCCACCGGCGGCACGCTCGCCTCCCAGCAGGCCGGGGTGAACGTCGACTTCCTGCTCGTGATCGTCGGCCTCATCCTGCTCTTCATGACCATCACGGAGTACCTGGGCAACCGGCGCCGGCTCGGGCAGAGCTATCTGCCCGAGGGCCTGCGCCGCACCGTGCTCCAGCCCTTCCGCAAGGAATCCGAGAGGACCTCGGCATGAGCGACATGCTCTCAGCAGCCTTCATCACGGTGTTCATCACCACCGTCATCGCCCAGGCGATGCCCCTCCTGCTCGCCTCGGTCGGAGAGACCATCGGCGAACAGGCCGGTGTGCTCAACCTCGGCATCGAGGGCGTGATGCTCGTCGGCGCCTACACCGCGTTCGTCGTCACCCTCACCACCGGCAACTTCTGGATCGGGATGCTGGCCGGCGCGGTCGGCGGCGTGGTCGCGAACCTCGCCATGCTCGTGCTCAACGTCTGGCTCGGGCTCAACCAGATCGTGATCGGTCTCGCCATCACCCTGATCGGCGAGGGCATCACGAGCGTGCTCTACCTGCAGAACTACACGAAGTCGCCGGCCAGCCTCGGCCAGGTGCCGAAGCTCGCCATCCCGGGCCTCGGGGACATCCCGGTCGTCGGGCCCGCGATCTTCCAGCAGTCGGGCATCTTCTGGGTCTGCGTGCTGATCGCGCTGGCACTGGCCTTCGCCCTCTCCCGCACGAACTGGGGCCTGTCGACCCGGTCGGCCGGTCAGAAGCCGTCGTCGCTGGACGCGGCGGGCGGCAGTGTGATGAAGACCCGGTCGATCGCGGTGCTGGCCGGCGGCGCGCTCGCCGGTCTCGGCGGGGCGTACCTGTCGCTCATCACGACGGCCACCTTCAGCCCGCTCCTGACCAACGGACTCGGCTTCATCGCGATCGTCATCACGATGCTCTCCCGCGGCCGCATCCTCGTGGTGATGATCACCTCGCTGATCTACGGACTCGCCGTGGCGATCGGCCCGGCGCTGCAGGTGATCGGCTTCACGATCCCGGCCGACATCATCAAGATGCTGCCGTTCCTCATCGTGATCGTGATGCTGATCGTCTTCGCCCGGAGTTCCGTGGTGCCCCCGGCGCTCGGATCGCCGTACACGCGCGGAGCCCGATGACGACGCCTGTCGTCCACGCCACGCTTACAATCGGGGAGACCTCCTATGAATGCCTCCGATGAGAATGCCGAGCCGGACGTGAGTCTTTCCGCAGATGAGACGGCCGACGACCAGGTCGCCGTGGTCGCCGAGCCCCAGCGCACGAAGGGTGTGGACAGCGCGCGCCGCGCTCTGCAGATCCTGCTCGAATTCAGCGAGAACACCCCCGAGCTCACGGTCGACAACGTGCTCGAGAAGCACGACATCTCGGTGCCGAGCGCCTACCGCTATATCTCGCTGCTGCGCGAGCTCGACCTGATCGAGGAGCGGGAGAAGGGGCGTTTCGTGCTGTCGCCGCAGATCCTGCGGCTCTCGCGGGCGGCGGAGTCGATGATCGACTTCCGGGCGCAGGTGCAGCCGATCCTCAACCGCATGGCCGAGGAGACGGGGGAGACTGCGCTCTACCTCCGGCGGGTCAACGACTCGGCGGTGTGTCTCGCGATCGCGGAGTCGGATCATCCGATCTCGATCTCGTTCCAGCCCGGCGCGCTGATGCCGCTGTACGGCGGGGCCGCGGCGAAGCTGCTGCTCAGCGAGCTGCCGCCCGCGAAGCTCACCCAGTACTTCAACCGCCTGGGCTCTGCCCTGCCGAAGGCGGCGCGCAAGAAGCTCGAGCGCGACCTCGACGAGATGCGTGAGACCGGGTACGCCGAGAGTGCCGGCGAGGTCGACCGCGGTGTCTGGGCGAGTGCCGCCAGCGTGCACACCAGCGGCATCTCGGTGGGGGCGCTCACCGTCGTGGCGCCCGACTACCGGCTGACGGATGCCCACAAGAAGGACATCGCCGCCGCGGTGCGCGCGGGGGCCAAGGAGTTCCGCGGCGAGATCGAGCGCCGCGCCTAGCCTCCCACCCCACCCGCCCCGCCCGCCCAGCCCCTTCCCGCGCCCCGCCCCGCCCGCCCTTGGCCAGCCCGGGCCGTGCCCGACCCCGAATGCCCTCGACCCGTCACTTGTTGTCGCTATGGAGCGGGTTTAGCGACAGGAAGTGACGGGTCGGCGACAGGGTGGGCGAGGGGGCGAGCGACGGGTGGCGCTCGGGGTGGGGTGGCGCTCGGGGCGGGGCCTACGGCTGGAGGGTCTCGAGGTCGGCGAGGAGGCTCGGGTGGGTGGGCTCCCACCCCAGCTCGGCACGGGTGCGGGCGCTCGAGGCCGGCTGGTCGGTCGCGAAGATCTCGCCGACGGGGCCGAACTCCTCGACCGGGCGCTCCTGGACGGGAAGGCCGAGCCGCCGCCCGATCACGGTGACGATGTCGCGCACGGTGTCGCCCTCATCCGCCACGGCGTGCCAGGCGGTGCCGGCCGGCGCGCCCTCGAGCGCGAGCCGGAACAGCACCGCGGCATCGAGCGCGTGCACCGCGGGCCACCGCTGGCTGCCGTCGCCCGGGTAGCCGGCGATGCCGGTCTGCCGCGCGATCTGGGTGAGGATCCCGGCGAAACCGCCCTCGCCCTCGTTGTGCACGGTGCGCGGCAGGCGGATCGCCGAGGTGCGCACCCCGTCTGAACCGAGAGCCAGGATGCGCTCGACCGTGAGTCCGCGCCCGCCGACGGGCCCGTCGGTCGGCAGTGGGTCGGCCTCGGTCGAGGCCCGGCCGGGAACCCAGGGGGTGCCCGAGACGGTGACGAGCGGCTTGCCGGTTCCGAGGAGGGCGTCGCCCAGGGTGGTGAGGGCGGCGGTCTCCTCGGCGATGTTGTGGGCGAGCGCCTCGGGCGAGCTGAAGTCGTTGCCGAAGGCGAGGTGGATGACGCCGTCGGCCTCCTGTGCGCTCCGGCGCAGGACGTCGAGGTCGGTGAGGGCGCCGTCGACGGCCTCGGCACCCGCGGCCTCGGCCTTGGCGCGCGAGGAGTCCGAGCGGGTGAGGGCGCTGACGCGGTGGCCGGCGCCGATCAGCTCGGCGGTGACGGCCGAGCCGATGAGGCCGGTGGCCCCGGTGATGAAGACGTGCATGGTGGACCTCCGAAGGGATGACGCAGTCTGATGCGACTGATGTCCCATCACCGTACACCCGATGGGACACCTGTCGCATCGCGTAGACTGGGCGCATGCCACGCTGGAAGCCCGACGGACGCGAGCGACTCGTCGTCGCCGCGCTCGACCTGTTCACCGAACAGGGCTTCGACCAGACGACCGTGGCCCAGATCGCCGAGCGGGCCGAGCTCACGCGCAGCACGTTCTTCCGCCACTTCAGCGACAAGCGCGAGATCCTGGCCGCGGGGCAGGAGCTGCTGAGCCGGCTGCTCGCCGAGGGCATCGCGTCGGCGCCGGAGTCGGCCAGCCCCCTCGAGGCCGTCGGGGCGGGGCTCGACAGCGCGTCGGGTGAGATGACCGAGTTCAACCGGGCGCTCGGTCCGCGCATCCAGGCCGCCGTCGAGGCCAACGACGAGCTTCGCACCCGCAACGCGATGAAGAGCATCGGCATGGCCGCGGCCATGGCGTCGGCGCTGCAGGAGCGCGGGGTGGGCGAGGCCGCGGCGCAGGTCGCCGCCGAGCTGGGGGTGCTCGCCTTCAAGACCGGGTTCGCGCGCTGGTCCGACCCCGAGCGGGGGCCGGATGCGCCGAGTGAGCTGGTCACCTACACGCGGGCGGCCTTCGCCGAGCTGCGGGCGGCGGCGGCGGAGCTGCGCTAGGCGGGGCAGCGCGGGGCGGCGCCGGCGGAGCTGCGCTGGACGGGGCAGCGCCGGCTGGGCTGCGCTACGCGGTGCTCTGCCGGCGGGCCGAGCCCTCGCGCTTCTTCCGCGGGTCGCGCCCGCCGAGGGAGAGCGTGGCCGCGAAGCCGATCACCAGGAAGCCCGCCGCGGCGAAGGCCGAGTACCGGGTGCCGTCGGAGAAGGCGATCTTCGCGTCATCCGCCACCAAGGCCGTCGCGTGGTTGGCCTCGAGCCCGGCGATCGCGGCGCCGGAGCTGTCGACGACCTGCGAGACCAGCTGCTGGCGGGTCGCATCCGGAACCCCCGCGTCGGACAGGCGCGAGTCGAGCTGCGCGCCCGCCGTGGTGAACAGCACCGTGCCGAGGATCGCGATCCCGAGCGCCGAGCCGACCTGGCGGGCGGTGCTCTGGGTGCCGGAGGCCTGGCCGCTCTGCTCGAGCGGAACGTCTTTCAGCACGACTCCGGTGAGCTGCGCGGTCGCGAGCCCGACCCCGAAGCCGTAGACGAACAGGAACGGGATCAGCAGGCCCCAGGCGGTGTCCGGGCCGATCATGAAGCCGAGTCCGGCGATGCCGACGATCTCGGCGGCGAGGCCGACCCGTACGATCGCGACCGGAGGGATCCGGTTGCCGAACGCGCCCGCGAAGCCCGAGGCGACGAACGAGCCGACCGCGAGTGCGACGAGGATGAACCCGGTCTGCAGGGCGTCGAAGCCGAGCACGTTCTGTAGCCACAGCGGCAGCGAGAGGATGATGCCGAACTCGCCCAGCGACACGATCATCGCAGCGAGGTTGCCGTTGCGGAAGCTCGGGATGCGGAAGAGGTCGAACGCGAGCATCGTGCTGCGGCCCGCGCGCATCCGTCGGCGCCCCCAGACGACGAACGCGACCCCGGCGATCAGGGTGAGCGCGAAGGCGAACGGGATGGGGGAGAGCGCGAACGGCCAGGTCCAGTCGCCGATCGTGGGCGGGGTGTCGGTGAGCCACCAGCCGTAGGTGCGGCCTTCGATCAGGCCGAAGACGAGCGAGGCGGAGGTGATGACCGAGAGCACGGCGCCGACGACGTCGATGCGCTGGGGTGGGGCGGCGGCTGCGCCGGCCCCGGATGCGGTGGCATCGGGTGCGGCGGCCCCGGATGCGTCGGTCGCGCCGGCCGACCGGGTCGCGTTGGTCGCCGCCGTCGCGCCGGGCGCCCGCGACTCCTGCACGAAGATCAGCACGCCGATCACGATGACGATGCCCAGCGGGATGTTGATGCCGAACGCCCAGCGCCACGAGAAGTAGGTGGTCAGCCAGCCGCCGAGCAGCGGCCCGACCGCGGTCATCCCGCCGATCGTCGACCCCCAGACGGCGAAGGCGATGGCCCGGTCGCGACCGCGGAAGGTCGCGTTGATCAGCGAGAGCGTGGTCGGCAGCACCATCGCGCCGCCGACGCCCTGCACCACCCGCGCCCCGATCAGCAGGTCGCCCGTCGGGGCGGTGGCGGCGAGGATGCTCGCGCCGGCGAACACGATGACACCCAGCACGAGCATGCGGCGGCGCCCGAACCGGTCGGCCAGGGTGCCGAAGACCAGCAGCAGGGCCGCGAAGACGAGGGTGTACGACTCCTGCACCCATTGCACCTGGGTCGAGCTGATCCCGAGGTCGTCGATGATCGAGGGGATCGCCACGTTGACGATCGTCGAGTCGACGATGATCAGGGCGACCGCGATGCTGATGAAGACGAGTCCGATCCAGCGTCTGCGATCTGTCACGGTGTGCTCCTGAGGGTCGGGGGTAAGTCGCTAAACAGCTTAGCTACTTAGCGACTTGTCTGCATCAGGTTGCCGAGCGTTCCCGTCGGCAGCGCGATCCACCCCTCGCGTCGCGCCTGGTCGAGCACCGCGTCGTCGGGAGCGGTCGCCCGTCCGAGCGCGGAGCTCCGGCTCGCCAGGGCCGCGATCACGGCGTCGAAGGCGTCGCCGGAGGCGATCATCCGCTCGCCGTGACCACCGAGATCGAGCCAGGGCGCCGCGTCGACCAGGCGGGCGAGCAGTCGGCGCCGGCTCTCCGCATCCGTTCGATAGCCCGTGGTGTCGAAGCCCCAGAGGCGCAGGGAGGCGCCGGGGTAGACCTCGGCGACGAGGCCGGAGCCCGAGCGGTCGACCGGGATCCCGCTCTCGTGCAGCCGGGCCAGAAGCCCGGCGCAGCGCATGGCGGTGAGGCCGAGGCGGTCGGTCGAGACGCTGAGCGGCCAGCGCCCGGTGACCTCGCGGGCGCGGCGGTCGGTCTCGCGGTAGGCGAGGGTGCGGCGCCAGGCCATGCCGCCGTCGATGGTCTCCGCGTCGCGCGACGACGGGATGCCCGTGGCGTGGGCCGAAACGAACGCCACGAAGGCGTCGGGCCAGCCCAGGGCGCAGTCGATGCCCAGCTTGTCGACGGTGTGGGCCGTCTGGACGATCTGCGCGTCTTCGACGGCCAGGTGCAGCTCGGTGAGCGTGGCGGTGGGGGTGGCCGTGGGGGCGGAGGCGCCGGTTCGTCGGTCGGCGGTGGCGCTCGAGCCGAGCTCGGGGTCGATGCTCGTGCCGTCGTCGAGATCGACGTCGGGCCACTCGATCACCGCGAGCGCCGTGCCCTTGGGTTCGGCGGACAGGTCGACTCCGGCGGTGCGCATGCGATCAGCCGGCGCCGTCAGTGCCCGCGGCCACCGTCGCGGAGGCGGCCGATCCCGAGCACGACGAGGGTGATCAGGAGCCCCAGCACCAGGCCGAAGACGGCCGAGTAAGCCGTGTCGGCCAGCCAGGTCACGACGGGCCCCGCCCCCTCGAGCGCGTGCGTGATCACGTGCAAGAGGTCGTACGGCCCGTGCCAGAACGTCTCGGCCAAGTTCGCGATCACGAGGTGACCTCCGACCCAGAGCATCGCGACCGTGCCGATCACGCTGATCACCCGGAACACCCCGGGCATCGCGGCGACGATCCGCGCTCCTGTGCGTCGCACCCCGCGCGAGGGGTTCTTCATCAGCCGCAGGCCGATGTCGTCGATCTTCACCAGCAGGGCCACGGCTCCGTAGACCAGCGCCGTCATGCCGAGGCCGATCAGTGCGAGGGCGGCCAGCGTCATCCAGATGCCGAAGTCGGGGTCGAGGTTCGCGAGCGCGATCAGCATGATCTCGGCGCTCAGGATGAGGTCGGTGCGGATGGCGCCGAACACCAGCGAGCGCTCGCTCTTCGCGCCGTCGCCCGCGCCATCACCGTCGGCCGCGGCTCCGGTCGTGGCGCCCGCAACGCTCGCCTCCCCGTGGCCGCCATCGTGGCCCCCATGCCCCACCCCGAACCACTCGGTCACCTTCTCGGCCCCCTCGAAGCAGAGGTAGGTGCCGCCCGCGATCAGCAGGAACGGCAGCACCCACGGCGCGAACGCCGACAGCAGCAGGGCGAGCGGGATGATGATCACGAACTTGTTGAACAGGCTGCCGAGCGCGATCCGCCAGACCACGGGCAGTTCGCGGGCGGGCGTGAGCCCCTGAACGTACTGCGGCGTCACGGCGGCGTCGTCGATCACGACGCCGGCGGTCTTCGCGCTCGCCTTGAGGGCGGCGGTCAGGATGTCATCGACGACGGCGAGCAGGCCGACCGACATGGGAATCTCCTCGGGTAGGGCATGCCGGTGGCATGTCTCACAGGGGGCAGGGGCGACGAGTGCGCCCTCGGAGCCTAGCCTGATGCGGCGCTCCGTAACGGGAAGTCATCTCCCGGCCCGGCATCCCGACGCTGGCCTAGTCTGATCAGAATTCGCCCGACGATCCGTCGATCCGTCCGATCCCGAGGAGCTCCTGCCATGTCTGCCATGCCGAACGCCACCCTTCTCCGCCGCGAGGCCGTCGCCACCGGGGCCGGGTGTTGTCGATGACGGAGCTGACCTTCGCGATCACGACCACCCGCTTCGACGAGGACTACCGCCCCCTCGCCAACTCGCGGATCACCACCAACTTCGCCAACCTCGCCCGCGGCGAGCGGCGCCAGGAGAACCTGCGCACCACCTTCGCGATGATCGACGACCGGCTCGACCACCTGGCACCGCAGGACGACGCCGGCGCCGGCGCCCGCGGCTCGGAAGGCCTCGCGAACGGGCACCGCTACGCGGTCGAGCTCGACATCGTCTCGGTCGCCGTCGACATCGACGGCGAGGGGCTCCGCGACGGCGTCCCGCTGATCGAGGTGCTGCAGACCACCATCCTCGACCGCCGCTCGGGGGAGCGCGTCGCCGGGATCGTCGGCAACAACTTCTCCTCCTACGTGCGCGACTACGACTTCAGCGTCGTGCTCCCGGCCGGCATGCCGGACGACTTCGGCGTGCTGCACGGCAACCTCTTCAAGGCCTTCCTCCGCTCCGACGCCTACACCGGGCGCTACGCGAAGCCGCCGGTCATCTGCTTGAGCGTCTCGAGCAGCAAGACCTATCACCGCACCGAGTTCGAGCATCCGGTGCTGGGGGTCGAGTACCGGCAGAGCGCGTACTCGCTGACGGATGCCTACTTCGACAGGATGGGCCTGCAGGTGCGGTTCTTCATGCCGCCGGGCAGCGTGGCGCCGCTGGCGTTCTACCACCTGGGCGACCTGGTCGCCGACTACAGCGACCTCGAGCTCGCAGCGACGATCGCCACGATGGAGACCTTCCAGAAGATCTACCGCCCCGAGATCTACAACGCGACCGTCGCCGCGGGGGAGTCGTATCAGCCGAGCCTGACGAATCCGGAGTTCACCTCCACCTCGGTCGTCTACGACCGCGAGGAGCGCAGCCGCCTGGCGGTCGAGCAGGGCGCCTTCGCCGAGGAGCACTTCATCGCCCCGCACGCGAGCACCCTCGAGCGGTGGTCGGCCGAGTTCTCCGCCGAGTTCGTGGCGCAGGACCTGACTCTGCAGGGAGGTCGCTCGTGAGCACCCCGTCATCCACTCGCCCCCTCCTGCCCACCTCGACCGCCGGCAGCCTGCCGAAGCCGTCGTGGCTCGCCGAGCCCGAGAAGCTCTGGTCGCCCTGGAAGCTCGACGGCGACGAGTTGACCGAGGGCCGCTACGACGCACTGCGCCTGTCGCTGGCCGATCAGCAGCGGGCCGGGATCGACATCGTCAGCGACGGCGAGCAGACCCGTCAGCACTTCGTCACCACGTTCATCGAGCACCTGAGCGGGGTCGACTTCGAGAACCGCGAGACGGTGCGCATCCGCGATCGCTACGACGCCTCGGTGCCGACCGTGGTCGGGGCGGTGACCCGCGAGAACCCGGTGTTCGTCGACGACGCCCGGTTCCTGCGCTCGCAGACCGACCAGCCGATCAAGTGGGCGCTGCCCGGGCCGATGACGATGGTCGACACCCTCTACGACGCGCACTACGGAAGCCGCGAGAAGCTGGCCTGGGAGTTCGCGACCATCCTCAACGCCGAAGCGCGCGAGCTGCAGGATGCGGGGGTCGACATCATCCAGTTCGACGAGCCCTCCTTCAACGTCTTCTTCGACGAGGTCAACGACTGGGGCGTCGCGACGCTCGAGCGCGCGATCGAGGGCCTCACCGTCGAGACGGCGGTGCACGTCTGCTACGGCTACGGCATCAAGGCGAACACCGACTGGAAGCAGACCCTCGGTTCGGACTGGCGCCAGTACGAGGCCTTCTTCCCGAAGCTGCAGGCGTCGGACATCGACATCGTCTCGCTCGAGTGCCACAACTCGCACGTGCCGCTCGACCTGATCGAGCTCATCCGGGGCAAGAAGGTCATGGTCGGGGCGATCGACGTCGCCACCGACACGATCGAGACCCCGGAGGAGGTCGCCGACACACTCCGGTCGGCCCTGCAGTTCGTCGACGCCGAGAACCTGTACCCCTCGACAAACTGCGGCATGGCGCCGCTGCCGCGGGGGGTGGCGCAGGGGAAGCTCGCGGCGCTCGGTGCTGGTGCGGCGCTGTTGCGGGCGGAGCTCGCGGGGTAGGTCTCGCGCTTCTGTGCTGTCTTTGTGGCCCGGTCGTCTCGTGCGGCCGGGCCTCTTTGCGCTGAGGATGTGGATGCTCGTGGGTCGGCGGACGCGGGGTGGGTTTCCCCGGCGAGTGCATCCGGCGTTCGCTGCGCGACCGCTGCCAGACCCAGCCACGCACTCGCCGGGGAAACCCACCCCGCGTCCGCCTCATGCCTTCGGCAGCGGCGTCCCGCCTTCGGCAGCGGCGTCGCGGCAGGCGTGCGGGACGGATCAGTCTGCACTGCCGGTGAAGGCGTGGCCTAGGCCTGCGTCGCAGGTGGTGGCGGTCGACTTGAGGGCTAGGCGGAGAAGGTCGCCACGCTGCTTGTCGTCGCGGGTGACCTCGATCCGGATGCCGTCGATCGAGTAGGGGAGGTCGGGGTTCAACGGGCGGACGTCGAAGCGGAGGGTGCCCAATGATGCGGCTCCGGTGAAGGACTTCGTCGAGATCGTCGCGTTGGTGCTTCGGACGGCGGTGACGTCGGTGATGATCAGGTCGTTCTGGGCGGCCGCACCCCAATCGGTCTCGCGGAGGGGGAGCTCGACGGTCGTGGTGCTTCCGCGGATCTCCGGCTTGAGGGTGCAGGTCGCCTCGGCGGAGGTGTCGACGTAGATCGAGTTCGTCGGCGGCGGCTCCCGTGTGGCGCTGTAGGCGACTACGAGAACGAGCGGGAGGGCCACCGTCACGACTCCGAAGACGCCCAGGACGATCCCGACGTTCCAGAGCGGCCCGCCCGGGCGCCAGAGGTGAGCGATGCGCTCGCGTCGAGTGGCCACGCCCGATTCTGGCATCCGATTCGGGGTCACGGGGTGGGAGCGAGTGTCGACGTGGGGAATGAGGGATCGCAGGCGGCTTCATGGAACTGCTCAGGGGTTCCTTCCGTCACGGCTTCCCTTCCCCACCAGTACTGCCAGCGCACTGTTCCGACCGGCAGGCCGGCGAGGTCGGCGACCGTGAACTGCACGGACTGCAGGTAGTTCGTGGCGGAGAAGTAGCCGTCGACCGGTGGGTCCGCCCACGCAGAGAGCTCATAGACGACGGTTTCGTCGAGCGGGGGGATCACGATCGCAGCCGCGTCACCGGAGCTGCTGTCATTGTCCGCGATCGTCCAGCGGACATGCTCGCCTGTGTCGAGGCCCTGGGCATCGTTGATCTGGAGCAGCGCGCCCGCCAGCAGGTTCCCGCACGGCTCGAGGAGCGCATGGATCTCACCGTCGAGGGTGACGGTGATGCCGACGGCTCCGTGGATCGGCGGGGTGCAGCCCGCTAAGGCGAGCGCGACTCCCACGGCGATCACCGAGCATCCGACTCGAACACCCAGGCGACGCAACGACCGGCCGTTCACGGGGCCGCCCTATCCAGCACGGAGGACGAGGCGCCGATCTCGCAGGAGGTTGCGCCTGCCGTGGCTGTCATGCCGAGCCGGAACGTCTGTATGTGTTTGTCGCCACCGTCCCGACCCGTCACCGCAAGGGCGGTCACCGAGAAGTCTTGATCGGGGTCGAGCGCCTGGACGGGCACGACCAGCTCGCCACCGGAAACACGGATGCCGGCGTCGTCGATGTGGAAACCGACAGCGTTGGAGCCGCCGACGAATTGCACGTCGGTCACTCCGAGCGGCTCTGGCGTCGACTCCCGTGGCACCGGTTCGAGTGGGAGGTGGATCACCGCGGCGATCCCGGTGGCCGTCCACTCGACCGTGCACGTGGCGTCGGCCGCGCGGTCGGCCCACACCGGCTGCGGCGGGAAGGCGGCATGCCAGCCGGCGACCACGGCCGCGGTCACGCTGAAGAGCACGAGTGGGCCGCCGACGAGCAGGCCGACCGCGATGCCGACGACGGTGGCGGCAGTACGCAGCGGGCCACCCGGGCGCCACAACACCTGCCAGAACACGTCCCCCAAGACCATGCCTGATTCTGACATCCGCGCCCCCGGTGGCAGGGGCGCGGAAGGTCACGACTCGGTAGCGGTTCGCATCAGCTTTCGCGGAGAGCCTCGGCGGGGTGGACGCGGCTGGCTCGGCGGCCGGGGAGGAGGGAGGCGAGGATCGAGAAGGCGATCGCACCACCGAGCACCGCCACGACGAACCACGGCGAGAGCACCGGACCACTGAAGCCCTGCACGCCGAAGGTCGCGTTCGCCCCGACGAAGCCGTAGAGGATGCCGAGCAGCAGCCCGAGCACCGCCCCGACGCCCGCGACGACGACGCTCTCGACCAGCACCATCCGCCGGGCCTGCCGCGCGGTCAGGCCGACCGAGCGCAGCACCGCGATCTCGCGCTGCCGTTGCAGCACCGAGAGCGAGAGGTTGCTGCCGAGCCCGATCGCCGCGACCAGCACCGAGAACGCGGTGAGCACGTAGACCACGATGAGCATCACGGTGATGAACTGCGAGACCTGCTCGAGCTCGACGGCGTCGCCGAAGTAGGCGCGGGTCTGCGCGAGGTACATCTCGCCGGCGACGGTGAACATTGTCACGAGCGTCACCCCGATCAGCACCGAAACCACCGTGCGCGCCGTGCGCACGGGGTTCGCCCGCAGGTTCGCACCGGCGAGCAGATCGGCGCCGCGCCCGCGGAGCATCCGCGTCACGCCACCGACGATCGGCGCGGTGAAGGCGGGGGCACCGAGGATGATCCCCACGATCGACAGCACCCCGCCCGGGAACGCGATCAGCAACCCGAACGGCGACACCAGCCCGGCGATCACCCCGAGCGCCAGGAACCCGGCACCCAGGACGGCCAGCACGATCCCCGCGATCGCGCGCCCGCCGGCGGCCGCCGCGGGAAGCTGCGTGCTCCCGGCGTCGCTGCGGGCGCCTTCGGCGGGGGAGACCCGCGCGACGACCTTCGCCCCGCTCGAGGCGGCGAGCGTCGAGACGGCGAGGCACACGACGAGCGGCACGATGACGAGCTGCGGTGTCCACACGAACTCCAGCCCCGCACCGAAGGCGGCGTTCAGGATGTCGATGGCCGCCCCTGAGACCAGGATGCCCACGGCGATCCCCGCGACCGCACCCGCGGCACCCACGGCGAGTCCGTCGATGCGCGACGCCCGCCGGATCTGCTTCGAGGTCGCCCCCACCAGCCGGAGCAACGCGATGTCGCGCCGGCGCCCGGCGTAGACGGTCGCGAAGGTTCCGGAGATGACGATCGCCGCGGTCAGCACCGCGATCCCGAGGAACACCAGCCCCACCGAGGTCAGGGCCGCGCGCACCGGAGCCGCGTCCTGCAGCCCGGTCGTCGACAGCATCCGCACGAACACCTCGATGGTCTCGAGCAGCAGTACCGCGAACGCGGCGACCACGGCCACCACCGCGACCCCGGCGGCGTACCGGCCGGCGGTCTCGCGCAGTTCGCGCAGGGCCCAGAGCCTCATTCGGCCACCGCCTGGTTCGTCGAACCGACGGGGCCCGGGGTCTGGCCGGGCACGTGGATGGAGCTGACGCCGTGGCTGGTCTGACCCCTGGTGTCCGCACCGACCGAATGACCGGCGGTCTGGATGCGCCCAGCGCGGTCGTCGGCCGAATACCCCACAGCGGCCCCGCCCGCCTGCGCCCCCGACGTCCCGGCGATGTGCGCGGGCCCGTGCCCGTTCATCCGCCCGTTCACCCGGGCACTGATCTGCTCGGCAGAGCCGCCGGCGAAGTCGTCGATCACGGCGCCGTCGCTCATCAGGATGACGCGGTCGGCCACGCTCGCGGCCCGCGGGTCGTGGGTGATCAGCACGACGGTCTGCCCGTACTCGGTCGACGCCGAGCGCAGCAGCCCGAGCACCTCGTCACCGGACGCGCTGTCGAGCGCACCCGAGGGCTCGTCGGCGAAGATCACGTCGGGCCGGGTGACGAGGGCGCGGGCGATCGCGACGCGCTGCTGCTGCCCGCCCGAGAGCTGGTGCGGGCGGTGGCTGAGGCGCTCGCGGAGGCCGAGGCGGGTGACGACGGCGCCGATCCACGCCTCGTCGTCGGCGCTCGGCCGCGACCCGGCGAGCAGGAACGGCAACCGGATGTTCTCGTCGGCCGACAGCGCCGGCAGCAGGTTGAAGGCCTGGAACACGAACCCCATCCGCTGTCGTCGAAGCAGCGTGAGCGGTTCGTCGCGCATCCCGGTGATCTCCTGCTCGGCGAGCCAGACCTGCCCCGACGTCGGGGTGTCGAGCCCGGCGAGCACCTGCAGCAGCGTCGACTTGCCCGAGCCGCTCGGGCCCATGATGGCGGTGACCGACCCCGCCCCGACGTCGAGGTCGACGCCTCGCAAGGCATGCACGGGAGACTCGGCCGAGCCGAAGACTTTGGTGATCTGGCGCGCGACGACGGCGCGGGTCTGGAGGGTGGTGGGTGCGGAAGTGCTCATGGCTCTCACGCTATTGACGGGGCAGCTGTTGCCGGATCGGCCTCCGGGACCATCCTGGTCTGGGGTTCCGGGGGTCGAAATGGTCCTGAGGTATGACGCGTTCCTGGGTGCAGGGTCAGGTTGCTCGTGGGTCGTTTGCTCGTGGGTCGGGTTGCTTGGGGGTGGGGTTGCTCGGGGGTCGGCGGGCGCGGGGTGGGTTTCCCCGGCGAGTGCATCCGGCGTTCGCTTCGCGACCGCTGCCAGACCCAGCCACGCACTCGCCGGGGAAACCCACCCCGCGCCCGCCTCGTGCCTTCGGCCCTCGGTTCGGACGGGTGCGCCTGTTCGCTAGCCTGGGGGTTCGCTGGCTGACCTTGGGGGATGGCGTGGACGAAGAAGTACGGGGAGTCGAGAGGGGCTCGGGGGCGAGTGCTGCGAGCGGTGCGCCGCCGCGGATCACGAGCTACTTCGTGGCGAGTGGGGCTTTGGTGGCGGGGGCGGCAGTGTTCGTGGCGTCACAGGTCACCATGCTCATCCTGACCGGGGGCAGTCTGAGCTTTTGGGGGTTCGCCCTGTTGTTCAGCGTCGTCATGGGCATCACGGCCACGCTCGGGATGCTGGTGGTTGGTCTTGCGGTGCTCCTATTCGTACGAAAGGGTCCTGCTGTCCCGCGGACTCCGAGGCGACAAGCTCTTCTCGTCGGCGGGCTCTGCGCCGGGATCGGCGTGGCAATCCTGCTGGTTGTCCAGGTGACCACGGGGGTCCTGGCGTTCTTCGTGTGGTCGGGGCTGGTCGGCGCGCTCGCCGCAGGAGTCGGCGCAGCCCGCAGTGTCTGGAACAACCGCCCCGGAGGGGTGAAGCACCCCGGAGAAACGCTCTCGGATGAGGACTTTCTCGCGCCGCGACCGCAGCTCTGACCGAGGCGGCGCCGAGGCCGACGCCCTGGCGAAGGCCGGCGCCGCGGCTGGGTCAGCAGGCCGCACACACATGTCCCGCTAACCTGAACCTTCACCCGTCGATCGGGGGCGACCTTGGATGCATCACCTGCGACCGCGCGACGGCACCGCAGAGAGCTGACGGCCATCGCTCCTTATTACGTGGGTGCTGCGGCGCTCGCCGCCGGAGCCGGAGCCTTCATCGCCTCCCAGGTGATGTTTTTCCTGAAGGAAGGCAGCCTCAGCCTCTGGCTGTACCCGCTCTTGACCAGCCTCGTTATCGCGATCGGCGCGGTCGTCGGGATGGCAGTGATCGGACTCGCCGTGTTCGCGCTCTCGTACGCGATCCCGAGCCCCCGCTCGCCGATCGGTCTCGCTCTGCTGGTCGGAGCTCTGTATACCGCGATTGGCGTGAGCATCGCGCTTCTCGTGCTCGCTCAGACGGCGGAGTCCCTGCTTTTCGTCCCGATACTGGCGGGAGCGCTCGCCGGCAGCCTGGGAGCCGCACTCGCCACCTGGCTCGTCCGTCGCCGGGGTTCCGCTCCGCTATAGACGGCTCGAACGAGAAGGGGCTTTTCGCTAGCCTGAGCACTCACGAGCCGACCGTGGGGGAATCGCATGGCTGCAGGACCGACTGAGAGCACGCCCGGCCCCACCTCGCGCTCGCCGCACAGCGAGTCGATGACGAAGATCCTCGGTTACTTCATCGGCACGGGGGCACTCGTTGCCGGAGGTGTCGTCTTCGTCGGTTCCTTGGTGGCGCTGACGGTCACGAACACCGGCAGCTACGGTTTCTGGGGCTTCACCATCCTCGTCGCTCTCGTCATCGCGATCCTGGCCGGCCTCGGGATGGCGTTCGTCGGTCTCGTGGTCTTCCTGATCGCGCACACAGCCCCCATGCCGAAGTCCCCGGCCAGGCAGTCCCTGCTCGTCGGAGCCCTCTGCGCCGCACTCGGCACGACGATCGTGCTCGTCTTCCAGGCGCTCAGCGGGATCATCGCGCCCTTCGCCTTTGTGGGCGTGGCGGGTGCGCTCGCCGCCGGAGCCGCCTCTGCGGCCAGCGTCTGGAAGAACAGGCCCGGCCGTGCTCCGCTCCCCGGAAACGAGCCCGGGAAGCAACGCTCGCTGCCTTGACCGAAGGTGCAGCGGCAGCGGCAGCGGCAGCGGCAGAGGCCGCGGCTACGTGCCTCTAGGCGACCGACTCCAGAATCGATGCGGTGCGCCCGGCACCGTCCCGCACCCGGTCGCACTGCTCCGGGGTCGAGTGCTCGGTCAGCTCGATGACCTCGTCGAGCCGCCGCCGCGCCTCCTCGAGGTCGGCGATCACGCCCGTGATGCGATCGCGCTCGGCGTGGAGGCTGCCGAGCAGCTCGGCGGGCGCGTGACCGCTGTCGACGCACGGCAGGACGATCGCGATCGTGCGACTCGCGAGCCCCGCCGAGAACAGGTGCTGGATGAGCCGCACCCGATCCACGTCCGCCTCACCGTAGACCCGCTGGCCGCTCGGCGTGCGCTCCGAGTGCAGGATGCCCTGCTCCTCGTAGTAGCGCAGCGCCCGCGTGCTGACCCCGGCCCGCTCGGCGAGCTCGCCGATCCGCATGTCGCTCATCGTGCATCCGTTCTCTCTGCCGGGTCGAGCCCGCCACCGCGGGTGAGCCCTGTTCGCCCTTGGCGTGCCACTCGACTTGCCCTTGACGTCAACGTGAAGTCTTAGCGTAGACGACGGATGGCGAGAGCACCCGCTACCGCCCCGCGTGAAAGGACACCCATGAACATCGCAGGATCCGTCGCCCTGGTCACCGGAGCCAACCGCGGCATCGGCCGCAGCTTCGTCGACGAGCTGCTCGAGCGCGGCGCCGCCAAGGTCTACGCGGCGGTGCGTCGCCCCGAGGCGCTCCCGGCCGACGAGTTCACCGACCCGCGCGTCGAGCTGCTGCGCCTCGACCTTCTCGACGACGAGTCGGTGACGGATGCGGCCGCCCACGCCACCGACGTCACCCTCCTCATCAACAACGCCGGCATCACCACCGGCGCCAACCTCCTCGGAGCCGACGACCTCACCGGCGCGCGCCGCGAGCTCGACACCCACTTCTGGGGAACGCTCGGTGTGATCCGCGCCTTCGCCCCCATCCTGGCGGCCAACGCCGGGGGAGCGATCGTCAACATCAACTCGGCCCTCTCCTGGTTCTCGACCAACGGCGCCAACGGCTACGCCGTCGCGAAGGCCGCCGAGTGGGCCATGACCAACGGCGTGCGCCTCGAGCTCGCCGGCCAGGGAACCCTCGTGCAGGGCGTGCACCTCGGCGCGGCCGACACCGACATGATGGCCGGCTACGACATCCCGAAGATCACCCCGCGCTCGGTGGCGGCCGCCTCCCTCGACGGCGTCGAGTCGGGCGCGATCGAGGTGCTGGCCGACGACTGGTCGCGGCTGGTGAAGGCGTCGCTGTCGAAGGACCCCTTGGAGTTCTACGCCGAGGCACTCGCGCCCCGCGCCTGATAAATGCAATGCCCGCCGCCGGCCGTAGTTCGTGCCGGTCAGCGGCGGGTCAGTGTAGCTCAACGTGAGATCAGGACGGTCGCAATCTATCGGAGCTATTGCTATCGGTGGGTGGCGCGCTTGGGAGAAACCTAGAGGCGAGACTGCTCCGCTGACAGGCCTCATCGTTCGACCTCAATTTTTCTGAAATCGAATTGCCGTACGTCACGACCCTTGCTGACGCATGTTGCCTACTGCGCGGCTGCCTCGTGCGACGCTCCGATTCCTCGACGTCCTCCAGGGCGCAAAGCGATCGCACCGGGTAGGCAGTGTCCTCGTCGCGAAGTGCCTCTAATTTAGAGCTCATGTCGGGCTGTTCATCAGTGCGGGCAAATACATCGCTGGGGCGATGAATTTGTTAGAACGCGGTTAGGACCTGACCCGGAACGAGAGCAGGCTTCCGCCCCGAATGAGGGGTGTTTACTCCGGCTCCTCAGCTCTAGGGTCTCAGGTGGGGGTACAACAAATGACTGGATTGTCAGCCAAGGAGCTGGACGCGAAATATTCGGATCGCGAATGGCAGAGCAGCTTTGTGAAGGTCTGCGACCTGATCGAGATTCTGGCCGATTGCATCATCGCGGATGATTACCAAGTGCCAAGCGAGCTGAACGCGGCTCTTCAGCTTTCCGAAGCTGGTGTTGCAATGAAGGATCGTCTTATCCGCAAGGAAAACGTGCCGGCGAAAGAGGCGCATCTAATGACCGCTTTGTCCATCGGAAACGCCAACTTATTTCTCGACATCGAGAACATTGTTCCCGAGCGTCTCAAGAATGCAGTCAACGCTCAACTCGACGCCGGCCAGATTCGTTTCCCGTTCACGTACGGCCGGGAATTCTACGACGCGTTTGCCAAGCGCCATGACGAGCCCAAGGACGTTCTCACCGTGACCGAGACCTCTCAGCTGCTGTCGGATGTCTCGCCTGGCGTGTTCCAGTACGGATCTCTAGTAACTGGGCCATTTGGCTTGCTTGTCAGCGAGAGTGGTCGTTCGGTTCGGTTCTCTCGTCGTGTCCCCGCCTATCACTGTTCGGATTTGCAGTGTGGCCGCCTCCACCCCATCCATTTGACGACCTCATACGAAGCCCCGGTCAACAAGCTTCGTTCGAAGGTTCACGATTTGTTGGACGCGGACTCCGACGGAGCGGACTGGTGGGGGTTCGCAGAACACATAACCGGCCTAATTTCCGCGGTTTACTCCGATCATCGAGCCGGGACGGTCGTGGCACTCGTCGGGGACTGCCTGTCTGACGCGGAGCTTCGCGCACTCATTGAAAGACTTTTTGATGGAGGCAGCGCCTCGCTGCGCGCCAGGGTTGGCTCGTTTCTCGAAGTCACGAAAGCGTCCGATACCGTTGCGGTCCTAAGTCGAGCGCAAATGATGCAACTCGCTTTTTTGACCAAAGAGTCAGATCTGATCAGTGCGCTTGATCTGCTCGTCTCGAATGGCACCATTCAAATTCCGATCGGCGACGTGCGGAAGCCCGTTATCTACGGAGAGGTGCACTCCGGCGCATTCCGCCTTCGACCGGAATTAGGAAACCTTGGTGTGCGATTCGTGGGCGACGATGCGGGCTTCTCGGCTCTTCGTGAACGGAACTTAATCACGAAGCTGTACGGCGAGAAAGTCGAAGAAATCAGCGAGCTGGAGTGGCAACTTCGGCACACCGAAGGTGAAGACACTGCTGAGCGCCTCGAAGAGTTTGTTCGAAGTTCTGCTCCCGATGAAGCCCTCCGTCAGCTGGTCCTGGCTCGTCGAAGCAACGTCATTGCGGCTTGTGAATATGTTGGGATTTTGGACGCGGACGGCATGGACGACGAGCAAATAGTGCAGGCCCTACTCTGGAAACTCGGATTCGATGTGCCCCCGAGGGAGGATCTCTCCGAGCGGTTCTGGGCGAGGCATCATGCCCTTGGGAATCGAACCCGGTCCGCTGTCGTAGCGGGAGTAGTCGATTTCGACGCACTTGCCCACCTCGCCACCGACTACTTCCGAGAGCTCGAAGGCCTTCTTGCCGACTCGCTCGCCTTTGCAACCTGGGCACTTCTGAATGACCATGTTTCTGCGAAGTATCCCTTTAGGTATGACGATGAGGGCGACCGGGCGTGTGGACTGGCCCTGTTGCAACATATTCACGCCGAGTCGAAGAACGAATCCGAGGTCTTCGACTTCACGTCAGCGCAACTTTCACTGCACCAACTGGTGCGAGGCTTCGGAATTCTCGGCAAGCACCTCGGCGGGGTTCGTGACGCCCCGGCCGATTTTGAGAGGGAGGCGAAAGCGCTCCCGGACTATCACGGGAAGACCGATCTGAAGTCGTTTCCGTTTCTGCACAGCATTCCCTTCCTGGATTTGACCAGCGGCAGCCAGGAAAGAATCGTCGCCACGTTGAAGTTAGTCAACCAATCGCTAGTGGATGCGAACGTTCCCCAGGTACGCAATGACTTCGCTCACTATCGGCGGAATTCACCGGAGATCGCTCGGATGGAATCTGCGATTGAGGCGGTAGGTCGGGCTGTCCGCGATCTCGAAAGTCTCGGATTGATTCGAGTAACCATCTGGAGATCCGGGATGTCTTCCGATGAGTGGGGTCGGAGCAAACATGTATTAATCGGTCCCCGAGACACGATGCACGTACAGACTCGCCCGTCTAATTACGACTGGACTGACCTGCCTCCAATTGGAGTTCCTCAGTACATAATCGCCGGTGCCAAGTTTGCCGAGCCGAACGAGTTCCTGCGCTTGTCCCGGCGGTACGAGAGCGAGTTCAGTCGAATGTGGGCGGGTATTCCCAATCGCCGCAAGCCGACGTTCGGCGGGCTAATGGAGGGAAGCGACTCGTCAAGGACACCGGAGCAGGCGAGATCGGCAGGGCATTGACTCGTCTGCCGATCATCTCGGCTACGGGGGTGACGCTGCCCGGGCGGCGGCGGCCGTCAAAGGAATTGACCCTAACTAGAGCCCGCTCCCGCAGAGGGCACTCCCTGAACTGCGCCGCCGCGCGAGCCGCTGGCATGGACCCGACCTACGCCGGCGAGCCGCGCTACTCGTCGGAGATAGATCGCGACGGCGACGGGATCGCCTGCGAGTAGGTCCTCGACGCGACCGGCGAGGACCTGCCTTGTCTTGATCATCGTTAAACTGAGCAAAAGTCCACTAAGGGCTGCCATCTGGTCCGAGGGCCTCTACCCTGTCCCCATGACCTGGCAACGATTCCTGCGCCTGTGGGTCGCCGCGGTGGCGATCGGTGGGGCGGCCGGCGGCATTCTCGGAGCGCTGAGCAGCGTCGTCTATCAAGCGCAGCTTCCGGTCGGGGATGTCTACTTCCCATTGGTCCTCGCCAGCTCTTTGGTCACGGGCTTTGTCGGCGTGGGGTGCGGTTTCGTTGCCGGGCTCTTCGCCGTTGGCGCGGTGGCGCTCTTCGATCGTCGGCTGAGGCTTCGCGCTGGCCACCGCAACCTGCTCATCGGTCTGGGCTCAGGTCTGGGAGGCTACGTCGCCCTTCTCCTCTTCTACTCGGGCCCCTCGAACCTCGAGAACCCATGGACCATCGTGGGTATGGGCGTCGCTATCGCCATCACGGCGTTCGTAGCGACCGCCACTTGCGGTCGACGAGCTGGGGCGCCAAACCCCAGCAGATCAGGCTCCTAGACCAGGAGGTTCTGCGCGAACCCCGAAGATCGCGGAGCTGCGGCCGTCGCCTTGCCTTCGAGCACCCAGTCGCGGTCCGTGGCCGCGGGCTATTGCGCCCGTCAGAACCAGAGGCGCAAGCGGAACGTATACAGATGCCCGGCCTCTGCTTCGAGCGCGTCGCGAAGGCGCACGCCCTCGAGGTCGAACCACCTGCGCAGCTCCTCCGAGCCGAACAGTGACGTCCCGGGATCGGCGTGTTTGTCGAAGAAATCACCCCAAGCGTCAAGTCGTTCGATCAGCTCGGGGGAGAGGATCGCGGGCCAGTCGGGCTTGTCTTCGGGCTTCCACATGATGTCCGACAGTGGCCAGCCCTGGCCGTAGTCGACTGAAACGATGATCTCTCGCACCATCAATCCCTTCCGTCGCCACTAGTTTGCGTTCACGCAGTTGTTGGCCACTTTGGCAGTCGTCGGTATGGCAGTGATGACCTTCTTGTTGTTCATCGAGACGATCACAGTCGGGTAGTAGGTGTCCACGGCGTTGCCACGAGAGTCGACGATGACAATGGGTGCCGTGTAGCAGGCCTTGTCGTTGCCGATGTAGATCGGGTAGCCGCTAGCCGGCGTCATCACGGCGGAGGAGACCTGGTACTCCATCCAATCGTCCCAATTGGTGCCGCCACCCAAACCATCGAGTTGCGTCTGCCAGTCGTCTTCGTGCTGCTCCCGAATGTGCACGTACCCGCTCGCCGAGTCCCCGCAGAAGAGATCGATGTGCCCCAGTTCCGCGGACTCGTAGCTTTTGACGCTGACATCTCCGAAGCCCGCATTACAGAGAGCGATTGTCCCCGGATCAAGGTCCGAGGAGCCGTTCACACTCACAACTTGCGCTGTCGACAGCGGGTCCATGCCTTCCGCCTGAGCGGCGGGTGCCATACCGATGGTGGTGATACCCGCCACGGCCAGCCCAACGATTGCGATGGTGATTCTTCTGGTGTCCACGATCACTCCTTGCGTCGTGACCTACCGCCCGTTGCTTCAACGCTACGCCTGCGAGGAATCCTCAGCAATGAGCGGGTTCTCTGGTGACGGTGCGCGGCTAAGCCGCGAGGTTCGGCGCTACCCGAACCTCGGATCAAAGAACACTGGGCGAGCGTTACTCGCAGCCGATCCCGTCGCCGTCGCGGTCGAGGTCGTAGATGTCGCTGCCCACGACCTGCACCGGCCCCGACACATAGGCCGGGCCATTACCGCTGCCACCCGCGCAGTCCACGTCAGATGCGATGGGCACGCACTTGCCGGCGTAGTTGGGGTCGCAATTTCCCCCCGCATCCGGTGCCGGCTCGGGTGCAGCAGCCGGGGGAGGTGGTGCCTGGTGGGTGCCGATGGCCGTGACTTCGTCGACAGGGGCGACAGTCACAGTCTCGGAGACCAGAGTGCGGGACGCTTCGACGCCGTCGATAAGAGTGATCTCCCACTTCGACACTTTCGTCCCGGGCGTCCCGGCCGTGACGACCACGTTGGTGCCGGCGTCGACATTCGGGTCTTCGTAGCTGGACTGCCCGAACGCCACCTGCTCGGAGGTCTCGGCGAGCTGAACGGTCTTGACGGGGGTTGGGCTCGGCGTCGGAGTCTCAGTCTTCTTCGGTACGGCTGTGGGCTCGGGTGTCTGACTCGTCGTCGCTGGCGCCGCGATCGACGTGTCGGCCTTGACGCTCTGGGCCTGACTGATCGGTTGCGGATGAGGTGCGATGGCTGCGCCGAGAAGCAGGACCGCAGCAGACACCCCGACGGTCACCCATCCGGCTCGGCGAGTGCGCGGCAGATTGAGCCAACTGGGACGGAGGCGAGCGACCGTCCAGATGCCGGCACCGAGACCGAAGAGTGATATGCCGACGAGGAAGCCTCCGAAGCCGTTCGTCCCGATGCCGATGATGGAGACGAGCAGTGCGATCGCGGCTGTGATCCAGGTGCTGAGGGTCGGGCGCCATTTGCCCGAGCCCTCGGCGGATCCACCGGCTGATGAGAGCGGCGCTGACACGGCTGACGCGGCTGGTCCCTGCTCCGTCGAGAACTGGGTCCACGCAGCTCCGTCCCAGTAGCGTTGCTGGCCAGCGTTGTTGGGGTCCGGATACCAGCCGGCGGGCGGGGTGGAAGGCGTCATCATCGTCTCAATCGGATCGTTTCTATGCGGGTCGAGGAACGCGCCACGAACTCAATGGAACAGACCGTGATTCCCCCAGACGAGAAGGCTACAGCTGTCGACGATCGACCGATGCCCCCACTTCAGGGCGCAATCGTCGGGCCGACCGCCGTGCCAGGGACGCACAGATCAGCCCGCTGCTAGCCTGTCGAAATGGCCACCCCTTCCGTCCACGACGACCTAGCCGCATTCGTGTCCGAGCGGGATTGGGCCCAGTTCCACACCCCCGAGAACCTGGCGAAGAGCATCTCGATCGAGGCCGCCGAACTGCTCGAGCTCTTCCAGTGGTCACCGGATGCGGACGAGTCCCGAGTCCAGGACGAGCTCGCAGACGTCCTCACCTATTGCTACCTCCTGGCAGCACGCCTCGGCACGAACTCCGAAGACCTCATCCGCACGAAGCTCGCGAAAACCCGCGAGAAGTACCCCGTAGACAAGGCGCGCGGAACCTCGACGAAGTATGACCAACTCTGAGATCGTCCGCCTCCCATTCGACAAGACGGAGGTCGGCATCTGGGCGCAGAGCGGAGACAAGCGCGTTTCGAACTGGCCCGTCGTCTACATCCTCGACGAGGACAAGGCGAACCCCGGCCGAACGCCCAGGCGAAGCGCCGAGCCGGCCCGCCGCGGGATCTACGTCGGCGAATCTCTCAACGTGGCCACGCGCATGCGCCAGCATCTCGCAAGCATCGAACGCAGTCGACTCACCAACCTGCGCGTCATCCTCGACGAGACCTTCAACAAGTCAGCGTGCCTCGACCTCGAGTCGTTCCTGATCGAGATGCTCAGCGGAGACGGCGCCTTCGAGGTACTGAACCGCAACGACGGAATCGTAAACGCCGACTACTACAACCGCGCGTTCTACCAGGAGCGTTTCGACGACATCTTCGACCGCCTGAAGCTGGACGGTGTCTTCACTCGAACCATTCCCGAGATCATCAACAGCGACCTGTTCAAGTTGAGCCCGTTCAAGTCGCTCACCGACGATCAGGCCTTCGCCGTCGAGGGCGTGGTGAGGAGCCTTTTCGACGACCTCCGCAGCAGCGAGCGCAGCACCACGGTCATCCAGGGCGATCCCGGTACCGGCAAGACAGTGGTCGCGATTTACCTGCTCAAGCTGCTGGCCGACATCCGCGCATCCACACCCCTCGACGCCCTCGACGACGACGGCGACTCCCTCTTCTCCGAGTTCTTCACTGACGAGCACCGGATGCTCCTCCGCGACCTGCGCATCGGCTTCGTTATCCCGCAGCAGTCGCTCCGCAAATCGGTGCAGAAGGTCTTCCGCAAGACCCCCGGTCTCGATCCGTCGATGGTCCTGACCGCATTCGACGTGGGGGAGTCGGCGACCGACTTCGACCTGCTCATCGTCGACGAGACGCATCGCTTGAACCAGCGCGCAAATCAGCCGGCGGCGAAGCTGAACACAAAGTTCCGCGAGATCACAACGAGGCTCTTCGGCCATGACGACACCTCGAAGACGCAGCTCGACTGGATCATGGCCAAAACCGCCCACCAAATATTCCTGGTCGACCCCGCCCAGAGCGTGAAGCCGGCCGACATCCCGATCGAGACTCTGCAGCGGCTTGTAGCCGATGCGAAGTCAACCGACCATCACCACCCCCTCCTCTCGCAGATGAGGGTGCGCGCGGGTTCCGACTACGTCGGCCATGTGAGGCGGATGCTCGGTGCCGACCCGGCGTCGGGACCATTGTCCACCGCGTCCGTCCCGGACTTCGGCGACTACGACTTCCGGATGTTCGACGACGTCTCCGAGATGCGTGCCGAAATCGTGCGCCGAGACCGCGAGGTCGGCCTCTCGCGCCTGGTCGCGGGCTACGCCTGGGAGTGGAGGACGAAGGGCGACAAGCCGGGCCACGACATCGAGATCGGCGACTTCCGGATGCGCTGGAACAGCACTCAGACCGACTGGATCGCGTCGCCAGGTTCTCTCGACGAGGTCGGTTCGATCCACACCGTACAGGGCTACGACCTCAACTACGCCGGCGTGATCATCGGCCCCGACCTCCGCTTCGACACGGCAACCGGCCGCATTGTCGTCGACCGTGCCTCGTACTTCGACAAGAAGGGCAAAGAGGCGAACAGGGCCCTCGGCCGGGTCTACTCCGACGACGACCTGCTTTGGTACATCCAGAACGTCTACGCGGTGCTGCTCACGCGAGGTATGCGCGGCACCTACGTTTACGTGCACGACGCAGCGCTTCGAAACCATCTGAGTCAGTTTGTCGCGAAAGTCCCTGCTTAGTCAGTCGACCGAATCGACGTAGGCCTGAAGCAGCTCCTTCACCACATCGGTCAACGTGCGCCCCTGCCGTGCAGCCTTCGCCTGCGCCGCCGAGTAGAGCTCGGGAGGAATCCGGAAAGACTTGTGCGGCGTCTTGGGCTGATTAGGCATTGACCAATGCTGTCAGAGGTGCGCCACTTGCAGGGTGTACATCCACCGCTTAAGATAGGTGGTATGACACCTTCGCTCTTCTCTTCCGTACGTGTTCCGACGTATCTCGCCACTGAGTTCAAGCGACGTGCGCACCATGATGGTCTGTGCGCCGAGGAAGCTCTGATTCATCTGCTATCCGGTTGGGTCAACGATCCGGACCCCAAGTCTGATTCGAAGGACTTGGCAAAGTCGCTCTACGAGGCCGAGCAATACCGTGCTGATGGGCCCGAAGCTGGTTGGAGTGATTTGCTGGTTCATCGTGGTTATGCAGCGGGGGACCTTCGGCGGTGCCGAAATTGCGGGATTCGGGTGCCGAAAGCACTTCGGATAATGCCACTGAAGGCTTGCTCAGAAGACTGTGCTGATGCCCTCTGGCTTCGGGCCGATTTGGTCTAGCACGCGAGGTGCTTGAGACGGGTTGTGGTGTCTTCGCTCTGACTACGCAACGCTAGACATCGTGACTGATCTCGAAGTAGTAGCCGCTGTCTTCATGAAAGACGGCCGCATCCTGGCGTGCCGGCGCTCGCCAGGTAAATCAGCAGCTGGCAAATGGGAGTTTCCCGGCGGGAAGGTTGAGTCCGGAGAGGATCCGCGGGAAGCGCTACGGCGAGAAGTCTCAGAGGAACTCGCAGTTGATGTTGTGGTCGGAAATCTGCTTGACCGTTCATCGACGCTGGTGGGGTCGTTATCGATTGATCTTGCTTGTTACGAGGTGAAACTGACCTCAAACGCGCCGTCGAGTAGCGCTGATCACGACGCCCTAGCTTGGCTCAGCCCTGCGGACGTAATGGAGCTGGACTGGGCCACGCCCGATCTTCCGATGGTCCGCAAGATTTCAGAATGGTGACAGGCGAGGAGCTACTTCGTGGCGAGCTGAGCGAACTGCGAACCATCGCGCGCGTAGACGCTGATTGAGAGTCTTGCGCAAAGCTCTAGAAGGTCGGGTGCGGGCCTGCTTGGTAGCAAAATCGCCGGCCGTGCTCGTAATTTGAGGAGATTCGCGTTGTGGGCGTAGTCGAGCACTTGCCCGATTGCGGTCCGTACGTATTTGCGAGCCGCTGATTTTTTGGCCTCAAAAAGTTCGGACGTTGTTGCATCGAAAAGATCTGGTTCGACGAAATTCCCACCGATGGGAATCTTAAGTCGCTGCAGATTATGCCCTTTGGCTTGTCGCCACTCGCCGAAAGCAGCTTGCAGCTCGAATTCAACCCTCGACGCCGTGCTCGCGATGCCGGGCGATGTATTGAGCGCGTATGGATCGAAGAGCGGCGCCTTCCACTCACTTGTCTCAAGTTGAAGAACCTGGTGGCGACCCACGGTTGGAAGCCGTTCAATCTCTGCTTCGATCGGTACGAGGTTGAAAATGATGCCCTCGCGGATTGCTCCAGACTCATCGGGGATGGCCTGCCGAATATATGGCGGATCGTCAAGTGTGAACGAACCGACGTAAGTGGCGAGAGTCTTGTCCGTGCGAAAGAGGCGAATCGTCTTTCCGAGCGGAACCGAGTTCAGCAGCGCGAGGTTCCCGCGTGTCAATGTCTGGTCCCGGAGGCGCCCTTCGCCGGTGTAGGCGTATATTCCGTCTTCACGGGCGCCCTCGTGAAGGTCATAGCCGTACCTAGCGCCCTTCGCAGGGTCTGTGAACACGAGAATGTCGTCCGAGTTCGCAGGCGTTGAAATGCCTTGTTGCTGTTGGCCCCCGTAGAGCGCATGGACTGCGCGCCTAGTCATCACCTCGCCGACGCCTGTTTTCCAATCCACCGTGCCCCCTGTGGTCAGACTATCGCCAGTGAGTATCGACTACTCAAACTGCTATCGATCGGACGCTTAGAATACTGTCCGCCCATCTCCACAGGGGTCAATCCTCACGGCGGAACTTTGGACGACAAGCGGGGCGCCGCCGAGTTCTGCGAAGTAGCCCGTCGCCGGGCGCGCCAGCGAATGATCGAGACCGGCACGGGTCTCGGACGACACGCGAACTAGGGGTACGGCGCGGAACGCCGCTTCGACACTTGTCCTGTAGCGTCGAGCTAATTGACCCCGGGGGAGAACTATGGAGTTCGAAGAACGTCTTGTCGCGCTTGCTGCGAAGGTGCAGAACCAGCGCGATGCGATCCAGACTGAAGAAGCCACGAAGAACGCGTTCATCATGCCGTTCATCTCAACGATCCTCGGGTACGACGTCTTCAATCCACTGGAGGTCGTGCCCGAGTTCACCGCCGATCTAGGTTTGAAGCGCGGCGAGAAGATCGACTACGCGATCATGCGCGAGGGCGAAGTCCAGATCCTCATCGAATGCAAGACGGCGACGAGTCAGCTGAAGCTCGAGCATGCTTCGCAGTTGTTCCGGTACTTTGCGGTCACGAACGCTCGCATCGCCGTTCTGACGAACGGGCAGGTCTACAACTTCTATACCGACCTGGACGCTCCGAACCGAATGGACGAGAAGCCGTTCCTCGTGCTTGACCTTTCAGACATCGACGAGACGCTCATCCCGGAGCTGAAGAAGCTCACGAAGGACGTGTTCGATCTCGACTCGGTCATCAGTGCTGCAGAGGAGCTGAAGTACGTGGGGGCGCTCAAGCGAGAAATCGCAGCGCAGTTCCGGGAGCCGTCGGACGAGTGGATCAAATTCTTCACCTCTCGGGTCTACGACGGGGCCTACACGCAGAAGGTGCGTACGCAATTCACCACCTTGGTGGGTAAAGCTGCCCGGCAATTTCTCAATGAGCGAGTGAACGAACGACTCAAGACCGCGCTCGGCGCGACTACACTCTCCGCACCGTCAGCGGCCGTCGATGGAGGTGGATTCGCGGTCCAGAGTCAGCCCGTGGCAGATCAAGATCTTGAACACAATGCCGATGAGATCGAGACCACCCTCGAAGAGCTCGAGGGATACCAGATCGTTAAGGCGATTGCAT
This sequence comes from Herbiconiux sp. 320_LB, assembly GCF_059691755.1. NCBI lineage: Bacteria > Bacillati > Actinomycetota > Actinomycetes > Micrococcales > Microbacteriaceae > Herbiconiux > Herbiconiux sp. 320_LB. The sequence goes on along the minus strand of NZ_JCAWAD010000001.1, from coordinate 761,668 downwards.
GCGCCGAGGTAAAGCCGCAGAGAGTTGTCCATCGGGATGCGAAGTCGTATTTCGCAGTGCTTCTGGACGACAACAATCGCAAACCGATCGCGCGTCTCTGGTTCAACGGCAAGAAGCAGAAGTACCTCGGGGTCTTTGACGCAGAGAAGGCCGAGACCAAGATTCCCATCGAATCCCTCGATGAGATCTACGAGCACGCGGAGGCCATCCGGGCTGCCGTTCGCCTGCACTCTGCATAGGCGCTCGTCGGGATGTGGGACTCGTTCGGGCCAGACCTGGTGGTGGTTGCCATCGGCGCCGCCCTCACTGGGCTCATCGCCGGCGGCACCTACCTGGTGACCTTCCGGCGGTTGGAGGATCAGGCCGTAGGGGCGTTGATCCGGCAGATTTACGAACGTCGGGCGTTCATCGCGGTTGATGCCCCAGTGCCTATTCGTGATGCCTATTCCACAGACGATTTCGGACGCGTCGCGAGGAGCGTCGTGACGGTTCGCGGTGAGATAGACATCGCTCGCCGGTCCGTTGGGCGCTCTAGGGATCTGCAGGAAGCCCTCGCCTCGATGAAGTTGGCGTGCAACCGTTACCTCGAGCGAAGTGCTCAGCGACCTGACGGTTATGTCATCGAACTCATGGGGCTGCGCGAAGAGCTGTGGGTTGAGATACAGCAACTAAATCGTTCGCGGAGTTCTCTTCCGGCCCTTGAGCCAGGTGCCGGAGCATTCTGAGTCAGTCTCCGCGGAGTTCGCTGACGCTGTCGATGAGATGCATCCGAAAGGGCTCGTCACTGCCTCACGAGATCCAGTGCACGTTGCATGGCCGACGCTCCGACGCTAAGCCCCGGCATCTTCATGCCGGACCAGTCAAAATGAAGTGTGTCTGACTCTCAACGACGTCATCCTTCAGCGTTCATCTCCTGGGCGCACGTCGACCCGGACTGGTCACCGCCGGAGATTGAAGCTCGTAGGAACTCAGTCTTCGACTTGGCGACGGTGCTTCGAAACAACGGGATCGATGCTGACGTCGATCTTTATCACCTAACTGATCCTGTTGACTGGACTCGTTGGGGCCCGAACCGCATCACGGAGTGTGACGTTGTGCTCGTCGTGGTGTCTGACAGCTGGCGGCTAGCGTGGGATGGCGGCGGCAATCCCAGTACGGGAGGTGGCGCCGCGGCGGAGGCTGACTCGCTCCGCAGTATCTACTCCGCGAATCGAGATGCTTTTCTCAGAAAGGTGCGACTTGTACTTCTGCCGGGGGTAGACAGCCAATACATTCCTAATGGACTGCACGGTGTGCCCCGCTTTCAAATCAATTCCATCGATGACGCTGGGCTGTCAGAGCTACTCAGAAGCCTTACCGAGCAGCCGGAGTTCATCAAGAGCTCACTCGGGCCCCTGCCGGAACTCCCGCCAAAGACTTCGGTCTTCGCCAGCTCGCAGCGATCGGCTACCCCGGTTGACTCAGCCGTCACTGATAAGACTGTTGCCCCCCTCACGTCAGACATCTCACCTGGTCAGCGCAATGCGCTCGCAAAGGCGCGGGACTACCTCCGGTACACCGCCTTCTCCAAGAGGGGCCTAGTCAATCAGCTGGCGTCGGAGGGCTTCGCCGTCGAAGATGCGGAATTTGCCGCGGCGAACGTGGGCGCAGCTTGGGACGAACAGGCCGCGAAAAAGGCCGGTGACTACCTCGCGCATATCGCTTTCTCTAGAAGAGGCCTGCTCGGCCAGCTCGTCTCAGAAGGATTTACTCAACAGGAATCAGAGCGCGCGGTAGCCAACGTCCGTGCTGATTGGGCTGAGCAGGCGGCCAAAAAAGCCGAGTCATACCTCGCAAATGGATCCTTCTCCCAGTCCGGACTGGCAAGCCAGCTCTTGTTCGATGGCTTCACTGAGGACCAAGCAGCCGCCGCCGTGAGGGACACCTATCAATAGGAGCCGACGAAGCGACCGCTTGATGCTTGGGTTGCATCATCCGCCGCGATCATGGGTCTGTCGCAGCGCTCGATAGCCAAGTTCGACTGGTCTCTGACCGCGGCGACCGCAGATTCACTCTTTCCAAATCCGGGAGCGGCGGGGTGTTTTGCGACGGTCTAGCTCCAGTTCAGACTCGCTGACCGGATGATACCCAAGTCCGTGCGGTGCAAGCGACCGTTTTCGAGGCCCCAGACGAGAGCGGCGTCGAGGCGGGTACCGATCGCCTCCGTCATGCGTTTGCCACCGAAGACTGATAGTGCCTCGCGCTTCAGGTCGGGCTCCGCAAGACCTGCCGAGGCTTCCGAGACGATTGACATTGCGTTTGCGATCTCGACGAGTGAGACGTGATCGAGGGGGCGGGCTTCGCCCCGCTGCGAGTCGCGCGCTCGGCGCCACGTTGCGGGGTCGAGGTCGGTCGGCCAGGCGAAGGGCTCGGTTGAGCGGGCCTTCATCTCGGGCGGCACGAAGTTCAGGATGGCTATCGCTCGGGATTGGGCGACTTTGTTGAGGTCGAACGCCGCCGCCACGAGCTTCGCCAGCCTCACCAGGTGCACTGGGCCTTCCGTCGCCACGATCTCGCGGATGACGGCCTCCACCGCTCGGGCGGCGTCGAGACGGGGGAGCGCGTCTAGGACGGCGATCGAACCGACCCTTCGCGGGATCCACGGGATGTAGGGCTCGATGAGGTCGTCGATGACGGAGCGCTGAGCGGTAGGTGCGCTCGCCAGGTTCTTGAAGAGGTTGGGAGCATCCGCTGCGGCGAGGTCGTCGCCGCAGATTGGCGCTTCTCCGGGGAGTGCGAACGCTGCTGCAGTCGAGGCGGGAGTGTCAATCTCCGCATCGTCCCCGAGCGCCTGCTCGACCATCGAGTCGACGCGGGCGAGCTGATCGCCGTTGCCGGCGGCCGCCTGCACGTCGGCGATCGCCAGTTCGAGGCGGTCGAGCACCGCCTCGCGGCCGTGCAACCACTCCGGCAGCCACACGCGCTCCACCGCAGGCCAGTGCATCAGGTTCTTCAGGACCTCGATCGGGAGGCCGTCGCGGTCGGACACCGTTCGGCGGGATCTCCACGAGTCGCCGTCGAGCAACACCGCCAGCACAGGGCGGTCAGGGGTGTCGGCCGGGGCGATACTCAGGTCGACACGGAAGTCGGAGAGGCCGACGTCCGTTTTCACCGCGAGGCCGCGCATCCGCAGTTCTGCAGCGATGTCGTCTCGGTGGCGGTCGAAGATCGCCGTGCGGCGGGGGTCGGCCTCGAGGGCTTCCGACCCGCTGGCCGCCATCTCCAGGTACGACTTCAGGTGCTTCACTCCGACCGAGCTGGTCTGCTCGGCGCGGAGTTCCGACGGGTCGAAGCTCGCGAACAACAGCACCTGACGGCGCGCCCGCGTGACCGCCACGTTGAGGCGGCGCTCACCACCGGCACGCTGCAGCGGGCCAAAGTTGAGCGGGAGGAAACCCTTCTCGTTCACGCTGAACGCGATCGAGAACAGGATGGCGTCGCGCTCGTCGCCCTGCACGTTCTCGAGGTTCTTCACGAACAGTCCCTCGCTGTCGTGGTCGAGGGCATTCAGAATTCGCTCGTCGCCGGTGTCGCGAAGTAAGTTCTCGATGAAGTCGCGCTGTTGGGCGTTGAACGTCACGACTCCCAGGGAGGGAGCTTCGAAGTCGGCTGCCCCGACATCCGGCTGCACAGCCGAGGCCGCGTCGAACCGGCGCCGGATCTCGGCCACGATCGCCTCGGCCTCGATGCGGTTCGTGCGCAGCTCCTTGCCCTTGCCCGAGCGGTTGAAGGTGCCGTTCACCCGCACCATCGAGACCCCGTAGCCGTCCAGCGACGAGCGCTCGGCCGACCGCAGCGGCGCCGGGAACGACGACAGCCGGCTTTCGTAGTAGTGGTGATTGCTGAACGAGATGAGCGACTCGTCCTGACTGCGGTAGTGCCAGGAGAGCCATTTGCTCGGCACCTGCGACTGCACGCACTCCGAGAGGATCGACTCCTCGTCGGGCACCGCCTCAGTCAGGAGTTCGACCTCCTCGTCAGCGTCGATCGCCGTCTCTCCGAAGCTCGTCGGAGGCATCTGCTTGCTGTCGCCCACCACGACCACCGAGGCCGCCCTGCCCATCGCGCCCACCGCATCCGCCACCCTGATCTGCGAGGCCTCGTCGAACACCACGATGTCGAACAGGCCAGGCTTCGCGGGGAAGAAGCGCGCGACAGACTCGGGCGACATCAGTGTGATGGGCAGGATCTGCGTGATCAGCTCGCCGAACGTGTCCAGCAGGGTGCGCACGCTCATCCCACCCCGCTGACGCTCGAGCTGACGGCGCAGCAGACCGACCTGCCCGGCAGGCGCGGACGAGTCGAAGCGCCGCAAGCTCAGGACGTGAGCAGGGATGGCGTTCGGCAGCTCGGCCCGAATCGCGAGTGCACTCGTGGTGAAGCGTTCGATGGAGCGGTTGTGGGCGGTGGGGTCGAAGTCGACGAGGCCGGTGTTCTGCTCGCGCTCGGCGACGGATGCCGCGGCGAGTCCCTTCTCGAACGACAGGCGGGCGTCGTCAGCCGAGAGCGCACCGGTGAGGAGGGCCTGCACTGCGTCGGACAAGCCTCGGCGCCGCAGGGGCTCGAGGGCTCGCGAGAATGCGAGCCAGCGTTCCAGGGTGACGGGTGTCGGTGAGTCGAGGTTTCGGCCGGCGCGAGTCGCCGCCCAGGTGGAGAAGAAGCCGGGGCATGCCGGCGTCTGTGACTGCGTCGGGGTCAGCGTCTGTGTCGGAGCCGATGTCTGTGCCGACGCAGCCCAAGACGCTAGGTCGCTCGCCGTCGTGCGCGCCGCAGCGATCAGACCTGCCCACGCTGTTGCGAGAGAGGCCATCGAAGCAGAGCGGTTGGCGTCAGGCGCGGTCGTCTCGTACCGGCGACGGCACTCGGCGGTGAAGGCACCGACGTCTTCTCCGGGCCGCACGCCGATCGTCGATCCGACCCAGCGGAGCCAGGCGATCTGGCTGCTCACCGACTCGGCATCATCCGGTCGCAGGGGGTTCCAGTCGGCGGCGATGCGCACGCCCTCGAGCTGCTGAGCGGTGGCCCGGAGCGTGTGCAGGTACCCGGCCCACTCGGAGATCTGTCCGGTTAAGGTCGAGAGCTGCTTGAGATCGACGGCGTCCGGCGACCGCAGCACCGGTGCCAGCCTCGCCACGATCGCGCGCCGCCGCTTCTTGCGGCCGAAGAAGCCCGACTGATCGGCGGCAATAGCCTCGGCGTGGATGTCGGCCAGGTCGAGAGCGACCGCATCCGGAGTCGCTTGCTGCAGCCAGACCGGTGGCGTCTGAACGAGAGCGGCGAGCTGTTCGATCACGGACGTGGCGGCCTGGTTCCAGGGGCTCGGTCCCGTCTGGTCTCCGGCCGCATCGATCGTCGTGGGAGCCTCGCGCTGGTAGCCGTCGATGCGCGACCAGTCGGCGAGCTGTTCGGGGGAGTGCGCGAGCGCGAGGAACTCGAACGGGACTCCCGCGTCGAGGGTGGCTGCAAGTGCGCGGTCAAGTTCCTGTGCCGCCGCGTGCGTGACGACCGGATCGATAGGCGCCTCCGGCCTGTCGACGACGAACCCCCACGAATTCACCCGCTGCGGCCGCGCATAGTCGGCTGTCTCGGGGAGGTCGCGAAGGGCCGTCCGGATCGAGTCGAAGTCGTCGGGCGAACCACCCGCGATCAGTGCGGCCGGCACCGGCAGTTCCGGCACGAACGCGTCGGCCGCCAACTCGCCCGTGCGCGCAGAGTAGAGCGACAGTCCCGCCGGGTTGCTCTCGTGGAGGCGGTCGGCGTACCGCGACAGGCTGCGGCGGTTGGAGTTCGCGATCTCGAGGTTCGTGCTGAGAGCGGCCCCGTCGGTCGTGACGCGGTGTTCGAGAGCAGACTTGATCTGCGCGCGCACCACGGCCGGCCGAGCGCCCTTGTCGTGCAGATCGAGGGAGAACGGGCCGAGACCGATCTCTTCGAGCCGCCGCTGCACGACGCTGAGGGCGGCACGCTTCTCGGCCACGAACAGCACGCGTTTGCCATCGGTGAGGGCCTTCGCCAGAAGGTTCGTGATGGTCTGTGACTTTCCCGTCCCGGGAGGGCCCTCGAGCACGAAGGTTCGCCCGTGCGCGGCCTCGGCGACCGCTTCCAGCTGCGAGGAGTCGGCGGGAACCGGGCATTGGGCGCTCAGCGTGTCGAGGTCGACGGCGTTCTCGGCCGTCGCGGCCGGCACGGGGTCGACGAATGCCGCCGTGGGCGTCTCGATCAGGTGTTTCACGAGCGGGTTGCCGGCGAGCGATTCCCAGTTTTCGTCGAGATCTTTCCAGAGCCGGAACTTCGCGAACTGGAGGATGCCCAGACTGACGGTGTCCTCGACCCGGAACGGGAGGTGCGCATCGAGCATGGCCTGGCGGGTGGCGGTGAAGGCGGCCTGCAGGTCGATGCCCGCGCCATCCTGATCCGGATCGGCAAGACCGGGGATCTTGAGATCGTAGGCCTGCGAGAGCTTCTCGAGCAGGCAGTAGTTAGGTGTGGATGCGCCGGACTCGTCGAGCGTAAGGCGATAGAGCGACCCGCGGTTGGCCGTCGTCAGCGTCACGGGAACCAGGATGAGCGGAGAACGGAGTTCGCGGTCGTTGAACGTCCAGTGCAGCATCCCGAATGCGAGATAGAGGTTGTTCGCGCCCGTCTCTTCCACGATCGTCTTCGCCTTGTAGGCGAGGTAGCGGAGCTTGGTGGCGTACGACTCCTCGGTGATGTCGATGAACGCCTCCCTGCGGTCGGCGAGCAACTGCGCGCGGGTGTCGTCGGGGAGATCGCGGCCGAACTGGATCTTGCGTTCGCGATCGACGGCACCGACCGCGTTCGACGGCCGCAGCGACAGCTGGATGCCCGAGTTGATCTGGTCTTCGAGGTGCGCGAGGGCGCCACTCGGCACGGCCAGGGAGTAGCCGGCGCGGTCGGTGAAGTTGATCAGGCGGTTGCGGAGACTCAGATCGAGGAGCGAGTTCTTCCATTGCGCGACCCGTGCCGGGGCGGCGACCTTCGTGCTGTTGTCGGCGGTGGTCGGGGCGATCTCCCGGCCGTCGCGCAAGGCGACTCTCGCCGCGACCCGGTACTCGGTGACCACGACGGTGCCGTCGGCATCGACGGAACGAGAAGGGAGCGGGAAGATGCTCGCCGAACGTGCTGCGCCCACGTCGACCACGCCGATGAAGGTGCTCGCCGCGCCCTCGACGCGCGGGAGTGCTGCCCGCTTGGCGGCGTCGAAGTCGCCGGCTCGGGAGTCGGTGACGGCGGTGGTCTCGATGAGCACGATCTGGCCCAGCGCGACGCGGTTGAGCAGATCGGCGGGTTCCGCGTCGACCACAGAGCCCATCTCGCTGTTCTGACGCCAGTACCCGAGGAACGCGTGGCCGTCGAAGATCCACAGGGTCGAATTGATGCCTGCCTGCTCGAGAGCTGCGGCGAGAACGACCGTCGTGTCGAGGCACGTGCCGACCTGACCCTCGAGCACCTCGGCCGGGGTACGCACCTTCTGGCCGGTGCTCGACCAACTGGCGGGAGGCTCGGCGTACCGGATGCGCCGCGAACGCATGGTCTCGTAGATCGCCTCGACCGTGGCATCCACTCGCTTCGGGTCTTCGAGCTGGTAGCCCGTCATGCTGCGGTCGCCGGTGCGCTTCTCGAGAAGTGTGCCGGCCTCCCGGAGGAGGGGCTGGATGGATGCTGCGTTGGGCTGCACGTAGGCGGGCAGAAGCTCCAGGGCGAGCTGGACAGGGTCGGTGCGCCACTGCGACGCTGCCAGGACGTCGACATCGGACGAGGCCTCGGCGAGCGTCGTCCCGTCGGCGTCAGTCAAGCGCGCGGTGATGCGGCCGGGACGCTGTTCGTCGACGGCGAGCATCTTCGCCGGGTCGAGGAAGAGGCTGAGCTCGGAGAGCGTGACCGTCGCGTGCTCGGCGAGGTCGATGAGGGTGGTGCTCGGGGCTCCCAGGGAGCCGAAGGCGTCGGTGGCCTCGATTTCGAGCGATGCGCCCCGGAGCATCGCGCCAGGGTTCGTGATGGTCACGGACTCGAGTGCCGAGAGGCGGGCGTTCGCCAGGGCGTAGCTGACGATGCCGGCGGTCGTGAGTTCAAGGGTGAGGGTGGTGGGTCGAGTGTCGGGGGCGGTGTGCTCGGGGGCTTGAACGAGCTCTGGTGCCGCTGCCGGCACATCTAGCGGCAGATCGTGCTCGTCGGTTGGGACAGCCGCTGGTGCTGCGACTGCTTCCGGTGGTGCGATTGCCTCTGGCGCTGCCTGGCCCGCCTGGTCGCTGAGGTCTCGGATCTGCTGAGCGCCGCTCGCATCCCCGATCGCGGTGAGCAGCAGCTCGACCGTCTGGAGCGCCCTGGTTGTGTCGAGGGTAGTGAACTCGCGGTGGTGGGCCCAGGCGTTGCGCACCTCGCGAAGCTCTTGCGCGTAGTTCTGCCCGCGACGGGAGAGCCTCTCGGCGAACGGGTACTGAAGGCGCTCGCCTAGGTTCTCGGTCAGCACGCGAAGCAGCACGGAGAGGTCGTCAGGCGAATACTCCTTGCCGACGATCCCCTTCTGCGTGTCCTTCAGTTCGAGTACGGCTGTCCAGGGGACTCCGGCGTTGAGTCGCGGCCGCAACACGTCTTCGACGAACGGCTGCAGCCCGGAGATGGTGATCTCGAGGGCGCGAGCGACGAGCTCGCGATTCTTGCTGGACTCCATCGAGTAACTCCCGGCGCTGTACGGCGAACGAACTCGCAGCGCACGGGCACGTCGTCACTGCGTGTGTCGAGCATAGCTTCGGCGGATGTCTCCGCTACAGCTGACGACGCTGGTGGCGTCTCGACTCGGCTGCGCGCCAATCGATGAGTACAAAATGCTCAGACGGACCTGCCTCTCCATCCGAGCATGCTCGTTGCTGAAGTTGCTGCTCGTCGGGAGGAATCGCATGGTCGATGGAAGTGTCGGGAGAGGTGAGGACCATGGTTGAGAAGCCGGTCAGTTGGGAACAGACACAAGCGAAGCTCGACCGTGATCCGGAGCGCGTCGCCGCCGCACGCGGCGCCGCTGAGGCAGAGGTGCTCGCCTACCAGCTCGTGGCGCTGCGCAAGCAGGCTGCTCTGACGCAATCGGAGCTCAGCAAGACGATGGGGGTGTCGCAGCGTCGCGTGTCTGCGATCGAGCGCGGACAGCTGGAGTCATTCGAGTTGGACACCATCAAGAACTACATCGCGGCACTCGGAGGACATGTTCGAGTGGTCGCTGACTTCGGCGACCGCAGCTTCACGCTCGCCAGCTGATGGTGATCTGAGGCGGCCGTCTCGGCCCTGTTCGCCGCCGATGAGGCGGGTGTGCAGGTCCGCGTCGTGTCAGCGGTCGATCCGCCGCCGTCGAGACCCGATGACGATCAGAACGACGCCGACGACCGCGAGCACCAGGCCGATCCAGAGCCAGGTGCGGTCTCCCGTCATCGAGCTGCCGGGGATGAGGTTCGCGCCCTGGCCGGCGAAGACGATGCCGATCAGCAGAGCGACGACACCGATGATGATGAGCGCCAGGCGCCCGGCTCTGCTTGTCATGAGGGTGACGCTACTCGCGATCGGGGCCGAGGTGGAGGCTGCCCGCGGAATGGGCGTCCCGTGCTTGCGCGCTGGGACACGTCTGGAATGGGCGGCTATGGTTCGTCGCGGAGGAGAAAATGCGGGGTCTGATCACACGAAAGGACACCGAACCATGGACAAGCCGATACTGATCGTCGTCGACCGGGTGGGGGAGTTGCCGGGCGGGGAACGGTACGTGTTCTCATTCGTCGAGCTGTGGCCCGAGCAAGTCGTCGTTCGGATGGTGGGGCTGGGCGAAGGCGTGGGAAAGGAGCTCACCGGGCTCGAGCTCTCGCTCCGCGACGACGGCGGGCGGGGGTACGAGTGGGTGGCCACGACCTCGGGCGGGATGGTGTTGCCCGAGGAGGTGATCGTGGGGTTCACCGGGCCGGTACGGGATGGGGTGCGGGCACTCGAGGTGGCGACGGGCGCGGGTGACGTGCTGCACCGCATCCGGATCACCTAGCGAGACGGAGGGCGCAGACCCGACACCACCGACAAAGCAGAGGGGCACCCCCCTCCGGCGACGAAGTCGAGGGCGGGGTGGAAGGGTTGTCCGGTTGGAGCCACAGGCAGCGGGCCTGGCGGGAGCCCGCACAGCGGGCGGGGGACTGTGGCTCCAAGCGGATAAGCCTTCCACCCCGACCGGCGTGCCGAAACCCGCTCAGACCCGACGACGACGGAGGCGGAGGAGCAGCGCCATGCCGACGATGCTCACCGCGCCGGCACCGCCAGCCAGCGACCAGGCGAGGGGCAGCACTGTGCCCACACCGGTCGCCGCCAGCGCGGGCTTGACCTCCTTGGCCGGCACCTCGACCTGGGCGAGCACGTTGTCGCCCGCCTTCTCGTCCCACACGTTCTCGTTCGCGAAGCGCACCGAGTAGGCCGGGTTGCCGCGCAGCGACTCGTACTTGTCAGGCAGCCAGAGCGCCAGCGTGTAGTGGCCCGGAGCGAGTTCGGCGGGGATCTCGATCTCCTGCTCGATCGTCGCTTCCTGGCCCGACTTCCACGAGCGGGGGTCTGCCGCCAACGGCAGCTGGTAGGTGTGGTCGTCGCCTCGGAGGACCAGGAACGCGGGGCGTTCGTTGATGATCGAGGCCCAGCCGACGTTTCCGAGCGTGATGGAGATCGGCGTGCGCTCGCCCGGCACCAGCGTGGCGGGCAGGCTGGCGTGCCTCAGTTCGAGGCGATAGCCGAGCTTCATCATCATCTCGTGGCGGCAGGGCGCGTACTGGTCCAGCGCATCCGGATCGAAGAAGCCGTCGAGGTAGGTGAAGTGCATCTTCGCGAGTTCGGGGGCGCTGTCGTACAGGTTGGGTACGGCCGGCTCGGCCTGCTCCTCCGGGGTCGGGCCGGTCACGGCCACGGCGCAGCTCGTGCGCACGCTCGGCTTGCAGGCCACGCCGCCGATCATGTGGTTCTCGCCGAGTTCGCCGATCTTCGCCTTGAGGGCGACGATCTCTTCGTTCGTCGCCTCGCCCGTGTCGACGCCCTCCACCCAGGTGCCGTCGTCATCCGGATACCGCGACGCGTAGCAGGACTGGTAGTCGGTGACGCGGCTGTCGGCGCTCGTCCAGTCCGGCACCAGGGTGGGGTCGATGATGTCGTAGGGGTGACGGATCGCGACCTGCCGTTCGGCCGGGAAGGCGTCGAGGATGGCGTCGAGGACCTTCTTCTTGGTCTCGGGCTCGAGAAGGAGGTGGGGCGAGCAGTGCCACTCACCCCACTCGCCGATGAAGCCGGCGTCGAGCCCCATGATGACGTCGGTGTTCTTCGCGAGCACCGGCTTCAGCGACGCCAGGTGCTTCAGGATCCACTCCAGGTCGGCGTCGGCATCGGCCGGGACGCCCTTCGGGACCACGGACACGTCGGGGCAGCTCGTCGTCAGCCCCGGCGTCTTCGGGTCGAGGTTCTGGCTGTAGCTGAAGTGCATGAACGCCTTCAGGCCGTGCTCGCGCAGCAGCGCGAACGACGTGTCGAGCTTGTCGAGGAACGCCTGGTCGAGGTCGCTGGTGAGATAAGGGGAGAGGTCGACGCCGGCGTGCACGAACGAGTTGCCGCGCTCGATCTCGGCCTTCAGTTGGAACGGCTTCACGTCGATGAAGTCGTTGATGACCTTGTTGAAGCCACGCTCGGGGTTGGCGAACTCGGCGTCGGGGGTGGGGGTGTACTGGTGTTCGGCGGAGGTGGAGTGCGGGGCCGGGACCGCTGGGGGTGCCTCGGTTGTCAGGGTGCCGGTGGAGGTGGAGGCGGCGGTAGCGGCGGCGCCGGCGGTGGTGGTGGCGGACGCCGAGAGCGCGGGCACGGTCAGGCCGACGGCCAGGAGTGCCGCCAGCGCGGCACGGGCGGCGAGACCTCGTTTCGTGACCCCGGCGATTCGGCGTCGTCGTCGTCCGGCCGCTGCGTGTGCGCTCGGTGGTGCGGTGCCTTCGTTTTCGGCACGATTCATGGTTCCCCCTCGAAGTCAGCCCAGTGCGCCGCGGATGCATGGCCTTCGTCAGCAAAGCTCCGCGCCCAGGGCACGCGGAGCAGTTTGGCAGCGCGGCCGCTCGAGCACACTGGGATCGATTACTAGCGAATCCGGCGCGAGGTGCCGAAGGGGTGCTCGGCGGTTGTGGAACGGCGCGGCCTGTTGGGAGGATGGGTGGTGGTGAGCCGGGCGGGGCGGGGCCGGGCCGGGTGGGGCCGGGTGCCGGTTCTCGGCACGTGAGGGACGAGGGGCATGATGCGTACCGGGCTCGGCACCATCGCGTCGGCCGTGGACGGCTCATGACGAGTGCTCGCTCGAACCAGGTTCGTGGTGCCCAGGAGGCTGGTGACCGGGATGCTGGTGCCCAGGACGCTGGCAACCGGGATGCCGGTGCCCAGAATGCTGGCGCCCAGGATGCTGGTGCCCAGGAGGCTGGTGCCCAGAATGCCGGCGTCCGGGATGCTGGCGCCCAGGATGCCGGGGTCGACGTGGTGACCGGGGCTCTCGACCGGGCCGCAGCTGCCACCGATCCGGCGCAGCGTGCCGCCTTGATCGCGCGAGCAATGCAGACCGCCCACCGGACCCGGCAGCTGCATCGGCTCACGGGCTACGAGCCACTGCTGTCCGAACTCGACGGACCCGTCTTGGACCTCGTCGACGCCTCCCGGGCGGCCATGGCCGGGGACATCCGCGGAGCCGTCTCGGTGGTGACGGGTGCCGCAGCCGCCGTGATGGGCTCCGCATCCACCGCGGCGCAGCCACAGCGGGTGGCTGCGGTCGGCGGAGTCGCGGGCGACATCATGGTCGAGTCGACGCACCAGGGGCTCTGGAGCGACGCCGCCGAACTGAGCCGGCTCGTCGGCGACCTGGTGCCCGCCGCCGAGCGAGTGAATCTTCAGGACGGCGACTTCTCACGGCTCCTTCGCGGCCTCGAGTTCGACCGGCTGGGGGCCGCCGCCCTCATCGAGCATCACACCGGCCGGGCGACCGAGCTGCGCCCTCCGGCGCTGGTGGCACTCGAGACGGCGCTGCAGACTCCGCGATCCCGACGATCGCTCGGCCAGGAGTACGGGTACGCGCTCCTGGCACTGGGGAGTGTGTTGAACGGCCGCCGCGAGCTCGGCCCGGCGGCGGTCGCGCTCGCTCGTGCCGTGGAGCTCATCCCGAGAGACCGGAGCGGCCTGGCGACCTGGGTGCGGGCCGAGCTCGCTCTGGTGCGCATCCGCCAGGCTCGGTGGGACGACGCCCGGCACCTCTCCGACGCCCTGACCGAACTGGCCGAACGCAGTTCCGTGCCCTCGTCGGTCGGCACCGCCTCGGCGCTGCGTGCCGTGCTCGCCGCCCTCGACGGACGGTTCTCCGCCGCTCGCGAGCTGGGGCACGCGGCGGATGCGGCGGTTCCGCGCACCGTCATCACGTCGGTGCTGGTCTCCCACACGAGGATCATCTCGGCGATCGGCCGCAACAATTGGCCCGACCTGCAGCACGCGCTCGACGACCTCGAGCACCAGGGGCACCGCTCGGTCTTCGACACACACGAGTGGCACGCCCTCAGCTGTCTGGCGCTCTGGCACCTCGAGCGGATGAGCGACTACCGCGCGCGCCACACCGCCTGGGGCGCCGTCGCCGGGGCGCGCGACCAGGCCTACTGGTGGGCCCACGCCGCGATCATCGCGCGGCTCGACGGCGAGCTGCAGGATGCATCCGACCACACCCAGCGCGCCCTAGCCCTACTCGACGACGACTACGACCCTCTCGGGCGCACCTGGGTGCGCATCCTCGCCGGCACCCACGTCTCACTGCTGGACGACCCCGTCGAGGGACTCACCCACTACGAGGATGCGCGCACCGAACTGCTCGCCCTGGGTGCGAACGCCTTTGCGGCGCTGTGCACGAGCATCATCCGTTCCACGAGCGACGAGCTCGCCCGCACTCGACTGCACGACCCGATGGCGGCCCTGACCGCGCAGCAACGCGCCGTCGCGCAGCTCGTCGCGCGCGGCTACACCAGCACCGAGATCGGCGAGCTGCTGCATCTCTCGCGCAAGACGATCGACTTCCACGTGGCGAACATCCTGATCCGCCTCGACCTCCGCACCCGTCGCGAGATCAGTCGCGCGATCGAGCCCCCGGCCGCGACCGCCCCCTAGGGTTCGCGCACGTGCATCTCGCGGTCGCGGCCCGGTCGCGTACTAGAGCTCGCGCGAGATATAGAACGAGCGGTCGCCCTCGGAGGAGGTCTCGGTGAAGCCGTGGCGGCGGTAGAAGCGGAGGGCGTCGACGTCGGGCTCGTCGACTCCGAGCTCGATGGCGCCGGCGTTGCTCTGCGCGGCGTCGGACAGGAGGGCGGTGATCAGGGCCGAGCCGGCTCCGGATCCGCGGTGCTCGGGGACGACGTAGAGCTCGTCGAGCAGGGCGACCGGGCCGTCGTGCCAGACGGATGTGTGCCAGGTGACGAGGGCCAGGCCGATCACGCCGCCTCTGGGCTGCTCGGCGAGGAGGGCGGTCGTGGCACCGGCGGCGATCGGGGCGGGCGGGGCTGGCTGGGTGGATGGGCCCGGCAGGGCGGATGAGCTCGGCGAGGCCGGTGAGGTGGGCGGAGCCGACGAGTCGGATGGCGCGGCGTGACCCAGCAGTCGCGTCAGGCGGGCGGCCAGCACGGTCGGGCCCGGCGTCGCGGCGTCGAACTCGGTGTTGAAGTCGTGCAGCAGGACGGCCAGGAGCCCGGCATCGGCCGGGGTCGCGCGGCGCACCGTGCCCGTGAAGGTCATGCGGTCAGGATAGCCAGCGGGTCGGGAGCGGTGAAGGGGAGTTCGGTTTTCGGGCGCAACCCCGTTCATCCGCTGCGCTGAGCGAAGGGCGAAGGGCGAAAGGTGACGGGGCCGGCGGCCGAACGCGGGCGCGACCCCGCGCATCCGCTCTTCTCGCGACGGGGCGACCAGGCCGCGCGCTAGCGCGTCGGCCGGGCGTCGAACTCGGACTGGTGGGCGGCGACCTCGTCGCGGTGCGACTCCGACCAGAGCTTGAGCTGACGCACGGTGGTATGGAGCGAGAGGCCGAGGGTG
The DNA here is from genome assembly GCF_059691755.1 of Herbiconiux sp. 320_LB. Taxonomy (NCBI): domain Bacteria; kingdom Bacillati; phylum Actinomycetota; class Actinomycetes; order Micrococcales; family Microbacteriaceae; genus Herbiconiux; species Herbiconiux sp. 320_LB. Next base: position 746,524 of record NZ_JCAWAD010000001.1, on the reverse strand, counting down.
GTGAGCTCGTAGGAGACGGTGACGGGGACGGTCGCCGTGGCGGTGCGCTCGACGAGGCCGTCGCGCTCGAGCGACTTGAGCGTCTGGCTGAGCATTTTGGGACTGACCCCGGCGAGCACCCGGGCCAGCTCGGAGTAGCGCAGGGGGCGGGGGTCGCCGGTGCACTCGGGGCCGCTGCCGAGGGCCGACATGACCAGGGTCACCCACTTGCCCGACACCTGCGCGAGCAGCTTCTGGCTGGGGCATGCGGCCAGGAAGGCGTTGTACTGGGACTTCGCTTCGGCCTTCTTCTCGGCCGCGGTCATGGTGGCCATCGGGCTCCCTCGGGTATCAACGCACTTCTCGGTAACTACTACCTTATGGGTAGCGCCTACTGCAGGGTGGAGAGCGACTCCTGCTCCACCTGCTCAGAAAGGCGCACATGAACTCCGCATCCGACCTCCCCGGCGGCACCTGGACCCTCGGCGACACCACCGTCTCCCGCTTCGGCTACGGCGCCATGCAGCTCGCCGGCCCGTGGGTGATTGGTCCGCCGAAGGATCGCGACGAGGCGCTCGCCGTGCTGCGCGAGGCCGTCGACCGCGGCATCACGCACATCGACACCGCCGAGACCTACGGGCCGCGGGTGGTGAACGAGCTGATCCGCGAGGCGCTGCACCCGTACGGCCGCGACCTCCTCGTCGCCACCAAGGTCGGCGGGCGCCGGGATGCCGACGGCGGTTGGCCGAGCGCTCGCACGCCGGACGAGCTGCGGCGGCAGATCGACGACAACCTCGAGACGCTCGGCGTCGACGCGCTCGATCTCGTGCACCTGAGGCTGGGGGATGCGAACGGGCCGGTTCCCGAGCGGATCGGGCTCGCCTTCGAGACGCTGGTCGAGCTGCAAGGGCAGGGGGTCATCCGGCACCTGGGCGTGAGCAACGCGACCGCCGAGCAGGTCGCGGAGGCGCAGGCCATCGCGCCGATCGTCTCGGTGCAGAACGGGTACAACCTCGCCGCGCGGCAGGACGACGAGCTGCTCGACCGGCTGGCCAGCGAGGGGGTGGCGTACATCCCGTTCTTCCCGCTGGGCGGGTTCACGCCGCTGCAGTCGTCGGCCCTGTCGGCCGTCGCGGAGCGGCTCGGGGTGCGGTCGATGGCCGTCGCGCTGGCGTGGCTGCTCCAGCGGTCGCCGAACGTCCTCCTGATTCCCGGCACGTCGTCGGTGAACCACCTTCGGGAGAACATCGCCGGGGCGGGGGTCGCGCTGTCGCCGGCGGATGTCGCCGAGTTGGATGCAATCGGTCGATGAGCGGGTGGGTTTTTTGAGTACACTCGTACTCAAAGGCCGTAAGGCTCGTCAGTATTGAAGGAGCCCGCATGATTCTCACCGTCATCATCGCCTGCGAGATCGCGTTCTGGGTCGCCATCCTGGGCGGGCTTGCCGCGCGGTACGTGCTGCGGCGCCCGCGGCTGGGGGCGCCGCTACTGGTGCTCGCGCCCGTGCTCGACGCGGTGCTGCTCGCCTTCGTGCTGGTCGATTTGCTGGGGGGAGGCACCGCATCCTGGCAGCACGGGCTCGCCGCCATCTACATCGGGGTGTCGGTCGCCTACGGCAAGCGGATGGTCGGATGGGCCGACGTGCGGTTCCGACACCGGTTCGACGGCGGCCCTGCTCCCGAGCGGCTCGAAGGGGCGCGGTACACCGCGAAGTGCTGGCGCGACGTGCTGCTGACCGGCGTCGCCGTCGGGATCGCCGCCGCGATTCTCGGGGGGATCATCCTGCTCGTCGGCGACTCCGAGCGCACCTCGGCGCTCTCGGGGATGTTCGGGATCCTCGGGATCGTCTTCTGCGCCGAGCTGCTGTGGGCGGTCGGCTACACGATCTGGCCCAAGAAGCCGGGCGTCGACCGCTCGGCGGCGGTACAGTAACCGGCGTGCCACGCAGGATCGACGCCGAGGAGCGCACCGCCGAGATCGCCGCGGCGGCGCTGCGGGTCGTCGAGCGCGAGGGGATCGCCGGGCTCTCGGTGCGCGGGGTCGCGGCGGAGGCGGGGCTGGCGCCGGCGTCGCTGCGGCGGGTGTTCCCGACCCAGCATGCCCTGCGGGTGTACTGCCTCGAGCTGATCCAGGCGCGGGCGATCGCCCGGATCGCGGCGCTCGATCTCACGGGGCGGGCCTTCGTGGACGCGATGCTGGCCGAGCTGCTGCCGCTGGACGACGTGCGCCGCACCGAACTCGTCGCGCAGGTGCAGTTGGGGTTGCTGGCGCTGACGGATGCGGACCTGCGGCCGGCCGCGGTCGCGCTCAGCGCCGGCGTCGACCGGGCGTGTCAGAGGGCGGTCGCGGTGCTCGCCGAAGCTGGGCAGCTCGACGCCGGGCGCGACCGCGACTACGAGGTGCGGCGGCTCCACGCCCTGCTCGACGGGATCGCGATGCACGGGTTGTGGAGCGGGGACCCGGGCGCCGCGGCCGTCATGCTCGGGACACTCGGTCGGCACCTGGACGAGCTGGCGCATCCGGAGGCCTGACTGCCGGATCGCGTGGCGGCGAGAATCGCGGGTTCGCGTGACCGCGATGAGGCGAGTTCGCGGGGATGCGGCTCGTGTCGGCGTCACCGGTCGGCGGCCGGCTCGCGTGCCGCTCCTCGCCGGCCGCTGTGTCCCGGTCGGGTGCGGTCGGGGAGTCGGTGCCGCACGCGGCTACGTGCCGTCCGTGGACCTGGCGGCTCTCGAAGCGCTGATGACGATCCAGACGAGTCCGGCGATCAGCGTCGCGATGGCGCCCCAGTAGGCGAGTGTGGACGCTATCCCGATCAGGTCGAAGATGATCGCCACGACTAACGAGATGAGTGCCGGAACGAGGGCCGCCGCGTGACCGACGCGCCACGAACTCTCGTCGCGCATGAGCGCGGGAACTCGGAGCCCGATCGTGTGGTTCAGCGAGAGCGACCCCCGTTTCGCGGCGACGCAGATCATGACGATGAGGAGGAGCAGGGCTGCGGCTATCCAGCCGGTGATCGCGAGGCCTGCCAGGGGATCTTGCGTGTCCATAGCTCTATTCTTCACCCGTACTAACTAGTTGCTCCGAGCGGCGCGACTCCTTCGACCTCCCGGTTGTTAAAGCGACCGGCGCACCTCCTCGAGCCACTGCGCGAACGTCTGCACGCCACGGTCGGCGGGCGGGGCCGCGGTGATCGTGCCGTCGCGGAGGGCCTTTCCGAAGCCACCGGGGAGGGGGAGTTCGATGAGGCGGGCGGGGGTTCCGGTGGCGGCGGCGTACGCGCGGACCATGTCGCGCATCCGCAGCAGCTCGGGCCCGGCCAGGTCGGGCGCGTGGCCGGAGGGGCCGCTCTCGGCCAGGTCGACCAGGCGCTCGCCGACCTCGCGCGCCGCGACCGGCTGCGAGAACATCTTCGGCACGAGGGCTATCGGGCCGAGTCTGAACTGGCCGAAGATCTGGCGGGCGAACTCGTGGAACTGGGTGGCGCGGAGGACGGTCCAGGGGATCGGGCCCGCCTCGACCCGCTGCTCCTGCAGGGCCTTGCCGGCGTAGTAGCCGAAGGGGGCCCGGTCGCTGCCGACGATCGAGAGGGCGATGTGGTGGGCGACCCCCGCATCCTTCTCGGCCGCCAGCAGGGTGTCGGTGACCGTGCCGAAGAAGGCGCGCGAGGCCTTGGCGGATTGGGTGGCGGTGGAGGCCGCATCCACCACCACGTCGACCCCGGCGAGCGCTTGTGCGAGGCCGGTGCCGCTGCCGGTGCCGGTGCCGGTGCCGGTCGTGAGGTCGACGCCGGTCGAGCGGGTCAGGACGACGACCTCGTGGCCTCGGGCGCGGGCGGTGGTGACGACGTGGTGGCCGGCGGTTCCGGTGCCTCCGGCTACGGCGATCTTCATGTGCTGCCTTTCGAGTGTGGGGCGTGCCTTGTTCACGGCCTCACTCAGTCAGACGAAAGAGGGGAGCGGAATGTGACTCGGGGTGGTCGGGAGGGGCGGGTGATGGGCACCGGGCGTGGTCCCGGTCGCGGTCGCGGTCCCGGGACCGGCCTGCGGTGAGCGGTCAGCGGTTGAAGGTGCCGAGCTTGTCGGGGGTGCGCACGAACCAGACGTCGACGACCTGGTCGTCTCGCACGTCGAACATGGCCACGCCGACGACCGGCGCATCCGAGTCGCCGCCCTCGCGCATCCCGCCGCCCTCGCGCATCCCCCCGCCGTCGCGCAGCACGATCGCGGTGCGGCCGCCGACGGTCTCGAAGGCGGCGCGCTCGTCGCCCGGCTTCGAGAGGATGCCCAGGATGAAGCGGGCGACGCGGTCGGCCCCGAGGATGGGGCGGAGCGCCGCCCGCACCTTGCCGCCGCCGTCGACGCGCATGACCACGTCGGGGTCGAGCAGGCGGAGGAGCTGCGTGACGTCGCCGGTGCCGCAGGCGGCCCAGAACTCCTTGACGACGGCGGTGTGCCGCTCGACCGGGGCCTCGCGGCGGCGGCGCTCGATGATGTGGGTGCGGGCGGTCGAGGCGAGCTTGCGGGCGGCCTGGGGTGTGCGGCCGACGATCTCGGCGATCTCGTCGAAGGGCACGGCGAAGACGTCGTGCAGCACGAACGCCACGCGTTCGGCGGGGGAGAGCGACTCGAGCACGACGAGCAGGGCCATGGTCACGTCTTCGTCGCGGGTGACGTGGTCGAGCGGGTCGGTGCCCGCGTGCGCGGCGGAGGCGGAGGCGATGGCGGCAGCGGAGGCGGAGGCGGCGAGGCCGTAGTGCAGTGCGCCGTCGGCGTACGGCCCGGCGCCGGCGCCCAGCGGTTCGGGCAGCCACTCGCCCACGTACTGCTCGCGGCGGTGGCGGGCCGAGCCGAGCAGGTCGAGGCAGATGTTGCTGGCGACGCGGGTGAGCCAGGCCTGGGGCGAGCGGATGCCGCCGCGCTCGGCGCCGCTCAACTGAAACCAGCGGGCGTACGTCTCCTGCACGGCGTCTTCGGCGTCGGCGGTGGTGCCGAGCAGGCGGAACGTGATCCCCAGCAGTCGCCCGCGCTCGCCGAGCGCCACGTCGTCCCGCCGCCCCGGCGCGACCCCCTGCTCGCTCACGACTCGTCCTTCCTCACCCGGGGCGTGCGCCGAAACACCAATGTCGTCGGCGAAACAGCCGGCCCCAGCCACGATATCTCGCGCGGAAGGACTGCGCAGACGGTTCGCGCAGTCCCTCGGAGCGACTGCCTGGGCTCGAAAAACCGTCAATGCCTCCTGTTGCGACCGCAATTCGGAGATCTGTAGTTCACAAATAAATGCTCAGGCATCAGTGATTACTTCGCCGTGATGACGGCGATCGAAGGCGTACTCGCTAAAATAGTCATGTCGTCCGTCGCAAATAATCGGAGCAGTCGTGACAAGAATCACCATCCCCGACATCCAGTTCGACTCCGAACTGGTTCGCGTGTCGTTCGAACTCGAGCGCCTCCGCGGTCAGATGGGTCGAGGAACGACTCCCGAGTCGATCCTCGTCGAGCTCCACGCCCTGTTCCAGCTGCTGACGAGCATCGCATCCGCGCGCATCGAAGGAAATCGCACGACGATCACCGATGCCGTCCGAGGTCTTCAAGCCGCGCGGCCGGATGGCGAGAGCACGCCTGACCGGTTCCGCGAGATCAGCAACATCCGGGAGGCCATGGAGTTCCTCGACGGTCTCGACGAAGCCACGCCGCTCACCCATGTCCTGATCCGCAGCCTTCACGGGTCGACTGTTCGTGGACTCGAGCGCGAGGGCGACCCCACGCCGGGCGAATATCGCAGGGTGAACGTCGGCATCACTCACGCGGATCACACTCCGCCGAGCCATGTCCTCCTGATGCCCGAGATGGACGACTTCCTGGAGTTCGCGAACCGTGACGTTCCCGCCCACCAGCAGTTGATCCATGCTGCGATCGCGCATCACAGATTCCTCTGGTTGCATCCCTTCCAGAACGGAAACGGGCGGGTCTCTCGGCTGATCAGCTACTTCATGTTGCGGCGGCATGGTTTTGTGAGCGCGGTCGGGCTGCGCACAGTCAACCCGACCGCGGTCTTCGGGTCGGATCGGCTCGGCTATTACGACACCCTGGCGGCTGCCGACGATCTGAGCGACGCCGGAGTCGTCGATTGGTGCACGTTCTTCGTGGGCGGGATGCGGCTCGACCTCCAGCGACTCGAACGACTCCAGCACTTCGACTTCGTGACCGACGAGTTGATCGGTCCGGCGCTCGACCACATGAAGTCGGTCGGCGACCTCACGCCCGCGGAGGCCTCCGTAGTGGCCCGTGCCGTTCTCCTCGGCGAGATCAAAGCGGCCGATGTCGCGGATATCCTTCCCGGTTCACCGAGCAGCAGGAGCCTCAGCCTGAGACGGCTGATCGACCGACGTCTGCTCGTGCCCACTCGCGAGGGATCACGGTACTACCGCCCGTCGTTCGGGCCGAACGACCTCACCGTTCACCTCGTGAGGCGGTTGGACGCGCTCGGAATGCTTCCCGCGATCCTCCGGGACTAGTCGGCCACCGGCGTGCCCACGGACCGACGCTGGGGTCAGGAGGTGACGGGGGCGGCGGCTCGGGCGGCGGTGACCTCTAGGCCGCGAGGGGTGGACCAGAAGTCCTGCGCCGCTGCGGCGACTCCGGGGGCCGGGAGGTTGGCTCCGAAGAGGGGGCTGCCGGGCTGGAGGTTGATGCTGTCGCGGAGGGTGCCGACGCGCACCGGGTCGAAGCCGGACGCATCCACCAGGCGGGCCACCGCATCCAGATCGGCGTCGTCGTCGCCGGCGATGCCGATGGCCTTGCGGTCGGGGGCACCCGCGGCGGCCGGGCCCTCGTCGAGGTCGTGATAGCCCATGTGGTTGTAGGCCTTGACCACGCGGGAGGCGGGGAGGAACTGCTGGATGAGCTCGCTGGTCGACAGGCGCGGGTCGTTCAGGTCGTCGCGGATGCCGTCGATCTCCCACCAGTAGTTCATCGCATCCACGACGAGCTTGCCCTCGAGCAGGTCGGCCAGGATCGAGCGGTACTTGCCGAGCGGGAGCGCGAGGATGACCACGTCGGCGTCGCGGGCGACCTCCTCGGCGGTCGTCGCCACGGCCCCGGGGGCGAGCACGTCGATGATGAGGGCGATCTTGGTGGGGCTGCCGGATCCGGCGATCAGGACGCGGTAGCCGGCGGCGAGGAACAGGCGGCTCAGCACCGTGCCCACCTTGCCGGCACCCAGGATGCCGATTACGGGAAGAGAGTTGGTCTGGTCAGTCATGGTCCTCATCCATCTGGTCTTCGGAGTTCTCGGTCGCCAGCAGCTCGCGCACCCGCGGCGCCACCACCGTGCCGAACAGCTCGATCGTGCGGGCGCGGGCGTCGACGGGCAGGCCGCCGATGTCGTACTTCAGATCGAAACGGTCGATCTGCAGCTCGTGGCGCATACGCACGATCTTCTGCGCGACCGTTTCCGGCGAGCCCACGAACAGCGCCCCCGTGGCCAGCTCGAGCTCGTAGCGCTCGCGGGTCGGCGGGTAGAAGCCGCGCTCGCGGCCCATCTGGGCGACCATCGGCTCCCACGAGCGCCACCACAGCTCGGCGGCCTCCTCATCCGTGTCGGCGATCAGGCCGAGCGCGTGCTGGCCGACCGGCTGCATCGGCTGGCCGAACTGCTCGAGCGCCCGGCGGAACAGCTCGACGTGGCCGGCGAAGCGCCGCGGCTCGCCGCCGATGATCGCGAGCATGAGGGGCAGTCCGTAGCGGGCGGCGCGGATGACGGAGTCGGGGCTGCCGCCGACGCCGATCCAGGTGGGGATGCCGCCGGGCCGCATGGTCGGATGCAGGGTCTGGTTCACCAGCGGCGACCGCACGGTGCCCTGCCAGGTCGTCGGCATCTCTCGCTGCAGCTTCATGAACAGCTCGAGCTTCTCCTCGAACAACGTCTCGTAGTCGGCGAGGTCGTAGCCGAACAGTGGGAACGACTGGGTCTGGGATGCCCGCCCCAGCACCAGCTGCGCCCGCCCGTTCGACAGGGCGTCGAGCGTCGAGAACTCGTTGTAGAGCCGCACCGGGTCGTTGGTGCTGAGCACGGTGACGGCACTGCCCAGACGGATGCGCTCGGTCGCGGTCGCGATGCCGGCGAGCAGCACCGGGGTGGCCGAGTCGACGTAGCCTTCGCGGTAGTGCTCGCCCAGGCTGAAGACGTCGAGGCCGACCCGCTCGGCGTGCTTGGCCTCCTCGACGACCAGGCGGACCGTCTCGGGGTCGGAGAGGGTGCGGCCGGCATCGGTGGGGACGTCGCCGAAGGAGTTGAGTCCGAATTCGATCGGGCGTGCGGTCACGGTGGGCTCCTGGGGATGCTGCTCACGGTGCGTTCGTGCCGGGGGTGTCGCGGCGGATGCCGGTGCCTCGCTCGAGCGCTGTGGGTATCAACGATCCATGCGTACGCAACATTCCCGGGCGTCGTGACCCGCGCCCCGGTCGCCGCAGCGTCTAGCCCGCGCCTCGGCCGCCGTGCCGTGCAGCCCGCGCCGTCTAACCCGCGGCGAGCCGCTCGTCGGGCTCGGCCAGCACCAGGGCCGCACCGAACTCGCGGATCCCGGCCGCCGCCGCATCGCTGAGCGCCGCATCCGTCACGACCACGTCGACCTCGTCGAGCCCGAAGATCCGGTACCGGCCGAAGGTGCCGTATTTCGACGACCCGGCGACGAGCACCGACTCCGTGGCCACCGCGAGGGCCGCCTTCTTCAGCTCGATCTTCGACTCGGCCGGGGTCGTGATGCCGCGCTGCAGATCCCACGAGCTCGAGGACAGGAACGCGATGTCGACCGACAGCTCGCGCAGGGTCAGCGCGGCCAGGCGCCCCACCGTCGACTGGTTCGCCTTCTCGACCCGGCCGCCGAGCGCGATGATGTCGACCGTGGGGTGGTCGAGGAACGAGCTGACCACGGCCAGGTCGTTCGAGACGACCGTGAGGTCGGAGACGCCGTCGAGGTAGGGGCGCATCGCCTGGATCGTCGTGCCGGCGTCGAGGAAGACGGTCATGCCGTCGTGCACGAGTCGCGCGGCCTCGCGGGCCATCGCATCCTTCTCGAGGAGGTCGAGGGTCGACTTCTCCAGCCGCGACGGCTCGACCGAGAGGCGGGAGGCGATCTTCGCGCCGCCCGGAGTTGCGAGCACCCGACCCGCCGCCTCGAGCGCGGCGATGTCGCGGCGGATGGTCATCTGACTGACGCCGAGCAGGGCTGTGAGCTGGTGGTAGCTCATCACCGATTCGCGCCGCAGCTGCTTCACGATCAGCTCGCGACGCTGATCGGGGATCAGCGGCGTCTCCTCCGGATCGGACATGGCACCTCCCTCAGGCGACCAGCTTAGGGCGTGCCCGGCGCGGCGGCGGTGGACCACGGCGTGCCCCATTTCTCGCTCAGCGCCCGCACGTCGGCGTGGGGGAGCAGGCGGCGCGGGCGCCCCTCGGTGAGCAGGGCGATGCGGCACGCCTCCTCGAGTTCGATCGCGGCCTCCACGGCCCGGTCGGGGTCGGCGGCACTGGTGATCTGGCCGTGGTTCGAGAGCACCGCGGCGTGGAACGGGAAGTCGAGCGCCCGCACGAGCTCGCCGAGCTCGGGGCTTCCGGGCACCCGGAACGGGATGAGCGGCGCCTGCCCGACCCGCATCACGAAGTAGGGGGTGAGCGGCGGCACGGCGCTGAACTCGTTCCACGGCTCGAGGCACGACAGGGCCACCGCGTTCGGCGAGTGCACGTGCACCACCGCGGTGTGCTCCGGGTTCTTGGCGTAGAAGGCGAGGTGCAGCGAGGTCTCCTTGGAGGCGCGCGGGCCGGCCAGGTGGGCCCCATCGCGGTCGAGCACGGCGATGTCGTCGCGGGTGAGGCGGCTGAGGTCGGTTCCGGTTCCGGTGGCGTAGACGAGGTCGCCGGCGGTGATGCTGACGTTGCCGCTCGAGCCCGGGCTGATGCCGGCCGCGGCGATCCGGGCGCCCATGGCGATGACGGTGTCGCGCGGGTCGGTCGTGGGCTGGGCGGTCGCCGCCGGGTGGGGGCCGGCGAAGAGAGTGGATGCGGCGGGGGCGGGTGCGGGCGCGTGGCCGGATGCGGCGGGGGCGGGTGTGTGGCCGAATGCGGCGGGTGCGAGTCCGGGTGCAGGCGCGTGCCCGGATGCGGCGGGGGCGGGTGCGGGCACGTGGCCGGATGCGTGGACGGGTGCGTCGGTCACGGGAGCGCCTTCCAGGCGGTGGTGAAGAGGTCGTCGGCGCCGAAATTGCCCGACTTGAGGGCGAGCGCCACCTCGGGGCCGGGCTGATCGGGCTGGCCGAGCTCATCGTTTTGCACGGACTGGCCGGGCTGGCCGAGGTGGCCGGACTGGTCGGACTGGCCGATGTGGTCAGACTGGCCGAGCTGGCCCGGCGTCCCCGGCTCGACAGCGGCCTCGCCGGTGCGCGCGAGCGACCAGCAGACGCCGGGGGCCAGCTGCGGGCCGATGAGCAGGCGGAGGCAGCCGAGCGCGGTTGCCACGGCTCCGGAGGTCTCGCCCCCCGCCACCACGACGCGCCGCACGCCGAGCTGGCGCACGGCCTCGACCGTCACCCGCGAGAGGACGTACTCGACCGCGTCGGCAGGCGAGCGCGTGCCAGACGCTGTGGCGGCGGGTGCGTCGGCCGCTGCATCGTCCCGGATGTCCCGGGGCGCGAGGTCGTCGAGGGTGGCCACCGAGTAGACGACCGGCAGCGCGTCGTCGGGGAGGCCGGCCAGCCAGGCCGTGGTCTCGGCGACGACGGCATCCGGATCGCCGACCGCCCGGGCGATGTCGAGCTTGAAGCCCGAGGCGCCCGCCCCGAGCGCGTGTGCGATCTGCGCGCGGGTCTTCGCCGACGCGCTGCCGCACACCACCAGCCGACGCCCGGCGGGGGCGTCGAAGCGCTGGGCGGCGGGATCGTGGTCGCCGCGCATCCCGAACGCCAGTCCGGCGCTGCCGGAGAGCAGCCGCCAGTCGGCGGTCGCGGCCTGCACGGTCTCGAGCTCGGCGTTGGTCGTGGCGTCGACCACGACGTAGGAGGCGTGGGAGCCGTCGGAGGCGTCGCTGTCCGAGAGGGCCGTGCGCACCGCATCCGGCCCCCGCTCGACGACCTCGACCGGCACCTCCGCGATGGTGCGGTGCGTCTGAGGGGCCAGGATGCTCGACACCCGCGACTGCGTCATCGGCGTCAGCGGGTGGTGGCGCATGGGGGAGTCGCTGAGCGGCACCCCGTCGACGAACAGCTCGCCGTGCCTGACCGTGCGGCCGTTGTCGGGGAACGACGGCACGACGACCGTGCGGCGCTCGCCGAGCTCGTCGAGCACTGCGTCGAGCACGGGTCCGATGTTGCCGGCGGGCGTGGAGTCGAAGGTGGAGCAGTACTTGACGAAGTACTGCGCGGGGTCGAGCGGCTCGAGAGCACGGATCGCCGCGAGCGACTGCGCGACCGCCTGCTCGACGGGCGCGGTGCGGGTCTTCAGGGCGACCACGATCGCGTCGAGGTCGAGGAGGTCGTGCGCATCCTCCGGCCCGGCCGGATCGGCGGGACCAACTGATGGCGCGAGGTCGTCCCGGTTCGCGAGGTCGTCCCGGTTCGCGAGCCCGTCGGGCCCGAGCAGCACCGCCACCCGGAACCCCCGCTCTCGCAGCGAGGTCGCGAGGTCGGTCGCGCCGGTGAAGTCGTCGGCGATGGCACCCAGACGCAGCACGGGAACTCCTCTTCGAGATGGCGGATTCGACCTCGTCATTCCATCACATGTGAATCCGTGTTGCAAAGTTTGAATATTTGGTGAAATCGTGTGTAGGGTTGGCGAATCGTCACGATCGACCGCGCGGAACGAGCCGCGCAGATGGGACCAATGGTGACCTCCCTCGAGCACCCGCTCCGCCCCGGCACGGCCGACTCCACCCGCATCCGCGTCGCCCTCACCGGCGCCCGGGGCGGCTTCGGCCGCACCTTCCTGGCGCAGGCGCGATCGGTTCCCCGGCTGGCCGTCACCCAGCTGATCGATCCGGACACCGCCGGCGTGCGCTCGATGCTCGACGAGCTCGGGTTCGCCGCGAGCGCCTCCGGCCCCGCTCTCGTCGCCTCGGCCGAGGCCGTCGACTGGGACGACGTCGACGTGCTCGTCGAGGCCACCGGCCGCATCGACGCCGGCTACGACTACGCGGCCACCGCGATCGCCCGCGGCGTGCACGTCGTGATGGTGAGCAAGGAGGTCGAGTCGCTCGCCGGGGTGAGCCTGGCCGCCGCGGCCCGCGAGGCCGGCGTGCGCTACCTGCCGGGCGACGGCGACCAGCCCGCCAACCTGCTGCGCCTGCTCGACTGGGTCGAGAGAACCGGCCTCGAGGTCGTCGCCCTCGGCAAGTCGGGGGAGTACGACCTCGTGCTCGACCCCGAGGCCGCGACCCTCACGCAGCTCGACGAGACCGTCGACGGCACCGCCCTGGCCGCCCTGCTCGCGCTCGGCGACGACGTGCCGGCCACCCTCGACGCCCGGGCCGCCGCCGTCTCGGCGCTCACGCGCTCCGCGGCCGCCGACTCGTGCGAGATGGCCGTCGTGTCGCTCTACAGCGGCGCGCGGGCGGATGTCGAGACCCTCCACTACCCCGTCGCCCGCCCGGACGAGCTCGCCGACATCTACGAGCAGCGGGCCGAAGGCGGCATCCGGATGCGCGACCGCGTCCTCGACGTGTTCTCCATGCTGCGGCTCCCGGGCGAGGCCAGCTTCGCCGGGGGCGTCTTCGCCGTCGTGCGCACGAACGACGCCGTGACCTGGGACCTGCTGCGCGGCAAGGGCCACGTGGTCTCGCGCTCGGGGCGGTACGCCTGCCTCTACTGGCCGTACCACGCCATGGGGGTCGAGACCGTGCTGAGCGTGCTCGACGCCGCCGACGACACCGCGCCCGTCCGGAACCCTCGGCAGCACACCGTGCTCGCCGCGCGCGCCGCCGTGCCGCTCGCGGCGGGCACGCGGTTCCGGGTGGAGGGACATCACCACGAGATCGCCGGGGTCGCGACCGCGATCGTCGACCGGGAGCAGGCGGCACGGCCGGGGCTTCCCGACGAGGTCGCGCTCGCGGCCTACTACCTGCTGAGCGGCGCCGTTCTGACCCGGGACGTCGCCGCGGGCGAGCTGATCGGGCTGGCCGACCTCGACGAGATGCCCGAGCGGGCTCTGGCCGCCTTCCGCGACGGGTTCGCCCGGTGAGCGCCGAGCAGCCGGGCCGGACCCCGAGCCCGGAGCCGGGCCGGGAGCCGGGCCGCGACCTGGGTCGGGAGCCCGGCCAGGACCTGCGCCGCGACCTGCGCCGTGACCTGCTCCCCGCCGGCTACGACCTCCGCATCCTCGACGCCCACCACCACTTCTGGGATCTCGAGGGCGAGGGCCGGTGGCCCTGGATCCAGGACGAGTACAACCCCGACTTCTTCCTCGGCGACTACAACGCCATGCGGCACACCTTCCTGCGCGAGCAGTACCTCGACGCCACCCGCGGCTGGACCGTGATCGGCACCGTGCACTGCGAGGCCGAACGCTCTCGCGACGAGGAGGTGGCCGAGGACGACTTCCTCCAGGCGCAGCACGACGCGGATCCGCGGTTCCCCGCCGCGGTGGTCGCCCACGCCTCCTTCCTCAGCGAGCAGCTGGAGGAGGTGCTCGCGGCGCACGCCGCGCATCCGCTCGTCACGGGCATCAGGTCGAAGCCGGTCATCGCCGCCACCGCCGCCGAGGCACGCGCGGGAACCGTCGCCGGACGGCCCGGAACCCTGCAGGACGAGCGGTGGCTCGCGGGCCTCCACCGGCTCGCTGACCACGGCTTCTCGTGGGACCTGCGGGTGCCGTACTACCACCTGGCCGAGGCCGCGGAGGTCGTGGCCGGTCTGCCCGGCGTGCCCGTGATCGTGAACCACTGCGGGCTGCCGCTGGATCGCAGTGCGGAGGGTCTCGAGATCTGGCGCGACGGGATGCACCGGCTCGCCGCCTTGCCCCAGACGACCGTCAAGGTCTCCGAGCTCGGGCTGTATCGCAACGCCTGGAACCGCGAGTCGAACATCGAGATCGTGCGGGAGACCCTCGAGATCTTCGGGTTCGACCGGGCGATGTTCGCCTCGAACCTGCCGGTCGCCACGCTCACCGCGCCGACCTTCGACGACGTGATGGATGCGGTGCTCACCGGTGCGGCCAATGCCACCGCATCGCAGCTCGACGACCTCTTCCACCGCACGGCGGCGCGGGTCTACCGCGTCGACCTGGACTCCCTCACCACCCCTACTCCTCCGACCCCCCACACAGAAAGCTGACCATGACCACCGTCAACGACGACAGACTGTTCCGGAAGGTGATGCTCCGCGTCCTTCCGCTCGCCATGCTCGGGTTCTTCCTCTCCTACCTCGACCGGGTGAACATCGGCTACGCCCAGGCCACGATGAGCGCCGACCTCGGCTTCTCGTACGCCGTCTACGGCCTCGGTGCCGGATTGTTCTTCGTCGGGTACTTCATCTTCGAGATCCCGTCGAACCTCATCCTCGCCAAGGTGGGGGCGCGCAAGTGGATCGCCCGCATCATGATCTCGTGGGGGATCATCTCGGGGCTGATGTTCTTCGTCAACAGCGAGTGGACCTTCTACGCCCTGCGCTTCATCCTCGGTGTGGCGGAGGCGGGCTTCATCCCCGGCATCCTCTTCTACATGGCGTCGTGGTTCCCGCCGAGCCGCCGCGGACGCGCCTGGGGCATCTTCTACATCGCGCTGGCGTCCTCGGGCCTGATCGGCGGCCCGGTGTCGGGCGTCATCCTGGCCGGGATGGACGGGGTCGGCGGCCACTCCGGCTGGCAGTGGCTGTTCTTCATCGAGGCCATCCCCACCGTCGTGCTCGGCGTCGTCATCCTCTTCCTGCTGCAGGAGGACTTCCGCACCGTGAAGTGGCTGAACCCCGCGGAGAAGGACCGGCTGGGCGCCCTGCTCGCCGCCGAGGCGCCGGCGGGCGGCCACACGCCGCTGCGGAAGGTGTTCAAGAGCAAGCTGATCTGGATGCTCACGGCCGTCTACTTCTCGTACAACTTCGCGCTCTACGGCATCAGCTTCTGGCTGCCCAACCTGGTCGGCGAGCTCGGGTTCGCCGGGCCGGTCGCGATCGGGTTCATCTCGGCCATCCCGAGCCTCGCGGCGATCGTGTCGATGGTGACCTTCGGGTTCCTCTCCGACCGCGCGGGGGAGCGCAAGAAGTTCATCGCCGCCGCGTTCGTGCTCTCGGCGATCGGGTTCGCGCTCTGCATCGTGGCCGGCACCGAGAACCCGGTGCTCGGCGTGATCGGGCTCAGCCTCGCCAACGCCGGCGCCCTGTCGATTCCGGCGATCTTCTGGAGCTTCCAGACCTCGATGCTCGCCGGCACCGCGCTGGCCGGCGGTATCGCGCTGATCAACTCGACGGGCAACCTCGCCGGCTTCGCGGCCCCCTACCTGATCGGCGCGGTCAAGGACGCCCTCGGGTCGGCCACCGTCGCGCTCTACATCACCGGCGCGATCATGCTGGTCGGGGCGGTGCTGGTGCTCACGATCAAGCGGAGCGGCCGGGTGCCGCGCGAGGGCGACGTCGTTGCGGCGGGGCCGGGAGCAGCGGCTGGAGCTGCGGCGCCGGGCGCGGACACCGGGCCTGCTGTGCCGGGCGCGGCCGGGGCTGGGTCCGGGGCCGCTGCCGGGGCCGGTGCCGGGTCCTCCGCATCCGCGACCGGGCGCCGCGCGCGCTGAGTTGCCCGGGGCCGTGCGCGCGCCGGTGCGCACGGCTCCAGGCAACACGGATGCGGGTGGGGTAGCTTCGCATGTCGTGACGGACGGTGTGGAGCAGCAACCAGCGGTGTCGCGCGCGGCGGGCATCCGGGTGCGCGAGGCCGATCTCGGCGCGCGGTCGATGATCGGCAGCGGGTCGGCGACCGAGGTGTTCCGGCTCGACGCCTTCACGGTGCCCGGTCATCACGGCGGGCTCGCCTTCGTCAGCGCGCGGGATCGGCAGGCCGAGCACTGGGACTCCGCCGTGCTCTCCCGCCTCGTCGCCCTGCGCTGGGCCCTCCCGGCCCGCGAGCGCGCGATGCTCGACGCCGTCGCCGCCTGGCCGCTGGCCGTGGTGGAGGGCGAGGACCACACGGTCGTGGGGTGTCTCGTGCCGCTGGCCGCGCATCCGTTCTACTACCTGCCGGCGGAGGAACCGGCGACGGGTTCGGACCCGGACGTCGTCGCCCGTGCGGCGAAGGTCGCCCAGAACGCCCGCTGGCTCGTGGCCGCTCCGAAGCGCGCCCGCAAGGCCGGCGCCGCCTCGGTCGGCGAACGAGACCTGATCGCCCGGGCCACCGTGCTCGCACGGGTGAGCCTGCTGCTCGAGGTGCTGCACCGGCACGGGGTCGTCTTCGGCGACCTGTCGGAGCGCTCGGTGCTGTTCGGCGTCGGCGAGGTGGCGGAGGCCTTCGTGGTGGGCTGCGAGGGAGCGGCGCTCGTCGGCGAGGGCACGCTGCAGCGGAACAGCGCGGGCTGGGCGGCGCCGGAGTCGTTCGCCGGCGTCGGGGCGGACGGGGTCGGAGCGGACGGGGTCGGAGCGGACGGCGACGGGGGCGACGCCACTGACGGCGAGGGCGCCGACGGCGCCGACGCCACTGACGGCGCTGCCCATGACTCGCTCTCGACCGCCCCGACCGCGCAGACCCTCGAGACCGATCGGTACAAGCTGGGGCTGCTGATCCTGCGCGTGCTCGCGCCGGCCGGGGACGGGCTCGACCGCAGTCGCGACGCCGGGCGCATCGCGCGCGTGCTCGACGACGACGGTCGGCGGATGCTCGACGCGGCCCTCGGGGACGACCCCGCGGCCCGGCCGAGCGTGGCCGACTGGTACGCGTACCTCCGCGGGGTGATCGTGTCGCAGCTGGAGCCGCCGGTGATCCGGCGGGTCTCGGTGAGCCCTGCGCTCGTGGCCGAGGGCGACGAGGTGCGGCTCGAGGTCGAGGTCACCGGCGCCAAACAGCTGACGATCGAGATGCCCGGCCGGGCCGACATCACGCGCGAGGTCGGCCGCCGCATCGTCACCGAACGGTTCACGGCGCGGCAGACCGGGCGCATCGGCGTGCGCGCCGTCAACGGGCACGGCGAGGCGGCGGCGCTGTCGGATCCGGTGCGGGTGCTGCCCGTTCCGGCCCCTGCGCAGATCGCCGTCGCGGCGCCGCGCCTGCCCGAAGGTCTCGGGGTGCTGCCCGATCTCGCCTCGCTCGAGGCGGCGCTCGGGATCTCGATCCCGCCGTCGTGGGGTGGGGACAGCGCCGGCGCGGCCGACGGCTCCTCTGATCCCTCGTCGATCGACCGGGTCGTCGAGCTGCGCGAGCAGCTCGAGGCCGACGCCCTGCCGCTGCGCGACGTCATGCGCATCGGCCTCGAGGCCGAACGGGTCTCCCGCGAGCAGCTGTTCCCCGCGTTCGAGGAGTTCTTCGGCGACATCACCTCGTCGCGCCGCAGACCCGACCGCGGATCCGGCAGCGCGCCCGACTGAGGTCCGGTCGCGCGCGTAGCCCACTCGCGCGCATCTGTCGAGGCGGGTGCGGGTGCGGAACACCGGTCGTAGCGTGACTCTGAACTGCAACGAAAGGCACGTTCATGGATCTCGGACCACTCGCCGGTTACCGCCTCCCCACCGCCATCGCCACGGCCTTCGGCGTCACGACCGCACAGGAGCTCGCCGATCAGCTCGGCGTGAGCAAACAGCCCACCCCGGCCCTCGGCTCGAAAGCGGATGCGGCGTACCAGTCGCTCCGCCGCGGCGACTCCGGCCCCGCCCGCGCGCTGCTGGTCGACGACCTCGGCATCAGCGAGGCGAAGGCCGACGACGCCATCGCACGACTTCCGAAACTCTGAGACGAGGAGACCCATGACCGACGACGACAACACGCCCCGCCCGCCCCAGCAGCAGGAGGTGCCCGGCACCGAAGCCGCCCTCACCCCGAAGGCCGACCACGGCGAGACGAGCTACACCGGCACCGGCAGGCTCGAGGGAAAGATCGCGGTGATCACCGGCGCCGACAGCGGCATCGGCAAGGCCGTCGCCATCGCGTTCGCCCGCGAAGGGGCCGACGTCGTCATCAGCTACCTCAGCGAGCACGAGGATGCGGACGACACCCGGCAGTGGGTCGAGAAGGCCGGCCGGCGCGCGCTGGTCGTGCCCGGCGACCTCACCGACCCCGCGACCTGCCGCTCCCTCATCGAGCAGACGGTGGCCGAGTTCGGGCGGGTCGACGTGCTCGTCAACAACGCGGCGTTCCAGATGGTGCGCGACTCGATCGAGGAGATCCCGGACGAGGAGTGGGACCGCACGATCGCCACGAACCTCGGCGCGTTCTTCCACGTGACCAAGGCGGCGGTGCCGCACATGTCGGCCGGGTCGTCGATCATCGGCTCCTCCTCGGTGCAGGCCGACCAGCCCTCACCGACCCTCTTCGCCTACGCGGCGACGAAGGCGGCCATCGCCAGCATGACCGCTTCGCTGGCCCAGCAACTGGGCGACCGCGGCATCCGGGCCAACAGCGTCGCGCCGGGACCGATCTGGACCCCGCTGATCCCCTCGACGATGCCGGCCGACGTGGTCGCCGAGTTCGGCGCCGACACGCCGCTGGGTCGGGCGGGCCAGCCCGCCGAGCTCGCCCCGGCCTACGTGTTCCTGGCCTCGGACGAGGCGAGCTACGTCTCGGGCGCGGTGATCGCGGTGACGGGCGGAAAGCCCATCCTGTAGCGGGTGGCCCTGGCCGGCGCTCAGTGTCATGCCAGGGAACGCGGAGACGAGTGGGGTAGCTTCGCACCTCGTGTCTGGACGTCCGGGTGCGCGCGGGGCGTGCATCCGGGGGACCGGCCGACGTCACCTCCCGAAAGGTCGCCCCGAAATGGCTCGTCGCTACAACTCCAACCCCGTCTCGAACGGCATGGCGTGGCTCGGCGGTGCGCGCCTGGACGTGCTGCAGGATGCGCCCGGCGACCGCGCGCGCTTCGTCGCGATGGGCGGGGTCATTCTCAGCACCGCGTTCCTCTCGGCGGTGTCGGCGGTCTTCGCGCTGAAGATGGCGGTCGGCGCGCCCATCGTGGTCGCGGTGATCGTGGGGCTGTTCTGGGGTGTCATCATCCTGAACCTCGACCGGCTGCTGATCATCGGGATGGCGAAGCAGAAGGGGGTGTGGCGCAACATCGCGCTCGCCCTGCCGCGGGTGGTGCTCGCACTGATCATCGGCACGGTGATCTCGACCCCGCTGACGCTGCAGATCTTCTCGGCCGAGATCAACTCGGAGATTCAGGTGATGCAGGCCGAGGACAAGGCGGCGTTCGAGCAGCGGATGGCCACCGACCCGCGCTTCGCGGCCATCCCCGATCTGCAGGCCTCGATCGCGTCGAACCAGGCGATCGTCGACAAGGGGCTGCAGACCGACCTCTCCTCCGACCCGAACTACGCCGCGGCGGTGGCCGCGACGGCGGCGGCGCAGGCGGCCTACGACGCGGCGCAGACCGCGTACCTCGCCGAGATCGACGGCACCGGCGGCACGGGAATCCGCGGCGACGGCGCCGTGACCCAGTCGAAGCTCGTCGCCGTGCAGCAGGCCGAGGCCCGGCTCGATCAGGCGAAGGCGGCGCAGCAGGCGGCGGAGACCGCCGCGTCGGCGAACCTCCAGGCCTCCGCGCAGAGCCGTTTGGATGCGGCCAAGGCCCAGCTCGCGACCGACCAGGCCGCGCTCGCGACCGCGCAGAACCAGCGCACCGCCGAGCAGACCGCCTACGACAGCGCGGTCGACAACAGTGCGGGGCTGCTGTCGCGGCTGTCGGCGCTGTTCCGGCTCGGCGAGGCGAACGCGCTGCTGAACGTGGCGCACATCATGATCGCGGCGCTGTTCGTGTGCATCGAGCTGCTGCCGGTGATCGTCAAGGTGCTCGCGAACCTCGGCGGGCCCACCGCGTACGACCGCATGGTGGATCTGCGGGAGGACGGCGAGGTCTCCGGCGGGTCGATTTGGGCCGCCGAGCGCGCTCGCGCGATCGAGGTCGAGGCCGGGGTGCAGGTCGCCGTGGCCTCGGACCGGGCCGAGCGCCAGCTCGAGTTCGGCAAGCGGATCAACCAGGCTGTGCTCGAGCAGCAGGAGGCCGTGGTCACCCGGGCGCTCGCCGTGTGGGGGAGCTATGCGGGGGCGCGGGCCGAGGAGCGGATGGCGACGTGGGAGCGGGATCTCGCGGAGGCGGAGGCCGATCGCGGGGCGGCAGCCGAGCCTGCCTCGGGTTCAGACCGCGACCGTGTCTCGCCGCCTGTTCGTGACACGGCGCGGATGCCCCTGGGTGTCCGCGTCTCGCGAGAGGTCTTCGACCGCGACGCCGCGACCCGCCCGCTCGAGGTCTCGGGTTCCGACGCGCTCGGTTTCGCGCGCGATGCGGCCACCCGCCCGCTCGAGGTTCCGGATGCGCGTCTCGCGCACGACCCCGACGATGCGACGGCGGCGCTCGCCGAACTCTTCCGCGACGCGGACGACGACGTCACCACCGGGATCAGCGACGCCGACGGCACACCCACCGACCGCATCCCGACGACCGACCGTATGCCGGCGGACCGGGCCGCGGGTCGCCCCGCACCCCGCGGCACCGACCGCACCCCGGCGCGCCCGGTGCCCCGCAACACCGACCGCGCGGCCTTCCTCCGCCGGGCCGGCCTCCCCGACCAGCTCTGACGTCGGGCGGCCTACGGCCGGGCCGCCGGGCCACCATCACTCCGTCGAGTGACCCCTATCGTTCACAGTCGGCACACATGTCGTTGAGTATCGTTGGGGGCAGACAAAGGAGGCCTCTCATGGCTGGTTCGTACTCCGACGGAGGATTCAATGGTGGCGGTTTCGGCGGCTTCGGCTCCGGCATGAACACCGACGGCATCTGGCAGGCGATGGAGCAGTTCCGCGCCCGCTTCGAGAAGAAGGCCGGCAGCCGTGTCGGCAAGGGCGACGTGCGCGCCGCGGTGCTCGCGCTCCTCGCCGAGCAGCCGATGCACGGGTACCAGATCATCAACGAGATCGAGGAGCGCAGCGGCGGCAGCTGGAAGCCCAGCGCCGGCTCGGTCTACCCGACCCTGCAGCTGCTCGCCGACGAGGGGCTCGTGAGCTCGGAGGAGTCGAACGGCCGCAAGACCTACGCCCTCACCGAGGCCGGCCTCGTGGTCGCCGCCGCCGAGAGCGCGAAGTCGCCGTTCGCCCGTGACGACGCCGAGACCGGCACCGACGGTGAGCGCCGCGACCACTCCGCGCTGCCCAAGGCCGGCTTCGAGCTCGCCCAGGCCGCCGCGCAGGTCGGCCGCACCGGAACCCCGGAGCAGGTCAAGCAGGCCGTCGCCGAGCTCGAAGACGCTCGCCGCCGCCTGTACTCGATCCTCGCTCAGGACTGAGCCGGGTGACATCGATCGACCCGGGCGCTCCCGCGCGCCCGGATCGCGGCGACGCCGTGCCGAGCCCGCAAGAGGCTCGAGCCCGGTATCGCCGCATCCTCCGCTTCGCCGCCTGGAACCTGGCCGTAACGTGGTGGTACGAGCTCTTCCTGCCGCGCATCGGCCTCCTGCGGGTCGCCGAACGCACGCGGTCGCGACGGATGCAGCGCTTCGCGCGCCGGTTCCACGTGCTCGCCGTCGACCTCGGCGGCCTGATGATCAAGGTCGGCCAGTTCATGTCGTCGCGCCTGGACGTGCTCCCGCCCGAGATCACCAAGGAGCTCGAGGGGCTGCAGGACGAGGTGCCCGCCGTCCCGTTCGCGGCCATCCGCGCGCTCGCCGAGGCCGAGCTCGGCATCCCGCTGTCGCGCGCGTTCACCTGGGTCGACGAGACCCCGGTGGCCGCGGCATCCCTCGGGCAGGCCCACCGTGCCCGCCTCGACCCGCTCGACGCCCAGCAGACCGGGCTCGACCGGGTCGTGCTCAAGGTGCAGCGGCCCGGGATCGACAAGATCGTCGAGGTCGACCTCGCGGCGCTCCGCAAGGTGGGCGGCTGGCTCAGCCACGTGCGCCTGGTCTACTCGCGGGTGGATGCGCCGGCGCTGGTCGAGGAGTTCGCCGCGACCAGCCTCGAGGAGATCGACTACCTGCACGAGGCCGCGAGCTCGGTGCGCTTCGCCGAGGAGTTCGCCGGAGACGCCCGGGTGGGCGTGCCCGAGGTCGTTTGGGAGCGCAGCACCCGCCGGGTGCTCACCCTCGAAGACGTCACGGCCATCAAGATCACGGATGCGGCCGGGCTCGCCGCCGCGGGCATCGACCCCGCCGAGGTTGCTCCCGTCTTCGCCGCCGTGATGTTCGACCAGCTGTTCACGAACGGCTTCTTCCACGCCGACCCGCACCCGGGCAACATCTTCGTGACCCCCATCGCGGTGCCGGAGGGGTCGGATGCGAGGCCCTGGCGCCTCACCTTCATCGACTTCGGCATGATGGGCACGGTCCCGGCGAACACCCGTAGCGGGCTGCGCAAGATGCTCATCGCCGCCGCCTCGCGCGACGGCAAGGGCCTGGTCGCCGCCGCGCAAGACCTCGGGGTGCTGCTGCCCTCCGCCGAGACCGACGAGCTCGAGCGGGCCCTCACCCAGCTCTTCGCCCGCTTCGGCGGCATGGGGTTCGCCGAGCTGCGCGAGGTCGACCCGCGGGAGTTCCGCGAGTTCGGCGAGCAGTTCGGGCACGTGGTGCGGTCGCTGCCGTTCCAGCTGCCGGAGAACTTCCTGCTGATCATCCGCGCGATGTCGCTGACCTCGGGCGTCTGCAGCGCGCTCGACCCGACCTTCAACCTCTGGAACTCGGTCGAGCCCTACGCGCAGCAGCTGATCCGCGAGGAGCGCGGCAACCTGGCGCAGGATCTCGGCCGGCAGGCGGTCGAGAACCTCGGCATCGCCTGGCGGCTGCCGGGCCGGGTGGATGCGCTGCTCACCCGCATCGACGAGGGCTCGCTGTCGACGCGCAACCCCGAGCTCGAGCGCCGGGTCGCTCGGGTCGAGCGCGCGATGGGGCGGATCGTGTCGGCCGTGCTCTTCGCGGCGCTGCTGGTGGCGGGCGCGCTGGTGCGAGGCTCGGACGTCGTGTTCGGGACCGTGCTGATCATCGTGTCGGTCGTCCCGCTGCTGCACGCCGTGTTCTCGGGGCGCCGGGGGCGGTAGGGGAGCGGCGGCCGCGGCCGTCAGCGCTCGCGGGTGCGACGGCTGCCGCCGGATCCGCTCTCGCGGGCGGCCCGCGCGTCACGGGCGCCGCGGCCACCTCGTGTGAAGACCAGCGCCAGCGTGCCGCCGACCAGGGCGGCGAGGGCCGCGAAACCCAGGGGCGGGAACTCGACCCAGTCGTCGGGCATGTCCGAGGTCGCCCAGGGGAACAGGATGACCGTGGCCAGCGCCGTCGCCGTGCCCAGCCACCAGACCAGGTCGCGGAAGAAGCCGGGCCCGGTGCGTCGCGTGCCGCGCCGACCCGCACCCACCGCGCTCACGATGCCGAGCAGCAGGGCGAGCGCTCCCAGGGCGACGATCGGCGCGAGCGGGAACGCGTCCCGCACCTGCTGCAGACGGAGGGCCGTCTCGGAGGGACCGGTGAAGGTGCCCGCCGGGAAGTCGGCGAGCACCCCGACGTCGTCGAGCGTGAGCTCGAAGGGATAGCCGGAGTCGCCGTCCTCCTTCAGGTCGAGCGTGGCCGTCGTCGACCCGTCGCGGGAGTCGACGGACCCGGACGGGACCGCGTCGAACGGGATCGCCGTCTCGGCCCACTGGCGGGGGCGGTCGTCGGAGTCGGTGTCCTCCGAGATCCAGCCGGCCGCGCGCTCCTGGGCGTACAGGTCGTCGGAGAGGGTGAAGCGGATGGTGAGGGGCTCGGGGCCGCCGTCGTCGTCCCACGGGTGGTTGCTCTCCCAGCCGTCCAGCAGCGCGGCCCAGCGGATGCGGTCGACGACGGTTCCCGTGTCGTTCTGACCCGGGAGCGCCGGGGCCGCCACGACCGGCGCGGCCGAGGCGTACCGGATCTCCAGGTCGTGCGGCCCGCTCAGCACCTCTGCGAATCGGGTGGTGAGCAGCACGGTGCCGTTCTCGCGCGTGATCGCGTAGGGCGCATCCTCGCCGTCGACCCGCACGGACTCGACCTCGACCCCCAGCTCCTGCCCGGCCACGCGGTCGGACCACTCGCGGGTGAACTGCGGCACCTCGCTGGTCTCGCCGTCGTCGAAGGTCACCTGGAGCGTCTCGGTGACCGCGAGGCGGGCGCGACCGTCGTCGGCGCGGGAGAGCACCGCATCCGCTTCGAAGGAATCGACCTTCTGCCAGTAGGTGCCCGGGAGGTCTCCGGAGTAGGAGAGGTACTCGGGGCTGCGGGGGTAGGGGTTCGGCAGCAGTGCCACCGCCGCGATGGTCGCCGCGACCAGCAGCACCGAGACGGTACGCACGGCGAGCCGGGGGCCGCTCAGGTAGTCGAGGGTGCGCCAGCCGCGGCCGGCATCCGGATCACCGAGCTCGGCCTCGATCAGGGCCGAGACACGACGGCCGGCGTCGCGCGGGTTCTCGAGCAGCACGGCGTAGGGGAGGAGCGCGTCCGTCGGGGCGGTGCGGTCGAGCAGCTGGGTGCGTTCGGCGTAGACGCCGATCCCGCGGAGGTGCTGCTTGACCAGTGCTCCCGAGCGCGTCAGCGGCCGGGCGCTCAAGGCGATCGCCAGCACGATCAGGGCGATCACCGAGGAGATGAGCACGAACGCGGCCGGCCACCAGACGATGGAGAGCGTGGTCTGGTGCGAGAGCTGGCGCACGATGCCCCACTGCAGCACGGTGAGCGCGAGGGGGGCGGCGATGAACAGGTCGCGCACGAAACCGGTCGGCACCCGGCGGAGCCCGCGGGAGAACTGGATGCGCCGTTCGGCCGCGGTGAGGAAGCCGCGGCGGGCGCGGACGGCGTCTCCGGCCCGGCCGGCGCGTCGCGCGGCGCGCGCGGCGGCCCGGAGCAGCGGTGGCCGGTCGCGCTTGCGGGCGTCTGAGGCGGCGTCGAGGGCGGTGGCGAGTTCGAGCGTCGCCGAGCGGCGCAGCACCTGGGCGGCCAGGCGCGGGCCGACTCCCTTCGGCGGGGTCGACTGGGCCACGAACCACGGCCGGCCGCGCGCGTCGCTCCAGGCCACGGCGCGGGCGGCGAGCGCGAGCAGCAGCGTCGCGAGCAGGATGACGAGCGGAAGCACCGGCCCGAAGGTCTGCAGCAGGAACAGCGGGGTCGGCGGCGGCATCGTCAGGGTGCCGGGGGCGAACGCCATCGAGAAGCCGGCGCTGGCGTGCGGCGGGAGGTTCTGGTCGTTGGTGAAGCCGTAGGTGACGGTGCCGGGCGGGCCCGGTCTCTCGGGATCGGGGTCGAGCCAGTCGCCGCCGCCGATGATGCTCCAGCTGACGGAGGCGCGCGGCTGCCGCACGAGGGCGTCGGCCAGTTCGTCGGAGATGCTGACGCTGACGTCGATGCCGGCGACCGCCTGGGGCCACGACGGGCCGAAGACGTCCCAGGCGAGCAGGTCGACGTCGCCGCCGGTGGCTTTGTCCTCCTTGACGTAGGCGAGGTCGTGGAGGGTGTAGCTGAGGGTGAACTCGTGGTCGCCGTCGAGGCGGGTGCCGCCGGGCTCGTCGAGCGTGAGGGTCAGCTGGTCGGGGCTGCTGGCGCGGCTCGGCTCGATCGGGGTGCCGTCGAGGGTGGCCACGACGTCCGTGGGGTCGAGCGCGTGACCCTGGTACTCGGTGGGCAGCACCCGCACGATCCCGTGCTCGTCGACGTCGTCGGGGAAGAAGGCGCCGATCGTCTCGGTGACCGCGGCCGTCAGTCGCCCGTCGTCGCCGCGCTCGACGACGTAGTCGACGTCGAAGCTGCGCGCGATCCAGCGGTCGGTGGCGTGGGAGGCCGAATCGGTGATGTCGTCGAGGGTGAGCGGAGGGTTGATCACCGGGCCGAAGAGCAGCACCCCGCCCGCGAGTCCGATCGCGGCCCAGAACGCGACCAGCCCGAGCCGGAGCCGGGGGCCGCCGTGCGACCGCAGCCACGCCTCGAGGGCGAGCAGCCAGCGCGAGAGCAGCGCCCAGAGGGGGGTGTGGCGTGGGGCCGGGTCAGGGATGCGGTCGGCGGGGTCAACGTTCGCGCCGGCATGCTGCCGCGTCTCGTCATCCGCCCCCGTCACGCCCTCGAGTCTAGAAGGATGCGCGCCCGCCTCCGCGCGATGAAGCGTCACCCGGCTGTGATCCGACATGTCGTCGGTGAGCCGTGACCCGCTACCGTAAGGGCAGCGCGAGGGGAGACCAGGGCGATGCCCCGGCGGCGCGGGCGAGGCGGGCGCGACATGGACGGACAGACGATCGGGCGCGGCGTCGAGCCCCCGCGGCATGTCGGTGCCGAGAGGTCGCGCGGACCCCACCCTGCACACGGCGGGATGATGCGCGCTCGGTGTCTGGTGGTCGCGGTTGCGCTCGGCACGGCGCTCCTCGGTTCGCTCGCAGTCGGTGCAGCGCCGGCAGGCGCGGTGACACCGGTGGCCGGCGCGAGCATCGAGGTGTCATCGACGAGTGCGGTGGCATCGATAGTGGGCACGGGAGACGCACCGGTCGTGTCGTCGACGCTGACCGAATTGGCGGCATCCGGAATCAGCGGCGTCGGAGCTGACAGCGGGGGATCGGACGGCACCCAGAGCATCCCCGGCGCTTTGCGGATCGCGGAGGGGCGGGTGACGGTGACGATCCTGTTCGAGGCGCCGCCCGCGGCATCCGTCGTCGAACGGATCGCCTCGTGGGGCGAGGTGCAGCGCGTGGGCACGGTCTACCCGGTCGTCACTGCGGCGCTGCCCCCGTCGCGGTTCGTCGAGGCCGGCGGGCTGCCGGGCGTGGTGTCGGTGCAGCCGGTGCGGGCGCCATTCGTCGGAGATGGCGCAGACGCGGACGACCTCGTCACCGCTCGCGGTGGGACGACGGGCGAGGACCAGGCGGACACCACAGCATCGGCGGGCGACGGGTCCGCCGGCTGCCGGGCGATTCCCGTCGAGGCCGACGGGCCACTGCAGGCGGCGATCGCTCGGCAGACCTTCGACGTCGACGGGGAGGGCGTGACGGTCGGCATCATCTCCGACTCCTTCGCCACGTCGACGAGTGCCGCGACCTCGCCCGCCCTCGACGTCGCCCTGGGGAGCCTGCCCGGGCCCGGCAACCCGTGCGGGTACGAGACGCCGGTGACGGTGGTCTCCGAGTCGGCGTCGCCGGCGGGGGACGAGGGGCGCGCGATGGCGCAGCTCGTGCACGGGGTCGCGCCGGGGGCGAGGCTTCTGGTCGCGAGTGGCGATCCGGACGTCTACGCGTTCGTCGACGCCGTTCAGCAGCTCCGCGACGCGGGAGCGGACATCATCGTCGACGACCTCGGCTACGACGAGGACGGCTTCTACCAGCAGGGGATCACGGGGCAGGCGATCGACCGCTCGGCCGCGTCCGGGGTGGTGCACCTGTCGTCGATCGGCAACTCGAACGGCGTCGGCGCCGCCGGGACTCCGAGTGAGGGGCTGCCGATCGGATCGTGGGAGACCGGGGCGTACCGGCCGACCGCGTGTTCCGCATCCGTTTCCGTTGATGCGACGGGGCCCGTCGACTGCGCCGACTTCGACCCGGGACCCGGCGTGGACCCGACCGACACCCTCACGATCGCGGGGGACGCCGACCTCTCGGTGATCACGCAGTGGGCCGAGCCGGCCGACGGGGTCGCGAGCGACTTCCACCTCGAGTTGCGGGATGCGGGCGGGGCGCTCGTCGCGCGGTCGAACCGCGACGATCCGCGGCTGCCGCTGACGGTGCTCGAGGGCAGGACGCCCGCCGGCCCGGCGCAGGACTACGACCTCTCGATCGTGCGCCGGGTGCCGATCGGTGCGACGGATTCCGTCGTCGCCGCGTCCGCCGCGGCCGCGCTGCCGGCCGTGAAGTTCGTGACGTGGCACGGGCGGCTCAAGATCCTGTCGGCCGAGTACGACCGCAGTGCAGGCGACGACACCGTCGGACCGACCGCCTTCGGTCACATGATCGACAGCGCCTCGGTGGGGGTGGCGGCGGCCGACTTCCGCACGCCGGCGGTTCCCGAGGCGTTCAGCTCGTTCGGGCCCGGAACGCATGTCTTCGGGCCGGTCCGCGCGGAAGGCGGGGGGCCCGCCGAACGGCTTGCGGTTCCCCAGGTCTTCCAGGGCCCGCTCGTCACCTCGGTCGACCGCACCCGCACGAGCTTCTTCGGAACCATCACCAAGGACGGCTATCGCTTCACCGGCACCTCGGCGGCCGCTCCGCACGCGGCGGCCGTGCTCGCGCTGGCTCTTCAGTACGACCCCACCGCCGATCCGGCCGCCCTGGCGCGCAGGATGGTGGACACCGCGGCGCCCATGACGAACCCCTACCCCGGACTCGACTCGCGCTACGTCGTCGGTACCGGCCTGACGGATGCGACGAGTCTCCTCGCCTCCCTCCCCGCGCCGACTCCCACTCCGACTCCCAGCCCGGCCGTGGCGCCCACCCCTGCCTCGACCCCGGCAGGCACATCCGGCCCCGCAACGCTGGCCGCTACGGGTATCGCGGCGTCGGGCTCCGGTGCCGGTCCGTCGACCGCCGACGTCGCTCTGACCGCGCTGCTCATGCTCGGCGCCGGCACCGGCATCCGCCTTCGTCGCGCCCGCGCGGCGGGAGGATCGCGCCGGGCCGCCCGGGGTGGGAGGCTGAGGGCATGACCGACTGGGACGGCGCACGGTACGCCGCGATCGCGGACCTCCAGCACGACGTCGGGCGCCGGTTCGTCGCCGAGCTCGACCCGCCGGCGGGCGCCCGGGTGATCGACGCCGGGTGCGGCGACGGGTTCGTCACCCGCCTGATCGCCGCGCGGCCCGAGGTCGCCGCGGTGCTCGGCTTCGACCCCTCGCCGCTGATGATCCGCGCGGCCGCTCGACCCCGCATCCCGGGATCGAGTTCGTCGAGGCCGACGTCACGACCCTCGCCCTCGACGACCACGTGCGGCCGTTCGACCTCGCCGTGTCGCTGAACGCCCTGCACTGGGTGCGCGACTCGGTCGCCGCGCTGACGCACCTGAGCGACGCGGTGAATCCGGATGGCGGGGTCGTCGTCCAGCTCGTCTCCGAGGGCGAGCGGCTCTCGATCGAAGACGTCGCCTACGCCGTCGCCACCGACCCGACCACGCCGTGGGCCGAGCGGTTCGCGGGCTTCCGGGGTCCGCACGTGCACCTCACCGCAGGTGAGTGGCGCGACGTCGCGCGCGCCGCCGGGCTCGTGGTCGACGACCCCGCCGAGCGCGACCTCGCCTGGGACTTCGGCACGGCCGAGGAGTTCCGCGCCTGGTGCGCCCTCGGCTTCACCGCCTACACCGACCGCCTCGCGCCCGAGCAGCGCGACGCGTTCTTCACCACCGTGACGGATGCCTACGGCCGGGCGACCGGTTCGGACCACGTGTTGGGCTTCCTCCAGCTCCGGATGAAAATGCGCCGCGCGGCGTGACGGCGCGGGCAAGCGCGCTCGGCGTGACGACGAGAGCCCGACCCGGCCGCGGGCGGGCGGGACGCGTCGGCGATGAGAGCATGGGGGCATGACCGCAACGCTCGTCGCCAAGGGCCTGGCCGGAGGCCACGACCACCGCACCCTCTTCAGCTCGCTCGATCTCGTGGTCGCCCCCGGCGACGTCGTCGGCGTGGTGGGCGCGAACGGGGCGGGCAAGTCGACGCTCCTGCGCATCCTCGCCGGCATCGACCGGCCTCAGGAGGGCAGCGTCGCCCTCGCGCCCGCCGACGCCTTCATCGGCTGGTTGCCGCAGGAGCACGAGCGGGTGCCCGGCGAGACCGTCGCCGAGTACGTCGGGCGCCGCACCGGCACGACGGCCGCGACGCGGGAGATGGATGCCGCGGCCGAGGCGCTCGGGTCGACCGAGCCCGTCGCATCCGGTGCCCCCGACCCCGCCGACGTCTACTCGACGGCCCTCGAGCGCTGGCTCGCGAGCGGTGCCGCCGACCTCGAGGAGCGGCTGCCCGTCGTGCTCGGCGAACTCGGGCTCGGCGCCGAGCTGACGGCGGATGCGCTGATGACTTCGCTCTCCGGCGGGCAGGCGGCGCGCGTCGGCCTCGCCGCGCTGCTGCTCTCGCGCTTCGACATCGTGCTGCTCGACGAACCCACCAACGACCTCGACCTGGACGGGCTCGAGCGGCTGGAGGCGTTCATCCGGGGCCTGCGCGGTGGGGTGGTGCTGGTCAGTCACGACCGCGAGTTCCTGGCACGGAGCGTCACCCGCGTGCTCGAGCTCGATCTGGCGCAGGGCAGCAACCGGGTCTACGGCGGCGGGTACGACGCCTTCCTCGAGGAGCGCGCGGTCGCGAAGCGGCACGCCCGGGAGGAGTACGAGGAGTTCGCCGCCAAGAAGGACGACCTCGTCTCGCGGGCCCGCACCCAGCGCGAGTGGTCGAGCCAGGGCGTGCGCAATGCGATCAAGAAGGCGCCGGACAACGACAAGATCCGCCGGAAGGCCTCGGCCGAGTCGAGCGAGAAGCAGGCGCAGAAGGTGCGGCAGATGGAGAGCCGCATCGCGCGGCTCGACGAGGTCGAGGAGCCGCGCAAGGAGTGGCAGCTGCAGTTCACGATCGGGTCGGCGCCGCGCTCGTCGACGGTGGTCTCGACGCTGTCGGCCGCGACGGTGACCCGCGGCCCGTACACGCTCGGCCCGGTGTCGGTGCAGGTGGATGCGGGGGACCGGATCGGCATCACCGGCCCGAACGGCGCCGGCAAGTCGACGCTGCTGGCCCTGCTGCTCGGCCGGCTCGCGCCGACCACCGGCACCGCGAGCCTCGGCACCTCGGTCGCGGTAGGGGAGATCGACCAGGCGCGGGCGGTGCTGGCGGGCGCCGGCGCGGGTTCTGTCGTCGGCGCGGGTACGGCCTCGACCCCGGCCGCTCGTCCCGTCTCCCTCGCCGAGGCCTTCGAGGCGCAGGTGCCGACCTGGCCGGTCGCCGAGGTGCGCACGCTGCTGGCGAAGTTCGGGCTCAAGGCCGACCACGTGAACCGGCCCGTCGACGAGCTCTCACCGGGCGAGCGCACCCGCGCGGGCCTCGCGCTGCTGCAGGCGCGGGGGGTGAACCTGCTCGTGCTCGACGAGCCCACGAACCACCTCGACCTCGTGGCGATCGAGCAGCTCGAGGAGGCCCTCGAGTCGTACACCGGCACCCTCCTGCTCGTCACCCACGACCGCCGGATGCTCTCCACCGTCACCCTGAACCGCCACTGGCACGTCGCCGCCGGCCAGCTCACCGAGTCCTGAACCGAAGCCTCAGGCACATGCACACGCTCAGGCGGCCGAAGCCCCCCAAGGCTCAGGGGCGGAAGGGGCGGAAGAAGTCGCGGAGCTCCTGCGCGTAGAGCTCGGGCTGCTCGATCGGCGCGAAGTGACCTCCGCGGGCGGGCTCGGTGACGCGGACGGTGTTCGCGGTGCGGTCGATCCAGGCGCGCGGAGGCTGCAGCAGGTCGCCGGGGAACAGCGAGAACCCGCTCGGCACCTCGACCCGACGGCCGAGCTGCTCGGGCGGGAGCGCCGCGTTGGCGTGGTACATCCGCATCGATGAGCCGATCGTGCCGGTCAGCCAGTAGATGGTGAGGTTCGTCAGGATCTCGTCGCGCGTGTACACGCTCTCGAGGGCGCCCGACGGCCGGAGGTCGCTCCAGCCGTGCAGCTTCTCGACGATCCAGGCCGCGAGCCCGGCCGGCGAATCGGTCAGCCCCACCGCGGCGGTCTGCGGCTTCGTGCGATGCATCGCCGCGTAGGCGCCCTCGGTCGTGTTCCAGGCCGCGGCGCGGGCGACGAACTCGTGCTCCTCGGCCGTGAGCTCGGTGCCCGCGGGCGCGACCGGGATGCCGGCGTCCATCCGGTGCACCGCCACGACGCGGTCGGGCTGGTCCAGCGCGAGGTAGCGGCTCACGTGGCTGCCGATGTCGCCCCCGGCCACCAGGAAGCGCTCGTGACCGAGCCCGGTCATGAGCTCGGCCCAGAGCGCGGCGACCTCGCGCGAGTTCAGCGGCTCGGCCGGGATCTCGGAGTAGCCGTAGCCCGGCATGTCGGGCACGATCACCTCGAAGGCGTCGGCCGGGTCGCCGCCGTGGGCGCCCGGGTCGACCAGCAGGGGGATGACCTTCGAGTAGCGCCAGAACGAGTCGGGCCAGCCGTGGCCCAGCAGCACCGGGAACGGTGACGCACCCCGTTCATCCGGAACCGCGTGCACGACGTGGATGCCGAGCCCGCCGACGCGGGCGCGGAAATGCGGCAGCCGGTTCAGCGCCGCCTCCTGGGCCGCCCAGTCGAATCCGACGGCCCAGTACTCCACGAGGTCGCGGAGGACGCTCAGCTCGACGCCCATTCCCCAATCGGCATACGCCTGGTCGTCGGGCCAGTGCGTCGCCCTGAGCCGTGCCCTCAGATCCTCGAGCGCGGCCGCGGAGGTGGACAGGGCGAACGGCTCGATCGGGAGCGACACGGGGGACATGCCCTCACGCTACGCCCCGGGCGGCGGCGCCGTCGTGCCCCGGATGACGAGCTCCACCGGCAGCCCGACCGACTCGATGCCCGCGGTCGATCCCGCCTCCACCGCCTCGATCAGCAGCTCGGCCGAGAGCCGCCCGATGCCGAGCATGTCCTGGCGCACGGTGGTGAGACCCGGGGTGACCACCGAGGCCATGTCGACGTCGTCGAAGCCGACGACCGAGACGTCCTCCGGCACCCGGATGCCCTCCTCCCGCAGCCGGCGCATCGCGCCGATGGCCATGAAGTCGTTGCAGGCGAACAGGGCGGTGAACCGCACCTGGTTGGCGAGCAGGTCCGACACCAGCCGGTAGCCCGAGTCGAGCTCGAAGTCGCCGTGCAGCACGAGGGCGTTCGGGAACGACTCCCGGATGCCCTGCACCCGCTGCACGGTCGAGTGCAGCCCCGCGAAGCCCGCGAGGATGACGGCCCGGGTGTGCCCGAGGTCGCGGAGGTGCCGCCCGAGGGCCTGCGCGCCCCAGTAGTTGGTCGAGGTCACCGAGGGCACGCCCGGCAGCTCGGCGATGTCCTCGTCGGCCAGCACGATCGGCGAGGAGGAGCCGGCGATCTTCATCAGCTCGTCGGTGGGGGAGATCTCCCGGCTCGCGGTGTAGACCAGCCCCTCGATCGACCGCGTGCGCAGCAGGTTGAAGCAGCGCTTCTCACGCCGGGGATCCGAGTTCGAGGTGCTGCAGATGATCAGACCGTAGTCGTGCTCGTTCGCCAGCTCCTCGACGCCCCGTGCGATCCGCCCGAAGTACCAGTGCGAGATGTCGGGAACCGCGAGCCCGATCATCCGGCTCCGGCCCGACTTGAGCCGCCGGGCACCCGCGTCGGGCACATAGCCGAACTCGTCGATGAGACGACGGATGCGCAACGCGGTCTCCGGATTGACCGGTCGCTTGCCCGAGAGCGTGTGCGACACCGTGGTCACGCTCACCCCGGCGGCGGCAGCGATCTGCTGCATCGTCCAGGGCTTGGCTGAGGCGTCGGTCACGGGTACACAGTAGCCGAGGTCTATAGGCCGCCAGAGCGGATCCGCCACAGTCGTGCAAAACGTGTTGCGTACCGACCTTGCGCGGCGCATGCCGTGGGTTCGCGCCGTTTACACGGCAGAAACAAGGAGTAATCGGCTCGAAACAGACGCCCCGTAGTGTCGTGCCCACACCAGGATGCAAAACGGTTTGCAATCGGCATCGCGCCGCCGCTCCGTCCCTCCCGATCACCCCCCGGCACCATCCCGAACGCACCGAGGAGATTCCATGACCTTCCGCCCCATTCCGCGCCGCGGCCTCCGCGTGGCCGTCACCGCGACCGCGCTCGCCGCGTCGATCGCCCTCCTCGCGGGCTGCGCGTCGTCCGGCTCCTCCGACGCCGGTTCGAGCGACAGCGGCGAGCTGACGCCGATCACGCTGCAGACCTCGTGGATCCCGCTCGTGCAGTTCGGCGGCAGCTACGTCGCCGCGAGCGAGGGGTACTACGCCAAGAACGGCGTCGACGTCGACATCCTGCCCGGCGGGCCGGACGTCGACTCGATGGCCGCCGTCGCCTCGGGTCAGGCCGACATCGGCATGGCGAACGCCGACACTGTGGCCCGCGCGAATGAGCAGGGCGCCGATCTCGTGATCATCGCCGCCGGGTTCCAGAAGAACCCGCTGGCCATCCTCTCCAGCCCCGACAAGCCGATCGCCACCCCCGCCGACATGGCCGGCAAGAAGATCGGCGTCCCGGCCGGCGACGAGGCGGCTCAGGATGCGCTGGTCGAGGTCAACGGTGTCGACGCCTCCCAGGTCAGCACCGTGCCCGTCGGCTTCGACGTCGCCCCGCTGGTCTCGGGCGAGGTCGACGGCCTGTGGGTGTTCTACTCCGAGCAGCCGATCGCCTACGAGCAGGCCACCGGCAAGCAGGGCACCGTCTTCCTCACCGCCGACTACGGCCTCGACGTGTACGCGCAGGTCTACGCCGTGACGCGCGCCTCGCTCGAGGATCCGGCGAAGAAGACCGCGATCGAGGGCTTCCTCAAGGGCGAGATCGAGGGCTGGCAGAACTACGTCGCCGACCCGACCGAGGCGGTCGAGCTGACCGTCAACGACTACGCGAAGGACGGCGGCCTCACGATCGAGGAGCAGACCAAGCAGGCGCAGCTGCAGATGGACCTCCTGGTCACCCCGGAGACCGAGAAGAACGGTCTGCTGACGATCTCGGACGAGGGGATCGCGAAGAACATCAGCACGCTGACCACCCTGGGGATCACGGGCGTCGACGAATCGCTCTTCGACACCTCGGTGCTGACCGACGTCTACGCCGGTTCGAACACGATCGGCTAGCCCCGTGGACGGCTCCGGATTCACCCTCTCCAACCTGACGAAGGTCTACTCGTCGAAGAAGCGCGACGTGCTGGCGCTGGACGACGTGTCGCTGGCCGTGCCCGAAGGCTCCTTCACGGCGCTGCTCGGCCCCTCGGGCTGCGGCAAGTCGACCATCCTCCGGATCCTGGCCGACCTCGAGTCGTACTCGGCCGGGGAGGTGACGATCCACGGCGAGAGCCCGGCGGCCATCCGCCGGGCCCACCGGCTGGGGCTGGCCCTGCAAGACCCCTCGCTGCTGCCGTGGCGGAGCGTCCGCGACAACATCCGGCTGCCCGGCCAGGTGATGCGCACGACCATCCCGAAGACGCGCATCGACGACCTCATCTCGCTGGTGGGGCTGGACGGGTTCGCGGATGCGCGCCCGGCCCAGCTCTCCGGCGGGATGCGGCAGCGGGTCGCGATCGCGCGCGCCATCGTGGCGGAGCCGGAGATCCTGCTGCTGGACGAACCGTTCGGAGCCCTCGACGAGATCACGCGCCAGCGCATGAACGAGGAGCTGCAGAAGCTCTGGTCGGCCACCTCGGCCACGGCGCTGCTCGTGACCCACTCGATCTCGGAGGCGGCCTTCCTCGCCGACCGGGTGATCGTGATGTCGCCGCGGCCGGGCCGGATCGTGGGTGACATCACCCTCGACTTCCCACGGCCCCGCCGGCGCGAGCTGCTCTCCACGCCCGAGTTCCACGCGGTCTGCGACGAGCTGAGCGCGATGCTGCACGCGGGCAGCGACGAGGAGGATGCCGCGTGACGAGCGTCACCCACCCGCACGACGGCGTCCCGCCGGACGGCCACCCGCACGACGGCCACTCGCACGACGGCAACCCGCGTGACAGGGCGCAGGGAGCAGACCGCTCCCACGACCGGGAGGCCCGCCGCACCGCGGCCATCGCCACCGAACGCGCCCGCGCCGGTCGCGAGTCCCGCCGCCGCACGGTGAACGGCTGGGTCACCACCCTCGTGGCGAGCGTGGTGCTGCTGGTGCTCTGGGAGGTGGCGGCCGACCTGTGGCTCACCCGGCTGGGCGTGCTCGCCTCGCCGACCGCGATCATCCAGAGCCTGGTCGAGAACCCCTCGCTGTACTGGGGTGCGACCAGCGCCACGGCGTGGGTCGCCCTCCGCGGCTGGTTCTGGGGCAACCTCGCGGCCGTGCTCGTCGCCATCCTCTTCGTGCAGGTGCCCGCCTTCGAATCCCTGTTCCTGCGCCTCGCGCTGGCCCTGTTCTGCCTGCCGCTCGTGGCGGTGAACCCGCTGCTCCAGCTGACCTTCGACCCCGACACGGCGAAGGTGGTGCTGGCCGCCCTCTCGGTGTTCTTCACCACCCTCGTGGGCACGATGCTCGGCCTCCGCTCCGCCGACGGCGGCCCGCTGACGATGGTCACGGCCTGGGGCGGCCGCTCGATCAGCGGCTTGCGCTTCGTGCGACTGCCCTCGGGGATCCCCGCCATCCTCACCGGGCTCCAGATCGGCGCCGCCGCCGCCGTCCTCGGAGCGGTCTTCGGCGAGTTCATCGGCGCCAAGGCCGGGCTCGGCGTGCTGCTGATCAACGGGCTGATGTCGCTCGACCTCGCCCGCGTCTGGTCGGTGGCGCTGCTGGCCACCGTGATGGCCGCGGTGCCCTACGGCGTCTTCGGGCTGCTGCGACGGGTGCTCACCCCGTGGTCGGCCTCGATCTCCACCGCCGCGCAGCCCGCACGCCGGTCGAGCCGATCCGCCGCCGGCCGGTTCGCGACGGCCTTCGCCTGGACCGTCGGCTCGATCGCCGTCATCCTGCTGGCCTGGTGGCTCTACCTGATCGTCTTCGACATGTCGCCCTTCGTCGGCAAGTCGCCGGTCGACGTGCTGAACTACCTGTTCCTCTCCGACAAGGCCGGCGAGAACCGCACGGTCATGCTCGACGCGCTCGGGGCCACCCTCGTGCACGCGGGGGTCGGTTACTTCGCGGGGCTGCTCATCGGCATCGGCGCCGCGGTGTCGTTCGTGACCTTCCCGGTGGTCGAGCGCGTGCTCACCCCGCTCGCGGTGGCGCTGCGCTCGGTGCCGATCATCGTGCTCATCCCGGTGCTGATCCTCGCGCTGGGACGCGGACTCGGCGGCGTGGTCGCGATCACCGCGATCGTCACCTTCTTCCCGACCCTCGCCAACACGCAGGGCGGGCTGAAGCGGGTGCCGGCCGACGCGTTCATCCTCATGCGCAGCTACGACTCCTCGACCTGGTCGACGCTCTGGCGGCTGCAGCTGCCCTACACGCTGCCGGCGATCTTCGCCTCGGCGCGGATCGCCGCCCCGACCGCCGTGCTCGCCGCCACGCTGGCCGAGTGGCTGGCCACCGGCGACGGCCTGGGCCACGCGATCGTCAGCGCCCGGGCGCACTCGGACTACACCGGGCTCTGGGCCGCCGCGGCGATCCTCACCGCGGTCTCGCTGATCTTCTACAGTCTTGTCAGTTGGGCCGAGCGCGTGGTGCTCTCGCGCTACGCACCCTCGCAGGTCGGCTGACCGGGCCCCGACCCGACCCCGACCCGAACCGTTCGAAAGGAACCACCATGGCCACCCCTCACATCGGCGCCGAAGCCGGCGACTTCGCCGAGGACGTGCTGATGCCCGGCGACCCCCGCCGCGCCAAGCTGATCGCCGAGACCTTCTTCGACTCGCCCCGCCTGGTCACCGAGGTGCGCGGCATCCTCGGCTACACCGGCACCTTCGAGGGGAGACCGGTCTCGGTGCTCGCCTCCGGCATGGGCATGCCGTCGATGGCGATCTACGCCACCGAGCTCGCCCGCCACTACGGCGTGAAGCGCATCGTGCGGGTCGGCACGATCGGCGGCATCGCCCCGTTCCTCGAACTCGGCGACGTCATCGCCGCCTCGGCCGCCCACACGAACTCGGCCATGACCAGTCAGTGGGTGCCGGGTGTCACGCTCAGCCACGCGCCGTCGTTCGGCCTGCTGCGGAAGGCGGTGGAGTACGGCGAGGAGACGGGCCGGCGCATCCACGTCGCCCCGCTGTTCACCACCGACGCCTTCTACAACCCCGACGAGGAGCTCGTGCCGCGACTGCTCGCCTACGGCACCATCGGCATCGACATGGAGGCGGCGGGCCTCTACGCCGTGGCGCTCAAGGAGAGCTTCGAGGCGCTGATGGTCGGCACGGTGAGCGACCTGCCGGGTTCGGAGATGACCGCGGCCGAGCGCGAGGCCACCTTCGAGAACATGGTCTCGTTCGGGCTGGCGGCGTTCCGATGAGCGCGGCCGAGCAGGGCCTGGGCGCCCCGACCGCGGAACCGGCCGACCTGGTCGTCACGGGCGCGACCGTGCTGGTGCACGACGCCGCCGGCGCGGTGTCGTTCGAGCCCGGGAAGACCGTGGTCATCCGCGACGGCGTGATCGAGTCGGTGACGGATGCGCGGGACGCGTCGGGTGCATCCGTCACGCCCCCCGCCGCGCGCGAGACCATCGACGCGGAGGGCATGGTCGCCATGCCGGGCCTGATCAACTGCCA
Organism: Herbiconiux sp. 320_LB; assembly: GCF_059691755.1. Taxonomy (NCBI): domain Bacteria; kingdom Bacillati; phylum Actinomycetota; class Actinomycetes; order Micrococcales; family Microbacteriaceae; genus Herbiconiux; species Herbiconiux sp. 320_LB. The sequence goes on along the minus strand of NZ_JCAWAD010000001.1, from coordinate 708,078 downwards.
CACGCACACCCCCATGGTGATGTTCCGCGGCGCAGCCGAGGACATCGAGCCCGAGCGCTGGTTCAACGAGTTCATCTGGCCGATGGAGGTGAACCTCACCGATGACGACGTCGAGCTGGCCACGCGGCTGGCCGCGGCCGAGATGATCCGGAGCGGGGTCACCACCTTCGCCGACCACTACTTCAGCATGGACAGGATCGCGAAGGTCACCGAGGAGACCGGCCTCCGGGGCGTGCTCGGCTCGACCTACTTCTCCTCCGACGGCGAGGCGGGGCTCGAGCGCTCGCTGGAGTTCGCGACCCGCTGGAACGGCGCCGCGGGAGGCCGCATCACCACGGCGCTCGCGCCGCACGCGCCTTACACCGTGACCGACGACGACCTCGCCCGCACGGCCGCCGCGGCACAGGAGCACGACCTGCTCGTGCACATCCACGCCTCGGAGGGCCGTTCGCAGACCGTGCACAGCCGCGAGCGCACGGGCCTCACACCGATCGGCGTGCTGGAGCGGACGGGCCTGCTCGACGGCAAGGTGCTGATCGCCCACGGCATCGGCATCGTGCCGGAGGACATCCCGTTGCTGGCCCCCATGGTCGCCGAGGGGCGCATCGGCGTCGGCAGCGGCCCGAAGGGGTACCTGAAGAACGGGCTGGAGACGACCCCGGTGCGGCTGCTGCGCTCGGCCGGGATCCCGGTGGGGCTCGCCACCGACGGAGCCGCCTCGAACAACACGCTCGACGTCTGGGAGTCGATGACGTACATGGCGCTGGTGCAGAAGGCCGTCGAGAACGACAACAGCTGGCTCACCTCGGGCGAACTGCTCGGCCACGCGACGACGCAGAGCGCCGCCGCCGTGCAGCTCGGGTCGTCGATCGGCCGGATCGCCCCGGGGTACCGGGCCGACCTCATCCTGGTCGACCTCTCCGAGCCCCGCGTGCAACCCGTGCACGACGTCGCGAACACGCTGGTCTACAGCGCGCGGTCGAACGACGTCGACACCACGATCGTCGACGGGCGCGTGCTGATGCGCGGCAAGCGCGTGCTGACGGTCGACGTGCCCGAGGTCGTCGCGGAGCTGCAGCCGCGGCTCGCGCGACTGACCGACCGCACGCACGGCAAGAGCATCCAGAACTACGACGCCTAGCCCTCCCGAGGGGCGCGCCCGGTGAGGCGGCGCCCCTCGGCGCGGCGGCTCGGGGCGCCCCCGGCCGGGCCTAGCCCTTCGGCAGCGTGCCGAGGAAGTCGGCGAGCACCGCGAGGGAGGCCTCCACGGTGGCGTCGAGGATCGCCTCGCCCTTCGCCGCCGTGGCGGTCGAGGGATCACCGAAGACGCCGGAGGGCGAGAACGGGTGCAGCTGCATCGGCCGCGTGCCGAAGTCGCTCGGGAAGGCCGGGTAGACCGAGACGTAGCGCTCGGGGTGCACCAGCGAGGGATCGATGGCGAGCATGATCGAGGTCTCGATCTCCTCGGCGTGGTTGAGGCCGGGCGCGGCCGGCGCGCTCTCGCGCACCCGCTCGATCGCCGCATCCATGCCGGGGTAGTCGAGCGCGATCGCCGGCAGCACGCCCTCGTCGTTCAGGATGCGCACGGCCGAGTACAGCGGCTGACGGTTGCCCCAGTCGCCGTTGACGATCACGAGCCCTCCCGCGCCCGATCGCACGAGCGAGCGCCCGAGGTCGACCGCGATCGCCGTGACGGTCGCGGCCGAGAGACCGACGGTGCCCGGGTAGCCGGCGTTGTTCCAGGTGTCGCCGTAGTGGATGGGCGGCAGCAGCACCGCGTCGAGCCGGTCGGCGAGCCGTCGGGCGACCTCGGCGGCGGTCGCGGTGTCGGTGCCGAGCGGCAACTGCGGTCCGTGCTGCTCGAGCGCGCCGAACGGCAGGATCGCCGGTGCGCCGGTGCGCTCGAAGTGCGCGGCCACGTCGGGCCAGGGGGAGTCGTAGGCGGAGATCACGGTGCGTACTCCTGGATCGTGCCGCGGGAGCGGTCGGTGAGCTCGGGGATGCGCCGGGCCAGCTCCTCGGCCGCCGCCGCGGTGTCGATCGTGGTGAGGCGCCCGTGCTCGACCAGCACCCGGCCGTCGACGAGCACGGTCGTCACGTCGCTCGACTTGACGCTGAGCACCAGGGCGGCCGCGAGGTCGTGCATCGGCTGCAGGTGCGGCTTCTGCAGGTCGATCAGCACGATGTCGGCGCGGTGGCCGGCGACGATCGCGCCGAGCGAATCCTCGAGACCGAAGGTCGCGGCGCTCTGCCGGGTCGCCAGGTCGAGGGCGTGGGCCGAGGTCAGCCAGGTGGCGTCCCGCAGGTCCTCCTTCTGCTTCAGCGACATCATCCGCATGCTCTCGAGCACGTCGAGGGTGTTGTGGGAGGCCGGTCCGTCGGTGCCGAGACCCACCGTGATCCCGGCGTCGTGCAGCATCCGCACCGGGGTCGTGCTGTGCGCGTGCTTCATGTAGACCTTCGCGCACGAGGCGACCGCGACCCGGTCGGCCCAGGGCACGAGCCACTCGAGGTCGCTCTCGACGATCCCGGCGCCGTGGGCGATGATCGCCCCGGTCTCGAGGATGCCGGTGTCGTGCAGCACCTGCACCGGGGTGCGCCCGATCCGCGCGAGGCTCGACTCGGTCTGCGCGAGGCTCTCCGCGGCGTGGATGTGGGTGCGCACGCCGAGCCGGCGGGCGTGCTCGGCGGTCTTCTCGAGGTCGGGGTCGGTGACGGTGTAGGTCGCGTGCGGGCCCATCGCCGTGGTGATGCGACCATCGGCCGCGCCGTTCCAGCGCTCGGCGAAGGCGGCCGACTTCTCGATGCCGGCCTCGCCCTCGCTGGAGAAGAAGGTGGAGGCGAGGAGTGCGCGCCCGCCGCTCGCCGCGACGACCTCGGCGATGCGGTCGGTCGAGAAGTAGTGGTCGGCGAAGTTCGTGACCCCGGCCAGCAGCATCTCGCCCACCGCGAGCTGGGCGCCGAGCGTCACGTCGCGCTCGGTGAGGTTCACCTCCATCGGCCAGATGTACTTGTTGAACCACTCGTTCTGCGGCACGTCCTCGGCCGAGCCGCGGAACATCGTCATCGGCGAGTGCGTGTGCGAGTTCATCAGTCCGGGGATCGCCACCTGGCCCCGGCCGTCGATCACCGTGGCGCGGGCGAGCACACCGGGCTCCACGTCGGCGGTCGGCCTCACCCAGGCGATGGCGCCCGAGCGGATGCCGATGGCGTGGTCGGCGAGAAAGGTCGCCGTGCCGCGGGCCGCGGTGTCCTCGCGGGGCAGCTGGGGGTAGCCGGGGGCCGGCCGGGTGGTGCGGGTCAGCACCGTGGCGCCGACGATCACGGTGTCGACCGATGCGGTGCGGACCGATGCGGTGTCGGCAGGCGCGGTGCCGGGTGCGGTGTCGGCAGGGGCGGTGTCGACGGGGGCGGTGCCGGGTGCGGTGTCGCTCATCGGAGCTCCTCACCCGCGAGCCAGCGCACCGTGCGGTCGAAGAGCGGGCCGTACCCCTCCCAGGCCAGGAAGCCCGGCGGCGCCCAGTGCGGCGCGAGGTCGGAGGTGAACGCTCCGGTGCGCCCCTGGCCGTACCCGTCGACGACGAGCAGCGGATGCGCGGCGCAGCTCGCGAGGAGGGTCGCGCCGTCGCGCACCACGACCTCGTTGAGGCCGAGCAGCGCGGGCCAGCTGGCGTCCAGGCCCTCGGTGATCGGATGCGGTGCCTCCAACACGGGCGCGGCCCCGGCCGTGAGCTCGACCCGGTCGTCGCGGTCGAGCACGGTCACCGGCAGAGCCTCGGCCAGTGCTGTGCGCCCCCAGCGCGCCTTCGCGTCGATGCCCGAGAACGTCAGGTACCCGCCGACCATCAGCAGGCCGCCGCCGGTCTCGGCGAAGCGGCGCAGCGCCTCGATCCGGTCCGGCTGCACCTCGGAGCGGCCGAAGGTGGCGGGCGGCAGCTGGAAGGTGCTCGCCCCCACATCCGAGAGCACGATCACGTCGGCGAGGGCGTGCAGCTCCTCGGCCGTGCCCGGAACCCGCGTCGTGATCTCGTGGCACGGGATGTGCGTCACCTCGTGACCGGCCGCACGCAGTGCCGCCACGAACTCGACGCCGCCCTCCTCGTACTCCGAGGTGGTGAAGGAGTCGAAGCCCTTCTGATGGATGGAGTGGACGAACCAGGATTCGCCGAGGAGCAGCACACGCGACACGGGCCGGGCCTTTCGAGAGGGAACGAGGGGACGAGTGGACGAAGGGGCGGGGTGGGGACGGAGAGGGCGCCGGGGCTCAGGGCCTGGTCGAGCCGCCCGGCACCAGACGGGGGGCGAGGCTGACCCGGCGGGCCACGCGGTCGGCGCCCCGGCCGATGGAGTCGATGAGCAGCCTGACCGACTCGCGGCCCATCTCGGGCCAGGGATGCCGGAGCGTGGTGATCGAGTGGTCCTCCCGGCCGGGGGAGAGATCGAGCAGACTCGCGACCTGCACCGAATCCGGCACGGCGACCCCGCGCATCCGGAGCACGGCGAGCACGCCGGAGGCCACGTCGTCGTTGGCGCAGATCAGGGCGTCGGGGAGCGCGGCGGGCCCGGCGGTGAGGCGTTCGGCGGTGCGGATGCCCCCTTCGAGCACGGCTCCGGCGAACTCCGCGGCCGAAACGGCGATGCCGTGGCCGGTCGCCGCCGACTGCAGGGCGCGGAGCCGGCGGGCGTCGGCCGGTGCCTGCTCGTCGAGCCCGACCACCAGGATGCTCCGCACGGCCCGGTCGGCGAGGTGGGAGATCAGCATGCCGGTGGCGCGATCCTCGTCCAGGCCCACCGAGTCGGAGCGATCGGTCTCGACGAAGCGGCCCACCTGCACCACCGGCACCGTCCCGGCCGCGTCGATCGCCTCGCGGCTCACCTCGAGCGAGGGCGGGCAGATGATGATCCCGTCGACCCGCCGGCCGAGCAGTGACTCGATGTTCTCGGTGTCGTGCACCGCATCCGGCTCGGAGTAGCGGAGCACGAGCGACAGGTCGTGCTGCTCCAGACCGTCGCTCACCGACTCGATCAGCGCCGAGAGGAAGCTCGTCGCGTAGCGCGGGAGCACCAGCCCGACCGTCTCGGTGCGCTGGAGGCGGAGGGAGCTCGCGACCGTATTGCGCCGGTAGCCGAGCGAGCGGCTCGCCTCGCGCACCTTGCGCTGCAGGTCGACCGAGACGGGTCGGGCTCCGGTGAGGGCGCGCGACGCCGTGGCGACGCTCACCCCGGCGCGCTCGGCGACATCGGCCAGCGTCGGCTGCTCGGGATCCATGCGGCCAGACTAGGGCACGCGGATCACGAATCCTGCAATCGTTTGCCCGTGATTGCTCAGCTTAAACACGCCGGAAACACGGCAGTAACGCCGTAGCAACGGGTGACCCGAACACTGGAGAGAACTTTCCCGGCACTATGCTCGCTTTTGCTTGCAATCGATTTCCCAAGGAGTTCCATGTCATTCTCCCGAAAGCTGGTGGCCCTCGGCGGCACCGCGCTGGCCGCCTCCCTCGTCCTCACCGGCTGCTCCGGCACCACGGCCAGCACGCAGTCCAGCGCCTCGGCCGACAGCCCCACGATCGCCATGCTCTACGGCACCACGGGTGACTTCTCGTTCATGGACAGCGCTTACAAGGGCTTCACCGACGCGCAGTCGACCAACGACTTCACCCCGCTGGACCTGTCGAGCCCCAACACCGACGACTACCAGGACCGCCTCGACCTCGCCATCTCGCAGGGCGCCGGGCTGGCGATCGGCATCGGCTTCCAGTACGCGACGCCGATGGAGCAGACCACCGATCACCCCGACACCAAGTTCGTGGCCGTCGACATCGACAAGGGCACCTCGATCCCGGACGTGACCACCATCTCGTTCGCGGCCGAGCAGTCCTCCTACCTCGTCGGCGTCGCGGCGGCGCTCACCTCGAAGACCGGCCACGTCGGCTTCATCGGCGGCGTCGACCAGCCCAGCATCCAGAACTTCTTCGTCGGCTACGAGGCCGGCGCCAAGTCGGTCGACCCCGCGATCGTCGTCGACAAGACCTACCTCGCCCCGCTCGGCGACTTCACCGGCTTCTCCGACCCCACCAAGGGCAAGGAAGCGGCGGCCACCATGTACGCCGGCGGTGCCGACGTGATCTACGCGGCGGCCGGCGGATCGGGCCAGGGCGTCTACGAGCAGGCCGCTGCCTCCTCGACCTCCGCCCAGAAGAACTGGGCCATCGGGGTCGACGGCGACGTCTACAGCCAGGTCGACGACTCGATCAAGCCCTACATCCTCACCTCGGCGATCAAGAACGTCAACGTGGCGGTCGAGGACTCGATCTCGGCCTTCCTCGACGGCACCCTCGAGCCGGGCGAGCAGGACTTCGACCTCTCGAACGACGGCGTCGGCTACGCCACCACCGGTGGCTTCCTCGACGCCTACAGCACCCAGCTGGAGAAGGCGAAGCAGGACATCATCGACGGCACCATCACCGTGCCGACCGCGGTCTGACACCCGTCCGACGAGCTGCAGGAGCATCCCGATGGATCAGGACGTGCTGGTACGCCTCACGGGCATCGTCAAGAGGTTCGGCGCCTTCGTCGCCAACGACCGCATCGACCTGACCGTGAAGGCGGGCACCGTGCACGCGATCGTCGGCGAGAACGGCGCGGGCAAGTCGACGCTGATGAAGATCCTGGCCGGCGAGGAGCGGCCCGACGAGGGCACGATCGAGATCGCCGGCCGGGAGCGCTCGTTCCGGTCGCCCCGCGACGCCCAGCAGGCCGGGATCGGGATCGTGCACCAGCACTTCCTGCTCGCCGACGCCCTGCGGGTGTGGGAGAACGTCGTGCTCGCCGACGAACCCGGCTCCGCGTTCCGCCTGGACAGCAGGGCGGCCCGTTCGCGGGTCGCCTCGCTGGCCGAGGACAACGGCTTCCTGGTCGACGTCGACGCCGTCGTGCGCGACCTCGGCGTGGGCGGCCGGCAGCGCGTCGAGATCCTGAAGGTGCTCTACCGCGACGCGAGGATCATCATCCTCGACGAGCCGACCGCCGTGCTGGTCCCGAGCGAGGCGCAGTCCCTGTTCGCCGCCATGCGCCGCTTCACCGCGGCCGGTGCGGCCGTGATCTTCATCTCGCACAAGCTCGACGAGGTGCTCGACTTCGCCGACGAGATCACCGTGATCCGGGCCGGCGCGGTGGTCGGCCGCACCACGCCCGCGGAGTCCTCGGCCTCCGACCTCGCCTCGCTGATGGTCAAGGTGGCGATGCCGACCGTGGCGCCGCGCGCCGTGCCGCCGGGGAAGGACGTGGTGCTCGCGGCCGCCGAGGTCACCGTCGGCGACCCGGGGGAGGTGCCGGCGCTGGACGCGGTCTCGCTCGCGGTGCACAGCGGCGAGATCGTGGGCATCGCGGGCGTCGAGGGCAACGGCCAGTCGGAGCTCCTGATGGCCCTGCTCGGCCGGGTCAAGCACGCCGGGGTCATCACGATGGGCGGCGACGACATCAGCACCCTGCCGACGGATGCGCGACGCGCCAGGGGGATGGCCTACATCCCCGAAGACCGGCACCGCGACGGCATCGTGCTCTCGATGGCGCTCCGCGAGAACGCGGCGCTCGGCTATCACACCCGACCCCCGGTCAAGCGCGGGCCCTGGTTCAGCCGCAGCGGCGCCGCCGGGGTCGCCCGCAGCATCATCTCGCGCTTCGACGTGCGCGGCGGAGAGGTCTCCACGCCCGCCTCCACCCTCTCGGGCGGCAACCAGCAGAAGTTCATCGTGGGTCGGGAACTCGGCTCCGATCCGCGCGTGCTCATCGCCGCGCATCCCACCCGCGGCGTCGACATCGGCGCCCAGTCGGCCGTCTGGAGCGAGCTGACCGCCGCCCGCGACATTGGCCTCGGCACCCTGCTCATCTCGGCCGACCTCGACGAGCTGCTCGCGCTCTCGGACCGGCTGCTGGTGTTCTACCGCGGCCGGATCGTCGGCGAGCTCGACCCCCGCGAGGTCGACGCCCAGGAGCTCGGCGAGTACATGACGGGTGTGCGCACCCAGATCGGAGGCGCCGAATGATCCGGCGCATCGCCGTCACCCTCGCCGGCCCCGTCATCTCGGTGCTGCTGGCCCTCCTGGTGACGACGCTCTTCCTCACCTTCGGCGGCTACTCCGCCGCCTCGGCGTACGAGGTGATGTGGAACTACGGCATCGAGCCGGCCTCCCTCGTCTCGGCCCTCAACAACGCGGTGCCGCTCTACCTGGCCGGTGTGGCCGCGGCGTTCGCACTGCGGATGGGGCTGTTCAACATCGGCGTCGACGGCCAGTACCGGGTCGCCGCGCTGGCGGGCGCGGTGGTCGCCGCGAACCTGCCGCTGCCGCTGTACCTCCGGCTGCCCATCACCCTGGTCGTCTGCTGCCTGGTCGGCGCCCTCTGGGCGCTCGTGCCGGCCCTGCTCAAGGTCTACCGCGGGGTCAGCGAGGTCATCACCTCGATCCTGATGAACGCGATCGCGACCACGGTCGTGGCGATCCTGCTCGCCGACGTCTTCCGTTCCGGCGGCGGCCAGAACACCGGCACCGCGATCATCGACGCCGAGGGCGCGATGCCCGCGCTGATCGACCTCGGCATCGGCAACCGCACCACCATCAGCGGCTTCCTGCTCGTCGCGATCGTCGTCGGCATCCTCTTCTACCTCATCCAGTACCGCACCGTGTTCGGGTTCACCCTCCAGGTGGCGGCGAAGTCACCCGAGGCGGCCGAGTCGGCCGGCATCCGGGTGAACCGCCGCATCATCTGGGCCATGCTCGGCTCCGGAGCGATCGCCGGGCTCGTCGGGTTGCCGCACGTGCTGGGCACCGCGTTCCGGTTCGACGGCACGCTGCCCACCGACCTGATGTTCACGGGCCTCGCCGCCGCGCTGCTCGGGCGTTCGCATCCGATCGGCATCGCGCTGGGCGCCTTCGTGCTCGCCTTCGTCGAGCGCAGCTCGCAGGTGCTGGGCCTCGTGAAGCTGCCCACCGAGGTGGGCTCGGTGTTCATGGCGGTCATCCTGCTCAGCTCGGCGATCGGCTATTGGCTCACCGAGCGCGCCGACCAGCGGATCGCGCTCTGGGACGCCCTCCGCCGCCGTCGCGCGGCCGGTCGAGGCGGGGCGAACCCCCCGGCACCGCCCGCACCCCCCACTTCCTCGGCCCCCGGACTGGAGGCGGCACGATGACCGGCACCGTCGAATCCGCGACCCCCTCGGCGCACGCCGCGGCACCGCGCTCGCTCGCACCCAGCCCCCGGCGGCTGCGCTCCGCCCTGCGCTGGGGCCTGCTCGGGCTCGGGCTGATCATCGTGGCGCAGTACGTGGCCGACGCGCCCGGCATCTCGGCGTCGTCGACCTGGGGCTCGGCGCTGCGGCTCACCGTGCCGATCGCCGTCGTCGCCATCGGCGGCCTCTACTCCGAACGGGCCGGCGTGATCAACGTGGGCCTGGAGGGCATGATGATCGGCGGCACCTGGATGGCCGGGCTGTTCGGCTGGCTCTGGGGGCCCTGGGCGGCGCTCGGCGGCGGCGTGGTCGGCGGGCTGATCTTCGGTCTGCTCATGGCGGTGCTCTGCATCGAGATGGGGCTCAATCAGCTGATCGTCGGTGTCTCGATCAACGTGATCGCAGCCGCGCTCGCCCGCTTCATGTCCGACATCGTCTTCAACGGCACCGACGGCGGCACGATCGCGCGCTCGCCGCGGATCGACGGATCCCTGCCCGTGCTCAGCGTGCCCTTCCTCTCGGGCGGGCTCGGCACCCCCGATCTGACCCGCACGATGGAGGGCTCGGGCATCCCGGTCGTGACCCAGCTCGGCGGCATCGTCGGCGGGCTCACCCACGACGTCTCGCTCGCCGCGATCGTCGGGCTGCTGCTGATCCCCGCCACCGCCTACGTGCTGTGGCGCACCAAGTTCGGCCTGCGTTGGCGCGCGGCCGGCGAGCAGCCCGCGGCGCTGCAGGCGCTAGGCGGCAAGGTGCACCGCACCCGCTACATCGCCGTGCTGGTCGGCAGCGGTCTGGCCGGATTCGCGGGCGGCTACCTCGCCCTCATCTCGCAGGCGTACGTCGAGAACCAGACCGCCGGCCGCGGCTTCATCGGTCTGGCCACGCTGATCTTCGGCAACTGGATGCCCTCGGGCGTCTTCCTGGGGTCGTCGCTGTTCGGCTTCAGCGACGCCGTCGGCCTCGGCCGGCCCGAGACCTTCCGGGCGCTGCTGTTCATCCTGGCCGTCATCTTCCTGGTGCTCGGGCTGCTGCGCTTCGCCCGCGGTGCGCGGCGGGCCGGCATCGCGCCGGCCGCGCTCGGAGCCGTGCTGCTCCTGGTCTTCCTCTTCGTGCCGCTGCCCAGCGCGCTCGCGACGGCGGCCCCCTACCTCGTGACCCTCGCCGTGCTCATCGTGGCCGGCACGACGATGCGAGCGCCGGCCGCCCTCGGGCAGCTGTTCCCCCGCAAGAACTCCCGAACCTGAAAGAGCTCGAATGAACCGCATCACCGCTGACCTCTGGGACGGCGAGAACGCCCTCGGCACGAGCACGCTCGAGTGGAGCGTCGACGAGACCGACGGCGTGATCACGGCGATCAGCCCGGCCGAGCCGGGGGCTGCATCCGGAGCGGTCGACCCGTCCGGGAGCCCGGCGTTCTCGGTCATCCCGGGCCTGATCGACACGCACCTCCACCTCGTCGGCCACGCCGGGCCGGGGCGCGCCGACTTCCTGACCTGGCCGCTGACCACCCGGGTCGAGGAGCAGACGCTGCACGGCCTCGCCAACGCGGCCAAGGCGCTGCGTGGCGGGGTCACGACCGTGCGCGACCTGGCGGCCGACGACATCCAGTTCTCGCTGCGGCGGGCGATCGACGACCACGTCATCGACGGTCCGCGGATGCTCGCGCACGGCATGGTGAGCATGACGGCCGGCCACGGCGACCTGTTCACCCCGCCCGCCTTCCCCCTGCGCAAACTGCTCGCCGACGGGCCGGTCGAGTGCCGGAAGCTCGTGCGGCACTGGGCCCGCGCCGGAGCCGACGGCGTCAAGATCGCCACGAGCGGCGGTGTGCTCTCGGTGGGCGACCGCAGCGAGTGGCGCAACTACACCGGCGAGGAGATCGCGGTCATCGTCGACGAGGCCCACGCCCTCGGGCTGCGGGTCGCCGCGCACGCGCACACCGAGGCGGGGATCGACGCGGCCATCGAGCACGGCGTCGACTCGATCGAGCACGGCACCCTGATCACCGCGGAGCAGGCCGCGCGGATCGCCGCGGCCGGCATCACCGTGGCACCGACCCTGCTGATCAACGACCGGATCGCCGCGGGCGAGAACGGCGTCTCGGCCGAGCAGGCCGAGAAGGCCGGCGAACTCGTCGCCCGCCGCGACGCCCTGCTGCGCGCGGCCGCGGAGGCCGGAGTCGACTTCGTGCTCGGAACGGATGCCAACGGCCACCACGTGCGCTTCGGCGACCAGATGGCGGAGGTGCGGCTGATGGCCTCGGTGTTCGGCTGGAGCGCGTCGCGGGCGCTGGAGGCGGCCACCTCGCGGGCGGCCCGGGCGATCGGGCGGGAGGCGACCGTGGGCCGGCTCTCGGTGGGGCGCCTGGCCGACTTCGTGGTGCTGCGCGGGCGGCCGTGGGAGCGGATCGAAGAGCTGGACACCCGGGAGATCGTGGCCGTGGTGTCGCGCGGGCGCGTGGTGGCGGGGGAGCTGCCGCGGTAGGTGGGGTCGTCGGTCTCGCTGGCTGTGTCGGGCGTGGCTGTGGTGTCGGTCGTTTCTGCCGTGTCAGGGGTCTCGGCGCTGTCGGCGGTGTCTGCGCTGTCGGTCGTGTCTGCGCTGTCGGTCGTGTCTGGCAGGATCGGGGCATGAGCTACTCGCCGCCGCCCGCGTATCCGCCGCCGCCGCCCTACCAGCCGACGCCGACCGGCCCCGCGCCCAAGCGCGGCAACGGGTTCGGGCTCGCCGCCCTCATCCTGGGCATCGCGGCCTTCGTGGGGGCGTTCATCCCGTTCGTCAACTACGTCAGCGGCGTGATCGCGTTCGTGGGGCTCGTGCTCGGCATCGTCGCCGTCGTGCTCAAGGGGCGCCGGCGGGCCGCGGGGGTCGCGGGCATCATCCTGAACGCGATCGCGCTGGTGCTCTCGATCATCCTCGCCGTCGCCTACACGGCCTGGCTGTTCGGCAGCATCGCCGAGGGCATCCGCCAGGGGCAGGACGGCGCGACCGGGCAGACCACGCTGATCTACCAGGTCGAGGGCACCGGCACGGATGTCTCGATCTCCTACTGGGCGTACAGCGACGGCATCTCGGCGACCCAGCAGACCACCGCGGCGACCCTGCCGTTCGAGCAGCAGTACATCGTCTCGACCGGCGGCGCGGCGACCTACAACAGCTACACGATCACCGCCACGAACGGCGCGGGCGCGGGCGACGTCACCTGCCGGATCACGCTCGACGGCAAGGTGCTGACCGAGCAGACCAGCAGCGGGGCGTACTCGACCGCGAGCTGCACCGCGTCGGGAACCGAGCTGCTGCGCTGAGTCGGGGGCGCGCGTGCCTGGGCAGGCGCCCTGAGTGCGCGTCGCAGGGGGTCGGCGAAATTACGCTGGGGGCATGAGCGAGCCGATCATCCTCCCGCCGACCGACCCGACCTCCGCTGCGGGCGGGGGCGCGGCTGCCGGTGGGGGCACGGGTGCGGCTGCCGGTGCGCCGGACGGCGTGGGCGCCGCGGCGAAGAACCTCGGTCGCGCGGTGGGTCGGGCTGCCGGGAAGACCGCGGGGCGCGCGGCGCGAGGGGCTCGCGAGCAGATCCGCAAGAACCCCACCACCGACACGGTCTACCGCACCGGAGTCGGGGTCGTCGGTGGTGCCACGGTCGCGCTCGGGGTCGTGATGATCCCGCTGCCCGGTCCGGGCGCCCTCGTCGCGCTCGGCGGGCTCGGCATCCTCTCGACCGAGTTCGAGGGGGCGAAGAAGGCCCGCGTGCGCGCGACCTCCGTGGCCAAGAAGGCCGTCGGCGTCGCGAAGGACGCCCGCGCCCGCCGTCGCGCCCCCCGCTCGGCCCCCGAGGCCTGATCCTCCTTCGGCTCCCGGGGTCTGATCCTTGTTCGGCTCCCGAGGCATGACCCCGGCCCCGCCCCTGACCTTCGGTCCCTCCACCCAATGCCCTCCACCCGTCACTCGTTGTCGCTATCAGCGCGGTTGAGCGACAAGTAGTGACGGGTCGTCGACCGGAGGGGGACAGGGAGTGCCGGGCGGGTGAGCCCGGGGTGCCTACGATGGAGGGATGATCCGCTCGAACCTGCGCCGGTCGGCGCCCGGCGCACGCTGATGGGCGCGCCGTTCTTCTCCCGCGACCTCGGCGACGGCATCTCGCTGGGGCTGCGCACGCTCGACACGGTCGACGAGCTCCAGTCGCTCGCCGTCCGCAACCTCGACCGGCTGCGGCGCTGGGAGCCGTGGGCGCAGTTCGAGCAGACGCTCGAATCGACCAGGGCCTACACCGAGTTCGAGCTCGGGCGGTTCGTGCGGGGCGAGGTCGTGCCGGTCGTGATGTACGACGGCGGGGTCGCGGTCGGCTCCGCCGGGCTCAAGATCGACCCCTCGGCGGGCAACGCCGAGCTCGGGTACTGGATCGACGCCGCGTCCGAGGGGCGGGGCATCGTGACCCGCACCTGCGCCGCGCTGCTCGAGCTCGCGTCGGAGCGGGGCATCCGCCGGGTCGAGATCCGGGCGGCGACCGAGAACGTGCGCAGCATCCGGGTGGCGGAGCGACTCGGCTTCGAGCGCGAGGGCACGCTCCGCCAGGCCCTCCCGGTCGGCGACCGGCGGCTCGACCTCGCACTCTACGCCCGTATCCCATAGGCGGCGCCGGGCTGCCCGAATACGGTTCCCCATGTGTTGTTAGCTCTTTAGCGTTTGTGCTACATTGCGAACATGCAAGACAAGACGAGCGACGTGTTCTCGGCCCTGGCGCACCCTACGCGCCGGCAGATCCTGCAGGATCTGAAGCAGGGCGAGCTCGCCGCCGGTGACATCGCCTCGCGGTTCTCGACCTCCGGGCCGACGATCTCGCGCCATCTCGCGGTGCTGAAGAACGCGGGGCTGGTGACCGAGCGGCGGGATGCGAACCGCATCCTCTACTCGCTGGTCGGCGATCGGCTCGCGCTGTCGGTGGGCGACTTCCTGTCGACGGTGTGTCCGGAGCAGATCGTGCTGCGCGAGGCGCGGAAGGTGCGCGGCGATCGCGCGGCTGGTGCTGGTGCGAGTTCGGTTGCCGGTGATGGCGTAGATGCGAGCGCGAGCGAGTCGGCGGGTGCCGGCGCGGACGCTAGAGAGTCGGCGAAGGGGAGTGCGAATGCGGGTGCCGGCGCGGGTCGGAGCCTCGACTCGCGGACGGCGACGGCGGCGGCGACGGCGGCGGCGAGCGGATGACGCCGGGCCGGATGCGCGGCTAAGACGGCAGGGCGACGAGCAGGCGGGACGGCCGGCTCGGGCGGCGGTCGGCATCCTCGCCGGCCGACGTGATCGATCGGGATTCGATTCAGGGTCGGGGGACACTGATGCACGAAAGTACTACGGGCGCGCGCGCCCGGACGGAGGCGGCGCTTCCGCTCCGAGCGCGACGGTACGTGCTGCCGCCGCTGGCGGCGACGATCGAGCGGCGGCTGCTCGTGAGCTACCGGCTCGACGCCGACGTGGCGGCCTCGCTGCTGCCTGACGGGCTTCGCCCGCAGCTGGTCGACGGCAGCGCCGTGGCCGGGATCTGCCTGCTGCGGCTGGGCGCGTTCCGGCCCGCGGTCATCCGCCGCGAGATCGGCTGGGGCGCCGAGAACGCCGCCCACCGGATCGCGGTCGAGTGGGACGAGCCCGTCGATGCCGAGTTCGATAGCGACGAAGATGCTGACGGCGATGACGCCAGCGACGCCGATAACGCCGTTGTCGCCCCTGACCGCGATGACGCCGGCGCCGACGACTTCGGAATCGACGGCCGCGGCGCGGTCGGCCCGGGCACCCGCACCACCACCCGCCCCCGCACCCGCACCCGCACCCGCACCCGCTCGGGCGTGTACATCCCCGTCCGGCACAGTGCCTCGCGCCTCCCGCAGCTGGCCGGCGGCCGGCTGTTCCCGGGCGTGCACCGCCACGCGCGCTTCGACGTGCACGAGTCGGACACGCGTCTGCAGGTCGCACTCGAGGCTCCGGATGCGCGGGTCGCCCTCGACGTCGACGTCATCCCGGATGCGGACTGGTCGAGCTCGCTCTTCGGCAGCGTCGCCGAGGCCTCGGCCTTCTACCGGCGCGGGTCGGTCGGCTGGTCGCCCTCGCGCGGGCCGGCGTCGGCGCTCCGCTACGACGGTTTGGAGCTGAAGACCGAAGCGTGGGCGGTCGCAGCCGGCCGCATCCGGAGCATCCGCTCGTCGTTCTTCGACGCCCTGCCTGCGGGGAGCGCCGAGGTCGACAGCGTGCTCGTGATGCGCGACGTGCCGATGCGCTGGGCGATCGTCTGACCTGGCCTCACCGACCGCGCGGCGACGGCCGGTAGCGATTGCGCGTACGGCGGCCCGGCAACGGCGCGGGCGCGACCGCAGGGCGTAGCGCGGCGGCGGGCTAGGAACCGGGGCGGGGCCGCGGACCCGGCGCGGCGGCGGCTTAGGAACCCGGGGCGGCGGCCTCGGACTCGGCACGGCGGCGGGCACGGGCCTCGTCGGCGGCCGCGGCCTCCTCGACCGTGGGGGCCGTGCCGCCGAGGGAGCGGGGCTGCCACCACTGGCCCGTGCCGTCCTGCGGGTAGTCGCGCTGGAGGGTGTCGGTGAGCTGCTGCAGGGTGTCGCGCAACACGGCCGTCGTGGCGGCCACGTCGTCGTCGGGCGTGACGGCGATCGGAGCGCCGAAGGCGAAGTCGACCTCCACGCCCAGGCGGTCGCGCAGCCGGATCTTGCGGTTCTTGGTCAGCAGCCGCTGCCCGCCCCAGACGGCCACCGGGATCACCGGCACCCCGGCCTCGGCGGCCAGCCGCACGGCGCCCGACTTGAGCTCGCGCACGGTGAAGCTCGAGCTCACGCCCGCCTCGGGGAACACCCCGATCAGCTCACCGCGCCGCAACGCCGCGACCGCTTCGGCGTAGGCCGCGCCACCCGCGGCCATGTCGACCTCGATGTGCTTCATGCCCCGGAGCAGGGTGCCGACCACCGGTTTGTCGAACGCGCGCTTGGTCGCCATGAAGCGGATGCGTCGACGGTTGTGCAGCCAGGTCTGCCACTCGACGAGGGCGAACTCGAGGTACCCGAAGTGCGTCATGGCGAAGACCGCGCCGCCGGTGTCGGGGATGTTCTCCACCCCCGTCGCCCGGCGCTTCAGCCGGAGCGCGGCGAACAGCGATCGGCCCACGCCGATCGCGAAGGTGTAGATGGGCTCGGCTGCGCGGCGGGACATGGCCCCACCGTAGGGTGCGCAGATGGGTAACCGGAGGGAAAGCGCGGGGAAGCTGCACGAACGGGCTGATATTCGCGCCTATACGTGCATAGTGCACGTATAGGCGCGAATATCAGCCCGTTCGACCATCAGTCGGCGAAGATCTTCCCCACCGGCGCCCGCTTCTCTGCCTGGAACGCATCCTCGGCCCGGCCGTAGGCCCAGTACGCCGACAGCGAGAGCTGCGTGCGCGGGATGCCCCAGGCATCCAGCAGCAGCGGCCGCAACGCCTTCATCGTCTCGCGCTCACCGTGCACGAAGGCCTGCGTGCCGACCGGCGGGGCGTCGAGCGCGCGCAGCGCCGCGATCAGCACGGTCGAGGTGCCGGCGGGGGCGCCGTCGCGGTGCACCCAGTCGATCGTGATCCCGGCCGGGGCGACGAGCGGGAGGTGGTCGGCGTCGCCGTCGACCTCGATCACGACGCGGCCCGAGGCGTCGGCCGGCATGGCCTCGAGCGCGGCCGCGATGGCCGGGATGGCGGACTCGTCGCCGGCGAGCACGTGGAAGGCCGCCGTAGGGTCCGGTTCGTAGCCGCCGCCGATGCCCGAGAGCACGACCGCGTCGCCCGGCCTGGCCGCACCGGCCCAGGGACCGGCGACTCCGGTGTCGCCGTGCACGACGAAGTCGATCCAGACCTCGCCGGCCTCGCGGTCGATACGGCGCAGGGTGTACGTGCGCTGCGACGGGAGCTGCTCGGGGGCGAGCCGCTCGCGCAGGGCGGCCAGGTCGTAGGGCGGCGTGAGGTCGGAGCCCGCGGGCGCGAACAGCATCTTCGAGTAGCGGTCGGTCTGCGTCGACTCGGGGATGGTGGCGATCGCGTCGCCCTCGGCCACCACGCGCACGAGGTGGGGGGCGATCGCCTCGGTGCGCTTGAC
Organism: Herbiconiux sp. 320_LB; assembly: GCF_059691755.1. Classification (NCBI taxonomy): domain Bacteria; kingdom Bacillati; phylum Actinomycetota; class Actinomycetes; order Micrococcales; family Microbacteriaceae; genus Herbiconiux; species Herbiconiux sp. 320_LB. The sequence goes on along the minus strand of NZ_JCAWAD010000001.1, from coordinate 690,735 downwards.
GCGGAGCACCCGCTGCGGCTGCGGCGGGCGCGCCGGCCTGCCGGGGGCGGCGGATGCGGAGGTGGCGGGTGCGGCGGATGCGGGGCCGGCGAACGCGGGCGCGGATGTGGTCGCATCGGGGTTCGCTTCGGGAGCGGACGCGGTGGGTTCAGCCGCGACGCCTGTGGCGGGGGCGGCGGCGGGTGCGGGTGCGGGGACCTCCGCCGGCGCGGCAGCGGTCTCGTCGGGGCGGGGGGCGTCGGTCATCGGAAGGGTCTCCTCGGGGCGGTCCGACCTCCGGCACCGGCAGGCGCCGCGGTCACCCTTCGACGCTAGCCGCTTCCCGAGGCACCCGGGCGACGGCGACCCGGTAGGGTCGGGGGCACGCGACGAGGCGGAGGTGATCGGGATGTGCCGATGGGTGGCCTACACGGGCGAGGCACTGCATCCGTCGACCCTCATCCTCGACACCCCGCACTCGCTCGTGGCGCAGTCGCTGAACTCCCCGCTCGGCAAGGAGACGGTCAACGGCGACGGGTTCGGCCTCGGCTGGTACCGGCGCGACGCCGTGCCGGGGGCGGCGCCGGCGCTGTTCCGCAGCATCGAACCGGCCTGGTTCGACGAGAACCTTGCCGAGATCGCCCGGGCGGTCTCGACCCCGCTGTTCTTCGCGCACGTGCGGGCGGCGAGCGGGCCGCCGATCCAGCAGACCAACTGCCATCCGTTCCGGCACGAGAACTGGCTGTTCATGCACAACGGAGCTCTCGCCGACTGGCCGCGCATCAAGCGCGACGTGCTGCTCGAGCTCGATCCGGCGCTGTTCGCGTCGATCCGCGGCACGACCGACTCCGAGGCGCTGTTCCTGCTCGCCCTCACCTTCGGGCTCACGGCCGACCCGATCGGGGCGATGGGCCGGGCGATCCGCGAGATCGAGCAGATCGGCGACGCCCTCAGCGTGCCCCACCCGGTGCAGGGCACCTTCGCGGTAAGCGACGGCACCACGGTCTGGGCCTTCCGCTACTCGACCGCGCACGCATCCCGCAGCCTGTTCTACTCCGAGGAGGTGGCCACGCTGCAGGCCACCTACCCCGACATCGAGCGGCTGCGCATCTTCGGCGCCGGCGCGAAGGTGATCGTCTCGGAGCCGCTCACCGATCTACCGGGCGCCTTCATCGAGGTGCCCGAGTCGACGGTGGTGATCGCGGATGCGAACGGGTACCGCGAGGAGCCGTTCCTGCGCTGATCTGTTCCTGCGCTGATCTGTTCCTGCACTGGGCCGTGCACCCGCGCCGGGCAGAGAGAAGCCGTGACGCCCGGCCGCTGGGAGGGGATGGACGTCACGGCGATCGGGGCGACCCGCGGGCCTACTCCTCCTGCTTCAACGCGATGCCGATCGCGAAGAAGGTGGGGGCCCAGTGCCCGATGAAGATGCCCCAGCGGTCGGACTGCGCCCGGTCGTGGCTCTTCTTGCCGCGCGAGGCGAGCCAGGCGATGAGCGAGATCACGACGGATGCGAAGCCGGCCAGGTAGGCGTGCTTGCTCTGGATGCCGAGGTCGTGCGCGAATTCGATCGGGTCGAAGCCGACCTTCTCGATGTCCTTCTTGGCCATGGTGGCGCTTCCTTTCCGACGCCCGGGCGGAGATCGGGTGTCTGGTTCCACCATCCACCAGAAACGACCCGGCGAACAGGCCGCGGATCAATAGAATCGGGCCATGGCACCCCGGCTCCTCGTCAGCGCCGTGCCGGATGCCCTGACGCTCCCCGTGGCCGAGGCCTTCGCGGCGGTGCACGGAGCTGACGACGACGTGTTCTGGCTCGACGATCACGAGGGCTGGTCGGTGTTCGGGGCGGGCGCGCGGTGGCTGCCGGCGGCGGGTCGGCCGCTGCTCGACGCGCTCGCGGCCGAGCTGGTGGCGATGGCTCCGGCTGCGCCCGAGGTGGCGGATGCCGGTGCGATGGATGTCGGCGAGAACGATGGCGGCGTGACGGATGCCGGCGAGACCGCGGGCGGCGTGACGGATGCCGGCGAAACCACAGGCGGTGTGACGGATGCGGCGGGGGCCGGGCTGCTCGAGGGTCTCGCGTGGCGGCCGGGGCTGGTGGGATGGCTCGATTACGGCCTCACCGCCGAGACGTTGGGTGTGCCGGTGGCCGGTTCAACGGCGGGGGCCGGGGGCGCGGCTGCCGGATCCGGGACCAGGTTCCTCCACGTCGATCGCGCGGTGGCGGTCGCGCCGGGCGGCCGGATGCTGCTGGTCGCGTGGGGCGAGGAGTGGCGCGGTGGGCTCGGTGACTGGCGCGACCGCATCCTGACCCTCCTCGGTCGGCGAATGGATGCCCGGCCCGCGACCGAGGGCGCCTCCGCTGAGGTCGCGACCGACGACGGCACCGGCATCGGCATGGACGGCGACAGTACCGGAGGTACCGAGACCGGGGGCGCCGCCACCGAGAGTCTGACCGAAGCGGCGGATGGGCCCGGCCCCCGCGCCGAGCCCGTCTGGCGGGACGACCGGGCGGCCTACGTCGAGAAGGTGCGGGCGTGCCAGGAGTCCATCCGCCGCGGCGACGCCTACGTGCTCAACCTCACGACCGAGGTCGTCGTGGCGGGGGTGCGGCGGGAGCCGCTCGAGGTCTTCCTCCGGCTGCGGGCGACGGCGCCCACGCGGCACGGCGGTTTCGTGCGCATCGGGGGAGTGAGCCTCGTCAGTTCGTCGCCCGAGAGCTTCCTCGAGCTCGACGGTGCCGGCGGGGTCGTGACGCGGCCGGTGAAGGGCACCCGACCCCGTTCATCCGACCCCCGGCTCGACCGCGAGCTGCGCGACGAGCTGGCCGGGAGCCCGAAGGAGCGCGCCGAGAACACGATGATCGTCGACCTGATGCGCAACGATCTCGCGTGGATCGCCACGCCCGGGTCGGTGGAGGTGACGGCGCTGCTGGAGGTCGAGAGCGTGCGGCAGGTGCATCAGCTCGTGAGCACGGTGCGGGGGCGGCTGGCCGACGGGGTCGGGGTGGTCGACGTGGTGCGGGCGGCCTTTCCGGCCGGGTCGATGACGGGGGCGCCGAAGCGCAGTGCGGTGGAGATCCTCGACGGCCTCGAGGGGCGGCCGAGGGGGATCTACTCGGGCGCGTTCGGCTTTCTCGGGGCGGACGGGCGGGCGGGGCTCGCGATGACGATCCGCTCGATCGTGCTCGAGGCGGGGGTCGCGCGCGTCGGCGTCGGCGGGGGAGTGACCGCGCTCTCGGACCCGGGCGCGGAGCACGACGAGGTGCTGCTCAAGGCGCGGGCGATGCTCGAAGCGCTGGCCTGAGGGGGCGGGGCGGTGCGGTGCGGTGCGCGCTGCCACCGTGGGTCTGCCGTGACGCTGGGGGCGGCCCCGTCTCCGCGGGTCCGGCCATCCATCGCAGGGCTGCCTGATCGCTCCCGGGCCGAATTACGGCCCTGTCGCTAGGATGGGTTCATGGCGCGCACCCGGGAGTTCGACGAGAAGGCGCTTCAGGCGTCTGCTCTCGACGCGTTCTGGTCGAACGGTTTCGGCGGCACGTCGATCGGCGACATCTCGGCGGCGACCGGCGTCGGCAACGGCAGCATCTACGCTGCCTACGGCAGCAAGTTCGAGCTGTTCTACCTCGTGCTCGAGGCCTACTGCCGTTCGCGCGTCGACACGGTGCGGGAGGCGGTCGCGGTCGAGGGGCTGCCCGAGGTCGCGGTGCGGCACTTCCTCGACGTGATCATCGACGACTGCGCCAACCAGCCCGCGCGTCGCGGCTGCCTGATGCTGAACAGCGTCACCGAGTTCGGTGACCGCGAGCCGCGGGTGCGCGAGCTGATCGCCCTCGCGAACGCGGCCATGGAGCTGGCGGTCGCCGAGCGGCTGCGGCAGTCCGAGCAGGCCGGTGAGCTCGACACCTCCGGCGTCTCGGTCGAGGTGCTCGCGGCCGAGATCGTGATGATCTCGCAGGGCATCATCCAGCTCAGCCGGCTCGGCGCTCCGCTGGAGCGGATGACGGCGATCGCCGACTCCTACAGCGCCGGGCTCGCCCGCCTGTCCTGAGCCCGGCACTGGTTCGGCGAGGGGTCAGCCGGCGAGGATCCCGTCGATCTGGCCCATGGCCAGCCGCAGACCGTCCTCCATGCCCATCCCGACCAGCTGTTCGAGCTGCTCGAGGGAGTCGAACCGGCTGACGGTGACCATGCGGGTGCGGCCGCTCGCCGCATCCTCGCCGTCGATGGTCTCGAGCGTGACCGAGACGTGGATGACGGGCATCGACTCGTCGGGCACCCCGTCCTGATCGGCGAAGCCGTCTTCGAACGCGAGGGAGGTCGGCGCGTCGACCGCGGTGAAGTGCCACCAGCCGGGGGCATTCTCGCCCTCGGGCCCGGTCATGTGGTAGCCGGCCCGGCCGCCGGGTACGAGCTCGAGCTGGTCGAAGGTGGCGGGCCAGCCGGGCGGGCCCCACCAGCGCTCGAGCTGCCGGGGGTCGGCCCAGACCTGCCAGACGCGGTCGACGGGGGCGTCGAACTCGGCGACGAAGGTGAGGGTGAGGGCCTCGGGATCCCTCTCGGAGCTGATCACGGTCATCAGGGGTGTCCTTTCTCGGTGGGGGTGGTGGGGCCGTTGGTGTCGGTGGGGGTGGTGGGTTCGGTTGGGGCCGTGGTGCCAGCGGGGGCGGCATCGGGTGGGTTGCCGGTTGCGGGGTCGGCGTCGGCCGAGCTCGCGGAGTCGGCTACGGCAGGGTCGGGTGGGGTGTGCGTGGGGGCCGCGGGGCCGGGGTCGGCCGGGCTCGCGAGGAGCTCCTCGATGCGGAGGGTGCGCTCGCGCCAGAGGGCTTCGAACTCGCCGAGCAGGCGGCCGGCCTCGGCGAGGGTCTCGAGTCGTGCCCGCACGATCTGCTCCTTCCCTCGTCGTTGCTTCTGGATGATCGCGGCTCGTTCGAGCACGGCGACGTGCTTCTGCACGGCCGCGAAGCTCATCTCGTAGCGGGCGGCGAGGGCCGAGATCGACTGCTCCTGCCGGATCGCCCGACGCAGGATGTCGCGTCGGGTCGGGTCGGCGAGGGCGCGGAAGACCGCATCCGTCTCGTTCTCGCTGAGTCGTGTAACCATTTGGTTGTACGTTAGCGCCGTCCCGATGCCGGCACAACCCCTCGGCGGGGGTCGGGTCAGCCGGCCCGGGTGGTGGTGTGGGCCGGGGGCAGCGTGCCGCCGAGCAGCTGCTGCACGGTGACGAGGGTGTAGCCGCGCCCCTGCAGTCCGTCGACGACTGCCGGAACCAGGCGGGCGGTGTTCTCATGCACGTCGTGCATCAGGATGATCGACCCGGGCACGGGCGCGGTGACCGCGCGATCGAGCAGGATCGCGTCGTCGGGGAGCTGCCAGTCGTTCGTGTCGATGCTCCAGAGGATGGCGGGCAGGTTCGTCTGCGCGAGCACGCGCGCGTCGACGGCGCCGTAGGGCGGGCGGAACGTGGACGGGACGGGGCCGCCCGCCCCGTTCGACCCGGTCGTCCCGGTCGCGTTCGGGCCGAGGGCGTCGCGGATGGCCTGGTTCGTGCGCTGCAGCTGGTCGGCGATCTCGGGGTCGGTGAGCTTGGTGAGGTCGGGGTGGTTCCAGGAGTGGTTGCCGATCTCGTGGCCCTCGTCGTGCATCCGTTGCAGGGCGGCCGGCGACTGCGCGACCCGGTAGCCCTGCACGAAGAAGGTGGCCGCCGCGCGACGGGCGTCGAGGTCGTCGAGCACGCCGTCGGTGTACGGCCCGGGGCCGTCGTCGAAGGTCAGGGCGACGCAGGCGAAGAAGCGGCAGTCGACGGGTTCCTGGCCGCGGAGGGGTGCGGCGGGCAGGGCGAGTGGAGCGCCCGAGGCGAGCACCGACTGGATCTGCTGCCCCTCGGCGCTGAGCAGCGGTGTCGCCAGCGCGGCCGGCACGGTGACTACGAGGGGTTCGGGCCGCACGAGGGTGCCGAGGGCGTCGAGCTCGGGGGTGGTGAACGAGTCGGGCAGCCGGATGCGCAGCGAGCCGTCGGCGGTGAACGACAGGTGTGAGAAGAGCGCGCGCAGGTCGGTGGGGGCGAAGTCGCCCGGGTTCTGGCGCATGGCTGGTTCGAGGGCGCCGGCCGCGACCTTCAGCGACTGGACGGTGTCGGCGAGGAGGGCGCGGAGGCCGTCGTCGGTGAGGACGGTGTCGCTCGTGGTGACGAAGGCGCCGCCGGTCTCGACGTAGAAGACGGTGGTCTCGTCGGAGGTCACCTGGCCGCCGGTGGCGGTGGTGATGCGGAGGGCCTCCACGAGCACCTGCCCGGCGCCGGCGAGGAGCTCGCAGGTGATGGTGAGGCTCGGGGCGCCGGCCGTGCCGGCCGCGCCGGTATCGGTATCGGCGGCGCCGGCCGAGGCCGCGGCCGCCAGGGCGCTCGGTGAGGTGAAGGCGGGGTCGGCGAGGAGCTCGGCGGCCGGGCGGGTGCTCGAGCCGGGCACGCAGCCTCGGTTCTCGGGGGCGATCGCCGGGGCGTCGGCCGCCGGCCGGTAGGGGATGCCCGTGGCTGCGGCGTGGGCGGCGATCGCCTCGGCGACCCGGTCGCGGATGAACGCGGTGAATCCGGGATCGCCCGGGATCTCGGCCCACCGTGCCGCTACCGGCGACCCCGCCGTGTCGGCGTACAGCAGCCTGACGTCGAGCCCGACCACCCCCGCCCCGGTCAGCGCGGCGGGCGTGGGTGAGAGCGTCGTGGCGGGTTCTCCGTCTCCGCCCGCGCTCGCGCCCGAGCCTTGGTCGGAGGGCGGTTCGGGAGCGCTCTGGTCGGACGGCGTCTCGGACGCGGCGGGTGCTGAGGAGCCGTCGCTCAGGGTGAGGAGCGGAGCGGCAGCGGTGGGCGGGCTCCACGCGGGGGCCGGCGGGATGCTGCTCGTGCACCCGGCCGCCAGGACCGCGACGATCGCAAGGCTGATCGCCGCTCCGCCCCGAGCTGACGCCCGCCGGCGGCCGACGACCCGGTTCACCGCCGGACCTCGGTCGCGCCGTCTTCGACCCGCCCGGGTCGCTGTCCGCGTGACCATCCCGGATCAGCGGAGGCGGACGTCGTCAGGGCCACGGCTACCGATGAGGACGCGGTGGGCGGTGAGGATGTGGGACCCGAACGGAAGGCGGCCGTGGCGAGCAGTGCGGCGGTTACGGGGCGGTAGGTCGGCGCGGCCGAGGTGGGGGTGCGTGCCAGCAGGACCAGGCGGGCGGCGGGTGCCGCTTCGTCCGCCGTCGCGGGTGCCGAGATGGCCGCAGCGCCCGGCGAGGATGGATCCGCAGAGCCTGTCACGATCGCAACGGTGACGGTGTCGTCGCCGTCGACGAGGGCGGCGTAGCGGACGACCACCCCGGACGTGAGGGTCTCCTGGTTCCACTCCGCGGAGCCGACGGATCTACCGAGTCGGTGGTCATCCAGCACCTCGTGCAGGGCGGAGTCGATCGGCGGAACGGATGCGGGGGTGTCGCTCGCCGTGGGGGCCGGCGGAGCGGCGGGGAGGATGGCCGCGTCGAGCCGGTAGACCCCGTCGGGTGAGGTCGCTCTCGCGGAATCCGCAGGGAGGAACGGACCCACCCCGATCAGCACCCAGCCCGCGTCGAGCGTGATGGACGCAGACTCGACCAGCGGAGTCGATCCGCTGTCTGCGCTCGAGCCTGAGTTCGGCGCCGGTGCATCGCCCGCGCCCGCGCCCTCGCCCGATGCCGGTGCCGGTGCCGGTGCCGGTGCAACGGCGGCGGTGGGGGACGTCGGGTCGAGGGTGCGCGTGACGGTGAGGGGCTGCGCCGAGGTGAGGCGCTCGCGCGGGGTCTGGGCGAGGATCGGCGGCAGCACGATCACCGCGACGCCCGCGGCGACCAGTGCGGCGACCACGAGCGTGACGGCCGCGACCAGCGCGATCGTGCGCACCGGGCGGCGGCGGTCGAGACGCTCGCGGGTGGACATGGGGCCTCCGGGTCGGCGGGAACTCGGCGGTCCGTGGGCCCGCGGGGTTCACCGACGCCCGTTCCCCCGGCGTCGCCCCCGCGACCGCCCCAGGATACGCAGGCGCACGCTCCCCACCCCGCAGCGCCACGACCTTTCCGCCGCCCGTTGCCGACTCGTTACCGCGGCCGTCCCACGCGAGCCGGCGCCCCGGGCGAGCGGCCGACCGTGGCAATGGCGAGCTGTGGCCCTCGGGTCATGCGTGAGAACCGCCAGCCCAGAACGCGGAGCTCGGGCGCCTGCCGGGTCGGAACGGGGAGGGGGATGGTCAGGGAGACGGCTCGGCGGAGGCGGCGGCAGGCTCGGCTGAGGAGGCGGAGGCGGAGGAGGCGGAGGCAGGTTCGGCCGCTGCGGCGGCGGCACGAGCTGCTGCCTCTAGGCGGGCGGTGTAGGCGGACCAGTCGGCCGGGGAGCGAGCGGGGATGTTGGGGTCGGCGGAGCCGTTGCCGAGGGCGCCGTCGAGCGTCTCGCGGATGATGTCGGCGTGGCCCGCGTGCCGGGCCGTCTCGGCGACCATGTGCACCAGGATCTGCTGCAGCGTGACCGCCCGCCGCTCCTCGGGCCACCACGGCACCGCCCCCGGCGCATCCCACTCGAGCGCCGCGATCGTCGCGTCGGCGTGCGCGGCCGAGGCGTGGTGGAACGCCACGATCTCCGCCCGCGTCTCGACGGCGGTCGCCCACATGTCGGCGTCGTCGTCGTGGTCGCCGCGCAACGACGGCAGGGTCTCGCCGGGCCGGCCGAACACCTCGCCGAAGTAGCCGAGCTGCACGCTGGCCACGTGTTTCACGAGCCCCAGCAGACTCGTGCCGCTCGTGGTCATCGGGCGGCGGATGTCGTACTCGCCGAGACCGTCGAGCTTCCCGAGCAGGTCGGCTCTTCGCACCCGGAGGTACCCGTGCAGCAGCTCTTTGTCGTCCATGACTCGACTCTGCACCCTGCCTCCGACATCGCGAAAGCAGCGCCTCCGACATCGCGAAAGCCGCCCGGAGTGCACGACGAGAAGCCTGCGCGAAAACCCGTTTCGAGAAAAGCTCGGAAACATGCAGCGTGAACGCCATATGTGTATAGGCTGTCTGCGCGGAGAGGTCCCGGGGGCGGAAGACACCGACGAAAGGCACCTCCATGCCCCGCACTCCTCGATCCAAGCCGCGGCTTGTCTCCGTCGCTCTGGCCGTGGCCGCGGCGACGGCCCTGCTCACCGCCGGCGGCGTCCTCCCCGCCTCCGGTCCGGCCACCGCCGCGCCCGCGAGCGCCACCACCGCCACCGCCACCACCACCACCGACCCGTTCGCCGTGCTCGAACACCTGGCCCCCCAGCTCCTGACCCAGACCGTCGAGCCGGCGACCGCGCCGTCCACCGAGCCGGCGACCGCCGCCGAACCCACTCCCGACCCGACGACCCAACCCGCCCCCACCCCCTTCACCGCAAGCATCCCCGCCGACGCGACCCAGCCCATCCGCCTCGCCCCCGCCGACACCGAGGGCGCCGGCCAGCCCGTCGCCATCACCGTCGCCGACGCGCGCGGGCAGGCCGAGGTGCGCGGCGGCATCCACGCCTACGCCACCGGTACCCCGGCAGCGCACGCGCTCGTGCAGCCCGTCATGAACGGCATCCGCCTCCTCACCACCCTCGCCGACGCCACGGCGGGCGACGCGTTCTCGTACCGCTTCGACCTGCCCGCCGGCAGCGGCCGGGTCGACCTGCCCGACGGCCAGACCCTCGTCACCGACCGCGACCACCGCTACATCGGCACCCTCGACGCCCCCTGGGCGGTGGACGCCTCGGGCGCCGCCCTGCCGACCCGTTACTCCTGGCAGGGCGACACGCTCACCCAGCACGTCGACCTCGACGAGCAGACGGTGTTCCCGGTGCTGCTGGACCCGATGTGGCTCTACAGCTACGACTTCTCGGCGACCCTGCCGCTCTACCACGCGGTGCATCCCAAGGCCTCCGAGCGTGCGGTCGACCGACTGCTGCACGGCTGCTTCAACTGCTACTTCCCGATCAACGGCGGCCCGCGCTCGTACCCGGCCGACGGCGACATCCTCGCGCTGAACGCGAGCCCGTTCTCGCTGATCACGGTGCCGGCGCCGGTCAAGGTGCAGACCGCCAACGGGGGAGCGCTGCAGTTCGTCGCCCAGGCCGGTCACTTCGACGGCGCCGGATCGACGATCACCTTCTCCTGGTACAACGACCCGAGCGGGTACCTGCACCTCTACGTGCACGCGATGATCATGGTCGACCGCGGTCCGGCCGCGAACATCGCGAACTCGCGGGTCGCCGGGGTCAACTGGCTGCTCTACTGGCAGCGGGTCGCCGACCACGCCGACGGGAGCAGCGGTGGCGGCGGAGTCTGACGGGCCATCGCTGGTGCGCCTCCGACCGACCCGCGGTGACCGCGTCGCGGACCCGGTGCATCCCTTCCGGGCGGAGCGCGCGCTCGCGGCTCTGCCCGGCGGGGTGATCGCGGGGGCGAGCACGGGCCTGCTCTACGCGGTCGCCGTGCTCGCACCCGGGCTCGTCCTCGGCGATCCCTCGTCGTCGCCCGGCCTGCTGCTGATCGGCATGCTGGTGGGCTCGACGCTCGGAATGCTCGTGGGCGCCCTGGCCGGTGCCCTCGCCGCCGGCCTCCTCGCCCTGCTCTGGCGGTGGGGCGCGCCCGCGGGGCCGGCCGCCGTGATCACCGGTTCGATGGTGGGCGGGGGAGTCGTCGCCGCCCTCGTCTGGTTCTTCGCGGCCGACAGCCAGACCCTCCTGCTCGCCTCGCTCGGAGTCGCGCAGGCGTCGGGCGGTCTCGCCCTGCTGACCTGGTGGGCGCGGCGACCGGGCGGGGAGCGACAGGGCCGGGAGCGACGGGGGAGGGGCGCCGGCCCGCTCCGGCGGTACTCCTAGTAGCGTCGTCTCATGGCGAGCGAGGCGGACACCGGCGACGAGGGCAGCCCCTCGACCGGCGGCCCGACGAATGACGCCGACCCCGCCACCGACACCGAACTCGCGTCGGCGCTCGCCCGCATCCTCTCCGACACGGTCGCGACCCTCGAGGCCAGCGGCGCCCGCACCGAGGCCCTGGCGAGTTTCGAGGAGCGCCGCGCGATCCTCGGCATCCGCCGCGGCCCCGTGATGGTGTCGCGCGGCCGGGTCTGGCGCCTCGGCGTTCTGCTCCTGGATGAACGGGGCGGGCTCCACACGATCGGCCGCGTCACCCGCGCCGTCGACCCCGGTCGCGTCACGAACCAGTCGGCCCGCGCGGAGGAGCGCCGCGACTACCGCCGCGCCGCGTTCGCGGGGAAGTTCAGCGAGGGCGACACCGTCAACTTCGACACGGGGGAGGTCGCCCTCTCGGTCACCGCGATCCGCGACGGCAGCGGCGTGCTGAGCCTCGAGGGCGAGACGATCCTGGTGCGCTGGAACCTCCAGCCGGGCGCCACCGGCACGACACCCCTGGCCCCCTACCTCGCCGAGCGCGCCGCCCTGCTCACCGCGCCCCCGCCGTAACCGGCCGCCGCATCCTGCCACCCCCGCCCCGTCACCCACCGAACAGCCGAACGCGCTCCGCCCGTGAACAGCCGGGAGCGTCCCCCTCCGTCTCCCCGAACGCCCACAGCCGTTCAACGTCTCGACACCGTCGGTTCACCGCTCGTCCGCCTCCGAAACCTAGATTCCGACGACGGCCCGCACATCGGGCGGGATCCAGCACCGGACGAGGCCACGCGCGCCCCGCCGACCGACCGCCGAGAGGGGCCAGAATGCTCGACCGCGTCGACCCCTTCATCGGCACCGGCATCACCGATCTCCCGCCGCAGTCCGGTCTCGCCGCGACCTGGTGGTGGCCCAAGCCTCAGGTCGGAAACACCCACCCCGGCGCCACCTACCCGCTCGGCATGGTTTCGGCCTGCGCCTACTCCGGCGCGTACCCGACCGGCTACGGCCGCTTCGACCTGAGCCTCGAGGGCGTCCCCACCACCATCCACGACACCCAGCTCGCCTCGGGCTTCACCCACTTCCAGCAGTCGGGCACCGGCGCCATCCGCAAGTACTACAACTACTTCCGGGTCACCCCGATGATCGAGCCGCTCGACGTGCTCGGCCGCACCTGGCAGATCACCGACGAGGAGGCTGCGCCGGGCCTGTACTCGGCGACCCTCGACTCCGGCATCACGGCCGAGATCACCGTCGGCCCGAAGAGCGCCGTGCACCGCTACACCTTCCCCCGTCACGCGAACGCGCGCATCGTGATCGACTTCTCGCTCGGCGGCCTCGCCATCCCGTACGGCGCCACGATCCCGCTGCGAGCGCACCTGGAGACGATCGAGCCCGGGGTGGCCAGCGGTGTGGTGGTCGCCGAGGGCGCTCCGATCGCGGTGCACGTCGAGTGCGACGCCCCGCAGTGGCGTCAGATGCTCTGGTACGACCGGCGGCTGATGCCGGGCGGCACGCGTCTGGACTTCGACCACATCCGCCCCACCACGCTGCGGCCCTTCGGGTTGATGTGGGCGGGGCCGAGCGAGCCGGGCCAGACGATCGAGCTGCGGATCGGCTTCTCGTTCCGCGGCGTCGAGCAGGCCGAGCAGAACCTCCGCGCCGACTGCGGGCCGGGCCCCGGCCGGTTCGAGGCCCGGCGCGAGCGCACCCAGAAGACCTGGCGCAAGCACCTCAAGACGATCGCGGTCGACACCCCGTCGACCACGCGCCGCACCGTGTTCTCGACCGCGCTCTACCACTCGCTGATCAAGCCGAGCTTCGCCGACTCCGAGAGCCCGTTCTGGCCGAGCGACGGCCCCTTCGTCTTCGACATCTCGACGATGTGGGACATCTACCGCACCCAGCTGCCGCTTCTGACGACGCTCTTCCCCGAGCGGGCGGTCGAGCTGGCCAACGCGCTGCTCACGATCTGCGAGGAGGAGGGCAACTTCCCGATCGGCTACCGCCTCGCCCGCGGCGGCGACCGCTTCTCGCGCCAGGGCTCGGCGCTCGCACACACCTTCCTCGCCGACCTCTGCCAGCTCGGCGTCCCCGGCATCGACTGGGACTGGGCCCTGGTGCACATGTCCGACGACCTGCGCCGCACCTACGGCGAGGAGTACCTGCTCCGCGGTGAGGCGCATCCGATCACGCACACCCTCGACCTCGCGTTCGGGTACTGGTGCACGGCCCGGGTGGCCCGCCACGTCGGCGACCACGCGCTGGCCGCGCAGTTCGAGCAGCTCGCCGAGCGCTGGGTCAACGCCTACGACCGGTCGACCGGGCTGCTGAAGGACTCCACCTACTACGAGGGCTCGCGCTACAACTACTCCTTCCGGCTGCAGCACGACATGGCCGGCCGCATCGCGCTGAGCGGCGGGCCCGAACGCTTCCTTGAGCAGCTGGACGCCTTCTTCGGCTACGGCGCACCGCCGGTCACCCAGCTCGGCGTCGCGCCGAGCACCGAGGAGCTCGTGGCTGGCTACGTGCTGGGCCGGTTCGAGGGGCTCAACAACGAGCCCGACATGGATGCACCGTGGGCGTACCACTACGCCGGTCGCCCCGACCGTACGGCCGAGATCGTGCACCACGCGGTGCACCAGCAGTTCGGCACTGGTCGCGGCGGCCTCCCCGGCAACGACGACTCGGGCGGGCTGAGTTCGTGGTTCGTCTGGGCGTCGCTCGGGCTGTTCCCGGTCGCCGGTCAGAACATCCTGCTGATCAACGCCCCCTCGTTCGCCGAGTCGAGCATCGCGGTGGCCGGGGGCGAGTTCTCGGTGCGCACCCGGGGCTTCGTCGAACCGGTGCCGGGCGGGCCGATGCCGGGCGGGCCGATGCCGGGTGGGCCGGTGCCGGGCGGGCCGGTGCAGTACGTGCAGTCGGTGCGCCTGAACGGGTCGCCGCTCGAGCGCAGCCACCTCCACGGGGACGAGTTCCATCGCGGGGGCGAGCTGCTGATCGAGCTCGGGCCAGAGCCCTCCGACTGGGGCACCGTCGAGCTGCCGCCCTCGTGGCCGCCGGCCGCGCCCGCCCCGGCCCACCCGGCCGGCCCGCGAACCGGGGCCGTGATCGACCCCACGGCAGTCCCCGGCGCCGCCCCGGCAGCCGCGCCCCCCGCCCTCCCCACGCCAGCCCCCGCATCCGCCCAGCCGACAGGAGCAACACCATGACCGGGATCCGCAACCGCCTCGTGATCGTCAACCGCGCCGATCCGGTCATCTGCGGGCACTCCGTCGAGGGCCGCAACCTCGCCGAGACCGCTCTCGCCCGCGGCTTCGACGAGGTGCGCATCGTGACCTGGCCGATCGAGCGCCTTGAGGCGGCCGGTCTGCCGCTCAAGCCCCTCGACTCGGTGCTGCCCTACAGCCCGGGCATCATCGTCGAGCGCCCGGCCCCGGTGGGCGATTACAAGGTGCCGGACGGCCGCTACCTCGCCGGGATCACCGGCCGGCTGGTCGAGCTCTTCACCGACGGCGTGCCGACGGTCGCGCTCTCGCTCTACCTCAGCCCCCACACCATCGCGGTGGCCGACGCCGTGCGCGCCGCCTGGGGCACCGGGCTGCCGGTGAACGTCACGACGATCGCCGAGGCCGTGGGCTCGGACGTGACCAACGTGGTGCGCACCGCGGTCGAGGAGGGGCGGCTGGGGGCGGCCGCGCACATCCTCTCCAGCTACCTCAGCCAGGATCACTGTGTCGCCGTCTCCGAGTACACTCGCGACCTGATCGTCTCCGAGGCCCAGCGCGTCGACGATCAGCACGGCACCCGGTTCGCCGAGCAGTGCCGCGAGCGCATCGAGGTCTCCTACCCGGCGATCGACGCGGCGGCCTATCTCGATCTCGACGAGCAGACCATCGACGACCTCGTCACGGCCCGCGGGCTCCGCCGCGACGGCTACCTGCTCTTCCTCTCCCGGCTGACGGATGCGAAGGGCGTCGACGACCTGATCGCGGGCTTCGAGCGCAGCGAGGTCGGGCGCAGCACCGAGCTGCCGCTGGTCGTCGCCGGGCGCGGGCCGCAGGCGGGTGCGCTCCGGGAGCTGGCCGCCGCCTCGCCGCTGGCCCACCGCATCCGGTTCCTCGACGACGTCGGAGACGCCGAGAAGCCCTACATGATGGCGGGCTGCGCGGCCTTCGTGCTGCCCTCGAAGCCGCGGCCCGAGTTCGTCGAGACCTTCGGCATCGCCCTGGCCGAGAAGATGCTCGCGGGCGGCGGCCCGGTGATCACGACGCTCACCGGGGGGATCGGCGAGGCGGTCGGCGAGCACGCGATCGTGGTGCCGGTGAACGATCCGGATGCGGTGGGTCGCGCGATCGACCAGGCCGTCATCGGCACGACCGCGGCCGAGCGCGCCGAGCAGGCGGCGCGGGCGCGGGAGTACGCGCGGCAGTTCGACCGGCACGTGGTCTTCGACAAGCTGTTCGCCCGCTTCCCGCGCCGCGAGACCGTCGACGCCTGAGGTAGCGAGGGAGGGGCGGCCGGCGCTCGACGGCCGGGGCCGGACAGCCGACGCCCGTCGCCGCACGGCGACAGCCCGCCCGCACAGCCAAGGCCGCACAGCCCGGCCGGGTCGCCGCACGCACCCGCGGCGGGGGAGTACCCTGGCGACGTGTTGGACGACAGACCCGCCGAGCGGCACCGTCAGGTGGCCGACCATTTCGCCGAGCTCACCCGCGGCGCCGATCCGGATGCCTGGGATGCGCCGTCCCCGGTTCCCGAGTGGGCCGCGCGTGACGTGGTGCGGCACCTGGTGACCTGGTTCCCGCGGTTCCTCGCGGGCGGCAGCGACGTGGTGCTGCTCGCCGGGCCCTCGGTCGACGACGACCCGGTCGCGGCCTGGGCGGTGCACGCCCAAGCGGTGCAGGAGGTGCTCGACGACCCCGAGGTCTCGGGCTGGATGTTCACGAACCCGCACACGGGCACGATGCCGCTGGCCGTGGCGATCGACCGGTTCTACACGGCCGACGTCTTCCTGCACACCTGGGACCTCGCCCGTGCCACCGGCCAGGAGCCCGGACTCGACCCCGACTTCGCACTGACCATGGTGGAGGGGATGGAGCCGATGGAGGAGTTCCTCCGCGGTTCGGGCCAGTACGGCCCCCGGGTCGAGGTGCCCGAGGGCTCGGACGCCCCCACCCGCCTGATTGGTTTCATCGGTCGGGACCCCTTCTGGACCGCACCCGCGTGACCGGTCGCCCCGCCGCGCTCGCCGACCAGCGAACGGGGCGGGCCGGCCCGACGACTCAGGCCTCGGACTGGACGACGGTCGTCGCCAGCGGGATTTCCTTGACGAAGCAGAGCAGCAGGGCGGCCACGAGCATCAGCGGCACCAGGTAGAGGTACACCGGGCTCAGCGCCGTCGAGTAGGCGTCGACGATGAGCTGGTGGATCTCCGGCGGCAGCGCGTTGATGGCCGCGGGGGTCAGGGCGTTGGTGTCGGTGGGCACTGCACCGCCGCCGCCGAGGGCGCCGGCCGACGAGCTCAGCTGCTCGGTGAGGCGTGCCACGAACAGCGACCCCACGATCGCCGAGCCCAGCGAGGCGCCGATCTCGCGGAAGAAGTTGTTGCCGGCCGTCGCGGTGCCGACCATGCTGTGCGGCACCGAGTTCTGCACCACGAGCACCAGCACCTGCATCGCGAGCCCGAGGCCGAGACCGAGGAGCGTCAGGTAGCCGAGGATCATCGGCAGCGGGGTGTCGGCCCGCATCGTGGAGAACAGCACGAGGGCGAGCGCGATGATCAGCGAACCGGTGATGGGCATCCACTTGTACCGGCCGGTCTTGGAGACCAGGAAACCGCCGCCGATCGCGGTGATCAGGAGCCCGCCGAGCATCGGCAGCAGCATGAAGCCCGAGACCGTCGCGTTCACGCTGTTCACGATCTGCAGGAAGGTCGGCATGTACCCGATCGCCCCGAACATCGCCACGCCGATCGCGAGACCCGCGAGCGTGGTGAGCGTGAAGTTGCGGTTGGCGAACAGCGAGAGCGGGATGACCGGCTCGGCGCTGCGGCGCTCGACCAGCACGAAGGCGACGGCGGCCAGCACCGTCACGACGATCATGCCGATGATCATCGGGGAGTCCCAGGCGTACTCGGTGCCGCCCCACGAGGCGGTGAGCACGAGACCGGCCGCCGCGATCGCGAGGGTGACCATTCCGGCGATGTCGATCTTCGGCCGCTCGCCGGCGGGGTGCTTCGGCAGCTTGATCAGCATCACGGCGAGCAGGATGGCGGCGAGCCCCAGGGGCACGTTGATCCAGAACGCGAGCCGCCAGCTGAGAACGTCGGTGAAGAGCCCGCCGAGCAGGGGCCCGGCGACCGAGGAGAGCCCGAAGACCGCTCCGATGAAGCCCATGTACTTGCCGCGGTCGCGGGCCGGGATCACGTCGGCGATGATCGCCTGCGACAGGATCATCAGGCCGCCGCCGCCCAACCCCTGGATGGCCCGGCCGGCGATCAGCCACTCCATCGAGTTCGCGAAGCCGCCGAGGATCGAGCCGAGCACGAAGATCGACAGCGCGATCACGAACAGCGACTTGCGCCCGATCAGGTCGCCGAGCTTGCCGTAGACCGGCATCACGACGGTCGAGGCGAGGATGTAGGCGGTCGCGACCCAGAGCATGTGGTTCACGCCGTCGAGCTCGCCGACGATCGTCGGCAGGGCGGTGCCCAGGATGGTCTGGTCGAGGGCCGAGAGCAGCATCGCGACCATCAGGGCGCCGAAGATCAGGTTGACGCGGCGCTTGGTGAGCCCCTGCCCGCCCTCGGTGGTCGAGGCGTCGGCGGGGGAGGAGCCGCGCGCGGCGGCGGATGCGGCGCCCCCGGCGGGGACGTGCTCGCCGCGGTCGGCGGAGTCGAGCTCGGGACTGGTGGACATGCTTCTACCTCGGGTTCGCTGGTGTCGGACGGTGACGGGAATGCAGACGGGCGCGAGCGCGGAGACGCGCGCCGGACGTGGGTCTAGTGGGGCTCGACCAGGTGGCGGAACTGCTCCCGCGCCTCGTCGAGATGGTCGAGCACGGGCCGGCGTTCGCCGGTCTCGAGCCCCCAGGTGTGCATCGCGAGCCGCAGCACGGCCCCGATGAACAGCACGACGGCGCGGGCCCGGGCCGGCCGGTCGGGAGCGGGCACCGCGCCCTCCTCGTCGAGCAGGCGCTCGACCTGCGCGGCCAGGTCGTTCTCGACGGCGCCCACCGTCTCGAACCCCTTCGCCAGCAGGGAGGGGTTCGCGACGACGACGGTGCGCCGCATCTCCTCGATCGCGGGGCTGCCGAGGTCGAGGGAGCCGACCTGGGTGCGCACGGCGTCGAAGACGGCGTCGAGCACGCTGACGCCGCCGCCCACCGTGATCGGGGGGAGGACGGGCGGGCCGAACAGCTTGGAGTGCCCGATCACCGCATCCTCCTTGCTCGCGTAGTAGTTGAAGAAGGTGCGGCTGGTCACATCGGCCCGCTGGCTGATCGCGTCGACCGTGACCTCGGAGAGCCCGAGCTCGCTCGCGAGCTCGAGTGCGGCGACCTCGATCGCCCGCGCGGTCTCGCGCTTCTTGCGCTCGCGCAGGCCCACCTCGTCGTGCGCGCCGACGGGGGCGTTGAGGGTGGGGGACTCGATCGTGGACACGGCATCATGATTTCACACCATGAAAACTTTCGCAATGAGAAACTTCGTGAGCCGCAATCGGGTCCGACTACGCTGGAGGTCGAGGAGGGGCAGATGGTGCGGCGGCGAGAGCGCGTGAAGCGCTGGTTGACCACCGGCAAGCCCATCGAGGCCCCCGAGCCGCTCTCCGAGGGCGAGGTGGATGCGGCGGTCGCCGACGGCGAGCTGATCGCCCGGTTCTCCTCGGTGCTGTCGCTGAAGAACCGGTTGATCGTGTCGGCGCTGCGCGACGACCACGCCTTCGATCCCGAGCAGGCGACCGAGGCCGCCCGCGAGGTGCTCGCCGAGCTGGCCGCGGAGCAGGATGCGAACGCGACCCACGCCGACGAGATGATCCTCGACGCCGAGAGCGACCAGGGGGTCGCCCGCCACGAGCACGACTACAAGGCGCGCGACCTCGAGCTGCTCGGCGCACGGCGTCAGGTCTACCGCGAGGTGGCCCGGCGCATCCGGGCCGACGCGGCCGACCCCGTCGCCCTCGCGGCCCTGGTCGAGGATGCGCGTGCCCGAGCCTGGGAGGAGATCGGCCGCGAGATCGCCGAGCGCCTCGACCAGTACCGCTCGGCCTCCTCGATCGTCGTCGACGACGAGTACCGGCGCGACCGTGAGGAGCGGATGCGGAGACTCCGCGAGTTCGACCTCTGGGAGCTGGCCGACGCCCGCCGGAGCACCCGCCGCCGCGGCTGACGGGAGTACATTCGGGCGTGGGAGGACCGATGCCCGAGCCGATCAGCGACGCGTTCCAGAGCTTCGACGCCCTCGTGCGGCCTCCGGCGGACGACGTCGCCGAGGCGGCCGGCTTCGAGGAGACGATCTCGGCGGCGCTGCGGCGGGCCCCCGGGGTGCTGGGGGTCGAGTGGGCGGGCTCGTTCGCGCACGGCACCGCGGTGCGCGGGAGCCGGATCGATCTGCTCGTCGTGCTCGCGGGCCCTCGGGCGCGCTCGGCCGCGCGGGCCGCGGACCAGCTGGCCGCCGCCGTTCCCGTCGAACCGGTCGCCGGGGCGCTCGGCGAGCTCCGGATCGCGGGTGGCCGGGTCGCCATCGACCGGATCGGCGGCATCGGCCTCGAGCTGATCCCCGCCTATGCCGGCGAGGACTCCCGTTGGGTGCCGGATGCGGCCGGCCGCTGGGTGCGCCACCGGCCGGGCGCTCGTGCGCAGCTGATCGACCGGATCGACGACGACGGCAGCCTGCGATCGCTCATCCGGCTGCTGCTGGCGTGGAAGCACCGCCAAGCCGTCCCGGTCTCGTCGTACTACCTGGAGACCGCCGCAATCCGGCAGTCGCTGCAGCAGCGCTCGTTCAGCCTGCTCTGGGATCTGTGCTGGCTCTGGGAGTCCTTCGCCTCGGCCGGGTTGGTGACCCTGCCCGACCTGACCGGGCCGGATCAGTCGCAGGGGGTGCGGGCGGCAGCCTCCCTCGGCCGGGCCATCGAGGGGCAGTTCCCGGTCGAGCGGGCCGCCTCCAGCGCCCGCGGCGCAGTGAACGCCTACATCGACGGCGACCTCGACACCGCTCACGCCTATCTCGTCGCGTTGTTCGGCGACGACTTCCCGGTCCTGGACGGCGGGACGGCCGGCGGCGGCATCTCCTCGTCAGGATCGGAGCCTCCGCGCCACCCCCTGTGATCGCCGGTCGGCCCCGGGTACGGTCACGAGGGTGACCTCCTCCCGTGCAGCACTCGTCTACAACCCCATCAAGGTCGATCTCGACGCCCTCAAGGAGGCGGTGGCCGCCGAGGAGACCGCCTCCGGGTGGGCCGAGACCCTCTGGCTCGAGACCAGTGAGGACGACCCCGGGCAGGGTCCGACGGCGAAGGCGCTCGCCGAGAAGGTCGACCTGGTGATCGCCGCCGGTGGCGACGGCACCGTGCGGGCCGTCGCGGAGGCGCTCCGCGGATCCGACGTGCCCCTCGCCCTCCTCCCTTCCGGCACGGGCAACCTCCTCGCCCGCAACCTCGACCTCACGCTCGACGACGTCGAGAACGCCCTGCAGACCGCCTTCCGCGGGGCCGACCGGGAGATCGACCTGGGGCTCATCCGGATCGAGCGGGAGGACGGCTCGATCTCGAAGCACGCCTACCTCGTGATGGCCGGCCTCGGCCTCGACGCCAAGATGCTCGCGGCGACCGACGACGAGCTGAAGGCCAAGGTCGGCTGGCTGGCCTACGCGAAAGCCATCGCGACGGTGCTCCGCGACAAGAACCAGCTCCGCATGCGCTACCGGCTCGACGACGCGCCGACCCGCTCGGTACGCGCTCACACGATCATGATCGGCAACTGCGGGTCGCTGCCGGCGAACATCCTGCTGCTGCCGGATGCCGCGGTCGACGACGGCCTGTTCGACATCGTCGTGCTGCGCCCCGAGGGGTTCTTCGGCTGGCTGCAGATCATGGGCAAGATCTTCTGGGAGAACGGGGTGCTCCGGCGCACCGGTGTCGGCCGCCGCCTGATGGGCGACTCCAAGGAGGTACGCGCGCTCAACTACCTCCGCGGCAGCGAGATGGTGCTGCGCCTCCAGCGGCCCGAGGAGATCGAGCTCGACGGCGACGGCTTCGGCACGGCGGTCGCGCTGAAGACCTGGATCGACGCCGGCGCCCTCACGGTGCGGGTTCCGGCGGACGAGTCCTTATAGCCCTTCGACACGCCGAAGACAAGCCCTCTTCGCTTGGCTGAACTAGTTGCTAGGCTGTCTAGCAATACACCGGTCAAGGAAAGGAACAGCAGATGGCGCTTCTGGAGAGCATCCCGTCGTCGGTCACCGAGCAGACGACGAGCACCACGGCCCTCACCTGGTCCGAGCCCGAGACCAAGCTCTGGGTCGCGAGCCGCGACGGCGAGTACGCCGGGATGATCGAGTACCTGGCCGGCCACTTCGTCTCGACCGGTGCGACCGGGGACGACCTCGGCTCCTACAGCTCACTCGACTCGGCCATGGCCGCGGTCGATCGCGGGGCCTCGCGTCGCCGACTGCCCGAGGGCGTGCTCTCCAACGTGGCGATCGTCTCGGCCGTCGTGGCGCTGTCGCTGGCGGGCATGAGCCTGTCGATGATCGTGGCCTAGGCCCCAGCCACCCGCCTCCGCTCTCGGCTCAGACCGCCGCCCGCGACGCCTTCTTGTCGCGCGGGCGCCGAACGTAGTCGCGGGCCCGATCGCTCGAGAGCGCGATCAGGATCAGGATGTCGAACGACAAACCGATCAGGTTCGTGCCGAGCGTGATCGGGCTGCCGTCGATCTGCTCGATCAGCGCGATGAGGATGTTGATCGAGCTGAACGTCATCACCAGGATGCGGGCGACGTTGCTGCCGAAGAACACGAAGAGGCCGAGCAGCACCTCGACCAGCCCGAACAGGGCCGCCCCCGCGATCAGCACCCAGATGGTCAGGTCGCGGTAGTCGATCGTCTCGGGCAGGGCGTCGTCGCTGGTGTCGACGGTCAGCAGTTCGCGCACACCCTGCCAGTCCAGCAGCACCGCGAGGATGATGAAGGCGGGAACGAAGGCGCGGGCCAGCACCACCACAGCCCCGAAGGTGATCTGCGCCGGCCGCCGCACCTGCTTCTCCGGCAGGGCCGGGGTCGCCGGCGAATCGGCCTCCGGCAGCGGATGCGGGGTCGGCACCGGGACGATGGTCTGAGCCAGTGCCGCGGGGGAGGGAACGACGGCGCGGAGGTTCACGATCGGGAGGTCGCCGTCGGTGACGATCTGGTCGCCGCCGCCGTTACGCGAGTGGTAGCCGGTGGCGAAGTCCTTGAGCACCACGACCTCGACGGCCGGATCCGCCTCCTGCACCGTCGTCACGATGTGGTCGCGCTCGACATCGGTGTTCTCGTCGATCTTGTGCGTGATCTGCAGCGTGAAGAGCGAGAAGCCGACCGCGCGGTCGTAGGTGCCGGCCGCGAGCCAGTCGGTCGAGTGTCCGCCGGGCAGCAGCCAGCCGTCCGGGCAACGCCAGAACCGCACGTGGTGCCGCTTGGCGGGATTGCCCTTGACCTCCTGCTGATAGGCGAAGTCCTGGTTGCGACCGAACAGCATCAGCGGGCTGACCGGTGCCTCGTTGTAGCTCCGGCGCAGGACGGTGGAGCGCACGATCCGCAGCGCGCTGCGGAGGGTGAGGTCGTCGGCCCTGGTCCAGCCCGCGGCCAGCATCGCGGTGTGCACCTGCTCCTCGCTGGCCAGGAGACCGAGGTTCACCGGGTCGCCGAGCAGACCGTCGCTCGTGCGGGTGCGGCCGATGAAGTAGTTGGGCACGTAGATGTTGGTCAGGATGCGGTGCAGGCGCGGCAGCGCGATGTACGCGACCACCACCCAGAACACCACGTAGAACCAGATCTGCGCCCACCCGGAGGAGAAGCCCTCGGTCAGCACCAGGTAGGCCAGCCAGACGGCCGCGGCACCGGCGATCACGAAGAACAGGTTGTCGAGCAGGGCGCTCAGCGAGAACCGCTTGCGACGCCTCGGCGACCGGGTGTCCGCGCCGGTGGCCTTCGTCAGCGTGTCGGGCATGAGGCAACGATAGCGGTGGGGCGGCGCGCGGTCACCGCCCGATCATCGGCGGTCGTCGCGGGTCACCGCCCGGTCACCGCCCAGCTCGGAGGAACGCCGCCATCCGCTCGCCGACCAGGACGGCCGTGACCGCCGGGCCGCGCCGGGGAACCGTCGGGATGACGGAGAGGTCGACGACGCGGAGCCCGACGAGCCCGTGCACTCGGCCTGCCTGGTCGACGACGGCGCCGGGGTCGTGGGCTGCGCCCATCCGGGCACTGCCGCAGGTGTGCAGGGCGGTTCCGAGGGTGTCGGCGATCCAGCCGTCGAGGAGATCGTCGTCGTCGAGGGTCGCCCGGTCGAGGGCCGGCAGATCGTCGCCCTCGAGGCCGGCGAACAGGCCGGCGAAGGCCGCCTGGCCGAGGAGGTCGACGACGGAGCGGACGCCCTCGCGGAGGTCGGCGCGGTCGCGGGCGTCCTCGAGGTGGCCGAAGCGGATGCGCGGCGGGTCGCCGGGATCGGCGGAGTCGAGCGCGATCGTCCCGCGCGACCGCGGGGTCTGCAGCCCGACCAGCACGGACAGGACGACGGAGGTGCCGGGTGCGCTCGGTTCGGCGCCGACGAGCAGCTCGCCGAGCGGGCGCAGCAGTGGCAGCAGCTCGATCGTCCCGCCGCTCCGGGTGCGCAGGTGCAGCGCGCTGGCCATCGAGGCATCCGCCCCGGGCAGTGCCTCGGCGGCCGAGCCGCGGGTGCGCCAGTCGACCCGCACCTGCGGGTGATCGCTGATCCCGCGCCCGACGCCCGCCGCATCCCGCACCACGGGGATGCCGAGGCGCTCGAGGTCGGCCGCGGGCCCCACGCCGGAGAGCAGCAGCAGCTGCGGGGTCGCGATCGCCCCCGCGGCGAGCACGACCTCGCGGGCCTCGATCCGTTCGCCGGGGGAGTCTGATCCGGCCTCAGGGGCGAGTTCGACCCCGACGGCGCGGGTGCCGTCGAACAGCACCCGGGTCACCCGCGCTTGCCCGCGCACGGTGAGGTTCGCGCGGTCGCGAAGCGGCTCGAGGTAGGCGAGCCCGGTGTTCCAGCGGATGCCGTCGCGGACATCCCTCGGCAGTGGCCCGTACCCCGCGTCGGACTCGTCCGCATCCGGAGCCGTGCCCGCCTGCGAGCCCGCGGCCGAAGCAGCGCGCGAACCCGCGCCGGCACCCGCGCCCGAACCCGCCGTCGGCCCCTGCCCGTTCAGATCCCCCACGAACGGCAGCCCGAGCAGCTCCGCCGCCTCGGCGAAGGCCCGCGTCACCGGGTGGTCCTGGGGCGGGCGGCTCACGAACATCGGGCCGCGGCCGCCGTGCACCGCGGTCTCGCCGTGATCGAGGTCGTGCTCGAGGAGGCGCAGGAAGGGCAGGGAGCGCTCGAAGCTCCACTCCGGATTGCCCGCGGCCGCCCAGTCGTCGAAGTCCGCGCGCCGGGGCCGCACGAAGTACGCGCCGTTGGTCGTCGTCGATCCGCCGAGGATGCGCCCCCGCACGATCGTGTAGTTCCGGCCGGGCCGGAGCTCGGCCGGGTAGGCCCAGACCTCCGGATGCCCGGGGTCGGCTCCGCGCAGCGTCGACGCGTCGAGCAGCTCGGCCGGGTACTCGGCGGCCGAACGCGGGGCGGGCCCGGCCTCCAGCAGCAGCACCCGCCGCTCGGGATCCTCGCTCACCCGGGCGGCGAACGCGGCGCCCGCCGCCCCGCCGCCCACGACCACGACGTCCCAGACGGTCATCGGGCGTGCGGCTCCGCATCCGTCGCGATCGTGTTCGGCAGCTTGCGGAAGGCCTCGTCGAGCAGGTCGGCCAGGTCGGCGTCGTCGTGGCGCAGCCACTGCTCGTAGGCCGCGAGCGAGACGGCCAGCGCGGTCCAGGCGATGACCTGCGGCTCGAGGTCGTCGGCCGGCAGCCCGAGGCGCTCGCCGGCGAAGGTCGCCACGACCTCGCGCCAGGAGGCGTAGCGGAGGGTCGAGTGCGCGACGAGGGTCGGCACGTTCAGCAGGAGGTCCATCCGGCGCCGGTGGTACGGCACCTCCTCGGCCGGGAAGCGATTGAACTCGATCACGCCGAGCCGCAGCGCGTCCAGCAGCGGCAGGTCGGCCGGGAGCTGCTGCAGGTGGGTGCGGAGCCGGTCGAGGAGCTCCTCGAAGTCACCCCAGGGCAGATCGTTCTTCGAAGAGAAGTAGCGGAAGAAGGTGCGCCGCCCGATGCCGGCGCGCGCGGCGATCTCGTCGATCGTCGTCGCGTCGAAGCCCTTCTCGATGAACAGCTGCAGGGCCAGATGGCTGAGCTCCTCGCGCGAGGTCGAAGGCTGGCGGCCCAGCCGGGGCGGGTCGGCAGGACGGGCCTCGTCCGGGAGCCGGAGCTGATTCATGCGGGCACCCCTTCCATTCGGCACTCGGTGTCATTAGTATCGTGCCATCACAGCGTTTCGATGGCGACAACGACATGAGGAGCATCCCATGAGTGACAACACGACCGAGCGAGACCAGGTTCCCACCGACGACGAGTTCGTCGAGGCCGACTCACTGGTGGAAGAAGTGTCCATCGACGGGATGTGCGGCGTCTACTAGGCCGAGACATGATCCCGGTCGATCTCGATTCCGCGTGGGACGTGCATCCCCAGGTCTCGATCCGTCCTGAGCCGTTCGGCGCCCTGCTCTACCACTTCGGCACCCGCAAGCTCTCGTTCCTGAAGGACCGCACGCTGCTGGCGGCGGTCGAATCCCTCGCGGCATCCGCCTCGGTGCGGGCGGCCTTCGCCGCCGCCGGTGTGCCGGACGGCGAGATCCCGCGCTACCACGCCGCCCTCGGCACGCTCGCCGCGTCGTCGATGGTGGTCGAAAGGACGACATGACCCTCCTCGACGCTCCCCGGCCCTCGGCCGAAGCCCCCGCCCTCGGCCCGGGCTCCCGAGCCGCGACGGCACCGGCGACGCAGCCGCCCGCGCAGCCGGGCCGCCTGGTCGACCTGTTCGAGTTCGGCCTCGACTCGCCGATCTGCCTGACCTGGGAGCTCACCTACGCCTGCAATCTCAGCTGCGTGCACTGCCTGTCGTCATCCGGTCGTCGCGACCCGCGCGAGCTGTCGACCGAGGAGTGCAAGGCCGTCATCGACGAGCTCGAGCGGATGCAGGTCTTCTACGTGAACATCGGCGGCGGCGAGCCGACGGTGCGGAGCGACTTCTGGGAGCTCGTCGACTACGCCACCGCCCACAAGGTCGGGGTGAAGTTCTCGACCAACGGGGTGAAGATCACCCCCGAGGTGGCCGAGAAGCTCGCGTCCTCCGACTACGTCGACGTGCAGATCTCGCTCGACGGCGCCACCGCCGAGGTCAACGACTTCGTGCGCGGCCCCGGGTCGTACGCCACCGCGATGCGGGCGATGCAGAACATGAAGGATGCGGGATTCACCGGGTTCAAGATCTCGGTCGTCTGCACCCGGCAGAACATCCCGCAGCTCGACGAGTTCAAGGCCATCGCCGACTTCTACGGCGCCCAGCTGCGCCTGACCCGGCTCCGACCCTCCGGCCGCGGGGCCGACGTCTGGGACGAGCTGCACCCCCTGCCCGAGCAGCAGCGCGAGCTGTACGACTGGCTGGTCGCCCACGGCGACGGCGTGCTCACCGGCGACTCCTTCTTCCACCTCTCCGCCTACGGCTCGGCACTGCCCGGCCTCAACCTCTGCGGCGCCGGGCGGGTGGTCTGCCTGATCGACCCGATCGGCGACGTGTACGCCTGCCCGTTCGCCATCCACGACGAGTTCCTGGCCGGCAACGTGCGGAGCGAGGGCGGATTCCAGGAGGTCTGGCGCAACTCCGAGCTGTTCACCCGGCTCCGGAAGCCCCAGTCGGGCGGGGCCTGCACGAGCTGCTCGTTCTTCGACAGCTGCAAGGGCGGCTGCATGGCGGCCAAGTTCTTCACCGGCCTGCCGCTGGACGGCCCCGACCCGGAGTGCGTGCGCGGCTTCGGCGAGCAGGCGCTCGAGAAGCGCAAGGAGGCCGACTCCATCCCGAAGCCGGACGGCGACCACTCGCACCGCACCGAACGCGGACCGCGGCGCGACGGCATGCCCACGCCCGCCCGCCAGGCCAAGGGCATCCCGATCACCCTCTCGCTGCGTCGCCCCGACCGCCCGCCGGTCAGCGCCTGCGAGGAGAACCCGCTCGCCGGCTTCGACCCGAGGTCGTAGCGAGCAGAAGGCCGTGGGCCGAGACGCGGCCCGCGTGTGCACTGGAAGGAGCATGCAATGGGGCGTGTCGAAGGAAAAGTCGCTTTCATCACCGGAGGCGCACGCGGTCAGGGGCGCAGCCACGCCGTGCGGTTGGCCCAGGAGGGTGCCGACATCATCGTGGTCGACCTGGCCGACCACATCCCGAACATCGCCTATCCGTCGGCGACGGAGGAGGATCTGGCCGAGACCGTGCGCCAGGTCGAGGCGCTGGACCGCCGGATCATCGCGACCAAGGTCGACGTGCGCGACCGCGCCGGGCTCAAGGCCGCCATCGACGACGGCGTCGCCCAGCTCGGCAAGCTCGACATCGTCGTGGCCAACGCGGGGATCTGCGTGGTGGAGGACTGGGAGAACACCTCCGTCGACGTCTGGGACCAGACGATCGGCACGAACCTCACGGGAGTGTGGAACACGGTGCAGCTGACCAGCCGTCACCTGATCGACAACGGCGGCGGGTCGATCATCATGACCAGCTCGGCGGCCGGCATCAAAGGCCTGCCCTTCCTCTCGGCCTACGTCGCGGCCAAGCACGGGGTCGTAGGCCTGATGCGGGCCTACGCGACCGAGCTCGCGGAGTACTCCGTGCGCGTCAACACCATCCACCCCACGGGCGTCAACACGCCGATGGGCGAGATGGGCAACGCCTTCGGGCCGCTGCTGGAGGCGCATCCGACCGTCGGCGGGATGCTCGCCAACCTGCTGCCGATCCAGGCGACCGAACCGGTCGACCAATCGAACGCGGTGCTGTTCCTCGCCTCGGACGAGTCGCGGTTCATCACGAGCCTCGAGATGACGGTCGACGCCGGCAACACCCAGTACTGAGGCGGCCCCGCGCGGGCCGTCACCGAACCATCCGGACCCGACTCGGGTCCGACACGAGAAGGGAGCACGCAATGGGGCGTGTAGAAGGAAAAGTGGCGTTCATCACCGGAGCGGCACGCGGACAGGGGCGCAGTCACGCGCTGCGCCTGGCCCAGGAGGGCGCCGACATCATCGCCATCGACTACCTGGAGGATCTGCCGGAGAACCCGTACCCGCCGGCGACCGAGGAGGATCTCGCCGAGACCGTCCGCCAGGTCGAGGCCCTCGACCGGCGGATCATCGCGACCAAGGCCGACGTGCGCGACTTCGACGCGCTGAAGGCGGCGGTCGACGACGGCGTCGCCCAGCTGGGCCGGCTCGACATCGTCTCGGCGAACGCGGGGATCGCGGGCCGGCCGAACCTCTCCGAGGACGTGCCGGAGGACGAGTGGATGAGGATGATCGACATCAACCTCAACGGCGTCTGGCGCACCGCGAAAGCGGCCATCCCGCACCTGAAGGCCGGCGGCCGCGGCGGGTCGATCATCCTGACGAGCTCGGACGCGGGGTTGTTCCCCTACGCGAACATCTCCCACTACGTCTCGGCCAAGCACGGGGTGGTGGGCCTCATGCGCACCCTCGCCCTCGAGCTCGCGCCCGACTTCATCCGGGTCAACAGCGTGCACCCGACCACGGTCGACACGCTGATGGTGCAGAACGAGGGCATCTACCGGCTGTTCCGGCCCGACCTGGAGAACCCGACGAAGGACGACTTCGCCCAGTCCGCGACCGCGATGAACGCCCTCCCGATCCCGTGGGTCGAGGCGGTCGACATCTCGAACGCGGTGCTCTTCCTCGCCTCCGACGAGTCGCGCTACATCACCGGGGTCCCGCTCCCGGTCGATGCCGGCGCGGCGATCAAGTAGGGGGTGCGGGATGGGACGCGTGGACGGCAAGGTCGCCTTCATCACCGGAGCCGCCCGCGGCCAGGGCCGCAGCCACGCGCTGCGCCTGGCCCAGGAGGGCGCCGACATCATTGCCGTGGACATCGCCGAGTCGATCCCCGGCATGGACCGCTTCTACCCGGGCGCGACCGAGGAGGATCTCGCCGAGACCGTACGGCAGGTCGAGGCCCTCGACCGGCGGATCGTCGCGACCAAGGCCGACGTGCGCGACTACGACGCGCTCAAGTCGGCGCTGGATGCGGGGGTCGCCGAGCTCGGTCACGTCGACATCGTCTCGGCGAACGCCGGCATCTTCGCCTTCGGCGAGCAGTCGCAGCTGGTCGAGGACGCCGAGTGGGAGATGGTCAACGACATCAACTCCAAGGGTGTGTGGCACACCGCGAAAGCGGTCATCCCGCACCTGATCGAGCAGGGCACGGGTGGCTCGATCATCCTGACCAGCTCGACCGCCGGCCTCAAGGGCACCCCGAACGTCGTGGCCTACACGGCCTCGAAGCACGCGGTGGTGGGCATCATGCGCACGCTGGCGCTCGAGCTGGCGCCGCACCGCATCCGGGTCAACACCGTGCACCCGACCGGTGTCGCGACCGACATGATCCTGAACGAGGCGACGTTCAAGCTGTTCATGCCCGACGTCGACCACCCCACGAAGGAGCAGGCGGCTCCGATCTTCGAGACGACGAACGCGCTTCCGATCCCGTGGGTCGAGCCGATCGACATCTCGAACGCGGTGCTCTTCCTCGCCTCGGACGAGGCGCGGTACGTCACCGGCACCGAGCTCAAAGTCGACGCCGGCTACACGATCAAGTAGGGATGCAGATGGGCGAGACGGACATCACCGAGACCCGGCGGCGCATCGCCTCGCACCTGGTCGGCCGCGAACGCGAGCTGGAGCTCGCGCTCGCGGCCGTCGCCGCGGGTCGCGACCTGGTGCTGGAGGGGCCGCCCGGCACCAGCAAGACGACCCTGCTCAAGGCCGTGACCGAGGAGTGGGGCATCCCGCTGCTGTTCGTCGAGGGCAACGCCGACCTCACCCCGGCCAAGCTGGTCGGGCACCACAACCCCGCCCGGGTGCTGAGGGAGGACTACAGCGCCGACAACTTCGTCGCCGGCCCGCTGGTCGAGGCGATGCGGCAGGGCGGGTTCCTGTACATCGAGGAGTTCAACCGGGCGCCGGAGGACACGCTCAACACCCTCCTGACCGCGATGGCCGACCGGGCCGTCGAGGTGCCGCGGGTGGGCCGGATCGAGGCGCTGCCGACCTTCCGGGTGATCGCCTCGATGAACCCCTTCGACAACGTCGGCACCACGAGGCTCTCGACCAGCGTCTCCGACCGGCTCAACCGGATCGTCGTCGGCTACCAGGACGCCGAGGCCGAGCAGGGGATCGTGGCCCTCCGCACGGGGCTCCAGGGAGGGCTCTCGGAGCGGCTCATCCTGGACGCCGTCGCGGTCACCCGGGCGACCCGCGCGCATCCGGATGTGCGCCAGGGCTCGAGCGTGCGCGGCGCGATCGACTGCACCCTGGTCGCGCACGAGCTCTTCGCGCTGCGAGGGCTGCCGGCCCCGACGCAGCAGGAGTACCAGGACACGGTCTTCGACGCGATGCTCGTGTCGCTGTCGGGCCGCATCCACGTCGACGAGGCCGCCGAGACGACGCCGGAGCGCGTGCTGCGGGAGATCTGGGAGGACCGCTTCGTGCTGGAGCCGGCCCGCGCGGATCCGGGATGAAGGGCCGTCGAGGCGGACTCGCCGATCAGCCGGACCTCGGCCGACCGGCCGCCGTCGCGGAACGCGAAGCCGCTGCGGCGGAAGCCGAAGCAGCTGACCGAGGACCCGACCGTCTTCAGCCTCGCCGGGAGCGGCCCCGGACTCGTCATGAAGCCGCAACCGGGCCGGGGCTCGGCGGCGGCGAACAAGCCGAGCGCGTCCGGCGCGGGCTTCACCGACGACGAGGGGTCGCTGGTGCTCGACGAGGAG
Organism: Herbiconiux sp. 320_LB; assembly: GCF_059691755.1. NCBI lineage: Bacteria > Bacillati > Actinomycetota > Actinomycetes > Micrococcales > Microbacteriaceae > Herbiconiux > Herbiconiux sp. 320_LB. Next base: position 659,646 of record NZ_JCAWAD010000001.1, on the reverse strand, counting down.
GCGGCCGCGGTCGACCCGGCCGTGCGGCTGCGGGCCGCGCAGATCGCCGCACGGCTCTCGGTGCCGAAGCCGGTCGCCGACACGGCTCGCGACCGGGGTGCCGGTCGCTTCGCGAGCGTGGCCTACCGCGGGTCGAGCGACGACATCGACCTCGACCGCACCCTGCAGGTGCTCGCCGAGAAGCCGGTGCCCGACGACGAGGACATCGTGGTGCGCGAACGGGTGCGGGCCCAGCGGCAGGTGGTGCTCGCGGTCGACGTCTCGGGCTCGATGAAGGGGGAGCGGGTGCGCACCGCGGCGGCGACCGTCGGGGCGCTCGCCGGAGAGCTGGCGCAGGATGCGCTGTCGGTGATCGCCTTCTGGTCGGACGCCGTGGTGCTGCAGCGGCTCGGCGACCCGGTGCGGCCGCTCGAGCTGCTCGACGCGATGCTGCGGCTGCCGGCGCGGGGGCTGACGAACCTCGCGTTCCCGCTGCAGCTGGCCGCCACGCAGCTCGCGGGGGTGCCGCCCCGGAACGCCCGCGTCATCCTGCTGTCGGACTGCGTGCACAACGCCGGGCCCGACCCGCGGCCCCTGGCCGGGCGACTGCCGCGACTGGACGTGCTGCTGGACACCAGCGGCGAGAAGGACGTCGAGCTCGGGCGCGATCTGGCGCGGATCGGTCGCGGGTCGTTCCGGGCCATCCGCACGTTCCACGACATCGCGCCGGCGCTCGGCGCCGTGTTCCGACGATAAGTTTTGGCACTGAGTGTCAATAGGCGGGCTAGACTGGGGGATCAGTTCTCCCGACGACAGAGAGAGTGAGAGTTCGATGGCGAATGCATGGTTCGAGACCGTGGCCGAGGCGCAGCGCCGGGCCAAGAAGCGGTTGCCCAGCTCGGTGTACGGAGCGCTCGTCGCGGGATCGGAGCGCGGGCTCACGATCGACGACAACATCGGTGCCTTCGGCGAACTCGGCTTCGCGCCGCACGTCGCCGGGCACAAGCCCGCGCGCGACCTGTCGACGACGATCATGGGGCTGCCGCTGTCGTTCCCGGTGATGATCTCGCCGACCGGCGTGCAGGCCGTGCACCCCGACGGCGAGGTGGCGGTGGCGCGCGCGGCCGCGAACCGGGGCATCACGATGGGGCTGTCCTCCTTCGCCTCGAAGCCGGTCGAGGAGGTCGTGGCCGCGAACCCGGACACCTTCTTCCAGATGTACTGGACCGGCACGCGCGACCAGATGATCCAGCGGATGGACCGGGCGCGGAAGGCCGGCGCCCGGGGCCTGATCGCGACGCTCGACTGGTCGTTCTCGAACGGGCGCGACTGGGGCAGCCCGTCGATCCCGGAGAAGCTCGACCTGAAGACGATGGTGACCTTCGCGCCCAACGTGCTGCCGCATCCGAAGTGGCTCTGGCAGTTCGCGCGCACCGGGCAGCTGCCTGACCTGACCGCGCCGAACCTGCAGCCGCCCGGCGGCGACGCCCCGACCTTCTTCGGGGCCTATTACGAGTGGATGCAGACGCCGCCGCCCACCTGGGAGGACGTCGCCTGGCTGCGGGAGGAGTGGGGCGGGCCGTTCATGCTCAAGGGCGTGACGCGGGTCGACGACGCGCGCCGGGCGGTGGATGCCGGGGTCACCGCGATCTCGGTCTCGAACCACGGCGGCAACAACCTCGACACGACTCCGGCGACGATCAGGATGCTTCCCTCGGTCGTCGAGGCCGTCGGCGACCAGGTCGAGGTGGTGCTCGACGGCGGGATCCGGCGCGGTGGCGACGTGGCCAAGTCCGTGGCGCTCGGCGCGCGGGCCGTCATGATCGGCCGGGCGTACCTGTGGGGGCTCGCGGCGAACGGCCAGGCGGGCGTGGAGAACGTGCTCGACATCCTGCGCGGCGGGCTCGACTCGGCGGTGCTCGGCACGGGGCACGCCTCGGTGCACGAGCTGAGCCGGGACGACCTGGTGGTGCCGGCCGGGTTCGAGCGGACCCTCGGGGCCGGGGCCGAGGATTCGGGCGGGGTCGGGGCGGCGGCGGGCGGTGCGTCCGGCGGCGGCGGTTCCGGCGGTCTCGGCGGGGAGGCCGCTGAGGGCGCTCCGACGCCGACGGCGCCCAAGGGCGCGCGGCGGGCCTCCTCGGCCAAGCCGTTGGCCAAGGCGGAGGCCGAGGCGACGTCATAGACACGCGGTAGCCTGACGTGGTGGCCGACGACGGACGGGACGGGCGAGCGCGGGGTGGGCGTGCGCGGGGCATCGCGGTGCCCGGCTCGCGGCCGGAGCCGGGGCCGGAGTCGGAGCCGCAGCTCGGCGCGTCGACGTGGGCGGGGCCGGAGTCGGCGCCCCCTGGGGTGGCGGGGTCGGAGACGGGCCCGAAGCCCGAGACGGAGCTCGGCGGGATGGCGTGGCCGGAGGTCGCGGAGCGGCCGCTCGTGCTCGTGCCGGTCGGCGCGACCGAGCAGCACGGGCCGCACCTGCCGCTCGACACCGACTCGGTGATCGCGGCCGAGACCGCCGCGGCCGTCGCCGCACGTCTCCGCACGGCGGGGCGGAGTGTCGTCGTCACCCCCGTGCTCGCCTTCGGCGCGAGCGGCGAGCACCAGTCCTTCGCCGGCACCGTCTCGATCGGGCAGGAGGCGCTGCGGGCGGTCGTGATCGAGCTTGTCCGGTCGCTGTCGACCTGGGCCGGCCGGATCGTGATCGTGAACGGGCACGGGGGCAACATGTCGACGCTGGTGTCGGCGGTGCCGCAGCTCACCGACGAGGGGCACGACGTGTCGTGGGTGCCCTGCGCGCCGGCCGGTGCTCCGGCCGAGATCCTGGATGCGCACGCCGGCCGCCTCGAGACCTCGCTGATGCTCTTCCTGCGGCCGGGCTCGGTGCGGCAGCCGCTGCCCGGGGCGGGCGACACCCGACCGATGCGCGAACTGCTGCCGATCCTGACGGCCTCGGGTGTGGGGGCGGTGTCGCCGTCGGGAGTGCTCGGGGATCCGACCGGAGCCACGGCCGACGAGGGCGAGGAGCTGTTCGCGTCGCTGACCGCCGAGGTGCTCCGCCGCGTCCTCCGTGCGCGGCCGGATGCGCGGGGTCTGCTGGGCAGGGTCGGGGGTCGTGCGCATCACGCCGGGGAGGCCGGTTCTGCTGGTGAGCGCGGTGCTGTCGGCGAGCGAGGCTCCGCCCGCGAGCCCGGTTCCGCCGGCGGAACAACGACGTGAGCGCGGGCGCCGGGGCCGGGCCGGGGGTTCCGGTCGGCAGCGTCGTGCGACTGAACCGGCGCACCCGCGTGCGCGACGGTGGGCGCACGCTGATCGGGGGTGCGCCGATCCGGGTGCTGTACCTCACACCCGCGGCGGCCGCGCTGTTCGACGGTCGTGAGCTGCGGGTGCGCGATCGGTCGACCCAGGCGCTCGCCGACCGGCTGCTCGAGGCGGGGATCGCCGATCCGGTCGTCCGCACCCTTCCCGAGGGCGACCCGGCGGAGGTCACCTACGTGATCCCGGTGCGCGACCGACCGGTGTCGCTGGACCGACTGCTGGGGGCGCTCGGCGCGGGCGCATCCGTCATCGTCGTCGACGACGCCTCGCGCGAGGTCGACCGGCAGCGGGCCGTCGTCGAGGCGCACGGGGCGCGCTTCCTGTCGCTGGAGCAGAACGTGGGGCCCGCCGAGGCCCGGAACGCCGGGCTCCGCGCCGTGACCACCGAGTTCGTGGCCTTCGTCGACTCGGACGTGGTGGCGGATCCGGGCGCGGTGGCTCTGCTGATCAGGCATTTCGCGGATCCGCGGGTCGCGCTGGTCGCGCCCCGGGTGCAGGGTCTGGAGCCCGATGACGGTCGGGGCGCGAACTGGATCGGGCGGTACGAGGATGCGCGCTCGTCGCTCGACCTGGGCGAGGAGCCGGCGATCGTGCGGCAGCGCGCGACGGTGTCGTGGGTGTCGAGCACCTTCCTGGTGGGGCGGGTGGCGCTGCTCGGCGACGGGTTCACGCCCGGGATGCGGGTGGGCGAGGACGTCGATCTGGTCTGGAACCTCGCCGACCGCGGGCTGCGGGTGCGGTACGAGCCGGCCGTCACCATCCGGCACGAGCACCGCACGACGACCGGTGCGTGGCTGGCGCGGAAGGCCTTCTACGGCACGGGGGCGCACCCGCTGGCGGTGCGGCATCCGTACGACATCGCGCCCGCGGTGCTCGCGCCGTGGAGCGCGGCGGTCGTCGTGGCGCTCGTCGCGCAGCGGCGGTGGTCGGTGCCGGTCGCGCTGGTGATCTCGGGGTTCACTGCGTGGCGGCTGTCGAAGAAGCTGGCGCGGAGCGCGCGCCCGATCCGGGATGCGGCCGGGCTCACCGCGAACGGTCTCGTCGCGTCGCTCGTGCAGGCGACCGCGCTGCTGCTGCGGCACTGGTGGCCGGCGGTGCTGGTCGGCTGTCTGTTCTCGGCGCGGCTGCGGCGGGCGGTGCTCGTGGCGCACCTGGTGGATGTGGCGATCGAGCAGGTGCGGACGCGGGCGCGGCTGGATCCGCTGCGCTTCTCGGTGGCGCGGCGGCTCGACGACCTCGCCTACGGGGCGGGGGTCTGGGTGAGTGCGGTGCGCGGGCGGTCGTGGCGGGCGCTGCTGCCCGACGTGCGCCGCCGGCGCCGCTAGCGCCGCGCTCGCCCTTCGGTGCCCCTGCCCTTGCTCGGGCTGCCCCCTGCCGTGCCGTGCTTGCCCTTCCCTGCCAGCTCCTGCCCGGGCTGCCCCACACTGCCCGCGATCCGTCACTTGTTGCCGCTATGTGGCGGCTTTAGCGACAATAAGTGACGGATCGCGGGCATTCGGGGGTCTTCGCCGGCAGTCGGGGGCGCTCGGGGAGGGTCGGGGGCGCTCGCGGCCAGCCGGGGGCGCTCGGGGGCCCCGGGGGCGGGGCGGGTGTCGGCGGGCGCTGGTATGGTCTGGACAAGACGGAACCGGGGGAGGACGACCGTGGGCCCGACGACCAGGCGCAGGGCGCGATGGTGGGGAGCAGCCGCGACGGCTGCCGCCCTGATCGCGGGCGTCATCACGACCGCCGGGGTGAGCTCGTTGGCTGTGGGGTCGACCGTTGGCGCGACCGGGGTCGCCGTCGCGACATCCGCTCCGACTTCTGCTGGGGTGTCCGCCGGCTCGGGGGTGGCGCACACCGGCACCGCCGCTCCTGGGACGCCGGGTGGCACGGGCACGGGCTCGGGCACCGGTCCTGGCGCAGGCGCGGGTACGGGCGGCTCGGACGGGAGCGGCACCGGCGGCGTCGCCGGCAGGGACGGCAAGTACGGGGGATCCGCGTCGGACGTGCCGATCGGCCCGGCTGCGACCGCCGGTGAGCTCGCGGCGACCGCGCCCGGCTCCGCCGCATCCGCGTCGCTGGCCGGCTGGCTGCACGCCGACGGGTCCACGCTCGAGAAGGCCGACGGCACGCCCTACGTGATCAAGGGAGTCGCCTGGTTCGGTATGGAGACGAGCAACTGCGCCCCGCACGGCCTCTGGTCGATCAGCCTCGACGCCGGGCTCGCGCAGATCGCGTCGATGGGGTTCAACACGATCCGCCTGCCGTTCTCCAGCGAGTGCCTCGCCGCCGCCTCCAGCAACTCGATCAACGCCGGGGTCAACCCGACGCTGGTGAGCCTGAGTCCGCTCGAGCTGATGGATCGCGTGATCGAGCGGGCGAAGGCCTACGGGCTCAACGTCATCCTCGACCGGCACCGGCCAGACTCGGGGGCCCAGTCCGAGCTCTGGTACACCTCGCGGTTCAGTGAAGAGACCTGGATCGCCGACTGGTCGATGCTCGCGCGCCGCTACCTCGCCGAGCCGACCGTGATCGGCTTCGACCTGCACAACGAGCCGCACGGCCAGGCCTGCTGGGGCTGCGGCGATCCCGCCCGCGACTGGCAGGCCGCCGCGACCCGGGCCGGAGACGCCGTGCAGGCCGTCAACCCGAAGCTGCTGATCGTCGTCGAGGGCGTCGAGAAGCAGAGCGACGGATCGTCGACATGGTGGGGCGGCGGGCTCGCCGATGCCGGTTCGACGCCGGTCGAGCTGGATGTACCGGGCCAGGTCGTCTATTCACCTCACGACTACCCGGCGTCGATCTACGCGCAGAAGTGGTTCTCGGCATCCGACTACCCGGCCAACCTGCCCTCGGTCTGGACAGGCAATTGGGGCTACCTCGCCACCGAGAACATCGCGCCGGTGCTGGTGGGGGAGTTCGGGTCGAAGCTCGAGACAGCGAGCGACCGGGCCTGGTTCGAGACGATGGTCTCGTATCTCAAGACCACCGGCATCAGTTTCGCGTACTGGTCGTTCAACCCGAACAGCGGTGACACGGGCGGCCTCGTGAAGGACGACTGGGTCACGCCGCAGGCGGAGAAGCTGGCGGCGCTGGCTCCGCTGATCGGGCCCGGGACGACGGTGCCGGTGCAGACGCCGGCGCCCGGCACCACGCCAGCGCCGACCCCGACGAAGACGCCGGCGGCACCGTGGTTGACCCCGGTGTCGCCGATCCCGGGGACCGCGCGGCCGGGGCCGCCCGGGCCGTCGCAGGCGCCGTCGTCGCCGTCCGCTCCGTCGTCGCCCTCCGCGCCGTCGACGGGTTCGCCCTCGCCGTCCACCGGGGCGCCGACATCCGGGCCCGGAGCCCCGACGCAGGGTTCGCCGTCGCCGTCGTCCAGCTCATCGGGCGGCACGGGCGCGCTGTCCGCGACCTGGACCGCGCAGAGCCAGTGGGACACCGGGTACATCGCCCAGGTCGTCGTGACGAACACCGGCTCGAGCACCGGCTGGCGCATCTCGTGGCCGGATGCGGGGGCGACCTCGGTCGTGAACGCGTGGGGCATGGACTGCCAGGTGGCCTCCCGCACGGTCACCTGCACGGGGTCGCAGTGGGCGACGCCGGTGGCCTCGGGCCAGTCGGTCACGGTCGGCCTCCAGGTCGTCTCGACGGCCACCCCCAACCGCCCCGCCCTCACCCTCGAGTCGCGCTGAGCGCTGCCCGCCTGCGAGCGTTGCGCCCTCGCGGGTCCGGCGCCCGGAGCCCCGCCGGTCGCCCATCCGTCACTCGTGGTCGCTAAGCGGCGACAGGTGCCGGGTCGAGTGGATTCACCCCGCCCACCTGTCGTCGATCCGTCACTCGTGGTCGCTAAACGGGCGCCATGGCTGCAACAAGTGCCGGGTCGAGGGCATTCGGGATGCGGGCTCGGGCTCCGGGACAGGTCGGGGAAGCCGGGTCAGCCGAGGGCGCGGGCCAGGCGCATGACCACGGGGTGGCGCGCGAGGCGGGTGAGGGTGGTGTCGCCGCGGCAGAAGCGCACGAAGAAGCGCGCGCCGACGGGGGTTCTGAGCAGCAGGTGCACGAGCCCGCGCCGGCGCTCGAACGCCGCGAGGAGCACGGCGCCGACCCGCTGCTCGGCCCCGAGCTCGCGTTCGACCCGGTCGGTGTAGCCGCTGAGGGCTCGGGTGTCGCCGCCGAGGTGTGCGGCCGCGGCTCGCCCTGCCCAGAGGCCCGAGCGCAGGGCGAACGAGATGCCCTCGCGGGTCCACGGTTCGAGCAGTCCGGCGGCATCGCCGGCCACGAGCACCGTGCCGCGTCGAAGCGGCGATCCGGATGCCCGCCACTGCGTGAGGTGCCCCGACGAGTGCAGGGTCTCGGCGTCGGCGAGCCCCAGGTGCCGTCGCCACGCGGCGAGGTACTCGCGGGTCTCGTCCGGGGAGCCCTTGCGCTGGATCACGCCCACCGTCAGCGAGCCCTGCTTGGGGAAGACCCAGGCGTAGCTTCCGGATGCGCCACCCCAGTCGAGCAGCACCCGGTCGCGCCAGCGGCCCGCGTCGGCGGGCATCGCGATCTCGTCCTCGAGTCCGAGGTCGATGCCTCCGGCCGTGACGCCGACGTACCGCCCGACCCGCCCGCCGGTGCCGTCGGCCCCGATCACGACCCGGGCGCGGAGCGTGCCGCGGTTCGTCCGGATCGACACGATCCCGTCCTCCGTCGAATCCGTCCCGGTCGACACGTCGGGCCCGGCCCCCTCGCCCGGCTGGGTTGCGGTGTGGGGCCCGGTCGCCTCACCCGGCTGGGTCACGGTGTGGGCCCCGGTCGCCGTGCCGGGCCCGGCCACCTCACCCGGCTGAGCCGGCGCATCCGGCTCGGTCGGCGCATCCGGGGTCGACGTCGGGGGAGCGGCGGGGGAGGTGGTGGGGCGGAGGATCTCGCGCACGGTCACGTCGTCGCGGAACTCGGCCCCCGCATCCCGAGCCGCCTGTGCCAGGGCGTCGTCGAACTCGAGCCGACGCACCATGGCGAGGTACGGGGTGCGCTCGCGGAGGGTCAGGCGCGCGCGGAAGCGGTCGGTGACCACGGTCTCGCGCACCCGCGACTCGATCGTCGCGGCGGCGATCGGGGGGATCAGGGCGAGCGATTCGCCGAGCAGGCCTCCGCCGCAGGTCTTGTAGCGCGGGAAGGCCGCGCGGTCGAGCAGCAGCACGGAGGCTCCGGCCTCGGCGGCGGCGCGGGCGGCGCTCGAGCCGGCGGGTCCGGCGCCCACGACCACGACATCCCACACCACGTCATCCACCCTCCGAGCGTACGGTGCCGCCGCACCGGGCGCGCGCAGGCGGCGGTGATACCGTCGCGGGATGGTGACGTTGGCCGGGATCGCGCCGGAGAGCATCCTGCTCGCGGGTGCGGGGCGGGCGATCCTGCTGCAGATCGCGCATCCGGCGGTCGGGTACGGCGTGGCCCGCCACAGCGACTTCGCGAACCGCCCGATGGATCGGCTCCACGGCACCCTCACCTACATCTACGCCCTCTCGAACGGCACGCCCGACGACGTCGCGGCCGTGCGACGTCTCGTCAACCGGGCCCACGGGCCCGTGAGCAACCCGCCGCGCGGGCGGGCGGCGAGTCGGGAGGGGCGTGCCCGGGATCTTGCGCCCGTACCTGAAATCGCGGACGAGCGCGGCCACGGGCATGAGCATGCGAATCGGGGCGCCGACCCGCAGTACGACGCCTTCGACCCCGCGCTGCAGCTGTGGGTGGCGGCGACGCTGTACGACACGGCGGTTCAGGTGTACGAGCGCGTCTTCGGGCCGATCGACGACGACGTGGCCGAGCGGGTCTACCGGGAGTACGCCGTCCTCGGTACCGCGCTGCAGATGCCCGCCGAGCTGTGGCCGGCCGACCGGGCGGCGTTCCGGAGTTACTGGAACGAGACCGTCGCCCGCCTGCGCGTGGACGACACGATCCGCGGGGTGGCCGCCGCGCTGCTGAAGGCCGAGAAGGCGCCGCTGCCGATCCGGCTCGGGATGCCGCTGGCCCGGTTCGCGACGGTCGCCCTGCTTCCGGATGCGGTGCGCGCGCAGTTCGGCTTCACCTGGAGCGTCGTGCGTCAGCGCCGCTTCGACCGCCTGCTCGACGCGATCGCGGCGGTCTATCGCCGGGTGCCCCCACGCATCCGTCACTGGCCCCAGCGTCACTATCTGGCCCGCCTCCGTCGCTCCCGCGCGTAGCGCTCGCCCAGAAGCTCTCACCATCGTCGAGAAGTCACTTCTACGTCCAAACCAGCGATTTTGGACGTGAACGTGACTTCTCGGCGCCGGTGGTGCGGTTCGCCTAGGCGCGCGACGGGGGACGGGAGCGGGCCGACCAGCGCCCGTGGCGGTGCTCGATCTCGATCGGGTGCGCGAAGCAGGCCGTGACGTTCGCCGTCGTGAGCACCGTGGTCGCCGGGCCCACGGCCGTCAGACGCCCGGCGGCGATGAGGGCGGCGTGGGTGGTGGTGCTCGGGAGCTCCTCGAGGTGGTGCGTGACCAGCACCGACGCCAGATCCGGGTGCGCCCGCCGCACGACGTCGAGCGTGTCGAGCAGCTGCTCACGCGCGGCCACGTCGAGCCCGGTCGACGGCTCGTCGAGCAGCAGCAGCTCGGGATCCGTCATCAGCGCCCGCGCGATCAGCGTGCGACCGCGCTCACCCTGCGACAGCGTCGTCCACCGCTCACCGGATTTGTCGCCGAGCCCGAGCAGCTCGATGAACCCGTCGGCCCGGTCGAGCTCGGCCGGTGTCGGCTGCCACCGCGGGACGAGTTCGATTGTGCCGGTGAGCCCGGTCAGCACAACCTCGCGGATCGACAGCGCCGACCCCAGCGGATGCCGCGGATTCACGTGCCCGATCGACCGCCGCAGCTGCTGCAGCTCGACCCGGCCGATCCGCTGCCCTAGCACCGTCACGACTCCGCCGGTCGGGTGCTGCACCGCTCCGCACAGGCTGAGGATCGTGCTCTTGCCCGCCCCGTTCGGCCCGATCAGCGCCCAGTGCTCGCCGGCGCGCACCTCGAGATCGACCGCGTCGAGGATGCGGCGGCCGCCCCGCACGAAGCTCACGTCGCGCAGCTCGAGAACGGTCGTCATCGTCCTATTCTCCCGGCTGGTGGAGGGTGCTCGGTGCAGGGCGGGCGCGGCGCCGGGCTTGTTCGGCGCTGGCCGGCCCGCCCTCGCCCCGGCGGATGCGCGGTGCTGGGTCGGGTGGGCGCGCGGCCGAGTCAGGTGGGTGCGGGCCGAGGTGGGGGGCCTCGGCGCCCGGAGGCCACCGCTCCTTCATGCGCCGGATGCTTCGCCTTCATCTCGCCCGGTCATCGTGCGGGCATGACTGCGCGCGTCGGCCCGGCCCTCCTCGTCGGAGGACTCGCCGTTGCCGCCGTCTGCTTCGCGGTAGGCGCAATCGGCAGCGCCGTCGAGCCGGAGCGGGTGGCCGCTGCCGTCCCCTACGGCGTCGCCGGGGGGATCGGGTCGGGCGCCGACGTGCACTCGGGCACCGGACCCGACGTCGGAGGTGGGTCATCCGCCGTTGATGGCGGTGCATCCACTGTCGGTGGTGGGGCATCCGCCCTCGGTGGCGATGCCGACGCATACTCCGCCAACGGCGGCTCGATCGGCGGCCCCGCAAGCTCCTCCTCCACGCTTTCGCCTGGCGCCCTCGCGCCGGCAGGCAGCGCATCCGCACCCGCATCCGGCGCGGCCAGCGCACGCACGGCCGCCGGCGGCGGCGCCGCATCCGCCCTCGTGTCGGCGTCGTGGGCCGAGTCGGTGGCGCAGGCCACGGGCATCCCGGGCCGGGCGCTGACCGCGTACGCCGCCGCCGCGCTCCGACTGCAGGCCGAGCAGCCCGCGTGCGGCCTCGGCTGGAACACCCTGGCGGCGCTGGGCTGGATCGAGTCGGGCCACGGCACGCACGGCGGCTCCGCCGTCGGTGCTGACGGTGTGACGCGCCCCGGCATCTTCGGTCCGCAGCTCGACGGCGGCGCCTACGCGGGCATCACCGACTCCGACGGCGGACGCCTCGACGGCGACCCCGTGTGGGATCGCGCCGTCGGTCCGCTGCAGTTCATCCCGCAGACCTGGGCCACCTGGGGAGCCGACGCCGACGGCGACGGCCGCGCCGACCCCCAGCAGATCGACGACGCCGCCCTCGCGGCGGGCCGCTACATCTGTCACTACGGCTCGCTCGCCGATCCGGGCACCTGGCGCACGGCCGTCTTCGCCTACAACCACCTCGACAGCTACGTCGACTCGGTCGCCGAGAAGGCCAACCTCTACGCGGCGCAGGCGGCGGCCGTGCCGGTGCCCCAGTGACCGGCGCGGTGCCTGTCGCAGCGGCCGGCCCGGTAGGCACCCGGCGGCGCGCATCCGGCACGACGACGGCGGATGCGGATGCCTGAGACCCCGGACGGCCTCATCTCGGGCCGGTACCGCCTCGGCGAGCTGCTCGGCACGGGCGGTTCGGCCTCGGTCTTCGCCGCGGTCGACGTCTCCGCGGATGCGGCCGGCGCGACCCGGCCGGTGGCGCTGAAGATCCTGCATCCGCACCTCTCGGGATCGCCCGAGGCGCGCGAGGCCTTCTTCGCCGAGGCGCTCGCGGCCGAACGGCTGCACCACCCGAACATCGTCGAGGTGCTCGGGGTCGGGGTGCACGATCCGGATGGCGACGACCCGCGCGCGTGGATCGCCCTCGAGCACGCGCCCGGCGTCAGCCTCGCCGAGGAGGTCGAGCGGCTGGGGCGGCTGAGCGTGGGGGAGGCGCTCGCCGTGGCCGACGGGGTGCTCTCGGCGCTGCGGTACGCGCACGAGTCCGGGTTGATCCACCGGGACGTCACCCCGGCGAACATCATGCTCGCGCGCGACCCGCGTGGGGTGCTGCGGCCGTCGGGCGTGCGTCTGGTCGACTTCGGACTCGCGGATGCGGCGGGCCGCGCCGCGACCGGCGCCGACCTCCTCCGTACCGAGCCCCCGGCGTCCGGCTACGCGGGTGGATCCCGCGGTACCGTTACGCCCCACGGGGCCGATGGGCCGCGGCCGGCGGGGGCGAAGGTGGTCGGCAACGTGAACTACGTCTCGCCCGAGCACGCCCGCGGCGAGCCCGTCGACGAGCGCGGCGACCTCTACCAGCTCGGCGCGGTGCTCTACTTCGCACTCGTGGGGCGCCCGCCGTTCGTGCGGGAATCCCCTCGAGCCGTCATGCTCGCCCACCTCCAGGCGCCCCCTCCGGTGCCGTCGGTCGCGCGCCCCGGCCTGCCGCGCGCGGTCGACCGGATGATCGTGAAGGCCCTCCTGAAAGACCCCGCCCTCCGCCACACCAGCGCCGCCGAGATGCAGACGGCAGTGCGTGCGGAACTCGCAGCGCTCGCGGCCTTCGGCCCGGACGACCGGGCGGCCCCGCACCCGGGGACGGCCTCGACCGGTGCCGCGCGGGCCGGCGACCGAACGATGGTGCTTCCGGCATCCGCCGCCTCGGGATCGGCCCGGTCCGACGATCGGACCGTCGTCCTGCGCCCGGTGAGGTCGACGCCGGCCGCCCGTCGTGCCGCGGCTACTGCGGCCGCGACCACCGCGACCGCGACCAGCGCGGCCTCCGCGGCATCCGGCGCCGCCACGGCGGCATCAACCTCGTCCTTCCGGCCCGACGGATCCGCGCCCGGGTGGAGATCACCGGGCTCCGCCGGCCCGTCCCGCGGCTGGGCCGCGGGACCGACCGGACCGACCGGACCGACCGGACCGACCGCAGCGGCCGGATGGGCCGGACCGACCGGGCCGACCGCATGGGCCGGACGGCCCGGATCTTCCGGACCCGCCGACCCGACGGCGCGCGGAGTCGGGGCCCGGCTCGGCACCCGCGGCAGCGTCGCCCTCTGGGGAGTGGTCGGCGCGGTGGCCGTGGTCGCCGTCGTCGCCTGGTCGCTGGCCATGGGCGGCTCCTCCTCGTCGACCTTCGCGATTTCCCCGCCGCCGGCGACCGACACCGGCTCGACACCGGGCCCCACCGCATCCGCCCCCTCCACCCCCTCGGCCCCGCCCACGATCGCGCCGGCCGCCGCACCCCTCCCGGAGCCGGTCGCGGCCACGGTGCCGCCCACCGCATCGACCTCGCGCGAGGCGGCCACCGCCGCCCTCGCCGCGGCCGGACTCGCCCTGGGCGCGGTCACACCCGAGAACGCGCCCGCCGCAGCCGGAACCGTGCTGCGCAGCGTCCCGGCCGCCGGAACCGCCCTCGCCCCGGGTGCGACGGTCGACCTGGTCGTCGCGTCCGGCTCGAACCTCGTGCCGACCGTGGCCGGCGCCACCGCCGGCGATGCCACGACCGCGCTCCGCGGCGCGGGCTTCGAGGTGGCGCTGACGAACCGAGAGGATGTGGGGCCCGCCGGCGTGGTGCTGACCACGACGCCGGCCGCCTCCGCCGTGCTCCCGCTCGGCAGCACGGTGACGGTGGTCGTTTCGGCGCCCCGATCCGGCGGCGTCCCGGTGCCGACCGCCACCGGCGTGCCGACCGCGCCGCCCACCACCGCCCCCGCGACCCCCGTGCCCACCCCTCCCGCCCGCTGAGCCCCCCCGCTCCCGCCCCGCCCACACGCCTGGCCCCACCGAGAAGTCACCTTCACGTCCAAATCCCGCGCCTTGGACGTAAAAGTGACTTCTCGGCGAGGTGGGGGAGGAGCGCACTCACGCATCGCCCGATCTCGCCTCGAGGCGTAACCCGCGCGTCCGCGCCCCTGCCCCTGCCCCTCGAACGAGGGTGAAACCCCTGGTGAACCCATGAACACGCCCCACCCGACGCTTCTCTCCATACCGCGTCAACACCTCCTTCAGCCGCGAGACGCCCGCCGTTCATCCGGCGACCGGAGCATCGGCGGCATGGTTGGTGGCTCGTGACAGGCAGTGACGTCTTTCAGACGATCGACGACGTCGTCGTCGAGAACGAGCGCACCGAGGTCCTCGCTCCGATCGAGCAGGGCCCGGACGACCGTGGACGCGTCGCCGGTGCTGGCGGCGCGGGGAGGTCGGACGGCGACCTCGAGGGGGGCGCGGCCGATCGGCCGCGGAAACGCTCTTTGGCATCGCGCCGTTCGACCTCCGACACCGTCTTCCAGACGGTGGCCTACGTGGCGGGCGCCACGACCGTCGGCATCATGCTCGCGGTGGGACTGTTCCTGTCCATCCGCGCGGGCTCGGCGCTCCAGGTCGCCGGGATCGGCTTCCTGTTCGAGCAGCAGTGGTCGCCCGAGACCCAGACCTTCGGCATCGCGGCCGTGCTCTTCGGCACGGTCACGATCGCGATCATCGCGCTCTGCGTCGGCTTCCCCCTCGCGGTCGGCACCGCGCTGCTGCTCTCCGAGATCGTGCGCGGGCGGCTCCGCTCCTTCCTGGTCTCCCTGGTCGACCTGATGGCCGCCGTGCCCAGCATCGTCTTCGGGCTCTGGGGCGTCTTCTTCCTGCAGTCCGCCGTCATCCCCGTCTCCGAGTGGATCTCCACCTACCTCGGCTGGATCCCGATCTTCGCGGTGACCGGCGAGGACGGCGCGCGGCTCACCGAGGCCAGCGCCTTCACCTCTTCGGCGTTCATCGCCGGCATCGTGGTGGGGCTCATGGTCGTGCCGACCCAGGCCTCGGTGATGCGCGAGGCCTTCTCGCAGGCCCCGATCGGCGAGCGCGAGGGAGCGTTCGCGCTCGGCTCGACGCGCTGGGGCATGATCCGCACCGTGGTGCTGCCGTTCGGCCGCGGCGGCATCATCGGCGGCACGATGCTCGGCCTCGGCCGCGCCCTGGGGGAGACGATCGCGGTCTACATGATCATCTCGCCGGTCTTCGTCATCAACTGGGAGGTGCTGAAGACCGGAACGAACTCGGTCTCGGCGCTGATCGCGCTGCGCTACGGCGAGGCGAGCGAGTTCGGGCTGTCGGCGCTGATGGCGGCCGGGCTCGTGCTCTTCCTGATCACCCTGGTCATCAACTTCACCGCCTCGTCGATCGTGGCGAAGTCGCGCTCCGGCGCAGAGAGCCTGTGACCGCATGACCACGACGTACGAGAATCCCGCCGCGCCCGGGGTGGGGCTGGACGAGGACGAACTCGACCGCGACCACGACCTCGACGACGCCTTCGACCGCGACCCGGAGCCCGCCCCCACCCGCCTCCCCGTCAAGGACGACACCCCCGTCGGCCCCCGCCGCGGTGTCCGCACCGCGACCCTCGACGAGAAGTTCAACGTGATCGGCGCCGCCGCGGGCGGCATCTCGCTGGCCACGCTGCTGTTCGGCTGGATCGGCCCGCTCACCGGCGTCATCGGCTGGGTGATCGTGGCCTACGTCGCGTTCATCGGGTTCTACCTGCTGCTGGTGTCGCTGCGCTCGGACTTCCAGGAGGTGAAGGACCGCCTCGCCACCGTGCTCATGGCGAGCGCCGGCACGGTACTGTTCGGCGGCCTGGTCTTCATCGTGGTCTACACGCTCGCGCGCGGCTCCGAGGCGCTGCCCTTCCTCAACTTCTTCACCGAGACGATGGCGCTCACCGGCCCGCTCGACCCGCTGACCTCGGGCGGCATCCTGCACGCCATCGTCGGCACGCTCATCCAGATCTCGATCGCGCTGGCCATCACGATCCCGCTCGGGCTCACCACCGCGGTCTTCCTCAACGAGGTCGGCGGCCGGTTCGCCCGGTTCGTGCGCACGATCGCGGATGCGATGACCGCGTTGCCCTCGATCGTCGCGGGCCTGTTCGTCTACGCCGCGATCATCCAGCTGTTCACCCATCAGCGCTCCGGTTTCGCGGCGGCCCTGGCGATCACGGTGATGATGCTGCCGATCGTGATCCGGGCGTCGGATGTCGTGCTCCGCCTGGTTCCCCAGAACCTGCGCGAGGCCAGCTACGCGCTCGGGACGACCCGCTGGCGCACGGTCTGGCACGTGGTGCTGCCGACCGCGCGTTCCGGGCTCGTCACCGCGATCATCCTCGGCACCGCGCGCGGCATCGGCGAGACCTCGCCGGTGCTGCTGACCTCGGGCATCACCTCGGTGATGAACGTGAACCCGTTCTCGGGGCCGATGATCTCGCTGCCGCTGCAGGTCTTCGACTTCGTGCGCTCGCCCGAGCCCACCATGGTGGCCCGCGGTTTCGGCACGGCGGCGGTGCTCATCCTGCTCGTGCTCGGCCTGTTCATCATCGCCCGTCTGATCGGCGGAAAGGGGCCCGGCGAGCTCTCCGACCGCGCCCGCCGCGCGGCCCGCGCCGAGTCGATGCGCGACCTGCAGCGGATCACGGTGCTCGAGGACCGCGTGGCCGCCGGCAGCTACGTGCCGGTCGTCACGACCGTCGCGCCGCTCGCCCCGCCGCCGCCCTCGGCCGCGCCCGTCGACCCCTTCACCTCGAACCACGATCCGAACGTGGAGCTCGTGCAGCTCGACGAACTGATCGAGCCGCCCGCACCCTCGTCGGCCACCCCGACCGCCCCCACCCCTCCCACCCCCTCCGACCCCGAGGAGACGTCCCCGTGACGCCAAAACCCCGTGCCCGCCGCGCATTCCGTGCCCGCGCCGCACTCGCCCTGTTCGCCGCCACCCTGGTGACGCTGGTCGCCGCCGGGACGGGCGTCGCCGCGCCCGCGCAGGCGGACACCTACCTCCCGATCAGCGGCACCGGTTCGACCTGGTCGCAGAACGCGCTCGACCAGTGGCGCAAGAACGTCGCCAACAACTACGGCATGACGATCAACTACTCCGGGGTGGGATCGTCGGCGGGTCGTCAGGACTTCCTGAACGGCGCGGTGGACTTCGCCGTCAGCGAGATCCCGTTCCAGGACAAGCCGGAGGACAACTCCCCGCCCGAGGTGCCCAAGACCGGCTTCGCCTACATGCCGATCGTCGCGGGCGGAACCGCCTTCATGTACAACCTGAAGATCGGTGGCAAGCGCGTCACCAACCTGCGCCTCTCCGGCGAGGTCATCACCAAGATCTTCACCGGGGGGATCACCAACTGGAGCGATCCGGCCATCCAGGCCGACAACCCCGGCCTCGCCATGCCGAACCAGGGCATCGTCCCCGTCGTGCGATCCGACGGCTCCGGATCCTCCGCGCAGTTCAGCCTGTGGATGTCGAAGCAGTACCCGGCACTGTGGAGCGCCTACTGCAACTGCACGGGCTTGCGGTCGCAGTACCCCGTGGGCCCGACGATGAAGGCGCAGAACGGTTCGCTCGGCGTCTCGGGCTACGTCGCGCAGGGCTACGGCGAGGGTGCGATCACCTACGTCGAGTACTCCTACGCCAAGAACTCCGGCTTCCCGGTCGCGAAGGTGCTCAACAACTCCGGGTACTACATCGAGCCCAAGGCCACCTCGGTGGCGGTGGCACTGATGCAGGCGACGATCGCGCCGGACCTCACCCAGCAGCTCGAAGGTGTCTACAACAGCGGCGATCCCCGGTCGTACCCCCTCTCGAGCTACTCGTACATGATCGTTCCCACCCAGGTCGCCGGCATCTTCACCGAGCAGAAGGGCAACTCGCTGGCCTCCTTCGCCCGGTACATGCTCTGCGAAGGCCAACAGCAGGCCGACACCCTCGGGTACTCGCCCCTCCCGATGAACCTGGTGCTGGCCGGTTCCGACCAGATCAAACGCATCCCCGGATCCGGCGGGAACGGTGTCGACACCGCCAACTGCAACAACCCCACCTTCAAACCCGGCGACGACCCGTCGAGCAACGCGCTGGCCGCGACCGCTCCACTGCCCGCCGACTGCGACAAGCAGGGACCCAACCAGTGCGTCACCGGAACCGCGGGTGCGGTCGACGAGACCCCGGTCACCGGCTCGGGCTCGGGCGGGTCGTCCTCCGACGCGGCCGGTGGGTCCTCAGGCACCGGCGACGCGGGTTCGGGCGGGGCTGCGGGGTCGACCGATGCCGTGGCCGCCGCCGGAGCGGGTGCGGCTGCCGCCGGCACCACGCCGGTCTACGACGAGAACGGGGCGCTGGTCAGTGGAGGGTCGGCGATCGCCGGCGCCGCGGTGTCCAGTCCGTTCACGCTGGGCGACCCCGGCATGGGTGCCACCCAATGGCTGATGGTGGCGGCCGGGCTGTTGTTGCTCGCAGCGATCATCGTGCCGCCGTTGGCCTCACGACGTCTCAAGAGCAGCGGCCGCGACGTCTGATGTGACCCCTTCGCGGGGCACGGGATCCCCTGACGGATCGCCCGATGCCAGCGCGAAATCTCCGAGGGAAGTCTCCTTCCTCCGCCGTTCATCCCACCGACATCAGACGCCCATAATTTTGCGTCGTTCCCATGAATCCTCTGGATTTCAGCTTGGAGTCACCCGTGTCTCGTACCGCCCGCCATCGTCGCGCCCGACGACGTTCGTGGTTGGTCTCCCTCGCCTCCGGGGTCGGAGTCGGAGTGGTCGTCGGCGCCGTGCTCACGGTGTCCGGGATCGCGATCCCCGTCACCTCCGCTCAGGCCGTGGACTCCAGTGCCGTGACCGTGACCGCGGCCGTCCAGGACACGACGGGTTCCGCGCCGATGCCAGACCTCAAGGTGTCCGTCTCGCAGACGCGCGACCTGCTCGCACAGGGCATCCAGATCGATTGGACGGGCGGGATCAAGTCGCAGGTGCCCGACGGCCAGACCGGAGGCGCGAACTTCCTGCAGATCATGCAGTGCTGGGGTGACGACCCGGAGAACAAGGATCAGCCGGACCGCACCACCTGCCAGTACGGCGCCTTCAACACCCCGGGCGCCCGACGCGACGCCTCGATCGCCGATCCGAAGAACGTCAACGCGAAGGACCAGCCGTACACGGCCGCCGCCACCGGTCCTTTCGACCAGACCTACACGTCGATCCCCTTCAAGTCGAAGACCGGCGCGACCGTCGCCTCCGTCGTCGACGGCAAGAAGATCGAGACGGTCGACGTGAACACGAACCAGTTCTTCACGCGACTGACCAGCAACGAGATCTCCTGGGCCGGCTCCGGGTCGAACGGCGCGGGCTCGGTGAAGTTCGAGGTGCAGACGGCCGCCCAGTCGCCCGGGCTCGGATGCGGCACACCGATCGAGACCGCGGGCACGGTGACCGGCGCCACCTCGTGCTGGCTCGTCGTCATCCCGCGGGGCACGGCCGACGCCGGTGAGGACCACGTCATCAACTCCGGGCTCTTCTACGACGCCTGGCAGCACAAGCTCGCGGTGAGACTCGACTTCCTCCCCGTCGGGGTCCGCTGCACGATCGGTGCTGCCGAGCGGCAGCTCTCCGGCAGCGAGCTCTCCAGCGAGGCCATCTCCTCCTGGCAGCCGAGCCTCTGCGGCGCGGCCGACGGTGCCGCCTACACGACGATCACCGGGGCGGAGACGGATGCGGCACTGGCCGCGAACGGCACGGGGGTGCAGCCGATGGCACTCACCTCCAGAGCCCTCAGCGTGCCCGACGTCAAGGACAACCTGACCTATGCACCCATCGCCTTGACCGGGGTGTCCATCGCCTTCTCGATCGACCGCGAACCCTCGGCGATCGGCGAGGTCCCGGCGGATGTCTCCGACCGAGCCCGGCTCGCGTTCGACTCGATGAACCTCACCCCCCGCCTCGTCGCCAAGCTCCTCACGAGCTCGTACATCGATTCGCTGCCGACCAGGGCGCCGAAGACGCACCTCGGCACGAACGCCCGCAACATCACCTACGATCGCGACTTCCTCCAGATCAACGATCCGGAGTGGGCGTACCAGTCGATCAACTCACCCTCGATCGCCGATCTCCTGGCCCCTCAAGGACGCTCGGACTCGGCCTGGGCCGTGTGGAACTACGTGCTCTCTGACCAGGACGCACGCGACTTCCTCGCCGGCAAGCCCGACCCCTGGGGCATGGTCGTGAATCCGTACAGCTCTTCGGACCCGGCGGTCTACGAGAGCGCTTACACCCAGGCCGGACAGACACCGACCGGTGCGCCGCTGACCTACCCGCGTGAGGACTTCCCGAAGGGCGATCCCAGCGAGCAGCCGAAGGACGCCACCAGCGGGGCGGTCCCGGTGAACTCCGTGACCTGGCGTCCCTACGTGAACGACCTGACGACCAGCGCCTATCTGGTGTTGCGCGGCGACGGTCAGGTGCTCGGCCCGTGGGACTCCATCGCGATCCCCGCGAAGTACACCAAGACCCCCCGTTCCCTGGCCGGGCTCCAGCGCGTGATCGGGATCACCGACACCGCCGCCGCCGCGAAGTACCAGGTGGTCTCGGCGAAGCTGAGGAACGCCGCCGGCGAATTCGTCTCGCCCGACGCCGAATCGCTCACGGCGGCCGCCGCGGCGATGACCGCGGACCCGGCCCAACCTCAGGTGTACTCGCTCGACTCGACCTCAGAGGCGGCGAAGGGCGCGAAGGGTGCGTATCCCCTCACCCTCCCCGTCTACGCCGCCGTGAACCCGAAGATGGCGGATGCGGCGGTGCGGGCCGACTACGCCGACTTCATCAACTACGCGGCGACCTCCGGACAGGAGCCGGGGACCTCGCTGGGCATGCTCCCGGAGGGCTACGCCCCGCTGCCGGCGGGCTGGCGCGATCAGGCGCTCGTGGCGGCCGCGACCATCGCCGCCGGCGGGCCGCCCCCGACGACCCCGGCCCCCAGCCCGTCACCGACCCCCAGCCCCCGCCCGGCCGGGACCACCAGCGGCACCAGCAGCACGGTCCCCGTCGCGTCGCCCCAGGTTCCGGCTGCGGCTCCTCAGCCGGCGTCGCAGCCGACGGATCCGGTGGCCAGCGGCAACGCCGTGACCAACCTGATCGGCAAGGCGACTCCCGCCGACGCCAAGCTCGGAGCCATCACAGCGGCCGTCCCCATCAGCATCGCCGCCGGGCTCGTCGCAGCCGTCGCGGTCGCGATGCTCTCACGCATCCGGAG
The DNA here is from genome assembly GCF_059691755.1 of Herbiconiux sp. 320_LB. Lineage (NCBI taxonomy): Bacteria > Bacillati > Actinomycetota > Actinomycetes > Micrococcales > Microbacteriaceae > Herbiconiux > Herbiconiux sp. 320_LB. The sequence continues at coordinate 638,478 of NZ_JCAWAD010000001.1, read as the reverse complement.
ACGTCTGTGATGCCCCACAATCTTGGACTCCGTCCTGGCACCCGCAGCGGACGCCACGACGCCAAGTCGAAGCAGCCGCGTCGCGGAGGCTCGGTCACCCCTCCCGAAAGGAACAACACCAAGTGAAGATCAAGAAAGTAGTCGCTCTCGGCGCTGCCGTGGGCGTCGCGCTCGCGGGTCTCGGCCTGGCCGCACCGGCGAACGCCGAGCCCGTCTCCAACGGGTACGTGCTCGTCGGTTCGGACACTCTGCAGGACTCCACCAACGCGCTGACCAACGGCACCAGCGTCGGTGGCGCCCCGATCCGTATCACCTCGGGCGGAACCTCCCTCGGTTCCTTCGACGCGTTCGGTTCCCCCGCCATCCAGACCAAGAACGGTGGCGAGTACTTCGGTCGGCCCTCGGGCTCCGGCGCCGGAGTGACCGCGCTTCGTGCCTCGATCACCGGTGCCGCCTACAGCGGCAACACCGCCGTGCCCGCCAAGGTCATCACCGGCCAGGTCGACATCGCCCGTTCGTCCAGCGGCCCGGGCAGCAACGCCAACTCGGCCGGACTCCTCGCCTACGTCCCCTACGCGCGTGACGCCGTCGCCTACGCGTACAACAGCGCGAACTCCGATCTCGCCAACCTCACCACGGCGCAGCTCAAGCAGATCTACGAGGCCAACACCCCCGTCACGATCGGCACGACGGTCGTGAAGCCCCGCATCCCGCAGAGCACCTCGGGAACGCGGTCCTTCTTCCTCGGCGCCATCGGTGTGACCACCCTCGGCTCCACCGTTCCCGACACCGCGAACACCACCGCGGAGAACGACGCCAAGGTGCTCGGCACCGACGAGATCATCCCGTTCTCGGCGGCCAGCTGGGTCGCGCAGTCCAACGGCGTCACCGGCATCAATACCATCGCCGGCACCAGCGTCAAGCTCGGTTCGCCCAACGGCGTGGCGGCGTTCACCGGGACCGGCACCTCGCTCGTCCCGAACGCCACCTTCTACAACGCCGCGCCCTTCGGTCGCGACACCTACCTCGTCGTCGAGTGGGCTCGCCTCAACTCGTCCGGAGCCAAGTACGACGCCGCGCTGGCCGACCTGCTCGACCCCACCAAGGCCCTCAGCCTGACCAACACCGGAACCTTCTCGTCCACGGCCGGTGCCGTGAAGCGCAAGTTCGGTTTCCTCGCCCCGTCCAACACCACCGTGCTTCGCGCCTTCGCGTCGCTCTGAGAAACCCATCTCGAAAGGCATGACAGAAATGTTCCGTAAGAACGCCACTCGTGTGGCTGCTGTCGGCTTCATCGCCGCAGCCCTCGTCGCCGGCACCGCGCTCAGCGCACAGGCCGCCGACGAGCCCGTCTCCACGGTCGGATCGAAGGGTCCGCTCTTCGTCGGTGACGCCAACGACGGTTCCGTCGTCCCCGCGGGCACCGAGCTCGCCTTCAACTACGCGGTCATCGGCCTCACCAGCGGCGACCCGGCCAAGGTCGAGGACGTCTTCCCCGGCACCTCCGACTCGGAGACCGTGCGGACCTTCATCTCGCCGCGCGGTTCGGAGAACAACCCGGCCCAGTGGACCGCGTGGGCCGACAGCCTGTTCAAGCAGGGCACGAAGGACATGATCTACCCGCAGATCTCGCTCGAGTCGCAGATCCTGGGCAACCTGTCCACGGTTCGCGCCGGTGGCAACTTCTCGGTGGGCTTCGCCTTCATGAAGACGAACAACCTCGCCATCTCCAGCGGCGGCGTGTACTACACGTACATCACCGTGCAGCCCGGCGGTAAGTGGAAGTTCGCGACGCCGGACGGCGGCAGCACGACGCCGACCACTCCGACCACCAGCGAGACCGACGTCAACCTCCAGGCGACCACCGTGGCTGCGGTCGACGGAACGCTGAACCTGGTCGCACCGGCCTCCGGCACCGCCACCATCGGCAACGCGACCCTGGTCAACAACCTGTCGACCTCGACCGGCGCGCTCGGTGAGTTCTCGGTGCAGGACCAGCGGGTCGTCACCCACCCGGGTTGGACGCTGACCACCAAGGTCACCGACTTCACCAACTCGGCCGACTCGACGAAGATCATCGACGAGAAGCAGCTCGGCCTCGCGCCGAAGCTGGTCGAGCCGAACGCCGCCGTCACCCTCGGTGCGAGCCAGGTCGCCGGTTCGGCGACGTACCCGTCGGTGTTCGCTCAGGCGGGCAACACCGCCGCCTCGGGCACCGCGAAGTTCAACGCCGACCTGACGTTCGTCGCTCCGGCGAACATGCCGGCCGGTACCTACACCTCGAAGCTCACGCTAACGCTCGCTTCGAAGTAGTCCACGGATCGGGGGTCGCGAGAGATCGCGGCCCCCTTTTCGGGTGCGCGGTCCCATCGGCTGATGGGTTCCGTTCACTCCTCCTTCCCTTTCAAGCCGCTCGTAGGCCATCTCACCCTGGATGAATCAACTGTGCTTCTGATCCCGACTCCGATCCGATCGCTGGGACGACTCGTCGCAGCCCTCCTGGTCGCCCTGGTGCTCGCCGGCGGCCTGACCGTCCTGGCCGCTGCGGGGCCCGCCCGAGCCGATGACACGGACGGCATCTCCGGTGCTCCGTCGACCGAGACCGAGACCGACGGACGGAGTCGGTTCACCTACCAGGCCGCACCCGGTCAGCAGCTCACCGACAACTACATGGTCCGCAACACCGGCACGACGCCGCAGACCATGAAAGTGTTCGCGACGGATGCCTACAACACTGAGGACGGCTCCTACGGTCTGCTCGACACCGACGCTCCCGCTGTCGATGCGGGCAACTGGGTCACGTTCGCCGGGGGAGCCAAGTCGCTCGAGATCCCGCTCGACCCGGGAGCCACGCAGGTGGTGCCCTTCACCGTCGACGTCCCCGCCGACGCCGCGCCCGGCGACCACGCCGCCGGCATCGTCATCTCGGTCACCAGCGCCGAGGGCCAGATCCTGGTCGACCGACGCGTCGCCACCCGCCTCTACGTGCGCGTGCCCGGTGATCTGCAACCGCGGCTCACGATCTCCAGCATCGCCGCCGACTACCAGGGGGATGTGAACCCCTTCGACGGGCACACCACGATCACCTTCACCGTCAAGAACGACGGCAACGTGGCGCTCGGCGCCCACATGGTGGCCGGCGTCAACACCTACTTCGGCATCGGCGCCGGATCGCAGAGCCGCGACGAGCTCAGCGAGATGCTGCCGGGCAGCACCCGCACCATCACGATGACGGTGAACGGCACCCCGCAGCTGGGCTACCTCAATCCGTACGTGCAGCTGCAGCCGACCGTGTCCGACGACGCGCTCAACCCCGGACCGCTCGCCCAGGTGAACCGCGACACGGTCACGTTCGCGGTGCCGTGGCTGCTCTTGGTGCTCGTCGCGATCGCGGCCGGTGTGTTCCTGTTCTTCCGGCTCCGCCGCATCCGTGACGAGAAGACGGCCCGCGACTGGATCGCGTACACCGAGGCCGAGGCGCGCCGCCGCGCCCGCGACGAGGTCGACACGAAGGCGCCCGTCGCCTCGGGTGAGACACGATGACGGCATCGCGGCAGGCCCGTCGCTCGCGTTCGCACGGAGCCGGAGCCGGAGCCGGGGCCGGGGCCGCATCCGGCGCCGTCGCCGTCGTCGTCGCCCTTCTGGCGGTCTTCGGCGGGGCGGGCTCCGCCTCGGCCGCGGATGACGACACCAACATCACGGTGCAGGTGACCGCGCCCTCGACGCCGGCTCCGACCACGACGAACAGCAGCACCGGCAGCGGCGCCGGCGGGGGGTTGGGCTCGGGCGGCAAATCGTCCCCGTCCACCACCACGACCCGCTCCACCGACACCGGCGCGGTCGTCGTGACCAGCGACACGAATCCGCCGAAGCCGGGCGACGACGAGTACAGCCTCGGTGGCGTTCTCTACGTCGGGGGTCTCGGCTCGACGTACCAGCCGTCGATCAATCCGCTCTCCGGAGACCTCGAGGTGCACTTCACCGTGCGCAACGTCTCGACCGAGGTCATCGACGCGAAAGCGCGGTTCTGGCTCACGAACGTGTTCGGCGGCGAGATCAGCTCGATCGACCCGGTGCAGATCACCGGTCTCAAGCCCAACGAGTCGACCACGGTCGATGCGACCCTCGGCGGCACCGGGCAGTGGACCTTCGGCAGCGCGCACGTCACCCTCACGCCCCCGGATTCCGTGGCCGGCACCGACCTCGAGCCGATGACCCGCGAGACCGCGGTGTTCCTGCCGCCGTGGTTCCTGCTGATCCTCGCGGGGCTCGGCGCCGTCGCCTACGCGGTCCGCCGCATCCTGCGTTACGCGACCGAACCGCAGCTCGTGGAGGCCACCGCGTGACCTCGACCCTCGATTCACCGGCAGCGGGCGCCGCGGCAGCCGGGCCCGGCGTGCCGCCCGCGCCGCCTGGGCCGACTGGGCCGACCGGGCCGACTGGGCCGCTCGCTGGGCCGCCCCTGCTGTCCCCGCCGCCGCCGCCGAAACCGCCGCGCATGCCGAAGCGGATGCCCCGATCGCTGCAGCCGCTCGCGCCGCTCAGCCCGACCCAGGTGCTACTGCGCTCCTTCCTCACGATCGTGGCGGCGCTGCTGTTCGCCTTCGTGGTGAACCTGATGGTGCTGAGTCACCTGCAGCACTTCGTCTCGCAGCAGCAGCTGACGGATGCCTACCGCGCCCAGCTCGCGGCCGGCACCGCGCCGGTGAGCGAGGGCGCCTTCGACGACACGCTGCTGCCCGACGGCGCACCCGTCGCCATCATTGAGATCCCGTCGATCGGCGTGAAGGAGGTCATCGTGGAGGGCACCTCCTCGAGCGATCTCCGCGCCGGCCCCGGACACCGCCGCGACTCGGTGCTGCCCGGCCAGCAGGGGATGAGCACGGTGATGGGCCGGGCGGCCGGGTACGGCGGACCGTTCAGCCGCATCCAGGAGCTCTCGCCCGGCGACACCTTCACGGTGCTCACCGGTCAGGGCGTGCAGACCTTCGAGGTGATCGGCGTGCGCTACGCGGGCGACCCCACGCCGCTCAGCCCCGGTGCCGGTGAGAGCCGCCTGGTGCTCGAGACCGCGCGCGGTCCGTGGTTCATGCCCACGGGGGTCGCTCGGGTCGACGCCCAGCTGATCGGCGACGCCGAACCGGCCGGCGCGCGCCAGACGACCTACACGACGCTGCCGCCGCAGGACAAGTCGCTGGCCACCGACACGACGACCGTCTGGGCGCTGATCTTCGCCCTGCAGTTCTTCGTCGTCGCCGAGTTCGCCGCCGTGTGGTCGTACCGGCGCATCGGCGCGCAGAAGATGTGGGTCGTGTTCGCGCCCGTGATGTTCCTCGCCGGGCTCCTGGTTGCCGACCAGGTCACCCGCCTGCTCCCCAACCTCCTGTGATGCGACCCGCGCATCCGTCGACCCATCCCGCCGCACGTGCCGCCCCGGTCGCACGTACCGCCCCGATCGCACGCGCTGCCCCGGTCGCAGCAGAATCGAGCCACCATGACTGACGAGCGTCCCGCCGACGACATCACCACCGTGCTCCCGTCGCTGACCCGCAAGGAGCAGCGGCAGATCATGAAGGGCAAGACGGCCGGCCCGCGCGACTGGTCGCCGCCGACCGGCGCGCCCGGCCCCGCAGGTCCCGGCCTCGCAGGCCCCATCGCCGGTCCCGCCGGCCCCGGCCCCGTCGCCCCTAGCGGGCCCGTTCTGCCGCCGGTCGCCGGCGGTGGCCGGTTCGTGCCGTCTGTTCAGTACCAGGTCTCCGGTGCCGGATCGGCGCTGAGCTTCGAGCAGCAGCTCCAGCTCGAGCGCCCGCCGCTGTCGGGCCTGGACGCCCGCAACATCTCGGCCTGGTTCGGCGACCACCAGGTGCTCGACCGCGTCTCGCTCGAGATGCCCGCCGGGGTCATCACCTCGCTGATCGGGCCCTCGGGCTGCGGCAAGTCGACCTTCCTGCGCATCCTGAACCGGATGCACGAGCTCATCCCCTCGGCGAGCCTCGCCGGTGAGGTGCTGATCGACGACCAGGACATCTACGACCCGAGCCGCAAGCTCGTCGACGCCCGCAAGAGCATCGGCATGGTGTTCCAGAAGCCGAACCCGTTCCCGGCGATGTCGATCTACGACAACGTGCTCGCCGGATTGAAGCTCACCGGCACGAAGGCCGACCGCGACCGCAAGGACTACCTGGTCGAGTCGTGCCTGACGAAGGCCGGGCTCTGGAAGGAGGTGCGCGACCGTCTGCGCGCCCCCGGCGGCGGACTCTCCGGCGGCCAGCAGCAGCGGCTCTGCATCGCCCGCTCGCTCGCGGTCACCCCGCGCGTACTCCTGATGGACGAGCCCTGCTCGGCGCTCGACCCGACCTCGACGCGCGTGATCGAGGAGACGATGCTCGAGCTGGTGAACGACGTCACGATCGTGATCGTCACCCACAACATGCAGCAGGCGCAGCGCGTGTCGACGCAGTGCGCGTTCTTCCTCGCCTCGCAGGGTCAGCCGGGGGCCATCGTCGAGCACGGGTCGACCGAGGCGATGTTCTCGAGCCCGATCGACAAGCGCACCTACGACTACGTCAACGGCGTCTTCGGCTGAGATTCAGGATGCGGTGGGCCCGGACGCCGGGTCGGGGGCCGCGCCGGCCGCCGGCTGCCGCCCGACGGGCTTCTTCCGTCGGGAGGCCTTGCTCTCCTGCTTGACCCGGTCGACGAGTTCGCGCCACGGCCCGTCGAGGGCCGTTTCGGGCACGGTCGCGTCGCGCTCGGTCGGGATCTGGGTCGTCGTCCCGGCCTCGGCCGGAGGATCGAGCAGGACCCGGATCGTGTAGACGAAGCGATCGGCTTCGCCCGGCGTGCTCGGCTCCGGCGCATCCCACGGGCACGACTCCACGAGAGAGAGCCAGGAGTCGACGTCCGGCTCCGCCGAGGCCGTCACGGTCCAGGTCGGCGCGATGCCGGCCACCCCGCCCGAGCGCGCAACGGTGATGCGCAGCACCTGCGCGTCGTCGTCATCCTGGGCTTTGCTCATCACTCCTCACGCCCACGGTAGCCCATGCGCCCTCGACGGCAGAAGCCTCGGCCGACCCCTCCCCGAACAGTCGGCGAGCGGATGCGACGGTCGCCGCCGCGAACGCCGCGAACGCGCTGTCCGGCTCCAGCGGGCCCGTCGTCTCGCTGATCGTGTCGTACCAGATGCGCCCGGCCCGCTCCCAGGCGTTGCCGCCGATCTCGATCGCCGCGAGTGCGAAGGCCCGGTTCGGGATGCCCGAGTTCAGGTGCACTCCGCCGTTGTCGTCGGTCGTCTCGACGTAGCCGGACATGTCGGCGGGCTGCGGATCCTTCCCCAGCACGTCGTCGTCGTAGGCCGTACCCGGCTCGATCATCGAGCGGAGCGCCCGGCCCTCGACGGCAGCCGTGAACAAGCCCTCGCCGATCAGCCAGCTCGCCTCGGCCGAACTCTGACCCCGGCTGTGCTGCTCGACCAGGGCGCCGATCACGTCGGAGAAGGACTCGTTGAGCGCCCCCGACTGCCCCTGGTACTCCAGCCCGGCGGTGTACTGCGTGACGCCGTGGGCCAGCTCGTGGCCGATCACCGAGAGGGAGGCCGTGAAACGGCCGAAGACCTCGCCGTCGCCGTCGCCGAAGACCATGCGCTCACCATCCCAGAACGCGTTGTCGTAGTCGCGGCCGTAGTGCACGGTCGCGCGGAGCGGCAGCCCGCGGTCGTCGATCGAGCGCCGCCCGAAGGCGTCGAGGAGGAGGGCATGGGTGGCGCCGAGACCGTCGTAGGCCTCGTTGACCGCCGGGTCGTCGGACGCCGGGGCGCCCTCCTCGCGCACCACCTCGCCCGGGAGGGTCTCGCTGCCCGCGGCGTCGAAGATCGTGCGCTCGACCTGCGTCGGGACCTCGTCGGCGCCGCGATGCGGGAGCGCAGGGGCGGCGCCTTCGCGCCGGCGTTCGGTGCGCAGTGGGGGATCGGCGAGCAGGGAGCGCCTGGCCGCCGCAGCGGCCTTCTGCATGCCGGCGGCGTCGGCCTCGGCGAGTCGGGCGAGCAGGTACGGGGGGACGATGGAGTGCGCCATGCGTGCGACCCTACGGCGGGCCTCCGACATCGCCCACAGCTTCGTCGCCACTCCCGCCGACCCCGTCCACCGTCATGTCCGATTCCCGCTAGAGCGTGTCGGTGGCCCATGTGAGACTCGATACATGGACTTCGACGAGCGCTACCGCATCATCGGGTCGCGTGACGCGCGGTTCGACGGCCAGTTCATCACGGCCGTGCGCTCGACCGGCATCTACTGCCGCCCCAGCTGCCCGGCGCGCACTCCCAAGGCCTCCAACGTGACCTTCTACGAGACCAGCGCCGCCGCCCACGAGGCCGGATACCGCGCCTGCAAGCGCTGCCTGCCCGAGGCCGTACCGGGAACCCCGGCCTGGAACCTCCGCGACGACCTCGCCGCCCGCTCGATGCGCCTGATCGGCGACGGCGTCGTCGAGCGCGAGGGCGTCGACGGACTGGCCGCCCGGCTCGGCTACTCGCCGCGGCACCTCACCCGCGTGCTCACGCAGGAACTCGGGGCGGGCCCGCTCGCCCTGGCCCGGGCGCACCGGGCGCAGACCGCCCGCACCCTGCTCACAGCGACCGACCTGCCGATGGCCGACGTGGCGTTCGCGGCCGGGTTCACCAGCATCCGCCAGTTCAACGACACCGTGGGGGAGGTGTTCCAGCTGACCCCGTCGGAGATCCGCGCTCGCCGGAGCCACTCCGAGGCCGCGGCCCCCGGAGCCCTGCGCCTGAGCCTGCCCTACCGCGAGCCGTTCGACGCCGAGGGGGTCTTCCGGTGGCTCGCCGCCCGTGCGATCCCGGGGGTCGAGCGGGTCGAGGGCCGCTCCTACACGAGGTCGTTGCTGCTGCCCGGCGGCCCGTCGTGGTTCACCGTGCGGCACGAGCCGGGCCGGCCGCTCGAGCTCGATGCGCGGCTCACGGTGCTCGGCGATCTGCCGGTGCTGGTGGCGCGCATCCGTCGCCTGTTCGATCTCGACGCCGACCCGGTCGCGGTCGACGAGGCGCTGCTGTCGGTGACCCACACGCCGGGTCTGCCGGGTGGTTCCGAGCTGGCGGCGCGGGTGCGGGCGACCCCGGGCATCCGGATGCCGGGTGCCGTCGACCCCCACGAGATGCTCGTGCGGGCGATCGTCGGTCAGCAGATCACCGTCACCGCCGCCCGCACGCTCCTCCATCGTCTGGCCGTGCTGGCGGGCACCCCCCTCGCCCCGGCCGCGCCCGACGACCCCACCGATCCCACCGGCCCCACCCATACCGCCAACCCCGCCGACCCCGCCGACCCCGCCGATCCCACCCGCACCGCCGACCCCGCCGGCACCGCCAACCCCGCCGACCCCGCCGACCCCGACGATCCCACCCGCACCGCCGACCCCGCCGGCACCGCCAACCCCGCCGACCCCGCCCACACCGCCGACCCCGCCGGCACCGCCGACCCCGCCGACACCGCCGACACCGCCGACCCCGCCGACCCCGCCGGCGAGTGGATGCCCACGCTCCTTTTCCCGACGCCCGCCCAGATCGTCGCGCACGCCGACGAGCTGCTGACCGGCCCGGTGCTCGCCGGGCCGCGCGCGAAGGCGGCAACGCTGCTCACGGCGATGCAGGCGATCGCGGCGGGCGAGCTCGAGCTCACCTCGGGCGACGACCCGGTCGAGCAGCGGGCCCGCCTGGTGGCGCTGCCGGGCATCGGCGACTGGACCGCGGGCTACCTCGCGATGCGGGTGCTCGGCAGCACCGACGTGCTCCCCACCGGTGACGTGGCGCTCCGCAACGGCGCCGCCGCGCTCGGTGCCCCCTCGGTTCCGCGCGAGCTGGCCGCCTGGGCAGCGCCGTTCGCCCCCTGGCGCACCTACCTCGCCCTCCACCTCTGGGCAGCCGCCCCGCCTCCGGCGCGCGGCCGACGCCGCCCGGCGCCTGCACTCGCACCCTCCGCACCGCCGGACGCAGCCACCCCGCCGCCTTCATCCACCGCACCCACGACCCCCGAGGAGACCCCATGACCGCCACCGTGCAGTTCGTCGACACACCCGACGGCCCGTTCGGCATCATCGCCGACGAGGAGGATCGCGTGCTGGCCTCGGGCTGGACCGACGACGTCGACGCGCTCCTCGCTCGCCTGGCCCCGAGCATCCGGCCGACCGACGTCACCCCCGGCACAACGCGCGCCGCCGTCGCGGCCCTGGCGTACTACGTCGGAGACGTCACGGCGATCGACACCGTCGAGGTGGTGCAGAAGGGCGGCGAGTTCCACCAGCGCGGCTGGACGACGCTCCGCACGATCGAGCCCGGCCACCCCCTCAGCTACCAGGAGTTCGCCGCCGCCCTCGACAGCCCCACCGCCGTGCGGGCCGCGGCGAGCGCTTGCGCGCGCAACGCGCCGGCGCTGTTCGTGCCGTGCCACCGGGTGCTCCGCACCGACGGCACCCTCGGCGGCTTCGCCTGGGGCACCGAAGTCAAACGCTCCCTCCTCGCCCGCGAGGCCGCCGCCGCCGGGACCGCGACTGCCACTGCTCGCCGCGGCCGCATGGCGACCACCGCCTGAGCGGCCGGTCCCGCCGATGCGCGACGACGGCCCACAGCCGGGCCACTCCCGCGTCGACCGACGTGTCTAGTTCTCGGCGAACTCGGACAGTCGCGTCGCGATCTCTCCCAGGTCGATTCCACCCACCGCCACGGAGATCATGAGCGCCTCCGCGGCGTCGACATCGAAATCCCGGGCGAGCAGCACGCCGTTGACGCTAAGGAACACCCACGCGGCCGACCAGGCCGTGCGCTTGTTTCCATCGAGGAGCGCGTGATTCCTCGCCAGGGAGTGAAGCAGCGCCGCGGCCTTCTCCGTGAGTGTCGGATAGGAATCCACACCGAAGACCGAGCTGCGCGGCCGGGCGACGGCCGCGTCGAGGAGACCGAAATCACGCACGACGGGGAACGCTCCGAGAGCGAGCGCCGACGCGGTCAGCACGTCCTCGCGATCGAGATAGTACGGATTCACGCCAGTCGACGGTTCAGTTCCGCCGACTTGGCCGCGACATCGGCCGCCATCTGTTCGACCAGGTGCTTACGATTCCGGACGGTCGAGAGCGCGGAGTCGTGCACGAGCGACTTGAGCGACGTGTCGAGCTGCGCGGCGACCGCCCGCAACTCGTCCATCTCCGACTCGGAGAACGTGATGTTGAGCGCGACCATCCTTCGATCGTAGCGCAGAGGTACCAAATCTGGTACCTCTGCGCAGCCGCCTATTGCGCCAGCAGCTCCCGCACCCGCGGGATGACCTCGGTGCCGTAGAGCTCGATGCTCGTCATGAGCTTCTCGTGCGAGAGCGCTCCGTTGCCGTACTTGAGGTCGAACCGGTCGACCCCGAGCACCCGCACGGTTGACGCGATCTTCTGCGCGACGGTCTCCGGCGAGCCGACGTAGAGCGAACCCCGCGCGACCTCCTGCTCGAAGTGCCCGCGGCCCATCGGCGACCAGCCGCGCTCGCGCCCGATGCGGTTCATCTGCGCCGAGTAGTGCGGCCAGAGCTGCTCCTTGGCCTCCTCGTCGGTCGCGGCGATGTGGCCGGGGGAGTGCACGCCCACGGGCTGCGACGGCTGCTCGAACTGAGCCATGGCCCGGTGGTAGAGGTCGACGAACGGGGCGAAGCGCTCGGGCTCGCCCCCGATGATCGCGAGCGTCAGCGCGAAGCCGTACCGCGCCGCGCGCACCACCGACTCGGGGCTGCCGCCGACGCCGACCCAGGTCTTCAGCAGCCCGTGCTCGATCGGCGGGTAGATGCTCTGGTTCGTCAGCGACGCGCGGGTCGTGCCCTGCCAGGTCACGGGGTTGCCCGACCGGATCGCCGCGAACAGCTCGAGCTTCTCCTCGAACAGCCGCTCGTAGTCCTGCAGCTCGAAGCCGAACAGCGGGAACGATTCGGTGAACGACCCGCGGCCCAGGATGACCTCGGCCCGCCCGCCCGAGAGCGCGTCGAGGGTCGAGAAGCGCTCGAACACCCGCACCGGGTCGTCCGAGCTCAGCACGGTGACGGCCGAACCGAGGTGGATGCGCGAGGTCCGCGCCGCGACGGCGGCCAGAGCGACCTCGGGCGCGGTCACGGCGAAGTCGTCGCGGTGGTGCTCGCCGAACCCGATGAAGTCGATGCCCACCTCGTCGGCCTTGACCCCCTGCTCGACCAGGTTGCGGAGCACCTGGGCGGGCGGCAGCGGCGTGCCCTCGTCGTCGGCCGTGACGTCGCCGAAGGTGTCGAGCCCGAACTGCACGGCGCTGAGATCCTTCGTCGGAGTGGTCTGGTCGGTGTCCTCGGCCATGGCGGCCTCCCTCTTTGCATGCGAACGTATGAACTCAGGAACAGTCCACTCCCGCCGAGTATTCCGTGTCCGCCGCACCCACCGCCACGCCGTGCCATCCCGCCCCGCAGCCGCCCCGCCATCCCGACGCCGCACCCACCGCCACGCCCCGGTCGCCCCCAGGTGAAGACCTGCTGAGAGGCGACCGCCCGCTCTGGCGCGCCGAACATCCGACGGCGCAGGATGGAGCCATGAGCGTGCCGCACGATCTGCCACCCGCCATCGCCGCCTTCTTCGAGGCCACGAACGACTCCGATCGCGAGCGCTTCCTCGCGGCCTTCGCCGCCGACGCGGTGCTCGACGACTGGGGCCACACCTACACCGGCCGCGACGCGATCGCCGACTGGAACGAGACCGACAACATCGGCGTCGGCAGCCACTTCGAGGTGCCGGGCTTCACCGTCAACAACGGCATCTACGCCGTCTCGGTGCAGGTCACCGGCGGCGGGTACAACGGAGGCGGTACTCTGGCGTTCGCACTGGCGGGCGACCTGATCTCCCGCGTCGACATCACCGGTTAGCCCTGGCGCCGGGGGAGCGGGGAGACCATGACCACCACCAACGCGCCCGGCCCCATCCTGGTCGGTTTCGACGGCTCGGATGCGGCCAAGACCGCGCTCGCCTGGGCCCTGCACCGGGCTGCGGCCGTCGCCGCCGACGTCGTCGTGCTCTACGTCGCCGACACCTCGTGGGATTCGCCCGGCTACACGGCGGCCCCCCTGCTGCAGGAGCGCGGCGAGGTGATGCTCGCGAACGAGGCGTTCCGCAGCGACCGGCCCGCCCCGCACGTGACGGTCACCCCGGTGACGAAGAAGGGCGAGCCGGTCAAGGTGCTCTGCGGCGAGGCCGAGGCGCTCGGCGCCCAGCTGCTCGTGGTCGGCAGCTACCGCAAAGACCTCTACGATCGCCTGACGACCAGCGCCGTGAGCCTGCGGGTCGCGGCGGCCGCGAGGGTGCCGGTCGCGGTCATCCCCGACCTTCCGCCGATAGGCCGCGAGGGCGTCGTGGTCGGCATCGACGGATCGCCCAGCTCGGTGCGCCTGGTCGAGACGGCCGCCGCCGAGGCGTCCCGATTGGACGAGCACCTGCGCGTGATCAGCGCCTGGACCCTCCCGCCCCTGGCCGAGCCCGATTTCACCGACCTGCCCGATCTGACCACCGCGCTGGAGGATCGGGCGCACCGCGTGATCGCCGACACCCTCGCCGAGGCCGGCGTCGTCGGCACGACGGAGGAGGACGGGGGCCGCCTCGAGATCCGCTCCGAGACCCCGCTCGAGCCACCCGCCGCCGCCCTGATCGAGGCGGCGCGCTCGGCCTCGCTGCTCGTCGTCGGCAGCCACGGCCGGCACGGGATCGGTCGGTTCCTGCTCGGCTCGGTCAGCCACGACGTGCTCATCCACGCGCCCGGGCCCACGCTCGTGCTGCGCGTCACCGACGAGGCCTGAGCCCCCGACGCCGGGCGGCCGCCCAGACGGCTCCGGGCCGACTCCGGGTCGGCTCCGGGCGGCTTCCCGGCCGCCGCCCGGTATCGTGGTTGGGTGTCCGAGAGTCCCGCCGCCCGAACGCCCTACGAGGTGCTCGGGGTCGACCCGGCCGTCGGCACCGACGAGCTGCGCCGCACCTACCGTCGGCTGCTCCGCGAGACCCACCCCGACACCGGCGGATCCGCGGCCCGCTTCGTCGCCGTCCAGCAGGCCTGGGAGCGCATCGGCACCCCCGAGGACCGCGCCGCCTACGACCGCGGCCACGGGCGCGCCGAGAGCGCGGGCGCATCCGCCCACGCCGCCGGCGCCTCGGGGTCGGCCTCGACCTCGGGCAGCGGCTTCGGGCCGCCCTCCGGCGCGGGGTCCCGCCCCGGCGGTCGCGCCGCGAGCTCCTCGGTGCGCGCCCGCAGCTACGGTCATCCCGGCGGGCAGGAGCGCGAGCAGTACCTGACGCTGCTGCGCGAATGGGTGGGCCGGGGCGTCAGCGTCGCCGACCCCTACGACCCCGCGCTCGTGCGCTCGGCTCCGCGCGAGATCCGCGGCTGGCTCGCCAAGGCGATCGCCGAGGAGTCCACGGCCTCCATCGTCTCGACCCTCGGCATCGGCTTCACGATCTGGAACAACGTGCTCACCGGCCGGATGCTCGGCGGCGTCCCCGAGACCATCGACCACGTCGTGCTCGGCCCGGCCGGCCTCTTCGCCATCCAGTCCGAGGACTGGGGCGCCGAGGTGCGCCTGAAGAAGGACGAGCTGGTCGGCGAGGGCATCGCCCCCGACGAGGAGCCGCTGCACGAGCTGCACCGTGCCGCGAAGTCGCTCCGCCGCGAGCTGCGGGTCACCTTCACGGCGCTGGTCGTGGTGGTTCCGGATGCCGCGCTGGCCGAGCCCGCCGAGGTCGTCGAGCGGGGTCGCCTCGCCGGGTCGGTCGTCGTGCGTCGTTCGGTGCTCCCGCAGCTGCTCCGGAACGGACTCGGCCAGAGCGCGCCCGACCGCACGAGCATCGACCGCGCCTTCGAGCTCCGCCCCCGCCTCCAGGAGACCATCCGCCTGGCCTGACCCTTGGCCCACTCCACCCACCGCGCCGAGAAGTCACTTTTACGTCCAAAATGCGGGATTTGGACGTAAGAATGACTTCTCGGCGAGGTGGATGGGGTGAGCGGGCGCGAGGGCCCCGGGTCAGGGCGTGAGGAGGATCTTGCCGATGTGGGTTGAGCCCTCGATGAGGCGGTGCGCCTCGGCCGCCTCGGCGAACGGGAACCCCGCCGCCACCACCGGCCGCACACTGCCGTTCGCCAGCAGCGGCCAGACGTTCTCGCGCACGCTCGCGATGATGGCCGCCTTCTCCTCGGCCGGACGCGCCCGCAGGCTCGTCGCGCTGACCGAGCCGCGCTTGGCCATCAATGCGTTCAGGTCGATCGTCGCCGGTCCGCCCGCCAGGCTCGCGATGGTCACGATGCGGCCGTTGGTCGCGAGCGCGGCCACGTTGCGTTCGAGGTAGTCCGCGCCCACCACGTCGAGGATCACGTCGGCGCCGCCCTCGGCGCGCATCCGCTCGGCGAAGTCCTCGGCCGTGTAGTCGATCAGGATGTCGGCACCCAGCTCGCGGCACGCCTCGAGCTTGTCGGCCGACCGCGCCGTCACCGCGACGCGGGCGCCGAAGGCCCGGCCGAGCTGCACCGCCATCGTGCCGATGCCGCTCGAGCCGCCGTGCACGAGCAGCGTCTCGCCCGCCCGCAGCCCGGCGAGCAGGAAGACGTTCGCCCACACCGTCGCCACGACCTCGGGCAGCCCGGCCGCGTCGACCAGGTCGACCCCGTCGGGCACCGGCAGCACCTGACCCACCGGCACGGCGACGCGCTCGGCGTAGCCGCCCCCGCCGAGCAGGGCGCAGACCCGATCGCCGACCGCGAACCCCTCGGTTGCGACCCCCTCGGCCCCGACCCCCACCTCGGAGACGACGCCCGAGACCTCCAGCCCCGGCCACTCCGGCCAGCCCTCCGGCGCCGGGTACCGACCGCGCCGCTGGAGCACGTCGGCCCGGTTGAGCCCGGCGGCGGCCACGTCGATGACGAGCTCGCCGGGCCCGGCCACCGGGTCGGGCACCTCCCGGGTCTGGAGGACGGACGGCTCGCCGGGGGTGGTGATCAACACTGCTCTCATCCCGACCACGCTACGCCGCACTTGCGGGAGGAGCGGGCGGCGGGGTCAAATAAGCGGAACCACTATCGAAGGAGATAGCTGATGGCCCGATCGTCCTACCCCGACATCGAGATCCCCTCCGTGAGCGTCTACGAGGCCCTGTTCGGCGGGCTCGACGACGCCGACCTCGACCGGGTCGCCCTGGTCGACGGAACCAGCGGCGACGAGACGACCTACCGCCAGCTGATCGCCCAGATCGACGCCGTCGCCGGGTCGCTCGCGGCGCGCGGGCTCGCGGTCGGCGACCGCGTCGGAATCCTCTGCCCGAACATCCCCGCCTTCGCCACCGTCTTCCACGGCGTGCTCCGCGCGGGCGGCACCGCGACCACGATCAACTCGCTCTACACCGTCGGCGAGATCGCGAACCAGCTGACCCGCGCCGGCGCGACCTGGCTGTTCACCGTCTCGCCCCTGTTCCCGCAGGCGGCCGAGGCCGCGAAGACGGCCGGGATCCCCGACGACCGACTGGTGGTCATCGACGGGGCGGAGGGGCATCCGTCGCTGCACGACCTGCTGTTCGACCGGGCGGCCCCGCCGGAGGTGAGCTTCGACCCGGCGACGCACCTCGCCGTGCTGCCCTATTCCTCCGGCACCACCGGCCACCCCAAGGGGGTGCAGCTGACCCACCGCAACATCGTGGCCAACGTGCTGCAGTCGGCCGAGCTCATCCCGCTGACCCGGGACGACCGGGTGCTCGCGGTGCTCCCGTTCTTCCACATCTACGGCATGACCGTGCTGCTGGACTTCGCGCTCCTCCGCCGGGCCACGCTCGTGACGATGCCGAAGTTCGATCTGGCCGAGTTCCTCCGCATCACCAGCACCCAGCGCTGCACCTGGGTCTTCATCGCGCCGCCGATCGCGGTCGCCCTGGCGAAGCATCCGCTGGTCGACGAGTACGACCTCTCGGCGGTCAAGGTCATCTTCTCCGGCGCCGCGCCGCTGGACCGCTCCCTCTCCGAGGCCGTGGCCGCCCGACTGGACTGCATCGTCTGCCAGGGCTACGGGATGACAGAGACCAGCCCGGTCACCCACGTGCTCCCGGTGGGCGCGACCGAGCTCGACCGCTCGTCGATCGGGCGGGCGCTGCCCAACACCGAATGCCGTCTGGTCGACATCGAGACCGGCGCCGACGTCGAGGTGCCCGAGGACGGCGCGAGCGCCCCCGGCGAGCTGCTGGTGCGCGGCCCCCAGGTCATGGTCGGCTATCTCGACGACGAGGAGGCCACCCGCCACGCCATCGACGAGGAGGGCTGGTTGCACACCGGCGACATCGCCACGGTGGATGCGGACGGCGTCTACACGATCGTCGACCGCTTGAAGGAGCTGATCAAGTACAAGGGCTACCAGGTGGCGCCCGCGGTGCTCGAGGCGGTGCTCCTGTCGCATCCGGAGATCGTGGACTGCGCGGTGATCGGCGTCGCCGACGACGACGGCCAGGAGGTGCCGAAGGCCTTCGTGGTGCGTCGCGGCGAGGAGCTCGACGAGGCCGGGGTGATGGCCTTCGTCGCCGAGCGGGTGGCGCCACACGAGAAGGTGCGGCTGGTCGAGTTCATCGACGCGATCCCCAAGTCGACCTCGGGCAAGATCCTGCGGAAGGATCTGCGATCGAAGGTCGGCCGGCACGCGGCGGTCGGCTAGCCGGGCGTGGTAGACCGGGATCATGACCTTCTCCGCTGAGCACCAGGCACTCGTCGACTCCGTCCCGCTCCCCGAGGGGGCCGTGATCGGTGCCGAGCGGATCGCCTACGAGGAGTCGGGGGTCGCCCTCGAGGGCGCCCTCGTGCTCGACACCTCCCGCGACGACCGTCGGCCCGGGGTGCTGGTGCTCCACGACTGGACAGGCGAGAACGAGTACATCGGCGCCCGCGCCGAGATGCTGGCCCGGCTGGGCTACGTGGCCTTCGCGGCCGACCTCTACGGCACGGGCGTGCGACCCCAGGGCGACGACGCGGCCCGGCTCGCCGGCGTGTACTACTCCGACCTGCCGCTGCTGCGGGCACGCGTCAGGGCCGGGTACGAGGTGCTCGCGGCCGACCCACGGGTCGACCCGGCGCGGATCGTCGTCATCGGCTACTGCTTCGGCGGCTCGGCGGCGCTCGAGTTCGCGCGCACCGGCGCCCCGCTCGCGGGGGCCGTCTCCTTCCACGGCGGGTTGATCACTCATGATCCCGCCGACGTCGGCGCTCTCGAGGCGCCCCTCCTCGTTCTCACGGGCGGCTCCGATCCGGTGGTGCCGGACGCGGCCGTCGTGGCGTTCGAGGACGAGCTCCGGCAGGCGCCGGACCTCGACTGGCAGGTCGTGATCTACAGCGGTGCGCCGCACGCCTTCACGCTGCCGATGACCCCCAACTACCGCCCGAAAGCGGATGCCCGGAGCTGGGCCGCGCTCGAGGGCTTCCTCACGGAGGTGTTCGCCTGATGGTCGATTTCCGCAGTGCTTTCAGTGGTTTCAGTGTCCGCGACACGGAGGAGGCCCGGGCCTTCTACGGCGACCGGCTCGGTCTCGGCGCGACCGTGAACGAGATGGACATCCTCGACATCGCGCTGCCCGGGGGCGGACACGTGATCGCCTACCCGAAGTCCGACCACGAGCCGGCCGGCTTCACGATCCTCAACCTCGTCGTGCCCGACATCGACGCCGCGATCGACGAGCTCGTCGCCTCGGGCATCGAGTTCGAGCGGTACGAGGGCATGCCGCAGGACGACAAGGGCGTGATGCGGGGCAAGGCGGCGAACCGCGGGCCGGACATCGCGTGGTTCCTCGACCCGTCCGGCAACGTGCTCTCGGTCATGGGGGAGTAGCGGGCGCACCCCGTCGGGCACGCGGGGTCGGGCTCCCGCCCGACCTCACTCGCGCAGCGACGCCCGCATCTCGATCGTCACCGGGTCGAGGATGTCGTCGAAGTCGTGGTGCTTCTCGAGCCAGGCCGTGATGAACGGGCAGGTCGCCGCGAACCGCAGCCCCTCCTCGCGCACCTGCTGGAGCGCGCCCTTGACCAGGGTCGAGCCGAAGCCGTGCCCTTCCTCGGCGGGGTCGATCTCGGTGTGCACGAAGACGCGGTCGTCGCCGCTGTCGACGTACTGCGTGAAGCCGAGCTCGCGCCCGTCGGCCAGCAGCACGTACCGGTGGCGATGGGGGTGGTGCACGACGTCGGTCGACGGGTTCTCGCTGTTCTCGCTCATGCCCCTAGCGAATCAGACTCCGGGCCCCGGCGCCATCCGTCATTCGTCGCGAGACGGCTCACCACACGCCCGAGCTGCCGCGTCGGTGGCTGTCCAACAGGTGGGTGTCGACCAGCCCGGCGGCTTCCATCAGCGCGAACATCGTCGTCGGGCCGACGAAGCGGAAGCCCTTCGCCCGGAGGGTCTTCGCCAGTGCGACCGACTCCGGCGAGGTCGTCGGGATCTCGGCGAACGTCCGCGGCTCGGGCGTCCGCGCGGGCCGGAACGACCAGATCAGGTCGGGCAGTCCGTCGTAGTCCGGATCCTGCCGCAGCGCCACCGTCGCCCGCGCGTTGGCGATCGTCGCGACGATCTTCGCGCGGTTGCGGATGATGCCGGCGTCGCCCAGCAGGCGCGTCACGTCGTCCTCGCCGTAGCCGGCCACCGCATCCGGATCGAAGTCGTCGAAGGCGACGCGGAACGCGGGGCGCTTTCGCAGGATGGTCGCCCACGACAGCCCGGACTGGAACGCCTCCAGGCTCAGCCGCTCGAACAACCCCCGCTCGTCGCGGACCGGCAGGCCCCACTCGGTGTCGTAGTACTCGCGCAGCAGCGGATCCACGGCCGCCCACGCCGGGCGCGCCAGCCCGTCCTCACCCCGGATGACCCCCGCCGTTTCGTCCACACCCCCTAGTATTGGGGGAGCCCATCGAATCGGAGGACACCCGGAATGAACGTAATCGCTGCCATCGGAGCGATCGCGCTCTTCCTGTTCGGGATGTTCCTGTTCGGCACGCTCGAGAACGCCTGGGTCTTCTTCGCGGGCATCGTCTGCGTCTCGGCCTCGCTGGCCATCGCGTTCCACGTGCTGCCCACGCAGCGCCGCCACTAGGCGCCGCCGGGAGTCAGCGCTAGGAAACGAGCTCGGCCAGGGCCTTCTCGATCCGGCGCTGACGCGTCGCCTCGGTCTTCGCGCCCTCGACCGAGAGCACGATCCGGCGCTTGTTGCTGTACGACAGCGCGGCGAACGCCGACGCCGCATCCGCCTCACCGGCGAGGGCCTCGGCCAGATCGGCCGGCACCTCCACCTCGCGCGGCTGAGCGTCGACCGCGACGTCGACCTCGATCTCGTCGCCTGCCGCGACCCCGGCGCCCTCGCGGTTCTCGGCACTCAGCGAGATCAGGTACTGCCCGCCGTAGAAGACGATCGAGCTGCGGTACTCGTAGCCGTTGATGGTGACGACCACGGGGATGCGTTTGCCCGCATCCAGCGCGGTCACGACGCTCTCGGGAACCGGGATCCCGGTGGCCGACTTGCCGCTGGCGAGGACGGTGGTGGTGAACTTCATGGTGGAAGCGTAACGCCCCGGCCCACGGTGTGGGTCGGGGCGTTACGAAGGGTCGGGCGCTGCGGTGAATCGGGGTGCTGCGGTGAATCGGGCTGCTGCCAGGTGCGGCGGTCAGGCCGCGATGCCCCGCGCGTCCAGGGCGTCCTGCACGATCGTGAGGCCGGCCAGGCCCGGCATCTTCGCGATGTGGGAGTCGATCTTCGCGGCCTCCTTGCGACCCTCCGGGCCGCCCATCAGGTGGCCCATGACGTGCTTGACCTCGTCATCGGTCATCACGCCGGAGCCGACGGGGCCCCAGAAGTTCTTCAGCGCGAAGCGGGCCAGCACCTGGGCCTTCTTGCTCTTGCCCAGACGCTCGCGGGCCTGCGTGGCGTAGAAGGCCACGTGACGCGCCTCCTGCTTCGCGATGCGGCGCAGCAGTTCGGCCAGCACCGGGTGCTTCTCCATGTCGGCGAGACGGTTGTAGGCGGCGACCGCCGACCACTCGTTCGCGGCGCCCCACACCATGTGCACGGCGATGAAGCCCGAGCCGACGATGTTGCCGAGCAGCGACTGCTTCACCGGGTCGAGGCGGTCCTTCCAGCCGAGCTTCAGCCGCGTGGCCTTGAGCTCGTCGAAGTCGACGATCACGTCGTGCTCGGCGAGCACGGCCGCGAGGGCCTCGCCGTGCCAGAACTCCTCGCGGTTCCACATGGTCATGAACGCCGTAACGTCCTCGTCCTTGTGCGAGGGGGTGACCAGCATGTCCCGGAGGTAGCAGACCGTGTGGTACTCGATGTCGCACATGTAGCGAAGGCTCCGGAGGGTGCCCTCGGGAAGCGGGTTGTCGCGGAACTCGGAGAAGTCCAAGTCCTGCCAGGTGACCTTCGTCGAGGTCTCCGTGTACTTGTCGATGTCGAATGCCATGGGGTGTCGGTCAGTGCGCGTCGCGAGCGCTCGACCGGTCTCCTTCCTCGGGTGCTGCGGATGCCTCGGGCAACAGGGACAGGTTACCCGGGCCTTGCCGGTGGTCGGATGAACGTCTGGTCCAGTCCTCGACCGTCCACTTTGTTCGTTGCGCGTGCCGATACAGATCGGTGTCGGGATTCACGACGGTCGCATTGCCCAGCAGTTGCAGCCAGGCGACGTCGGCGAGGCTGTCGCCGTAGCCGTACGACTGGCTGAGGTTCACGCCGTGGAGCTCGGCGTACTCGCGGAGCCAGGCGGCCCGCGCCTCGTCGACCAGCGGGGGAGTCGCGAGGTACCCGGTCAGCACGCCCTTGGAGGAGTGCATCTCACCGGCCACGACGTCGTCGAAGAACGCCGCGAACGGCTCGGCGGCCGATCGGGTCGCGCCCGTGACCAGCACGGTGCGGTGACCCGCGGCGCGGTGCTGGGCGACACGGTCCAGCGCATCCGGGATCGCCCGGCTCAGCATGGCGGCGCCGAAACGGCCCTCGACCAGCTGCTGCAGCTCGTCGACGCGGATGCCCTTGTAGCGGCGGACCAGCGTGCGGATGAACTCGCCGCGGTCGCGACGGTCGACCCGCAGGAACTTCGGCACCGAGAGCATCAGGCTCGCGAACTCCTGGGGCCACTGGGCCTTGGGGATCATCGCCAGGCGCACCCAGAGGTACTGCTCGACCAGGTTGGACTCCACCACGGTGCCCTCGAAGTCGAACACGGCGACGACGTCGCTGCGCACCGGCAGCGCGCGCTTGGCGCGGGCCCGGCCGGCCGGCCGGTTCGCGTAGGCCTTGGTGAGGCCCGTGATCGAGGGGAAGTGGATGTTCTGGAAGTAGTCGTGCCAGTCGATCTCGACCACGTCGAAGCCGCGGTCCGCCCGCAGATCCTCGGGGATCGAGAGGTTGAGCGCCCGGGTGTTCTTGTCGTCGAAGATCAGCTCGGTCTGCACGTAGGCGCGGTACAGCTCGGCGAAGTAGCGCAGCTGGTCGAGACCGCGCTGGCGCTGGTGCAGCGTCTGGGTCCACTTCCGGGTGCGCGCCGTGGAGGGCATCCTGGCGACCGTGTCGTCGGCCGCGGCCGTCAGCCGCTCCTGCATGCGCAGCGTGCGCTCGACCGAGCGCCCGCCCGGGAAGCGCCACGACGGCACCTGGATCGGGCCGTCGTCGTGCGGCATCGGGTTCTTCGTGAAGAACTCCTTGACGTTCTCGTACATGGTGTGGAACGGCAGCGGGTTCCGCGCGCCGGAGACGACCTGGTAGTAGTTCGGCTCGTCGACCGGTGCCGGCGTGACCGCGGCGGCGAGGATCGCGTTGACGACGAAGTCGACCGGGATGACGTCCAGGATCGAGTCGGGCACGCCCGGGAACTCGGGCAGCTGACCGCGGCCGTAGGCCATGATCAGCGGGTCGGCGACCTTGAAGCCGTCGAGCCAGCCGGGCTGCGGGTGCTTCAGCGCGCTCTCGATGATGGAGGGGCGCACGATGCTGAGGCGGTGCCCGGCCGTGCCCCAGAGCTCCTCGGCGGCGCGCTCGGCGAAGGCCTTGGTCAGCGTGTAGACGTCGGTCCAACCCAGCGACTCGGCGCGGATGCGGCCGTGATCGATCAGACGCTTGGTGACCCACTCGATGCGGGCGGCCTCGGCATCCTGGGCCACCGCCTGGGGGCCCACCTTGCCGAGCTTGGCGCGGGAGGCCGCGAGGAGCTTCCGCAGCACCTCGGGCTGGCGGGAGGCCATCTCGACGCGGCGACGGGCCGACTTCGCGGCGGCGTTCTCGGCGCGCCAGTCGATGTCGTGCACGAGGGAGGCCTCGGGCGAGACGCCCTTCCGCATCCCGCCGACGTACGCGGTCGAGACGTGCACCACGTGCGGGTCGGAGCCCGAGGCGAGCAGGGCGCCGTAGAGGCCGGTCGCGCCGTCGACGTTGGTCTGGAAGGCCTCGTCGATCGGCGGGTCGAACGAGACCGTGGAGGCGCCGTGCAGCACGACGTCGATGTCGTCGGGCAGCCGGCCCGGGTTCGCCAGGTCACCCTGGATGACGGTGAGACGCTCGCGGATGGTGCGCTCGACCTCCTCCTCGCCGACGCGCTCACGCCAGGACCGGAAGACGGGCTTCTTCAGCAGGGTCTGCAGCCGGGTCTCGCCCGTGGTGCGCGACTTCGGCCGGATCAGCAGCGAGACGCGGGTGTCCGGATGCGTGGAGAGCAGGCGTTCCAGGACGGCCTGACCCACGAAGCCGGTCGCGCCGGTGAGCAGCACGTGCGAGGAGCCCAGCGTGAAGTCGGGGTTCGCGGGCGTGGTGGGCTCATCGAGCGGGGTGGGGTCGGTCATCCGTTCGTGCCGCCTTTCGTGTCGGTGCCCTGGGAGGAGCGGTTTCGGTCGCCGTGCGCCAGCGCCTGACGGCGGGCGGTGCGGATGAGGTGGAGGTCGTCCAGGCCCGGGATGCGGCGCACGCGCACGTCGATGCGCTCGGCCAGTCCCGGGTCGAAGAGTGTTCCGTAGAAGACGGCCGTCTCGGATTTGGCCAGGCTCGATGCTCCCACGGGCCAGGCCGTCCTGCGCAGCGCCCGACGGGCGAGTGAGCGGGCCCGGGCGGAGTCGGCGAGGCGGCGGTCGGTCTCGGGCTCGACGAACGATCGGTGCCGCTTCTTCACCTCGAGCACCCGCTCGAGCAGCGAGACGAGCTCCGGATGCGGGTCGAGCTCGATCAGCTGCAGGTAGGCCGCCTCGACCACCCACTCGTCGACGGCCACCGTCGCGAGGTGCACGCCGACGACGTCGGGGCCGATCGCGTTCGCGCGGAACGACTCGACGATCGGGGTGGTGCGCTCGGCGAACTCGAGGGCGAAGGTGCGGAAGCGGGAGAGGTCGACGACCGAGGCCGGGTCGAAGTCGTGGGCGAGCACGAGCTGCTCCAGCGCGTCCGCGATCCAGTACTTCTCGAAGGCCCAGGTGGTGAGGAAGGCGGTGACCCGCGCATCCTTGTGGGTCGGGGTGACCAGCACGTTCCGCAGGTAGGTCATCGTCGAGCGCTCGAGCTCGCGCAGGTAGGCGAGCGACCGGACCGTCTCCGGCTTCAGCGGATGCGCGGCGAAGGCGTCGAGGTCGATCTCGTCGCGGTGGCTGCCGACCGCGGTGCGGGCGAAGTCGCGGACATCGAACCGGGTCGCCGGTGGCTGTTCGTGGGCGGGCTCATCGACTGTCATGGTGTTCTCTCCGGACAACGGAATTCCTCCGTGGTGACGGCGGTACCTGGGTTCGTGATGGATGCGCACGTCGGTCGCTACGCACTCCGTAGCGTATCCTAAGCAGATGGTGACGGCTCTGGTGACCGGTGGCACTTCCGGTATCGGTGCGGCATTCGCCCGGGCGCTCTCACTGCGGGGTTTCGACCTCGTACTGGTGGCCCGCGACGAGTCCCGACTCCGGGAGATGGCAGAAGAACTCGGCCGCGACGGCGCGACACGCGTGGAGACCATCTCCGCCGATCTCGCGGTGCGCGACGACCTCGACCGCGTCGCGGCGCGGCTGGAGAGCACCGAGGATCCGATCGACTTCCTGGTGAACAACGCCGGCTTCGGCATCCACGGCTCGCTCCTCGAACGCGACGTCTCGGTGCACGAGCGGGCCCTGGCCGTGATGTGCCTCGCGGTCCTCGTCCTCGGCGGCGCGGCCGGCCGGGCGATGACCGCCCGCCATCGCGGCACCATCCTCAACGTCTCGAGCGTGGCCGGAACGATCGCGACCGGCGACTACGCGGCCGTCAAGGCCTGGACCACGGTCTACACGGAGTCGCTCGCGGTCGAGCTCCGCAAGACGAACGTGCAGGTCAGCGCCGTGCTGCCCGGCTGGGTGCACACCGAGTTCCACGACCGCGCCGGCATCCGCACCCGGTCGATCCCCGACTTCCTCTGGATCGACGTCGACCAGCTGGTCGAGGAGGCCCTCCGCGACGTCGCCCGCGGCAAGGTGCTCTCGGTGCCCTCCACGCGCTTCAAGGTGCTCTTCTTCTTCACCCGTCACCTTCCCCGTGGCGTCATCCGGTGGATCTCGGGGAGGATCTCCTCCAGCCGCGACCAACCGGCCGGGCCCGCGGCGCCGAACCCCGAGGACAGATCGAAGGCAGACCGATGACCGACAAGCATCCTCACCTCATCCGTGCTCCCAAAGACCGGTTCACCTCGCCGGTCATGGCGGGAATGCGGTTCATCGCGCAGCGCATGATGCTGAAGCCGGTGGTCTGGTCGATCACCCGCGTCAGTGTGCGCGGGCGCGACGCCGTGAAGGGCGTGCAGGGCGCATTCATCGTGGTCGCCAACCACTCCAGCCACCTCGACGCCCCGCTGATCATGTGCTCGCTGCCGCGGCGGCTCGGGCGCTACCTGGCCGCCGGTGCCGCGGTGGACTACTTCTTCGACATCCGGTGGCGGCGCATCCTCACCGCCCTGTTCTTCAACACCTTCCCGATCGACCGCACCGGCACCGCCCAGAAGCAGGGCGTGTCGAAGAAGCTGCTCGCCCGCGGGGTGCCGCTTCTGGTCTTCCCCGAGGGCACCCGGTCGAAGACCGGCGAGATGGCCGAGTTCAAGGCGGGTGCGGCGGCGCTGTCGATCGCCTGCGACGTGCCGTTGGTGCCGACCGCGCTCGTGGGCGCCAGCCTCGCGATGCCGCGGGGTCGCAACTGGCCGATCCCCGGCCGGCCCCCGGTGGCGGTCGTGTTCGGCGAGCCCATGCGCGGCCGACCCGGCGAGACGCCGGACCAGTTCTCCGCCCGCATCGAGCGCGAGGTGCGTCGACTGCACTCCGACGGCGCGGGCACCACGAGCATCCCGGCGCTGCCGGTGCGCTCGACCAGCAGGAATTCCATGAAGGGAGCCGCATGACCGACGTCAAGCACATGAAGTGGTGGGGGTGGGGCGTCGAGGGTGTCGGCTTCCACTTCGAGGACAAGCCCGAGTTCGTGCCCTTCGTGCAGAAGGCCGTGGCGCTCGACGTGCGGACCCCTCCGGTTCCGCCGCTGGACTTCGACCAGCTGACCGTCGCACCGCCGCGGCTGTCGCCGGCCTTCGAGGCCGAGCTCGTCGCCATCGTCGGCGAGGAGTCGGCGTCGACCGACGACCAGGTGCGCGTCATCCACACCTACGGCAAGAGCATCCGCGACCTGCTGCGCATCCGTCGCAACGAGATCGCCCGGGTTCCGGACATCGTCCTCTACCCCGGTGACGAGTGGCAGGTGCAGCAGATCGTCGACGCCGCCGTCGCCGAGGGCGCCGTGATCATCCCCTTCGGCGGGGGCAGCAACATCGCCGGAAGCCTCGAGCCGCTCGCCTCCGAGACCCGCACGATCGTCTCGCTCGACCTCGGGCGCCTGAACCGCGTGCTCGACATCGACGAGGGATCGGGCCTCGCCCGCATCGAGGCCGGAGCCCAGGGCCCCGACATCGAGGAGCAGCTGAACGCCAAGGGCTGGACCATGGGTCACTTCCCCGACAGCTTCACCCACTCGACCGTGGGCGGCTGGGTCGCGACGCGCTCCTCGGGCATGCAGAGCGACAAGTACGGCGACATCGCCGACATCGCCCGTGGGCTCCGCATGGTTCGCCCCGGCACGATCGTCGAGCTGCGCGCCCTGCCGTCGACCTCGACCGGCCCGTCGGTGCGCGAGATGATCATCGGCTCGGAGGGGCGCCTGGGCGTCATCACCGAGGTGACCGTGCAGGTTCACCGCACCCCCGAGCTCCGCGAGGTGCAGGCCTACTTCTTCCCGAACTGGAAGGCGGGGCTGGCCGCGATGCACGAGATCGCGGAGTCCGACGCCTCGCCGTCGATCACCCGCGTCTCCGACGCCCGCGAGAGCGGCTTCTCGCTCGCCACCCGCAAGGCGTCCAAGGGCATCTCGGGTGCCGCGCAGAACGTGCTCATGTCGGTGCTGAAGCGCCGAGGCTGGGTGCTGGAGGACATGTGCCTCTCGTTCATCGGCTTCGAGGGCTCGCCCTCGCACGTGGCGTACGAGAAGAAGCTCGTCGGCCAGATCGTGAAGAAGCACGGCGGCCTCGGCGTCGGCAAGGGCCCCGGCGCCCTCTACGACCAGAAGAAGTTCGACACGCCCTACCTGCGCGACTTCCTGCTCGACCGCGGTGCGGCCGCCGACGTCTCGGAGACCGCGGCGCCCTGGTCGAAGCTGCAGGAGGTCTACGACTCCACCGTCGCCGCGGCGAACCGCGCCTACGACGCGCTGGGTGTGCACGGGTGGATCATGTGCCACCTCTCGCACTCGTACCACTCGGGCGCGTGCCTCTACTTCACCTTCGCCTTCGTGCACGGGGACGACCCGATCGCGCAGTACGAGGTCGTGAAGCACTCGATCCAGCAGGCGTTCCAGGATGCCTCGGGCACGCTCTCGCACCACCACGGCGTGGGCGTCGAGCACGCACCGTGGATGGAGCAGGACATCTCGGCCGGCGGTGTCGCCCTGATGCAGGGGCTGTTCGACTCGGCCGACCCGGGCGAGCTGTTCAACCCGGGCAAGGTGCTGGGGCCGAAGCAGGTCACGGCGGCCGACGTGGCGGCGCTGATCGAGAACGCCCCGCGCGCGACCCCGAAGGTGCCCACCGCCTGAGCCGTGCGCGGTCGGGGCTGCGCTCCTGTCCGCTGCGCTACTGTCCGGGGTCCCGACCGCCTCCTCCTGTCCGCGATCCGTCAGTTGTCGTCGCTATTCCGCCGGTTTGGCGACGACAGCTGACGGATCGACGGCGTTCAGGGGGTCGGGCGGGGCCAGGGCGGGCCAGAGCAGTGTGAGCAGGCGGTCGGCCCAGACCTCGTCGGGCTCGCCGCCCCGGATGACGTGGCCGACGGCCGAGCCGAGCAGCACGCTGACCACGAGCTTCACGTCGAGCCCGGCCCGGAGGTCTCCGCGCGCGACCGCGGTCTCGAGGAAGGCCACCAGCTGGTGGCTGCGCATCCGGATCATGTCGCGCAGCTGGTCGGTGAACGGCGCGTCGTCGTCGATCAGGATGGCGGCGACCGTGCCGCGACCCACGATCTCCTGCACCCGCACGCGGGCGGCGCCCAGCAGCCAGTGCAGGGTGTCGTAGGTCGACATGCCGGTCGGCAGGGTGACCTCGGTCGTCGCGGCGTCGATCGCGGCCGTGAGGAGGGCCTCGCGGTCTTCGTAGCGCCGGTAGATCGTCGTCTTCGCGACTCCGGATGCGGCCGCGACGGCCTCGACGTTGACCCCGGCCGGCCCGCGATCGCGCAGCAGGCGGAGGGTGGCCTGCACGATCCGTTCGTCCGAGCTGGCGGAGGCGTCGCTCATGGGTTCATGGTACCCGGCGGTTGTCGGAGAAGGCGGGGGAGTCGGGGAGCTGGTGGGGCCTGGGGGTCACCGGTGGAGCCGGAGTCGGCGGACCTCGCGGAGCCGCTGCGCCTGATCAGAGACCGCGGTCGACCATATCGAGGAGACGTGCGGTGGCGTAGTCGATCATCCGGTCGTCGAGCCCCCGCAGCGGGCCGTCGATCACGAGCATCCCGAGCCCGTGCACCGTCGCCCAGGCGAGGAACTCGGCGTTCTCGCGGCGCTCGGGCGGGAGCAGTCCCGCGTCGACCAGGGCGTCGAGTGCGAATCCGACGAGCTGGAACGGCGTGCGTCCGTCGCGGCCGGCCTTCGCCGGCTCGGCCGCGCGCTGCAGGTTGTCGGGCACCGAGAACGCCGTCCGGAACAGGCCCGGCTCCTCGCGGGCGAAGGCGATGTAGCCGGTGCCGACGGCGCGGAGCAGGGCGCGGGCGGTCTCGGCCGCATCACCCTCGGGGACGGCGGCCAGCGCCAGCTCGATGCGGTCGGCGGCGAAGCCGAGACAGACGTCGGAGACCGCGTGCAGCAGGGCCTCGCGATCGGCGAAGTGCCGGTAGGCGGCGTTCGGCGAGACCCCGGCGCGGCGGGTGGCCTCGCGCAGCACCACCGCATCCGGGCCGCCCTCCCGCGCCATCTCGATCCCGGCGTCGAGCAGAGCACCGCGGAGATCTCCGTGTCGGTAGGTTCTGCGAGGCTGGGATGCGGGGGTGACGCTCATGCGATCGCCTCCAGGAGTCGGTAGGGTTGTGGACAGTGTACACATGGGCTCCGTGGGCACGCTGTGATCGTTCCCCCGGGGCTGGGTGTCGACGAGCGGAGGTGGGCTGTGAGCCGCAGACCAGGGAGCCTGCGGGCGCTGCGCCCGTTCCGCGTGCGCCAATACCGGGTCTTGATCGTAGCCCTCGCGCTGTCGCTGTTCGGGGAGGGTGTCTGGCTCGTCGCGATCGTCTGGCAGGTCATCGGGGTCGGCGGGGGTCCGGCCGACCTCTCGCTCGTCGCGGTCGCCTCGAGTCTCGGGCTCGTCGTGGCGGTGCTCTTCGGCGGCGTGATCGCCGACCGGGTGCCGCAGCGCAGCATCCTCGTGGTCGTCGAATCGGTCAAGACCGCGGCGATCGCGCTGACCGCCGTGCTCGCGCTCACCCAGGTGCTGCAACTCTGGCACCTCGTCGGGGTGGCGCTCGTGCTGGGTGCCGCGGCGGGCTTCTTCTACCCGGCCTACTCGGCGATGCTGCCCTCGGTGCTGCCCGCCGACGATCTGCTGGCGGCCAACGGCGTCGAGGGGGTGCTCAGGCCGGCCGTGATGCAGGCGGCCGGGCCGGCGGTGGCCAGTGCCGTGATCGCGGTCGCGACCCCCGGCTGGGCGTTCGCGGTGGTCGCGGGGTCGCAGCTCCTGGCGGTGACCGGCTTGGTCTTCCTCGCGCCGATGCCGCTGCGGCGGGATGCGGAGGAGGTCGCGTCCGCGCATCCGGTCAGGGCCGTCTTCGTCGACCTGCGCGACGGCTTCCGCTACATGGGCCGCACCCCGTGGCTGCTGGGCACGCTGCTGTTCGCCACCCTGCTCGTGCTCGTGATCATGGGGCCGATTGATGTGCTGCTGCCGTTCGCGGTGCGCGACCAGACCGGCGGGGGAGCCGGATCGTTCGCGGTCGCCCTCGCGGCGTTCGGGATCGGCGGGGCGATCGGGTCGATCCTGGTCGCGTCGTTCCCCCTGCCGCGGCGGTATCTCACAGTGATGGTGCTGCTCTGGGGCGCGGGCTGTCTGCCGCTCGTCGTGATCGGGCTGACGAACGAGCTCTGGGTGATGGCGGTCGCGTTGTTCGTGGTCGGCTTCACGTTCTCGGCGGCGACGGTGATCTGGGGAACTCTGTTGCAGCGGCGGGTGCCGCCCGCGATGCTCGGGAGGGTCTCGAGCCTGGACTTCTTCGTGTCGCTGGCCTTCATGCCGGTGTCGATGGCGATCGCCGGGCCGGTCGGCGAGGCGATCGGGCTGGCACCGGCATTCCTCGTGGCCGGAGCGGTTCCGGTGGTGCTCGCGGTCGTCGCGATCGTGGCGGCGCGGATGCCGCGTGACGAGATCGAGCATCCGCTCGACCTGCCGGAGACGGATGCGGGTGGCGGGGAGCCGGTCGTCGCGTAGGGCTGCTGGCCGGGTGAGGACCGGCTGACGTGGTGCTGGGCTTGGTGGGGCCGTGGCCGCAGGTGGTATTCGCACTGGCGCGCCCCGGTGGCTACTCGGGTGAGGCGGATGCCGGGCAGCGGTGGCTGCTCGGCCTCCGTTGCTACGCGGCCGTGGGGCTGCCCAGCCTCGGCGTCTACCCGGCCGCGGGGCTCCTCGGCCTCCGTGGCAACCCGCCCGCGGGGCTGCCCGGCCTCGGTGGCCCGCGTCGCCGCGGAGGCTACTCGGACTCGGCGATCGCGTTGAGCACGAGCACGGCGGAGTCGTTCGCGCCGATCGCGTACTCGTTGGTCTCGTCCTCGGCGCAGAGCTGGCCGGTCGCGATGTCCTCGATCTCGACGATCAGGGCGCGCGCGGAGCGCAGCTCGGCCTCGACCTGCGCCGCCGCCTTGACCTTGCCCGACTGAAGAGCGGTGAGCGCGTCGCTCAGTCGCTCGCGGTCCTCCAGCGAGATGGCCGCGTCGGAGAGCGCACGGTCGCGCTCGTCGGCCAGGATGCCGATCTCGGTGCGCGCGTCCACCAGCTCCTTCTCGAGCACCGTGACGCGGGCGCGCGCCTCGACCAGGGCCTCCTCGTCGACCGTCTCGAAGCCGAGCGACTCGATGCCGCTCTCGTCGGCGGGCAGCGAGTCGGCGGCTGCCCGGACCGATTCGGCCTGAGCCTCGGCGGCGGCCGCAGCGGCGGTCGCCGAACCGGCGGTCTCGACGGCGATGGCTGCTTCGTCGCGCGCGACCGCGAGCTCCTGCTCGAGCGTGGCGAGCCGGGAACGCGCCTCGTCGAGCTCGGCGAGGGCGGCGGCGGCCCGCTCTTCTGCGGCGGCGGTGGCGGCGGAGTTCTCGTCGGTTTCGGTGGTGGTGTCAGTGGCCGCGGCGGTGTCGTCGGTGTCGCGCAGCGGAGCGACGTCGGCGACGCCGGCCTCGTCTGCTCGCTCCGCGGTCACCGGATCCGTCTCATCGGCGGAGACGGCTGTTGCGGCCGCGGCGGTGGCCTCGGCTTCGGCCTCCCGGGCGACGGTCAGCTCGTACTCCAGCGCGTCGACCCGCTCGCGGCCGGCCGCGACATCCGTCTCCAGCTCGGCGACGCGGGCGTTCAGCTGGTCGTTCTCGGCCGAGAGGCGGGCCGCTTCGGCCTCGCCCTCCGAACGCGCCTGGTCGAGCTCGGCCGCCGAGGAGGCCAGCACGCCGTCGATCTCGACGGCGTGGGCGGCGTGGAGCTGTTCGAGCTCGGCCGCGTGGGCGGTGTTGAGCTGTTCGAGCTCGGCCGCGTGTGCCGCGCGGAGCTGCTCGTCGTGCAGGCGCAGCTGATCCGACTCCGAGGCGTGGCCGGCCCGGAGCTGCTCGGTTTCGGCGGCGTGCGAGGCCCTCAGCTCCTCGACCTGCGAGGTGTGCGAGGTGCTGAGCTGCTCGACCTGGGCCGCGTGCGCCGCCGTCAACTGCTGCAGCTGGGCGCCGTGCGCGGTGCTCATCTCGTCGAGCTGCGCGGCGTGGGCGGCGTGGAGGCCCGCGATCTGGGCCTCGTACGCGCCCGCCGACGCCTGGTGGTCGGCGGTCAGACGGGCGGTCGTGTCGGCGAGCTCGGCCTGGAGCCGGCCCGTCTCGCCGGCCAGCTGGGCCTGCAGCGCGCCGGTGTCGGCGACCAGGCGGTCCTGCAGCGCGGCGAGTTCGGCGTCGCGCTGGGCGAGCGCCGCGGCGGTGGCGTCGAGCCGGGCCTGGGTGTCTTCGTAGCGAGCCGTCATCACGCTGAGTTGTTCCGAGGTCTCGGCGAGCCGGCGTTCCGCATCCGTTCGCGCCGTGTCGCGCACGCGGCGGTCGTCGATCACCAGCCCGAGCTGCGAGCGGATGATCTCCAGCGGGTCGTCGTCGCCCTCGACCTCTTCGGCCGGCACGATGACGGGCGCCTCGTACGCGGGACGAGCGGTGGGGTCGATGAAGTGGTGACGGTAGAGCTCGTCGACGATCGCGTCGTACCGCACCCGGAATTCGG
This sequence comes from Herbiconiux sp. 320_LB, assembly GCF_059691755.1. Classification (NCBI taxonomy): domain Bacteria; kingdom Bacillati; phylum Actinomycetota; class Actinomycetes; order Micrococcales; family Microbacteriaceae; genus Herbiconiux; species Herbiconiux sp. 320_LB. The sequence goes on along the minus strand of NZ_JCAWAD010000001.1, from coordinate 605,429 downwards.
GGGTACCGATCTTGACCGAGGCGCCGATGAAGCGGAGGGCGGTGCGATCGCGCCCGGTCAGCTGGTAGCCGAGCGGGTTCTGGGACTGGCCCGCGCCGGGGGCTGCGCCTGGCTGGCCCGAGCCGGGGGTCGCGTACGTCTGGCCCGGGATCGGCTGGCCCGCGTCCGTGTGGCCCGCGCCCGCCTGGCCCGCGTCCGCGTGGCCCGCGCCGTAGGGGGCTGCGGCGTACTCGGCTGTTCCGTCTTGACCTGTGCCGTACTCGGCTGTTCCGTCTTGACCTGTGCCGTACTGAGCCGTGCCGTCCTGGGCCGTGCCGTCCGGGCCCGGGAGCGGCTGGCCGTTCTGGTCGGGTGCCGGCCAGGAGTTCGGGTCGGTCTCCGGCGCGACCAACTGGAAGGTGTCCTCCTGGCCGTCGGGGGTGCGGTTCCCGCTCGTGGCGGGGGTGCTGGCGTCGGACATGATGCTCCTGATGGCCTCGCGGTATAGGGGGAGTGCGATCGGCGACTGGTCGTCGCCGCCCGGCATGGTCAAGGTTAGTAGTCGTCCCTGAGACCGCGCAGACGTTCGATCTCGCGGCGGTCGCGCTTGGTGGGACGCCCCGTGCCGCGGTCGCGGACGGGGACGGCCGCCACGGTCTCCCGAGGCGGAGGCGGGGGAGTGAGGTCGACGAAGTACTGCGCCGCGACCGAGGCCGAACCCCGCTTGACGCCGAGGCCGGCGACTTTGAGGATGCGGTCGAACCCGCTGATCCTCGCCCGCACCTCGTCGCCCTCGTGCACCGGCTGAGCCGCCTTGGCGCGGTCTCCGTTCAGCCGCACGTGCCCGGCACGGCAGGCGGCGGTGGCGAGCGAGCGCGTCTTGTAGACGCGCGCGGCCCAGAGCCAACTGTCGATCCGCACACCTGTTCCTGCCATGCGGCAAGCCTGGCACAGGCGTCCGACAGTCCACAGGACGGGACGGCCTGGCCGCCTCCTCCACAGGCGGCCCGCCTCGGAAGCCTTTCCACAGATCCGCGGTCACGGATGCCGCCCCCGCCTCCGCACCTAGGCTTGGGACGTGCCTCAACCCATCACCACCTCCCGCCCGGCGATGCCCACGCCGTTCGACGCCGACGCGGCCTACGAGGCCTTCGCCGAGTGGGCGGCTGATCGCGGCACCCCGCTCTACCCGGCGCAGGACGAGTCGATCGTCGCGATCGTCTCGGGCGAGAACGTGATCCTGTCGACGCCGACCGGCACCGGCAAGTCGTTGGTCGCCGTCGGCGCGCACGCCGTCGCGCTCGCGCAGGGGCAGCGCAGCTACTACACGGCACCGATCAAGGCGCTGGTCTCCGAGAAGTTCTTCGACCTGGTCGAGATCTTCGGGGCCGAGAACGTGGGCATGGTCACCGGAGACTCCTCGGTGAACCCCGATGCGCCGATCATCTGCGCCACCGCTGAGATCCTGGCGAACCTGGCGCTGCGGCACGGCCCCTCCACCCCGGTGGGGCAGGTGGTGATGGACGAGTTCCACTTCTATGCCGAGGCCGACCGCGGCTGGGCGTGGCAGGTGCCGATCCTCGCGCTGCCGGCGGTGCAGTTCGTGCTCATGTCGGCGACTCTCGGCGACGTCGACTGGCTCGCCACCGACCTCTCACGGCGCACCGGGCGCGAGACCACGGTCATCACGGGGGTCGAGAGGCCCGTCCCGCTCAGCTACACCTACGCGACCACGCCGATCCAGGAGACCGTCGAAGAGCTGCTCTCGACGCAGCGCGCGCCGGTCTACATCGTGCACTTCTCCCAGCTCGCAGCGGTCGAGCGCGCCCAGGCCCTGTCGAGCATCAAGGTGGCCACCCGCGAGATGCGCGACGAGATCGCCGAGCTGATCGCGCCGTTCCGGTTCACCACCGCCTTCGGCAAGACCCTCTCCCGGCTGATCCGCATGGGCATCGGCGTGCATCACGCCGGCATGCTGCCGAAGTACCGCCGACTGGTCGAGCGGCTCGCTCAGCGCGGGTTGCTGCGGGTGATCTGCGGCACCGACACGCTCGGCGTGGGCATCAACGTGCCCATCCGCACCGTCCTGCTCTCGGCGCTGACGAAGTTCGACGGCACGCGGATGCGGCAGCTCACCGCGCGCGAGTTCCACCAGATCGCCGGTCGCGCCGGGCGTGCGGGCTACGACACCGCCGGCACGGTCGTGGTGCAGGCGCCCGAGCACGAGACCGAGAACCTCAAGGCGCTCGCCAAGATCGGCGACGACCCGAAGAAGCGTCGCAAGTTCATCCGCAAGAAGGCGCCGGAGGGCTTCGTCTCGTGGGGCGAGCCCAGCTTCGAGAAGCTGATCGGCGCCGAGCCCGAACGGCTCACGTCCCACCTCACCGTCACGCACGCGATGGTGCTCAACACGATCGCGCGCGGCGGCGACGTGTTCGCGAACATGCGCGCCCTGCTCGAAGACAATCACGAGCCCCGGGCCAAGCAGCGAGAGCTGATCCGGCAGGCTCTCGCCATCTACCGCACGCTCCGCACGGCCGGGGTGGTGGAGCAGGTGACCGATGCGACCACCAGCGACACGATCATCCGGCTCACCGTCGACCTGCAGCCGAATTTCGCACTCAACCAGCCGCTGTCGCCGTTCGCGCTCGCGGTCTACGACCTGCTCGACGAAGACTCGCCGACGTTCGCGCTCGACGTCGTGTCGGTCACCGAGGCGATCCTCGACGACCCCCGCCCCGTGCTCTCGGCGCAGCAGTTCGTGGCCCGGGGTGAGGCCGTCCAGGCGATGAAGGCCGAGGGGCTCGAGTACGAGCAGCGCATGGAGCTGCTCGAAGACGTGACGTACCCCAAGCCGCTCGCCGGCCTGCTCGGCGAGGCCTTCGACACCTACCGCGCCTCCCAGCCGTGGATCGGCGATTTCGACATCTCGCCGAAGTCGGTGATCCGCGACATGTACGAGCGTGCGATGTCCTTCGGCGAGTACGTGGCGTTCTACCGTCTCGCCCGGTCGGAGGGCCTGGTGCTGCGCTACCTGTCCGACGCGTATCGCACGCTCCGCTCCACGGTGCCCGACGAGCTGAAGAACGACGACCTGATCGACCTGATCGAGTGGCTCGGCGAGCTGGTGCGCCAGACCGACTCGAGCGTGCTCGACGAGTGGGAGGCGTTGATCAACCCGGATGCGGTGCTCGCCGCGGCGGCGCGGGAACAGGACGAGGAGGCGCCGATCGTGCCCCCGGCGCCGAAGCTGCTCACGTCGAACCCCCGCGCGTTCCGGGTGCTGGTGCGCAACGAGCTGTTCCGCCGGGTCACGCTGGCGGCGCGCGAGGCGTGGGAGGAGCTCGGCGAGCTCGACGGTTCCTCGGGCTGGGGAGCGACCCGGTGGGCCGAGGCCATGGACGAGTACTACGACGTGCACGACTCGGTCGGCATCGGCCCGCACGCCCGCAGCGCGGCGCTCCTCATCCTCGAGGAGGGGACCTCGGATGCGGGGCCCGGTGTCTGGCGCGCCCGGCAGATCTTCGACGACCCGGCCGGCGACCACGACTGGGGCATCACGGCCGAGATCGACCTCGCCGCTTCGAACGAGGAGGGCGTGGCGGTGGTGCGGATCGTCGGGGTCGATCAGCTCTGAGGCGCAGACCGGCGCCGGTCGGCGGGGTCGGGCCCGAGGTCGCCCCCGCGCCACGTCGGCTCCGTGGACCGGCGTGCGACGACCCGTGGGTCAGCGGGCGACGACCCCCGCCGGTCAGCGGGCGACGACGCGTGGGTCAGCGGGCGACGACCCCCGCCGGTCAGCGGGCGACGACGCGCGGGTCAGCGCGGAACGACCCTCGCCGGTCAGCGGGCGGCAGCGCAGGAATCTGCGGGTGACGACGAGGGCCAGTGGGCCGGTGGGCGACAGCACGGGGTCAGCGGGCGACGAGGGTCGGCAGGTGCCAGTCGAACGCGAGGGCCAGGATGCGGATGGTCGCGCAGACCACGAATCCCAGCGCCATCCCGGACACCGGGGTGATCCGGGCACGGGCGGCCAGGTACACGGTCAATGCTCCGGCCGCCGCGGCCGAGGCGTAGACGCTCGAGGTCAGCACGGTCGGCACGTGGCCGAGCAGCAGGTCGCGGAGCATCCCGCCACCGACAGCGGCGATCGTGCCGAGGATGACCACGACCCAGCCGTTCGAGCCGTGGTCCAGGGCCTTCCGTGCGCCGGTGACCGCGAACAGCGCCAGTCCGAGGGCGTCGAGCACACCGAACAGCTCGTCCGGTGTGGGCGCCCCGGTGGCGACCAGCGTGAAGGCCGCGATCGAGCCGATCAGGCCGACCAGGATGCGCGAGGGCGAGCGGAACGCGAACGGCGGCACGTCGCCCAGCAGCAGGTCCCGGAGGATGCCGCCCACCACCGACGAGGCTCCGCCGACGACCACGACGCCGAAGACGTCCAGGCCCGACTCGGCCGCCAACCGCGCGCCCTCGAGGGCGAACAGCAGGGTCGCGAGGAGATCCGCGATCGTGAAGGCGACTCCGGCGGCGCGGGCGCGCGACGCCGCCTCCAGTCGCGCGATCCCGCGGGTCCGCGCGACGGCGGCGGCGACGGCCGTGGCGTCACCCGCGAAATCGCCCGAGCGGTCGTCCGTGACGGCACGGTCGACGGCCGGATCGTCGGCACTGGCCGTCGGCCTCGCCCCTGCAGGCTCCGGCATGCTCACGCCGCGCCTCCCCGGTCGTCCGGCGACGTGCGCACCCAGCGCGTGAGCAGCATGCTCCCGCTGTGCAGCAGGTGCCCGAGCTCCATCCCGCGCGGCACGACGGAGGGCGCGCCACCGCCGACCCGCGAGATGCGGGGGCCTGCCCCGCCCTCGAGCGTCGGGCTCAGGGTCAGGCAGAACTCGTCCACCAGGTCGGCGGCGATCAGTTCGCCGAACAACGACGGCCCGCCCTCGCAGAGGATCTGCAGCAGGCCGCGACCGTGCAGCGCGGCCACGACCTGCGCCACCTCGACGCGGTCGGCGCCCGCCTCGATCACGTCGGCGACGTCGGCGAGCCGGCCCCGTGCATCCGTCGGCGCGTTCGCGGTCGTGAAGACCAGCGGTCTCGTCGGGGCCTCGGCGAAGAGCGCGCTCGCGGGGTCGAGGTCGAGCCGGCCGCTCACGAGGGCCATCGCCGGATGGTCGGACAGGCCCGCCTCGCGCCGCCGGGCCACGGTCGCCGGGTCGACCCGGAGCGCTCCGTAGCCCTCGGCGCGGGCGGTGCCGGCACCCACGAGCACCACATCGGCGACGCCCCGCAGGATGTCGAAGACCTCCTTGTCGGCGGGCCCGCCCAGTCCGCCGGAGAGGCCGTCGACCGTCGCCGAACCGTCCAGGCTCTGGATGAAGTTCACCCGGAGTCGCGGCACCTCCCGCGGCACCGGCGAGTAGAGGGCGAGGAGCCCGTCGTGGTCGAGCCGGCCCGTGCCGGGGTGGGGGTGGAGCTGCGCGATCTCGGTCATGAGCGTCTCAATCTGGAGCGGGACGGGGTGCCTGGAGCTGGACGGGGTGCCTGGAGCGGGACGGGGTGCTGGAGCGGGACGGGGTGCCTGGAGCGGGACGGGGTGCTGGAGCGGGACGGGGTGCCTGGAGCGGAATGGGGTGCGCGGGCCGGTCGACGGCGCCGACTCACACGTTGTGGACGGCGAGAACCGGCTCGCGGAATCCCAGGATGCCCTCCAGCATCCGCATCGCGCGCACGGCCGACCGCGCGTCGTGCATCCGCACCACCCGCGCGCCGAGCAGGGCGCAGGCGGTCGCCGCGACGATCGAGCCGTCGTGCCGCTCGGCCTTGGGCAGGTCGAGGGTCTCGCCGATGAAGTCCTTGTTCGACACCGCCGCCAGCACCGGGAAGCCGAGCGCCGCGATCTCGTCGAGCCGACGGGTCAGCTCGAGACTGTGGCGCGTGGTCTTGTTGAGGTCGTGGCCGGGGTCGACGAAGAGCGCCGACTCGGGCACGCCCGCCTCGACCGCCCGGCCGATCCGCTGCTCGAGGAACGCCTTCACCTCGGCGACGACGTCGTCGTACCGCGGATGCGGGTACGGGGTCCGCGGGGCGGCCAGACTGTGCGTCACCACGAGCGAGGCGCCGGGCGCCGCGGCGACGACCGGGGCCAGGTCGGGGTCGCTCAGTCCGGTCGTGTCGTTGATGACGTGCGCGCCGGCACGGAGGCAGGCGGCCGCCACCGTGGCACGGAACGTGTCGACCGAGATCGTCACGTCGCTCCGCGCGGCCAGCGCCTCGACGACCGGCAGCACGCGGTCGAGCTCCTCCTCGGCGGGGATCTCGGGCCCGGGGGCGAACTTCGCGCCGCCGACGTCGACCCAGTCGGCGCCCGCGTCGGCCGCGGCGAGGCCCGCCTCGACGGCCCGGTCCAGCGCGAAGGTGGACCCCTGGTCGAAAAAGGAGTCGGGGGTGCGGTTGACGATGGCCATCACGGCGATCCGCCGGTCGAAGTCGATCACGCGCGAGCCGAACCGGCGCACGGGATCGCGGAGCGGGGGGAGCACGGTCATGTGTCCATCATGGTCGTTTCCGGGTCCGCCTCCGGTTCAGGCGTGAGAAGCTGGAGCCATGGTTGAGGCCCCGCCCCCGTTCGTGCCGCGCGACAGCGGAGACGCCTGGGTCGAGGGGCCGGACGGCCGCCGGTTCTGGGGCCGCTACGGGGCGGCCGGCCTGCTGGTGCACGACGAGACCGCCGGCGTGCTGCTGCAGCACCGGGCCGAGTGGAGCCACTTCGGCGGCACTTGGGGGCTGCCCGGCGGCGCCCGGCACGAGGGCGAGTCCGCGGTCGACGGTGCCATCCGCGAGGCCGGCGAGGAGGCCGGCGTGCCCGCGGAGGCGCTTCGGATCGCCTTCACCTCGGTGCTCGACCTCGGCTACTGGTCGTACGTCACCGTGGTCACGCGCACGACCGTCCCGTTCGAGCCCCAGATCGGCGACGCCGAGAGCCTGGAGCTGCGCTGGGTTCCGGTCGACGAGGTCGAGGCCCTGCCCCTGCACCCCGGCTTCGGTTCGGCGTGGCCCGAGCTGCGGGCCCGGCTCTCTGAGCGGGTACGGATCGTGGTCGACGCCGCCAACGTGGTCGGTTCGCGCCCCGACGGCTGGTGGCGCGACCGGCTCGGCGCGGCCGAGAACCTGCTGGCCCGGATCGACCGCCTGCGCACCACCGGGGTCGACGCCGCCGAGTTCGACGGCCCGCCCGGGCGGATCTGGCCCGCCTACCGGGTCGTCGTCGAGGGCAAGGCGCGGGAGGCGCTCGCGCCGGGCGGTGACGCGGTGGAGGATGCGGCCTCGACTTCAGCCGCTCTACGGGGCACTTTTTCGGGTGAGGCACCGGATGCGGAGGTCGACACTGCCGGGATCGACGCCGCCGGGATCGACGCCGCCGGGATCGACGCTGCCGGTCTCGATACCGCGGCGATCGTCGTCGTGCGGGCCGACGGCTCGGGCGATGACGCCATCGTCGATGAGACGGCAGGCCCGTTCGGCGGCCGGACCATCGTCGTCACGGCCGATCGCGAACTCTCCCGCCGGGTCGAAGCCCTGCGGGCCGAGGTTCGGGGGCCGGGCTGGTTCCAGGGTCTCCTCGACGACGCGGCGGATGCGATGGCAGGCGAGACGCGGGCCGACGCCACGGCTGATCCGGCGGTCGATCCTTCGGTGGATCCTGCGGCCGAGGGCAGCGGGCTCTGACCTCCGGCCGTCGAGTGGATCGGTGTCGGCGGCGTGACGTAGGGTTCATCGCGAGATGACGATCACGAGCAGCGACCCCCTGTCGCACCCGGAGTCCGTGCGTGCCGACGCCGTGCATCCTGAGTCGGTGCATCGTGACGGCGTGCACCCGGAGTCCGCGCATCCTAGCGCCGTGCATCCCGACTCCGAGCCGCTCGACCTCCTGTACGAACCGGCCCACGATCTCGATGTCTGGGCCACGCTCGGTCCGCTCCGCCGCGGGGCCGGCGACCCGTGCGTGCGCTTCGGCGACGGCGGGATGTGGCTGGCGCTGCGCACCGCGACCGGAACGGCCGAGGAGGGCACGGCGACGCTGCACGTCTCGGCCATCCGCAACCGGGTGCGCATCCGGGCCTGGGGGAGCGGCGCCGCCGCAGCCCTCGACCTGGTGCCCGCGCTGCTCGGGGCCGGAGACGACTGGAGCACTCTCGACACCTCCTCGCACGACCTGCTCGCCTCCTCGGCGCACCGCAACCCCGGGCTCAGGCTGACCCGCACGGGCCGGGTGCTCGACGCCCTCGCGCCCGCCATCATCGAGCAGAAGATCACCTCGACCGAGGCCTTCCGCGCCTGGCGCATCCTCGTGACGGCCCACGGCGAGCCGGCACCCGGCCCGGCGCCCCGCGGCCTCCGGGTTCCGCCGACCGCCGAGGCGTGGCGGCGCATCCCGTCGTGGGAGTGGCACCGGGCGGGGGTTGATCCGCGACGGTCGAAGACCGTGATCCAGGCCGCGACCGTGGCGAGCGGTCTCGAGCGCACGCTGCGCGGTCACGCCGGGGGAGCGGAATCCTGGCGCCTGCTCCGCACCATCCCGGGCGTCGGGCCGTGGACCGCGGCCGAGACCACCCAGCGCTCCCACGGTGATCCGGATGCGGTGAGCTTCGGCGACTACCACCTCGCCGCCACGATCGGCTGGGCGCTCGTGGGCGAACCGATCGACGACGACGCGCTGGCCGAGCTGCTGGAGCCCTGGGCCGGGCAGCGGCAGAGGATCGTGCGACTCGTGCTGGCGAGCGGCTTCCGCAAGCCGCGGCACGGGCCGAGGATGACGATCCAAGATCATCGCGGGCATTGAGCGCCTAGGGCTCTCGCGCGGGGCGTGCTTTCGGGCGGTGCGCCCACTCGGGCGGGCCGTGCTCTTGGGTGGGCCGTGCTCTCAGGCGGGCCGTGCTCTCGGGCGGGTGCTTTTGAGCGGTATCCGCGCGCATCCGCTGACGCCCGCCGGCTACAAGCCGCCGACGCCGCTCAGTACCAGTGCGGCGAGCGGGCCTGCCACGCCGACCAGGCACCGCACGGGGTGTCGTAGCGGTTGGCGATGTAGTTCATGCCCCAGATGATCTGGGTGGCCGCGTTCGTGACGTAGTCGGCGCCGACCGAGGCCATCTTGGAGGCCGGCAGCGACTGCGGGATGCCGTAGGCGCCGCTGGACTCGTTGTAGGCGTTGGCGCGCCAGCCCGACTCGCCCGTCCACAGGCTCACGAGGCAGCCGTACTGGTCGCCGCCCCAGCCGTAGTTGCCGAGGATGCTCTGCGCGTAGGCCTTGGCCTCGCCCGGGGACATGATCGCGTCACCGGAGGGGACCCAGGCGCTGCCGGGGGCGTCGGTGTCGGCAGCAGAGGCGGCCGCCGCCGCCGCTGCCGCTGCCGCCGCAGCCGCGGCTTGGGCTGCTGCCTCGACGCCCTCCTGGTACGCCTTCTCGACCTCGACCGACCTGCCCTGCAGGTCGGAGAGCTGGGCCACCAGGGTGTCCTTGATCCCGCTCTGGCTCGCGACCTCCGCGGTGGCGGCCGCCTGGGCGTCCTGGGCTGTCTTGAGGCTCGCGTCCGCCTGCGCCTCGAGTTCGGTGAGTTTGCTCTTCGCGATCGCGGCTTGGTCCTTCAAGGCGTCGGCGGTGTTCTGGGCGGCGACGGCCGCGTTGCGGATGCCGGCCGTCTGCTCCGTCAGCTTCGACATGGTGCCGAGCTGGTACAGCAGTGAGTCCGAACCGCCCTGACTGAGGATGAGCGCGAGAGTCGCATCGCCGCCACCGGAGCGGGCCAGCTGCGCCGCCAACTGTCCGACCTGCGTGTTCGCGAGGTCGGCCTTCGCGGTCGCCTCATCGGCCTGGGCGGAGAGCGCGTTCGAATAGTCCGTCGCCGCCTGGAGGTTGGCCTTCGCCGTCAGATACTCCTGGCCCCGCTCGAACGCTTCGTTCTGGCGATCGGCCTGGGCCGTCCTGAGCCCCTCGAGCAGGGATTCGATGTTGTTGACCGCATCCTGCTTCGCGGCCTCATTGGCTTTGGCGGCCTGCACCTCGTCCCAGCTGGGGTATGGGTCGGCGCGGGGCACCGAGCCCGGTGCGGCGAACGAGGCTCCGGAAGCGCTGCCGGACTGTGCGGATGCGGGCAGGCTCGGCACCGCGACGAGTGCCGCGACGACGATCGCGACGCCCCAGCTGCGGCGGGTCGGCTTCCACATGGCTTCCAGAGTATGGGACGGGAGTGAAAATTGAACTGATCGCCCGGGCGCGTCCCCGCTACGCTTCCGGCATGGAGACGATCGTTCCGGAGGGCTGGCAGGATTTCGCGGTCGCATCGGCGGGTGCCGCCGCGGCTCTGGCCGGGCTCATCATGGTCGCGATCTCGGTCAACATCCGCGAGATCATCGCCGGTCCGGGGCTGCCCGGTCGGGCGGGTTCGACGATCGGCGCCGTCGTCGCGATCGTGGTGACGTCGATCGCGATCCTCATCCCGGGGCAGCGACTCGAACTGCTCGGGGTCGAGGTGGCGGTGTTCGGCCTGCTCGCCCTGGTGCTCCAGGTGCGCGCGGCGGCCGTCTCGTTCCGCACCCGCGCCGGGGTGGGCCCGCTGCAGAAGGCCGGCAACGCCATCCTCAGCATCGGACAGGTCGTGCCGCTCCTCGTGGGGGCCGCGCTGTTGATCTTCAGCGATCCCACCGGGCTGTTCCTGATCGCCGCGGGGTTCATCGCGATCGTCGTCGTGTCGATGCTGAACGCCTGGGTGCTGATGGTGGAGATCCTTCGCTGAGACATTTCCGGGGAGTGCTGAGACATTTCCGGGGAGTTCGGAATAAATTCGCATCTCTATGCTTTTGTATCCATGTGGCGATTCCGCCGCCCCTCCAGCCTCACGAAAGAGACGAACATGACTGACACCATCGAGATCCCCGGTTACAAGGCCGGCACCTGGACCATCGACCCCTCGCACTCCGAGGTCGGCTTCAGCGTGCGCCACATGCTCATCAGCAAGGTCCGCGGCAAGTTCGAGAAGTTCGACGCCACCTTCGTGACCGGCGAGAACCCGCTCGACACCAAGGTCACCGCGACCGCCGATGTCGCCTCGGTCAACACCAACGACAAGAACCGCGACGGCCACCTCGCCACCAACGACTTCTTCGACGCTCCCACCCACCCCGAGCTCAAGTTCGTCTCCACCGGCGTCCGCCTGGTCGACGGCGAGTACAAGGTCGACGGCGACCTGACGATCAAGGGTGTCACCAAGCCCGTCACGTTCGACTTCGAGTTCGGCGGATTCGGCTCCGACGCGTACGGCAACTACAAGGCCGGCTTCGAGGCCAAGACCGAGGTCGACCGCAACGACTTCGGCGTCAACTGGAACGCCGCGCTCGAGACCGGCGGCGTGCTGGTCGGTGACAAGGTCACCATCACGCTGGACATCCAGGCCGTCCTCCAGCCGTAGTCCCTCCTCTTCATCCGGCGAGACGCTGTCTCACCGGATGCGCGATCGCCGACCGGGCTTCCCGGTCGGCGATCCGTCGTTTCGGGGTGCTCATCGGCTCCTGCACACCCAGGCCGGAGCGGTCTGCTCTCCACAGAAGAGCGGATGCGGTCCCGCCGGCCCCGCGCCCCGGCCACACTCCTGGCATGACCACGATCACTCCGTCCCTCCCCGTCCACTCCGACCCGGCCGCGATCGCGACCGGCCGCTCCTCCGCCTCCCGGCACGACCGACCGGGCGGGGCCGCGGTCGGGGTCGCTCCTGATGCGGGCGGTGGCGCGATCCCCGATCCGCCGGGACTGATCACCGAGATCGAGACGGTGCTCGGTTACCGTCCCTGCTCGAGTGTGGCGCTGCGGGTGAGGAGGCCGACGCGCTCCTGTGCGATCATCCGGGTCGACCTGCCGCCGGTCGATGATCGTGTGGTCTCGGATGGTGGCCCCGGGCGTGTCGGCGCCGGTGCTGGCGCGAGCGGCGTCACCAGCACCAGCGGCGTCGCCGGGTTCACGACGAGTACCAGCGCGGGCGGCAAAGTCAGTCGGAGCACCAGCGTCGCCAGCGCCAACGCGGGCGCCAGCGCCATCGCCGAGCTCGGCCGTGCGATCACGGGTCTGCTGGCGCGAGTGCCTGGCGCCGACGCGGTCGACATCGTCGCGTACGGGCCGCCCGTTTCGTCAGGCGGAAATCGCGGCGAGGCCGTCGGTGGCGGGGCTGTCGCCGGCGCGCCGGGTCGGCTCCACGGCGAGCCCGCCGGCGGGGACGTCGGAGCCGCGATCGACCAAGCGGTCGACTACTCGATTCACAGTGAGGTCGCCCCAGTGGATGATGATGCGGTCGACAGCGCTGTCGACCGAGCGGTCGTCGAGCGACTGCGCGCCGTGGTCGACGGGGTCGAGCGCGCACTCGGGCGGGCGGGGTTCTTTCACGGCCGGTCGCTGATCGTGTCGGGGGACAGGTGGGCCCCCGCCCATGTCTGCGATTCCGTCGACGCTGCCCGTGGCACCGAAGGCGCGGATAGCGCAAAGAGCGTCGGTGGAGCCATGCCGCGCTGGCACCCTCTGCCGACTGCCGGATCCCCGGGCGGGCGCCGGCCCGACCCACACCGTGGGCCGTTCGTGCCCATCCCGTCCGCGTCGGAGCGACGACGCACGCGAGCTCTCGCGGCGCTGGCCGAGCTGCAGCGCCCCGGGGTGGGCAGGGAACCTGATCCGATCGACCTGCTGCTGCGCTGGCAGTCGGTGCTGGCGCTCTCGGCGCCACCGCCGTCGGATGCGCGGTGCATCGCCCTGGCGTGGTCGCTCCGCCACAAGATCGTCCGCGACTGTGTGCTCATGCAGTGCGCCTGGGGATTGGATGCCGGCCTTCTGGCACTCAGCGACCTCGTCACGGCGGCCCCCGCACAGAATCCGCCATCGACGCCGAGTGCCTCGCCAGCAGCATGTCAGTCTCCGTCACCGTCACAATCGGCGCCGGCGTCGGCGTGGGTGTCTCGCGGCGACAAGGTGACCGGAGGTCGCATGCCGGCGCCGGCTCCGGGTCCGGGTGTGGGTGCGGGTGCGGGCGTAGACGAGACCGACTCCGGGGTCGCGACGAGCTTCCTCGGTATCGGCGATGTGGCTCCGCGTCCCGCGATGCTTCGCAAGTCGATAGACGTGCTCCGGGGCATCGCGGAGGTGGCCCCGGAGACCTTGCGGCCGGCGCCTCTCACGATGCTGGCCTGGCTCGAGTGGAGTCGGGGACGCGGCACGGCCGCCGCCCGCTACCTCGACGCCGCTCTGGCCGCCGACCCCGACTACCTGCTCGCGCACCTGTTCCAGCAGCTACTCGCCGGAGGGGCCACCCCGCTCTGGCTCGACCCCGCGGCGCCGTGACCCCCGGGCGCGCCGGTGCCGCGGGGCTCCATGACGGCGAGGGCCGGCGGGGCGGTCGGCGGCACGGGTCAGAGCTTCGTCCAGGCCTCGGTCAGTACGCCTCGGAGGATCTGCTCGATCTCGTCGAACTCGGCCGGTCCGATCGTCAGCGGGGGAGCGAGCTGGATGACCGGGTCGCCGCGGTCGTCGGCGCGGCAGTAGAGTCCGGCCTCGAACAGCGCCTTCGACAGGAATCCGCGCAGCAGGCGCTCGGACTCGTCGGCATCGAAGGTCTCCTTGGTGGCCTTGTCCTTCACCAGCTCGATGCCGAAGAAGTACCCGTCGCCGCGCACGTCCCCGACGATCGGCAGGTCGGTGAGCCGCTCCAGCGTCTGGCGGAACACCGGGGAGTTCTCGCGAACCCGCTCGTTCAGCCCCTCCTCCTCGAAGATGTCGAGGTTCTCCAGCGCGACCGCAGCCGAGACCGGGTGGCCGGCGAAGGTGTACCCGTGGGCGAAGGAGGTCTGGCCGTGCTTGAACGGCTCGTAGACCCGCTCGTTCACGATCGTCGCGCCGATGGGCGAGTAGCCACTGGTCATCGCCTTGGCACAGGTGATCATGTCGGGTTCGAACCCGTAGGTGTCGCAGGCGAAGTAGTTGCCGATGCGACCGAAGGCGCAGATGACCTCGTCGCTCACGAGCAGCACGTCGTACCGGTCGCAGATCTCCCGCACGCGCTGGAAGTAGCCGGGCGGGGGCGGGAAGCAGCCGCCGGAGTTCTGCACCGGCTCGAGGAAGACGGCGGCCACGGTCTCGGGGCCCTCGAACTGGATCATCTCCTCGATCCGGTTCGCGGCCCAGAGCCCGAAGGCCTCCTCGGATCCTTCGAAACCCATCTCGTGGGCGCGGTAGTAGTTCGTGTTCGGCACCCGGAAGCCGCCGGGTGTGACCGGTTCGAACATCTGCTTCATCGCGGGGATGCCGGTGATCGCCAAAGCTCCCTGCGGGGTGCCGTGATAGGCGATCGAGCGCGAGATGACCTTGTGCTTCGTCGGCTGCCCTTGCAGACGCCAGTAGTACTTGGCGAGCTTGAAGGCGGTCTCGACCGCCTCACCTCCGCCGGTCGAGAAGAACACGCGGTTGAGGTCGCCGGGCGCGAGATCGGCCAGGCGGTCGGCGAGCTCGATCGCCGAGGGGTGGGCGTACGACCAGATCGGGAAGAAGGCGAGCTCTTCGGCCTGCTTCGCGGCTGCCTCGGCGAGTCGGCGGCGACCGTGCCCGGCGTTGACCACGAACAGACCCGAGAGCCCGTCGATGTACTTGCGCCCGCGGGAGTCCCAGATGTGGTGGCCCTCGCCCTTGGTGATGATCGGCACCCCATCACCGGACTCCATCACCGACTGGCGGGAGAAGTGCATCCACAGGTGATCCTTGGCCATCCGCTGGAGGTCGGCCTCGGTGCGCGAGCCCCGCCCGGCGGGAGGTGTGACGGCTTGTTCGGTGGTGGTCATCGTGTGCCCCAGTCGTAGAGCTGCTTGCGCAGCTTCAGGTAGACGAACGTCTCCGTCGACTGCACACCGTCGAGGCTGCGGATCTCGGAGTTGAGGAGGGCGATGAGGTCGTCGTCGTCCTCGCAGACGACCTCCGCCAGGATGTCGAAGGTGCCCGCGGTGAGCACCACGTAGTCGACGGCGGGCATCGCGGCCAGAGCATCCGCCACGAGGCGGGTGTCGCCGGACACCTTGAGGCCGATCATGGCCTGACGGGAGAAGCCGAGCTGCAGCGGATCGGTGACCGCGACGATCTGCATCACACCCGACTCGGTGAGCTTCTGCACCCGCTGCCGCACCGCCGCCTCGCTCAGACCCACGGCCTTGCCGATCTCAGCGTAGGAACGGCGGCCGTCGACCTGCAGCTGCTCGATGATCGCCTTCGACGTGGCGTCGAGCGTGGCAGCGCGGTTCGTCGAGCTCATGGAACGATCCTGACAGGCGGCATAGGCGTCCACAAGGGATTCCGCACCTCCCGGCCCCATCGGCTGCGGAAATCGTCGCCTTTGCTCCGTTCCGAGGTGCACCGCGTCTGTTGCGCGGGTCGGACGGTTCGGCCGGGGAGCAGGCGGTACCGTGACGGCATGGGGAGTCTGCGTTTCGTTCCGGCGGAGGGGCAGTGGGTGCTGCTCGCGGCGTGGCCCACGATGGTCGCCGTGCCCGCCTTCCTTTCCGACGAGACGATCGAGGCGATCTGGTCGGTGCTCAGCCAGCCGGAGGTCACGCTCGAACGGGTCGTGTCGGCTATCCCGCTCCGGGGCGCTGATGCCGCGGCCTCCTTCTCCGTCGTGCGACTCGAGCCTGGCGGGGGGAGTGCGGATGCCGCGCAGGCGCGGGAAGCCAGCGGGTCGCCGGCGCACGCTCCCGCGTCGGGACTCGATCCGGATTCCGCGCCCGGGGACTCCGCCACCTGGACGGCGACCGTGGTGACCCGGGGATCGGCCGTCGTCGACCTGCTGTCGGTCGGAGGGTCGCGGCGGTTCGGATCGTCAGGACTGGAGCCCTGGGCGCTCGCCGAATTCTCCGACGTGATCGGTGTCTCCCTCGGCGCTTCGCCGTCTGCGCCGGAAGCCGTCCTCCGCATCCCGCCCGAGGCACGGCGGCTGGATCGCGGCATCGCTTCGGCGTCTCGCGTGGTCTGGGCATCGACGCCGATCCTGCTCACCACGGGCGGTCCGCCCGCTGCACCCTCCCCGGCGACCGCTTCGAGCAGTTCGGCTTCGGTCGACCCGTTCCTGGCAGCACCGGACGACGACACGGTCATCACCCGCACCCGGCCGGGCTCGCTCGACGCGGAGACGACCGAACCGCCGCATCCGGACCGCTCGATCGAGCCACCGGCCGCGAGCACCACCATCCCGGAGACCGCCTCCGAAACCGACCCAGCCGACCCGACCACCTCCGAGCCCCCCGTCCCTGCCATCAGCCCCACTACCCCGACCATCGACCCCACCCCCGCACCCCCCACCACCCCCGCGTTCGACCTGCACATCAACGGCGGCGCCCCGATCGCCCTCGCCGGGTCGGTGGTCGTGGGCCGTCGGCCGCGGCCCCGCCGGTCGCCCACCGCACTCCCGCAGACCCTCGTGCAGGTCAACTCACCCGAGCTCCGGGTCTCCGGCACCCACGTCGAGATCGCCCTCAGCGGCCGCACCGTCGTGGTCACCGACCTGCGCTCCTCGAACGGCACGACGGTCCTCCTGCCAGGGCGCCCGCCGATCCGGCTGCGGCAGGGGGATTCGGTGGTGGCAACCGGACCGGCTATCGTCGAAATCGGCGACGGGAACGTTATCCACATCTCGCCGCGAGACCGGGGAAACACCGGGATCACCGTTTAGGATTCCGGAAAGCTGTCAGGAGTTGGTCACCGTGACTCAAATCGGCCGAACGAGCGCGCGTGTGAGCGTGACCCGTGACGGAGCGCACCCCCGTCGCGTCACGCTGTCCTGGGCCGCTCTGACCGACAAGGGCAACAAGCGCGCGGGCAACGAAGACAGCTCGATCTCCGACGTCCCCGTCTTCGCCGTCGCCGACGGGATGGGCGGCCACTCCGCGGGCGACATCGCGAGCGCCGCCGTCGTCGAGCGGCTCGGCGAGATCTCCGACGCCGTCACGACCGCCGCGACGATCGAGGAGGCCCTCGCCCGCGCCCTCACCGACATCGACCGGGTCGGCGACGAGTCCGTGCTCGGCACCGGCACCACGGTCACCGGCGTCGCCCTCGCCGAGGTCGACGACGACCTGGCCTGGATGGTCTTCAACATCGGCGACAGCCGGGTCTACCTCTTCGAAGACGGCGCTCTCCGCCAGCTCACCCGCGACCACTCCGTCGTGCAGGAGCTGGTCGACGCGGGCCTCATCACCAAGGAGCAGGCCGAGCACCACCCCGACAGCAACGTGATCACGCGCGCGGTCGGCTTCCACGAGAAGCCGCTGCCCGACTACTCGACCCTCCCGGTCGCGGTCGGCCAGCGCATCCTGATCTGTTCCGACGGGCTGACCAAGGAGCTCACCGACCTCGGCATCCGCCACTACCTGGCCACCACCACGACGGCCGAGCGGGCCGCGACCGAGCTGGTCACCGCCTCGCTCGCGAACGGCGGGCGCGACAACGTGACGGTCGTGGTCGTCGACGTCGAGTCCGACGAGTCCGGGGCGCCGGCAGCGGAGACGGGCGAGGCCACCGGCACCACGCAGGCGGCACGCCCCTCCCGCGCCTCCGGCGCATCCGCCGCGGCACCGGCGACCGGCCGCCGCTTCCGCCGGAACTGACGGCCCGATGGCCCGACGTCTGCCCTCCGCTCCACCCACCCTCCCGGGGTTCACCTCGGTCAGGGTGCTCGGTGCGGGCGGTTTCGCCGACGTCTTCCTCTTCGAGCAGAACATGCCCCGCCGCCAGGTCGCGGTCAAGGTGATGCTGCCCGAGGTCGTCAACGAGCAGGTCAGGCGGATGTTCCGGGTCGAGGCCGACCTGATGGCGACGCTGAGCGCGCATCCGTCGATCCTCACCGTCTACGAGGCCGGCGTCTCGGCCGACGGCCGGCCCTATCTCGTCATGGAGCTCTGCTCCTCCTCGCTCGGCCAGCGCTACCGCAGCGAGCCGCTCCCGGTCGCCGAGGTGCTGCGGATCGGCGTCAAGATCGCCGGCGCCCTCCACACCGCCCACGAGCGCGGCATCCTGCACCGCGACGTCAAACCCTCGAACATCCTGCTCACGGCCTACGGCGCCCCCGTGCTGAGTGACTTCGGCATCTCGTCGACGACCCGCGGATCGGCGGTCGCCGAGGCGGTCGGCCTCTCGATTCCGTGGTCGGCCCCCGAGGTGGTGAGCGAGCAGACGCAGGGCACCGTGGCATCCGAGGTCTGGTCGCTCTCGGCGACCCTCTACTCGCTGCTCGCCGGGCGTTCCCCATTCGAGCAGGCCGGAGCCTCCGCCCCCGGCGAGCTGGCGAAGCGCATCATGAAGGGCCGGCTCCCTCCGATCGGGCGCGCCGACGTCCCCGCCTCCCTCGAGGCCGTGCTCGCGCGTGGCCTGTCGAAGAACCCGGCATCCCGGCCCGCGACCGCCCTGGAGCTGCTCCGCGAGCTGCAGGTCGTCGAGACCGAGCTCGGGCTGACGCAGACCGGCGCCGAGATCGAGATGGCCGAGTGGGCGAGCGGATTCGGGCACGACGTCGACGAGCGCACGGTGCTCCATGCCGGGGGTGACGCCGGCTTCGGGTCCGCCGCCGGCGGGCGCGACCACGCCGGGTCGGCCACGGGTGACCGGATTCGGGCCGGTGGCGGCATTGGCCGGCCGCGTCGCCGTCGCGCCTCGTCCTCGGCGGGCCGCTCCGGTGCAACCGGCCCGGGCTCGGGCTCCGTCCAGGGATCCGGCCCAGGCCGCGGCTTCGGCACGGATCCGGTCGACGGCCGCTCCCGCACCCCCACCACCGGCCCCGGGGCGCGCGGCGCGACCACGGTGACCCGGCGAAAGGAGACCGTCCGCGGGTACGCCGCGGCACCACCGGCCAGCCGTGCGCGGCGGGCCTGGATCATCGGCGCCTCCGCCGTGGTCCTCCTCGCGCTCGCGGGCGGCGGCATCCTGCTCGGTCGTCAGCTGACGGCGCCCGACATCCCGCGGGTCGGCGAGATCACGGCCCAGCTGGGTGCCGGGAGCATCCTCTTCGCCTGGCAGGATCCGGGGCTCCAGGAGGGCGACACCTACCGCGTGACCACCTCGGGCCCGGGCGGGACCGGGCAGGGCGCGGCCCCGGGCGGCTCCGGGCAGAGCTCCGTTCAACGCGGCCGCGAGTTCGCGGTCTATCCGACCGACGGCGCCACAGTGTGCATCTCGGTGGCGGTCGTCCGCTCCGGCCGGGTCGGTGAGGCCAGCTCCGAGAAGTGCGCGGCTCCGTCATGATCGGCCGGTCACGGCTGATCGCCTGGGCGGCGGCCCGCAAGTCCCTGGTCGGCACGGTCGCGGGCGCGACCCTGGTAGGCGCCCTCGTGGCCGGGGTGGCCGTGGTCTCGACCGGTTATCCGGCCCAGAAGGTGCAGCTCGACGACGCGGCGGTCTGGGTCACGAGCGACCTCCACCAGGCGGCCGGACGCGCGAACCCCCAGATCGGAGAACTGAACACCGCGGTACGGATGTCGTCGGGCTCGCTCTCGGTCAGTCAGTTCGGTCAGACGGTCGCGGTCGTCGATCTGGGCGGCGGCGAGGCGCAGCTGATCGACACGGCGGGAGCGACCGTCGCCGAGACCGTGACCCTCCCGGTCGGCGAGGTCTCGGTGACCCTGTCGGCCACGACGGCCCTGATCGCCTCGCGCACGACCGGCGACGTCTGGGTCACGACCCCGGCCGCCCTGGCCTCCTTCGATCCCGCGTCCCCGGCGGATCTCACGCTGGGGGCCGGCGGCGAAGCGGTTCTCACGGACTCCGGTGCGGTCGTCGGCGTCTCGCCGGCCACCGGTTCGGTGCTCACCCTCGATCCGGTCGCGGCCGGCCAGGCACGCACCCCCGGCTCCGATCCCCGGCCGATCGAGCTGGCCGCCGACGCCGACGTCGCGATCACGGCGGTGGGCGACAGCTGGGCGGTGCTCGACCGGAGCACCGCGCGCCTGATCACCCGCGACCGCGTGATCGCGCTCGGCGACCTCGCGGGTGCGGGTGCGGGCTCGGGCTCGGGTGGAGGCGCCACCGGCGGGCAGGGCGGCGCGAGCGGAGGCGGCGGCGACGGCGCCGCGGAGGGCAGCGGCTCCGGCACGAACGGAGGCGGCAGCGGCGAAGCTGACGGCAGCACCGACGGCGCAGGCACCGGCACAGACGGCGCCGGCATAAGCACCGGCAGCGGCACCGGCTCCTCAAGCTCCGGCACCCCCGCATCCCGCGCCTGGCTGCAGCAGCCCTCGCCCGACGCCCCCGACGTCCTCGTCGCCACCTCCACCGCTCTCCTCGCGGTGCCGCTCGCCGGTGGCGACGCCCGCACCCTGTCGTCGGGCCACACCGGCACCTCCGTCGCGCCGGTCGAGGCAGGAGGCTGCTGGTACGCCGCCTGGACCGACGGCCGCTCCTGGAGCCGCTGCGCCGACGGAGCCCCGGGCCGCACCCCGGACGACGCCGCCCGCGGCGGAACCGGCACCACCGCCGACGACGACAAGCCCAACACGGCCGACACCGGCAACACGGCCGACATCGCCGACACCAACACCGCCACCACCACCCCCGAAGGCACCGAGAACACCCTCGACGGCGCCGCGGCCGGCGCCACCCTCGCCTTCCGCACCAACGGCACCGGCGGGGTGCTCCTCAGCGACGCCGCGAGCGGCCGCTCCTGGGACGTGACCCGCGGCAACGCGGTGATCGACAACTGGGACGCGTTGTTGCCGGACACCACCGCCGACCAGCAGTCCGACGCCCCCGTCACCGACGAGCCCGCCCAGGCCGATCCCGAGCAGCGCCCGCCGGTGGCCACCGACGACCAGTTCGGTGCGCGCCCCGGCCGCTCGAGCGTGCTCCCGGTGCTGCTGAACGACTACGACCCGAACGGCGACGTCATCGTCATCGACTCGGTGACCCTGCCCGAGGGGGTCGACTGGACCGTCGACACCATCTCCGACGGGCAGCAGCTGCAGCTCACCCTGCCGCCGACCGCGACGGGCGACCTCTCCTTCGGCTACACGATCTCCGACGGTCGCGGGGGCACCGACCAGGCCACCGTCACGGTGACCGTCCGCACCCCCGAGCAGAACGCCGCCCCCGTGCAGAGCACCCGCACGGCGATCGACGTGGCTCTCGGGGGTCGCGCCCGAACCGACATCCGCAGCGACTGGTACGACCCCGACGGCGACGCGTTCTTCGTGCAGAGCGCCGCTGTCCCGGCGCCGGACGCGGTGACCTACACGCCCGACGGCGTCGTCACCTACACCGACTCCGGCCAGGGCACCGGGGTCAAGGAGGTCACCCTCACGGTCGGCGACGGGCAGGACAGCACGACCGGGTCGATCCTGGTGCGCGTGCACCCCGCCGAGGAGGTACCGCTGGTCGCGGCCGGGTTCGTCGTGCAGGCCCGGGTCGGCCAGGAGGTCCAGGTCTCCCCGCTCGAGCGGGTGACCGGCGGCGGCTCCGGGGTGCGCCTGTCGAACGTGCCGGCCCGCGACGGCTTCGACATCGTGCCCGACTACGCCGGCGGCACGGTGAGGATCACGGCGAAGTCCGCCGGCTCGACCCTCCTCGACTACGCCGTGGTCGAGGGATCGCGCACCGCGACGGGCGTCATCCGTGTGATCGCGACCCCGGCTCCCGACGCCAACACCCGCCCGGTGACCGTCCCGCACTCCGCGTTCGCCCGGCAGGGTGCCGCCGTGCTGGTCGACGTGCTCGCGGGCGACTTCGATCCGGCCGGCGGTGTGCTCATCGTCAGCGGCGTCGACGGCGTCCCCGTCGCCGACGGCGTCCGCGTCGAGGTGATCGAACAGCGGATGATCAGGGTCACCTTGACGAAGCCGCTCCCGGGCGGTCGCACCGCCTTCAGCTACACCGTGACCAACGGGCTGGCCGAGGCGAAGGGTTCGGTCACCGTCGTCGAGATCCCCGAACCCGCTCAGCGGCAGCCGCCGGTCGCCCTCCCCGACACGGCCTCGGTGAGGGTGGGCGACGTCGTCGACATCCCGGTGCTCGCGAACGACGTGCAGCCGGACGGCGACGCGCTGAGCCTGCATCCCGAACTCGTGCGCGGTCTAGGCGCCGACTCGGGGCTCCTGTTCACCTCGAGCCGGGTGCTGCGCTATCTCGCCCCCGACACCCCGGGCGACTTCACCGCCGTCTACCGGGTCGACGCGCCGGACGGGCAGTGGGCGACCGCGGAGGTCACGATCAGCGTGCGCGAGGCCGATCCGACCGCCAACGCGGCGCCGGTGCCCCTGCGGCTGACGGCGCGGGTGATCGCGGGGGAGACCGTGCGCATCCCGGTGCCCCTGACCGGCATCGACCCCGACGGCGACTCGGTGCAGTTCCTCGGCATCGACTCGGTGCCCGACAAGGGCACCGTGACCGAGACCGGCCCGGACTGGATCGACTACGAGGCCGGCGAGTACTCGACCGGCACCGACACCTTCACCTACACGGTCGTCGACCGCCTGGGCGCCCGGGCCACCGGCACGGTGCGGGTGGGCATCAGCGCCCGGCTCGAGGGCGCCCGCAACCCGGTGGCGACGCCGGACGAGGTGACGGTGCGCCCGGGCCGCACCGTGTTCCTCCGCGTGCTGCAGAACGACTCGGATCCCGACGGCAGCCCCTTGTCGATCACCGAGGTCTCGCCCCTCACCGCCGGGGCGACCGCCGTCGTGCAGGGCGACCTGCTCGTCGTCACGGCACCCGCGACGCCCGGCCGCTACGGCTTCATCTACACGATCGCGAACGAGCGGGGCGGCACCTCCTCCAGCTTCGCCACCGTCGAGGTCGCCGCCGATGCCCCGCTCGCGCGGCCCCAGGTGTCGGACACGGTGCTCTCGCTCTCGGACATCCTCGGCGTGCGCACGGTCGACGTGCCGGTGCTCGACAACGTCTTCTTCGCGGAGGGCCCGTCTTCCGCGCTCGGGCTGTCGGTGCTCCCGGCCTACTCCGGCTCCGCGGAGGTGGTGGACCACGTGGTGCGGGTGACGGTGCGGCCCGAGCGCCAGCTGATCCCGTTCACGGTGGCGCATCCGGAGGACCCGTCGATCACGGCGACGGGATTCATCTGGGTGCCGGGCACCGACGACGCGCTGCCGCAGCTGCGCACCAACGCGCCGCGCCTGACCGTTCCCAGTGGCTCCAGCCTGTCGATCCCGCTCGCCGACTACGTGGTCGGCACGGGCTCCGGCCCGGTCGTCATCACCGACCCGAACTCGGTTCGGGCGACCCACTCCGACGGCTCCTCGCTCGTGTCCGACCGCCGCACCCTGGTCTTCCGGAGTGCCGACCAGTACTTCGGGCCCGCCTCGATCTCGTTCGAGGTCGCCGACGGCGAGGGCGCGGGTGCACGCACCGCGACCCTCGTGCTGCCGATCACCGTCACCCCGCGCGAGAACCAGCCGCCGGTGTTCACCGGGGCGGTGCTGGAGTTCGAGCCGGGCCAGCAGAAGACGATCGACCTCACCAAGCTCACCGCGACGGCGGTCGGGTCGCCCGCGGTGGGCTACCAGGTGCTCGACCCGAGGCCGGCCGGTTTCTCCGCGGTGCTCCTGGGCACGTCGCTCACCATCTCGGTCGACGTCGGCACGAAGAAGGGGGCGCAGGGCAGCTTCGTGATCGGTGCCGCCTCGGGCGGTGTCACCGGGAAGTCCGGCCGCATCGACGTGACCGTGGTCTCCTCCACGAAACCGCTCGCGGCACCGGCCACCGACACGGTGGTCGCCCCCCGGGGCCAGACCACCACCGTCGACGTGCTCGCGAACGACCAGGCCACCAACCCGTTCCCGCAGATCCCGCTCACGGTCATCGCGGTCCGGGGCGCCGACGCGGGGGCGCTCCCGGCCGGGATGTCCATCGTGCCGAGCGACGACAAGAGCCGACTGCAGATCACGGTCGCCCCGGACGCCCCGCCCGCCGACGTGAGCGTGCAGTACCAGGTGCTCGACGGCACCGGGGAGCCCGACCGCGCCACCTGGGGCACCGTGCGGATCGCGGTGCAGGACAGACCGGGCCCCGTCACGGGGCTCGTCGTCACGGGCTTCGGCGACCGGAGCCTCACGGTCTCCTTCTCGCCCGGTCCGGCCAACAACGCGCCGATCACCGGCTTCGAGGTCGTGGCCCGCACCGCCGCCGGCGCGGCCACGACGACCCGCTGCGGAGGCACGAGCTGCGTCGCGGCAACCCCGGGCAACGGCCCGTCGAACGCGGTCTCGGTCAGCGTCACCGCGCTGAACGCCATCGGCTCCTCCGACCCGGTCGTCTCGCCGACCCCGGTCTGGTCCGATCTGGTGCCGTCCACTCCCTCGGGCCTCACCCTCGCCCCGCGCGACGGCGAGCTCGACGTGCGCTGGAGCGCGTCTTCCGTCCCGCCCGGCGGCTCACCGGTGCGGCAGTACGACGTCGCGGTCGACGGCCGGCCCGTGCAGAGCGTCGACGCGGGCGCCTGCGACGGTTCGGGATGTCGGACTACGGTCCGGGGCCTCGTGAACGGCTCGGCCGCCACGGTCACGATCACGGCGCGGAACGGGGCCTTCCCTGCGCTCGCCGTCTGGCCGTCGACGAGCGCCGTCGCCACACCCTACGGGGCGCCGCTCGCCTCCTCCCCGAGCGCGGTCGCGACGCCCGACACGCCCGCCACCTCCGGCACCGCCTCCATCACGGTCAGCTGGCCCGCCTTCGGCGGCAACGGCGACAGCGTCAAGGGCTACTACGCCCAGCTGCTCGCCCCGGGGCAGACCTCAGTGCCCGGTGGTGCGCAGGCCTGCTCGGTCTCCTCGCCCGCGCCCGGCAGCGTCTCCGCCCCCTCGGTGGGCGGCGCGGTCGCCGCTCAGCAGAGCACCTCGGGCCTGTCGGCGACCTTCGGCGGCTTCACGCTCGCCGACAGCTCCCGCTCCTTCGTGGTCTGGGGCTGGAACGGTGCGGGATGCGTCGCCTCCGCGGTCGTGTCGGCCTCGGTCTTCCCCACCCCGTCCGCGATCGACGCCTCCCAGGTCGGCGTGAAGATGGTCGAGCGAGAAGGCGGCATACGGATCGAGGCGCAGCTGGTCTCGGTGCCGACCCCGGCCGACCGATACCGGGTGCGGGCCCTCGACGCGTCCGGCGCGCCGACCGGGTCTCCGGTGCAGGTCTCGCTCGGCGGAATCCCGCGGGAGGTCACCGGGGGAGCGTTCGGTGAGAAGTACGGCTTCGTCATCCAGGCCTGCTCCGACTGGCTCGGCGTCGAGCTCTGCGGGCCCTACTCCGGCCCGGTGATCGCGCCCGAACCCTCGCTCACCTTCCAGTTCGGCACGACCCCCGTGTACGACGGCACGACCTGGAGCTGGGCCGACGACCCGCAGAACGGCGCCCTGACCCCCACGATCTGGTGCGGCACGCGATCGGTCGATCCCAGCACAGGTCAGCCGGCCGGCCCCACCAGCTGCAAGCCCACTCCGGCTCCGGCGAAGGACGACTCAGGGCTCTACGTGCAGATCGGCGACCACCGCTATGTGTACCGTGGTTGACGAAAGAGGTGACCCCCCGATGACAATGACGACCGATCAGGCGGCGCGATTCGCCGACGTGTTCGACCGCCTGACCGTGAACGTCGAGCGCACGCTGCACGGCAAGTCCCACGTCATCCGGCTCGCGCTCGTCGCCCTCTTCAGCGAGGGCCATCTGCTGCTGGAGGATGCGCCGGGCACCGGCAAGACCTCGCTCGCCCGCGCGATCGCGGACAGCGTGCGCGGCACGACCAGCCGCATCCAGTTCACCCCCGACCTGCTGCCGGGCGACATCACCGGCGTGAGCGTCTACGACCAGCGCGACGGGCGGTTCGAGTTCCACCGCGGACCGGTCTTCGCGAACGTCGTGCTCGCGGACGAGATCAACCGCGCCAGCCCGAAGACGCAGTCCGCGCTGCTGGAGGTGATGGAGGAGGGCCGGGTCACCGTCGACGGCGTCCCGCATCCGGTCGGCGAGCCGTTCATGGTGATCGCCACGCAGAACCCGATCGAGCAGGCCGGCACCTACCGCCTGCCCGAGGCGCAGCTGGACCGCTTCCTGATCAAGACCTCGATCGGCTACCCCGACCACGCGACGACCCTCCGCATCCTCGAGGGCGCGACCGAGCGGGCCCACGGCGAGGGGCTGCCGCCGATCATCACGGCCGAGGGCGTCACGCTCCTCGCGGCCGAGGCGCGCACGGTGCACGTCGACCCCACCGTCAACGACTACGTGTCCCGCGTGGTGCAGGCGACGCGCGACGCCGACGAGACCCGGCTGGGCGGCAGCGTGCGGGCGGCGCTCGCCCTGATCCGGGCGGCCAAGACCTACGCCGCGTCGGACGGCCGGCACTACGTCGTGCCGGACGACGTCAAGTCCCTCGCCGGACCCGTGCTGGCGCACCGGCTCGTCCTCGATCCCGAGGCGGAGTTCGACGGGGTCACCGCGCAGGGCGTGGTGTCGCAGATCCTCCTCGACGTCCCGCCTCCCGGGGACGCCACGGCCGCATGAGGCCTTCCCGCCTCCCGGTGACCGTCTCGGCGGGCGGCTGGGTCGTGCTCGTGCTCGCCGTCGTCGGCATCGCGACCGGGGTCGGTCTGGGCTGGACCGAGCTGCTCGCGGCCGGTCTCGTCGCGCTCGTCGTCGCCCTGGTGGCCGTGCTGTTCCTCCTGGGGCGGGGGAGCGGCCGGATCGCGATCGAGGTGCTCGACCGCCAGGTCGTCGCCGGTCGGTCCGCCTCGGTCGCGGTGCGCGTCACGAACGACTCCGCGGTCGCCCGACGCGCGCAGCAGGCCGAGTTCGCCGTCGGCGGCCGGATCGAGTTCATCCGCCTGCCGCCGGTCGCCGCCGGCGGCACCAGCGAGGTCGTCGTGGAGGTGCCGACCGAGCACCGGGGCGTCATCCCGCTCGGTCCGGTCACCGTCGTCCGGCGCGACCCGTTCGGGCTGGCCCGCCGCGAGTCGGTGCGGTCGGAGACCGAGGAGCTCTTCGTGCATCCGGTGACCGTGCCGCTCGCCGTGAGCACGACCGGTCTCCTGCGCGACCTCGAAGGCATCCCGACCACCGATCTGACCGACAGCGACATGTCGTTCCACGCGCTCCGCGGTTACGTACCCGGCGACGACCGGAGGCACATCCACTGGCGGAGCACCGCCAAGACCGGCACCTTCCTGGTGCGGCAGTTCGAGCAGACCCGGCGGAGCCACCTGATCGTGCTGCAGTCGCTCAGCCAGGCCGACCACGCGACGCCCGAAGAGTTCGAGCTCGTCGTCAGCGTCGTCGCCTCCCTGGGCGCCCGGGCCGTGCTCGACGGCACGACGGTCTCGGTGTTCGCCGGGGCGCCGGCGGCCTCGCGGGTGCAGGGGCGCACGGGCGCGCTGCCGCGGCGCCGGCGGGCTAGCGGCGCGGCGGCCGGGGGTCGGCTCCGCACGCGCACCCCGCGCCAGCTGCTCGACGACCTGAGCGCGATCCAGGAGTCGGCCACCGCCGCCCGGCTCCCCGCGGTGGCCCGGGCGGCCGGCGAGGCGGCGACGGATGCGTCGGTCGTCTTCCTCGCCTGCGGCTCGACCGTGACGGCTCGCGACCTGCGCGCCGCGGCCTCGCACTTCGCCACCGGGGTCGAGGTGATCGCGGTGGTCGCCGACCCGGAGGCGGCCTCCTCGCTGGTGCGCATCGACGCCCTCCGGATCACGCGGATCGGGTACCTCGACGACCTCGTCCGCGTGCTGACCCGGGCGGTGGGGGTCTGATGGCCGGCCTGGTGCGCGCCGGGCTGATGTCGGCGGTGCTCGTGCTGACGGCCGCGGCCGCCTGGTGGCCGGTCTACCAGGCCGCACCCTTCGTCGTGCTCGCCGTCGTCACGGTGCTCTGCGGGGTGGGGTTCGCCGTGCTGGCGGCGGCGCGTGGCTGGTCGGCCCCGATCGTGCTGCTCGGCACGGTGCTGCTCTGGCTCGTGCTCGGGGTGCCGCTGGCCGTCCCCGGCAAGGCCTTGGGCGGAGTGCTGCCGACCCCCGACGGCCTGCTCGACCTGATCGTGACGACGGCGTCGGGATGGCGTCAGCTGCTCACGATCGAGCTCCCGGTCGGCGACTACCAGGCGCTGCTCGTGCCGGTGTTCGTGCTGCTCCTGGTCTCGTCCGTGCTCGCGGGCTCGGTGGCGGCCCGCGGAGGACGCTGGGCGCCGCTGATGGTCGTCCTCCCGACCGTGGTGCTCGTGAGCGGGATCGTGTTCGGCGGGGCGGTCGCGTTCCTCCCGGTCATCGTGGGGGCCGCGTTCGCCGTCGAGCTCGTCCTGTGGCTCGCCCTGACCGCGCCGCTGCCGCCCTCGGCCCGCGCAGCCGGACCGGCCCGCGCCGGGCGGTCCGCCGGCCGCGGCCGGTCCTGGGCGGCGATGGCGGCCGTCGTGCTCGTCGCTGTCGCGGTGGCGGCCGGCGTGACGCTCGTCGCGCCCCCGGGCGACCGCGTCGTCGCGCGGGACGCGGTCGACCAGCCCTTCGACCCGAGCGATCAGCCGAGCCCGCTCTCGGCATTCCGCGGCGATCTCAAGCCGCCGGCCGACCAGACGGTGATGCTCACCGTCTCGGGCACCCGGCCGGGCGATCGCATCGTGACCGCCCGGATGGACCGCTACGACGGCGTCGTCTTCGACGTGGGCGACGCGGCGGACGCCGCGGGATCGGGCGGGGCTCTGTTCACGCGCGTGCCCGAGCGCCTCGACGGCGGAGACCCCGTGCCGGGCGCCGAGATCCCGGCGGGGCCGGGCCGCACCGTCGAGATCGAGGTCGGCGGCTACCGGGGCGTCTGGGTGCCCACGGTCGGGGTGCCGACGGCCGTGACCTTCGAGGGTCCCGAGGCCTCCGCCCTGCAGGGGGCGCTGTACGTCGGTCGCTCCGTGGCGACGGTGGCCGATCCGGTCGGCCTGGCCGCCGGAGACCGCTACCGGCTCGAGCTGCGCGATCCCGTTGCCGCCCCGGCCGGCGGTGCCGAGGCCCTCACCCCGGGCTCGCTCCCGGTCACCCCCGGCACCGGCGTGCCGGATGCGGTGGCCCTCCGCGCCGCCGAATGGGCCCCCGCCTCGGGAACGCCCGGTCAGCGACTGGCCGGCATCCTCACCGGACTGCGGCAGGGGTATGTCTCCAGCGGGCTGGCCGGTGAGGTGTTCAGCCGTTCCGGGCACGGTGCCGACCGCCTTCAGGAGTTCCTGACCAGCACCCCCATGGTCGGCGACGCCGAGCAGTACGCCGCCTCGGCCGCCCTGCTGGCCGAGACCGTGGGCTTCCCCGCCCGGGTCGCGACGGGCTTCGACATCCCGACCACGACCGTGGCCGACGGGTCGGCCGGAGCGCCCGACTCCGTCCCGGTCACCGGCTCCGACGCGACGGCCTGGATCGAGGTGTACACGGCCGAGGCCGGCTGGGTCGCCCTCGACCCGAATCCCGAACCCCGGCCCATCCCGGACAGCGCCACCGACGACAGCACCACGGCGGTGCAGCCGCCCGAGGTGGTGCCGCCGGCCTCCGACCAGCTCGAGGGGCCCGCCGATTCGGCCCCCGCCCAGCAGAACGACGACCAACCCGCCGCCCCGGATGCGGTGCTCGCGCTCGTCGTGCGCATCCTCACCATCGCGGGCATCACCCTAGCCGTGCTGGCCCTGCTGGCCGCCCCGTTCCTCGCCGTGATCGGCGTGAAGCTCCGGCGGCGGGCGCGGCGGCGGACACGGGGATCGGCCCGCAGCCGCGCGGCCGGCGGGTGGGCCGAGGTCGTCGACTCCGCGCGGGACGGTGCGCTGCCGGCCCCGCCCCACGCGACCCGTCGCGAGGCGGCACGGATGCTCGGGGCCGGGGAGACGCTGGCCCTCGCCGAGCGGGTCGACAGCGCGCTGTACTCGCCCGAGCCGCCCAGCGAGGCCGAACTGGCGGCGATCTGGGCCGCGTCCGACCGCGAACGCCGACGCCTGCTCGAGGGCCGGGGCGTCTTCGCGCGGCTGCGGGCCCGGGTGTCGACCAGGTCGTTGCGCACGTATCATGGCACGGACAGGACGAGCGCAGTCCGGAAGAGGCGGAAGATCCAGTGAAGTGCAGAACCTGCGGCACGACCTTGAGCGCAGGGGCCCTGCTCTGCGGCGAGTGCGGCACCTCGGCGATCGCGCCGGCGCCCACCCTCGGCGACACGGCGCGCTACGACCGGCAGGCCCTGATCGACGCGATCGCCGACGAGGGGCGCGCCCGGGCGGCCCGCGCGGCGGGGGCGAACGCGCCGGCTCCCGCTGCCGCAGCACCTCGCGCACCTGAACCCCAGCTCGCGCCTCAGCCCGAGCAGACCGAGCCCCAGCGCGCACCTCAGCCCGAACCCCAGCTCGCGCCCCACCCCGAGTCTCAGGCCGAGCCGCAGTCGCAGCCCCAGCCCCGGCCCCAGACCGCCCGCGAGCAGGCGCTGTTCCACCTTGTCTTCAGCACGGGCGAGAGCGTCCGCGTCTCCGGCAGCGGCCTCATCGGCCGCAACCCCACCCCCGACTCCGGCGAGCGGGTCGACTACCTGGTGCAGATCGTCGATCCGCAGCGCAGCGTCTCGAAGACCCACCTGCGCTTCGGCGTCGACGAGGGAGAGCTCTGGGTCGCCGACCGCGGCTCGTCGAACGGCACGCGGGTCGGCCTCGACCTCCTCGAACCGATCGAGCTGGTGCCGGGTCGCGCGCAGCGGGTCTTCCGCGGCACCCGCGTCGGCATCGGCGACCAGTACTTCGACGTGCGCTGAGGCCCGGCCGAGGCCCCGGCCCGGACCCGACCTCGGCTAGAGGCTTTGCCTAGAGGCTCGGCGACACCCGGATGGTCCCGACCGCGGCCGACCCGCCGTAGACGGTGAGCTCGAGCTCGGCGGTCATGCCCTCGACCTGCTCGGCCGTGAGCGAGCCGTGGCGAGCGAGCAGCGTGAGCGCCACCAGCGACGCCGCCCGCAGGCTGCCGTCGAGCATCTTCACCGCGACCGACGCGCCGTCCGGCGTCGCCATGACCATGACGCCCTCGGCGCCCAGCTTCGCGACCACGCCCAGGCGCTCGATCACCACGGTGTTCGCCCGGCCCGGTCCGTCGATCGCCCAGCCGTTGGCGAGGATGCTGTCGGTCAGCTGCTTCGCCGCCCCGGACTCCGCGCGGCGGAGCCGGCCGATCCCGCGGGCGAGTCCGACGAGCGACATCGCGTGCACCGGGGCGCCGCAGCCGTCGACCCCCGAGTGCGCGACCGGTTCCCCGATCTCACGCTCGACCGTTGCGAGGATGCGCTGCTGCAGCGGGTGGCCCGGCTCCAGGTAGCCCTCGGTCTCCCAGCCGTTCTCGACGCAGGCGAGCAGCATGGCCGC
Organism: Herbiconiux sp. 320_LB; assembly: GCF_059691755.1. Lineage (NCBI taxonomy): Bacteria > Bacillati > Actinomycetota > Actinomycetes > Micrococcales > Microbacteriaceae > Herbiconiux > Herbiconiux sp. 320_LB. The sequence goes on along the minus strand of NZ_JCAWAD010000001.1, from coordinate 574,056 downwards.
GTGCTTGCCCGAGCAATTCATGAACAGGCGCGACGGACGCCCGGGGTCGGTGCGCGCGGCGTCGCGGGCCGCCGAGTCACCCGGCCAGTCGGGCGGGCAGCCGAGGGCGTCCTCGTCGAGGCCCGCGCGGGCGAGGATCGACCGCACCACCGCGACGTGCTCGGCGGTGGCGGCGTGGCTCGCGGTGGCCAGCACCGTCTGCACGGGGTCGAGCTCGACGCCCGCCTCGAGCACGGTCAAGGCCTGGAACGGCTTCATGCACGACCGCGGGTACACCGGGAGCTCGGGGGAGCCGTACGACAGCGCGACCCGGCCCTCCCGGTCGACCACCACGGCCGAGCCGATGTGGCGCGACTCGACGAAGCCGCTGCGGTCGAGCACGGCGAGCTCGACCGACTGCTCGAGAGCGGCCGTTCCCGGCTCGCCGGCCCCGTTCATCCGCTGCCCGTCGGCCGCATCGCGACCGGGCCCCGACCCGTGCCCGCCGCTCACGCGGTGAACCGGGCGAGGGCCTCGTCGATCACCGACAGTGCGTCTTCGAGCAGGGCGTCGCTCGTGGCGAGGCTCGGCAGGAAGCGCAGCACGTTGCCGTAGGTGCCCGCGGTGAGCACGAGCACGCCCTGCTGGGCGGCGTAGGCGACGATGCTGTTGACGGCGGCCGCGTTGGGCGCCTTCGTGGTCTCGCCGGTGCCGGGCTCGACGAGCTCGATCGCGATCATGGCGCCGATGCCGCGCACCTCGCCGATCACGTCGTACTTCTCCTGCAGCGCGCGGAGCCCCGTGGTCAGGGTGCGCTCGATGCGCTTGGCCTCCTCGAGCAGCGAGCCCTTGTCGATCTGCTCGAACACGGCGACGGCGGCCGCCGCGGCGACCGGGTTGCCGCCGAAGGTGCCGCCGAGGCCGCCGGGCTGCGCGGAGTCCATGATCTCGGCGCGGCCGGTGACGCCCGCGAGCGGGAGGCCGCCGGCGATGCCCTTGGCGCTCAGCACGAGGTCGGGCACGAGGCCGAAGTGCTCGCTGGCGAACATGGCGCCGGTGCGGGCCATGCCGCTCTGGATCTCGTCGGCGATGAAGACGATGCCCTTCTCGGTGCACCACTCCTGCAGCGCCGGGAGGTAGCCCTCGGCCGGCACGACGAAGCCGCCCTCGCCCTGGATCGGCTCGACGACGAGGCAGGCGAGGTCTTCGGCGCCGACCGTCTTCTCGAGGTAGGCGATCGTGCGTGCCGCGGCCTCGGGGCCGGTGAGACCGTCGTGGTACGGGTACGAGTTCGGGGCGCGGTAGACGTCGCCGGCGAAGGGACCGAAGCCGGTCGAGTACGGAGCAGCCTTGAAGTTCATGGCCATCGTGAGGTTCGTGCGGCCGTGGTAGGCGTGCTCGAGCACCGCGACGCCGACCCGGTGGGTGTGCTTCCGGGCGATCTTGACCGCGTTCTCGACCGCCTCGGCGCCGGAGTTCACCAGCACCGTGCGCTTGACGAAGTCGCCGGGCGTGTTCTCGGCGAGCAGCTCGGCGACCCGCACGTACTCCTCGTAGGGCGTGATCGTGAACAGCGTGTGCGTCACATCCTGCAGCTGCGCGGCGGCGGCGGCGACCACGGCGGCCTCGGTGTGCCCGATCGTGGTGACACCGATGCCCGCGCCCAGGTCGATGAACTGGTTGCCGTCGACGTCGACGAGGATGGCGCCGTTGGCCTTCGCGATGTAGACGGGAAGCGCGCTCGAGACCCCGGGCGGCACAACGGCGAGGCGTCGACGGTGCAGCTCCTCCGACTTGGGACCGGGGATCGCCGTGACGATCCTCCGCTCCTGCGGAACCGAGTAGACGGGGGCGGCGACCGGGGTGTCGATGGTGTCAGTCATAGTGCCTCGAGTTTAGGCCAGCGCCCCTGGGAGCCGGGGTTAGCATGGCGGGGTGAATCGTGAGCATCACTACAGCGTGGATGTCGCCTGGCTTGGCAGTCGCGGCACCGGCACGAGCGGCTACCGCGAGTACGGCCGCCAGGGCACGATCGAGGCCGCGGGCAAGCCCGCGATCGAGGCCTCGGCCGATCGCACCTTCCACGGCGACGCCGACCGCTGGAACCCCGAGGAGCTGCTGCTCGCCGCCCTCGCCGAGTGCCACATGCTCTCCTTCCTGCACGTCGCCGTGAAGCATGGGGTCGTCGTGACGGCGTACACGGATGCCGCGACCGGCACGATGGAGCAGGAGGGCGACGGCGGCCGGTTCACCTCGGTCACCCTGCACCCCCGCGTGACCGTCTCGGCGCCGGTCGACCCCGACGAGTTCGAGCGGATGCACGCGGAGGCCAATGCCGTCTGCTTCATCGCGAACTCGGTCGCCTTTCCGGTGCACCACGACGCGGTCGCGATCCTCGGCTAGGTCGTCGTGACCGAAACGCGTGCGGGCGACGCGGCCGTGCCGGGGCAGCCTGTGCCGGTGCCCGTGCGTGTGCCCGTGCTTGAGCCCGTTCCGGTCGAGCTCTTCCTGATCGGCCGCACGTTGCGCGGCACGCTCGGCGAGGCCTTCCGCGCCGAGGCGGTCGCGCTCTTCGAGGCCGCGCATCCCGGTGACACCGCCGTTCACACGGCCCTCTCGCGCACGGTCGAGCTCACCGCCGTCGTCGTCACCCGTGCCGGAGCCGTGTCGGTCGACGCCGTCATCGCCGACCCGGCGTTCGGCCAGCGGATGCCGGCGGCCGAGCCCGCGGCCGGTCCCGCGGCCGGTCCCGCAGCCGGTCGCCAGGTCTACGAGGTGGTCGCCGAGACGGTGCCGGGCATGCGCCCGGTCGGTGGCCCACCGTCCGGGCGACCCGGCGCGGGTGACGCGGGGGTCGATCGCAGCCGCCGCATCCTCGTCACCGTCGCGTCGGGGGAGTCACTCGCCTTCGCGGTGCGGCTCGTCTCCCGGGACTGAACCCGCCTCGAGCCGCGCCCGGGTCTCGAGCGCCATCACCGCTGAGACCTGCGTCGACAGGAAGGTCACCGGCGGGGCGGGCCGCGACCAGTCGTCGCCGGCGCGGAGCCCCGGTGTCCGGTGCATGCCCACCCAGAGCGCATCGGTCGAGCGCCGGAGGAAAGCGGACACCTCGGTGCGCTCGGGCCCGTCGGGGAGCCGAGCGGCGAGCAGTCCCAGGTAGCGCACCAGGATGCCCTTGAACAGTCCGAGATCGCCGCCGCCCCGCGAGGTGAGGTCGGCGTTCTCGCCCGTCACGACCGAGGCGGGAGGGGGCGCGAAGCGGGCGATCGCGGCCAGGGCGGTGCGAGCGGCCTCGGCCAGGAGGTCTGCCCCGGTCCCGTGCTCGGCGGAGCCGTTCCCCGCGCGGGAGCCGCTCGCCTGCTCCACCAGGGCTCCGACGTAGAGGCCCTGGTTGTAGGTGAACAGCCAGTCGGTGTCGGTGCGGCCGTCGCCCAGCCGGTTCACGCCGTCGGCGACCAGGTGGTCGGGTCGGAGCAGGTGCTCGCGCAGCCAGTCCGTCGTCGCCTCGGCCTGACGGAGGTAGGCCGCGTCGCCCGTGCGCTCGGCGAGCCGGGCCGACACGATCGCGAAGGCGCCGTTGCTCGGGGCGTTCTTGTAGGCGGGCTGCTGCACGCGCCAGCTGACGCTCGGGCCCTGGAGGTCGTTCCAGCCCCGGGCCGCGATGTAACGCTGAAGCTGCACGGCATCGTCGAGGTAGCGGCTCCCGGCGCCGCCGGACTGACGACTGCCGGACCGTCGACCGTCGGCGGTGACCGCGTCGTGCAGCCGGAGCGCCGCGATCGCGAGCCAGCCCATGTCGTCGAAGTAGTCGTTCTCGAGCCGGCCGTGGTTGCGCCGGACGAGCCAGGCGTAGGCCTCGCGGGCCTGGTCGAGCAGCCGGTCGTCGCCCGAGCGCTCGAAGCCGTCGATGCGCACCTCGATGACGTGCGCGATCCACCAGTAGTTGAGCGCGAAGGCCTGCCGGAGCCGCGGCCGCGAGGTGTTGCGGTACGCACCCCGGAGGAACCGGCGGCCGAACCCGGCCGAGCCGGCCGACCCGAGCGCCTGCTGGGCGGCGTCGGCGCGCTCGGCCCAGCCCCGTGCATCCGTCACGGCGGCCACCCTACGCCGGACGGATCTCAGCGGCAGCGGTGGCGGCGGTGCCCGCGGCGGCACCGGGGGCGCGGTGTCAGCCCCGGTCGCTCGCGAGGCCGACCCCCACGGGGCCACCCTCGGGGTCGCGGCCGAGGCGGCGATGCACTTGACTGTCCCCATGGCCGAGAAGATGTCGTCGCAGCAGCGATTCGTGCTGGCCGTGGCGGTTCTCGCCTCGTTCATCTCGTTCCTCGACGCGACCGTGATCAATGTGGCACTGCCCGCGATCAGCCGCGAGCTCGGGGGAGAGCTGACCTCGCAGCAGTGGGTGGTCGACGCCTACCTGATCACGCTGGGCGCGGTCATCCTGCTCGCCGGGTCGCTGTCGGACGTGTTCGGGCGCAAGAAGGTGCTGCTCGCCGGACTGATCGGGTTCGGGGTGACGTCGCTGCTCTGCGCCTTCGCGCCGACGATCGAATTCCTGATCGTCTCGCGCGGACTGCAGGGCATCGCGGGTGCTCTGCTCGTGCCCTCGTCGCTCGCCCTGATCCTCGCCGGCTTCAGCGGCCCGATGCAGGGCCGGGCGATCGGAACCTGGACGGCCTTCACGAGCGTCGCCAACATCGCCGGGCCCATCCTCGGCGGCGTGCTCGTCGACCAGGCCTCGTGGCGGCTGGTCTTCGGCATCAACGTGCTGCCGATCGTGGTGACCCTGTTCCTGCTGACCAAGCTCGACCATGACCACGCCAGGATCCCGGGGGCCCGGATCGACGTCGTCGGCGCCGTGCTCGGCATCGTCGGGCTGGGGCTGCCCGTCTTCGCGCTGATCGAGCAGTCGAACTTCGGCTGGGGATCGCCGGTCGTGCTGGTGCCGCTGATCGTGGGCGTCGTCGCGTTCGTCGCCTTCCTGCTGCACGAGCGCCGGGCCAAGCAGCCGATGCTGCCGCTGGAGCTGTTCCGGGTGCGCAACTTCTCGGTCGGCAACGTCGCGACCTTCCTGATCTACGGCGCGCTGTCGCTCGGCTTCTTCTGTATCGCGGTGTTCCTGCAGCAGGTCGCGGGGTACAGCGCGACCGAGGCCGGCTTCGCCATGATCCCGACGAGCCTGCTGCTGATCGGCCTGTCCAGCCTGTTCGGCCGGCTGAGCGGCCGGATCGGACCGCGGCTGTTCATGACGATCGGCCCGTTCCTCGCCGGCGCCGGCTTCCTGCTGATGTTGCGGATCGACCAGAGCGCCGACTACCTCACCCAGGTGCTGCCCGCCGTGATCGTGTTCGGGCTCGGCATGGCGATCACCGTGGCTCCGCTGACGGCCGCGATCCTCGGGGCGATCGACCCCTCGCGCTCGGGCATCGCCTCGGCGGTCAACAACGCCGTGTCCCGGGTGGCCGGGCTGATCGCGGTGGCGCTGGCGAGCCTGATCGCCGGGACGGCCGTGCTCGACCTCGACGGGTTCCACCGGGTCGTGCTGGTCTCGGCGCTGTTCTTCGTCGCGGGGGGAGTGGTGTCGTTCCTCGGCATCCGCAACCCGGCGAAGGCGGGTGCCCCGGCTGCGGCTGGCGCGCGCACTGCTGGGCCTGCCGCGGGGCAGGCTGCCGAGCCTGCCGCCGGCCCCGCCGCTGGCCCCGATGCCGGGGACGCAACGAGCCGGTAGGCTCGTCCCCGCGTGCACGTCGTGCGGGCTCCCAGGCCCTCACCAGCTTGGCCCAAGGCCGCTGAGCAAGACTGTGCAGCGTTCCCCCCATCTCTCGAAGAGGACTCATGCGCTCAATTCCGGCAGTGGCTGCGGCCGCGCTCGCCGCCACCCTCCTTCTCGCCGGTTGCTCGTCGTCCGACCCGGCTCCGGCGTCGACCGACTCGGCCGATCAGTCCTCGGGCGAGTGCAACTCGGCATCGGCCGGCACCGAGTCGAACAGCGTGACCGTGACCGGTGACGTCGGCTCCGCCCCGACCACGGCCTTCACCGGGCCGCTGACGGTCGACACGACCCAGCGCACCGTCGTGACCGAGGGCACCGGCGACACCGTCAAGACCGGCGACGTCGCGACCATCGACTTCACGATCTACAACGCCACCAGCGGCACCCAGGTCTTCTCGACGCTCGACGAGGGCGGCACGCAGCTGCAGCTCACCGTCGACGCGACCCAGTACATCCCCGGCATCGTCAACGCCGTCAACTGCGTGCCCGTCGGCTCGCGCGTCGTCGCGGTCATCCCGCCGGCCGACGCCTTCGGCGACACCGGCAACACCTCGCTCGGCATCTCCGCGACCGACTCGATGGTCATGGTCGCCGACGTCGAGGGCATCATCCCGACCCGCGCCCTCGGCGAGGACCAGCCGGCGCAGGACGGCTTCCCCACCGTCACGCTCGGCGACGACGGCGCCCCGACCGTCACGATCCCGTCGGGCGACGCTCCCACCGAGCTCAAGACCGAGGTGCTGAAGAAGGGCGATGGCGCGACCGTCGGCGACGGCGACAACGTCACCGTGCAGTACCAGGGCCTGATCTGGGGCACCGGCAAGGTCTTCGACCAGAGCTGGGGCCAGGGCGGCCCCCGCACCTTCCCGACCACCGGTGTCGTCAAGGGCTTCTCGGCCGCGCTCGTCGGCCAGACCGTCGGCTCGCAGATCGTCGTGGTCATCCCGCCGGACCAGGGGTACGGCAGCGGCGGCAACAGCTCCGCCGGCATCTCGGGCACGGACACGATCGTCTTCGTGATCGACATCCTCGCCACGGCCTCGGCGTAGGCGACCCGATTCCCTGAAGGGCCCGGGAGGCACGGAACAGTCCGTGCCTCCCGGGCCCTTCTGGGATGATGGCACGGTGAGACGTGTCATCATCCTCGGTTCCACCGGCTCGATCGGCGTTCAGGCGCTCGACGTGATCCGGGCCAATCCCGAGCTGTTCGAGGTGGTCGGTCTCGTCGCCGGCTCGAACCGCGAGGCTATGGCCGCCCAGGCCGCCGAGTTCGGCGTCGCCGACACGGGCCTCGGCGCCCGCGAGGCCGAGCAGCTGATCCGCGACGTCGACGCTGACGTCGTGCTGAACGGCATCACCGGTTCGGTCGGGCTCGGCCCCACGCTCGCGGCCCTCGAGGCGGGGCGCACGCTGGCGCTGGCCAACAAGGAGAGCCTGATCGTCGGCGGCGACCTGGTGAAGCGCGCCGCGGCCCCCGGCCAGATCGTGCCGGTCGACTCCGAGCACTCCGCGATCGCCCAGGCGCTGCGCTCCGGCACCGCCGCGGAGGTCTCCCGCCTCGTGCTCACCGCCTCGGGCGGACCCTTCCGCGGGCGCAGCCGTGCCGAGATGGCCGCCGTCACCCCGCGCGAGGCGCTCGCGCATCCCACCTGGGACATGGGGCTCGTCGTCACCACCAACTCGGCGACGCTGATCAACAAGGGCCTCGAGGTGATCGAGGCGCACCTGCTCTTCGACGTGCCCTATTCCGACATCGCCGTCACCGTGCATCCGCAGTCGATCGTGCACTCGATGGTCGAGTTCGTCGACGGGTCGACCATCGCCCAGGCCTCCCCGCCCGACATGCGGCTCCCGATCGCCCTCGGGTTGAACTGGCCGGCGCGCGTGCCCGGGGTGGGCGTGCCGCTGGACTGGACGACCGCGCAGTCGTGGACCTTCGCGCCCCTCGACGAGGAGGCCTTCCCGGCGGTCGCCCTCGCGAAGCGGGTCGGCCGCGCCGGGGGCAGCTACCCGGCCGTCTTCAACGCGGCGAACGAGCAGGCGGTCGCGGCGTTCCACGCCGGGCGGATCGGGTTCCTCGACATCGTCGACACCGTGGCCCGGGTGGTCGACCTGCACGAGATGCCCTCGGAGGAGGTCACGGTCGAGTCGCTGGCCGAAGCGGAGGGGTGGGCGCGCGCGACGGCGGACGAGCTCATCGCGGGCTGAATTCGCAGCTTCGGCGCAGCCCGCGGCGGCGCTTGGCGCATCCACATCCCGCCCCCACCCCGCACTCAGCCCCTGATCAGCGGCCGCGTTGCGGGCCAGGGTAGTGTCCTCGTGTGGAAACGGTCCTGCAGTTCATTCTCGGCGTGCTCGTCATCGCGGTCGGCGTCGCCGTCTCGATCGGTCTCCACGAGGTCGGGCACCTGGTGCCCGCCAAGCTCTTCGGCATCAAGGTCACCCAGTACATGATCGGCTTCGGCCCGACCGTGTTCTCGCGCCGCAAGGGCGAGACCGAGTACGGCGTGAAGGCCGTACCCCTCGGCGGCTACATCTCGATGGTCGGGATGTTCCCCCCGCGTCATGCCGGCGAGAAGCCGGTCGCGAACAGCACCGGCTTCTTCCAGTCGATGGTGCAGGACGCGCGGCAGGCCAGCCAGCTCTCGATCGGCCAGGAGGAGGACCGGGCCTTCTATCGGAAGCCCGTCTGGCAGCGGATCATCGTGATGCTCGGCGGCCCGTTCATGAACCTCGTGCTCGCCGTCGTCTTCTTCGCGATCGTGCTCGTCGGCTTCGGCACCGCCCAGGCCTCCACCACCGTCGGAAGCGTGTCGGCCTGCGTGCTGCCGGCGGGCAGCGAGCAGACCGAGTGCGCGGCGGGGGATGCGGCCTCGCCGGGCGCGGCGGCCGGCATCCAGCCCGGCGACAAGCTGGTGAGCCTGGGCGGCACCCCGATCACGAGCTGGGACCAGTCGACCGACATCATCCGCGACTCGGCCGGGCAGACGCTGCCGCTCGTGGTCGAGCGCGACGGGCAGGACGTGACGCTCTCGCTCACCCCGCTGCTCACCGAGCGCTACGTGCTCGACGACGCGGGCAAGATCGTCGAGAACGCCGACGGCACCAAGCAGACGCAGGACGTCGGTTTCGTCGGGATCGGGGCGGCCTCCGAGCTCGTCCCGCAGCCGATCACCTCGGTGCTGCCGATGGTCGGCGAGAACATCGGATCGACCGTCGGTCTGGTCGCGAACCTGCCGCAGCGACTCTACGACGTGGCGCAGGCCGCGTTCGGCCCGGGCGAGCGCGACATCAACGGACCGATCAGCGTCGTCGGCGTTGGCCGGGTCGCGGGCGAGATCGCGTCGATCGACACCATCCCGATCGCGGCGAAGGCGGCGTCGCTGCTGGGGCTGCTCGGCTCGCTGAACGTCGCGCTGTTCGTGATCAACCTCGTGCCGCTCACCCCGCTGGACGGCGGGCACGTGGTGTCGGCGCTGTGGGAGGCGATCCGCCGCGGCTTCGCCAAGCTGTTCAAGCGCAAGGATCCGGGGCCGGTCGACGCCGCCAAGCTGATGCCGCTGACCTTCGCCGTCGTCATCCTCTTCGGCGGCATGACCGCGCTGCTGGTCTACGCCGACATCGTGAAGCCGGTCAACGTCTTCGGGTGAGCCTTTCGGCTGTGGCGGTGCTGGCGGCGGGGTCGCCGATCGCCGTCATCGCGCCGGGTTCAGCGGGTGCTGACCTGCTGTTCAGATTGCGGACTTAGACTGAAATCGTGCCTGCAATCAATCTAGGGATGCCCAAGGTTCCCGAAACCCTCGCCCCCCGCCGCAAGTCACGGCAGATCAAGGTGGGCAAGGTGCTCGTCGGCGGAGACGCGCCGGTCAGCGTGCAGTCGATGACCACGACTCCGACGCCCAACATCAACGCCACCCTGCAGCAGATCGCCGAGCTCACCGCCTCGGGCTGCGACATCGTGCGGGTGGCCGTGCCGTCGCGCGACGACGCCGAGGCGCTGCCGATCATCGCGAAGAAGAGCCAGATCCCGGTGATCGCCGACATCCACTTCCAGCCGAACTACGTGTTCGCGGCGATCGACGCCGGGTGCGCCGGGGTACGCGTGAACCCAGGCAACATCCGCAAGTTCGACGACAAGGTGGGGGAGATCGCCGCGGCGGCCAAGGCCGCAGGCGTCTCGATCCGCATCGGCGTCAACGCGGGCTCGCTCGACCCGCGGCTGCTCGAGAAGTACGGCAAGGCCACGCCCGAGGCGCTCGTCGAGAGTGCCGTCTGGGAGGCCTCGCTGTTCGAGGAGCACGACTTCCACGACTTCAAGATCTCGGTCAAGCACAACGACCCGATCGTCATGGTCAAGGCCTACCGGTTGCTGGCCGAGCGAGGCGACTGGCCGCTGCACCTCGGCGTGACCGAGGCCGGCCCCTCGTTCCAGGGCACGATCAAGAGCGCCACCGCCTTCGGCATCCTCCTCTCGGAGGGCATCGGCGACACCATCCGCGTCTCGCTCTCCGCGCCGCCCGCCGAGGAGGTCAAGGTCGGGCTGCAGATCCTGCAGTCGCTGAACCTCCGCGAGCGCAAGCTCGAGATCGTGTCGTGCCCGTCCTGCGGCCGCGCTCAGGTCGACGTGTACAAGCTGGCCAACGACGTGACCGACGGGCTCGAGGGCATGACCGTGCCGCTCCGCGTCGCCGTCATGGGCTGTGTCGTCAACGGGCCCGGCGAGGCCCGCGAGGCCGACCTCGGTGTGGCCTCGGGCAATGGCAAGGGCCAGATCTTCGTCAAGGGCGAGGTCATCAAGACCGTTCCGGAGGCCGAGATCGTGGCGACGCTGATCGAAGAGGCGAACCGCCTGGCGGCCGAGATGCCCCCCGGGGCGGTCGGCGCGCCCGAGGTCGTCACCGCCTGACGCGCCTGCGTTCCGTACGGAATGAAATTCGGGTACCCCGTCGACAATGCGTCGATGAGGTACCCGATTTTCATTCCGTTCGGATGGACCGTTGCGGCCAGAGGTGCTTCCGGGCGCGGACGAGGTCGAGGATGACCGCTTCGCAGGACGCCCACTGCCACATCACCTGGTCGTAGCTCAGGTGCAGCGGTAAGTAGTCGAGACGCACGAGCCCGAGCCAGCGGCGGCGATCCTCCTCGAAGTCAGGCTTCTTCGAATGCCACTGGTGGCCGTCGAGCTCGATCACGAGTCGATCGCCCACCACCAGATCGACCCGCCCCACCCCGGGGATCGCGACCTGGCTGCGGACTCTGATCCCGAGCTTTCGGAGCGAGAGCCGGGTCTTGGATTCCAGGCCTGACTGCGACCCGGGGTCGACCAGGTCGTGATAGCGGCGGTAGCGCGCGGGCAGCGGTGCGAGGACGTCGCGGAGGCTCGACATGCTGACCAGATTGCGGTTCAGTGCGGAGTCGAGCGCGACGACGGCATCGAGCCGCGGCAGGCAGACGGTTGCAAGGGCGAGGGCAATTTCTACGGTATCGATCGGTCGCCCCACTCCGTGCGCCCAGCCCGGCCGATGAAGTCGCACCGGGTGGCGGGTGTCGAGGGGACGTGCGCGGTCGGCGGGCGAGGCCAGGTGGCTGATGTTGGGCGGGACGCGGACGTGGAGGCGGGGGTCGGGAGCGCACCAGACGCCGAGGCGGCCGAGGAGCGACGTGCAGGTGAGCACACCGCCGACCCGCACGGCCGCGACCACGTCTCGGTCGGCGGTGGGGAGCGCGACCCAGCCGCGCCGCACGCGGAGCGCGTCGCCCCGGCGCGCGGCGGCCCGCACCTCGGCGTCGCCGATGCCGTGCTCGGCCAGCGTCCGCAGCGAGGCGACACCGCCGAGGGACTGAAGCACTGGGAGGAGCATCCCCTCACCCTGGGGTAGCTCAAACGCGGTAGGCGGGCCTGCCACCCACGCTGTGGAAAACGAAGGCACAGCGGGTCTGTGTGCAGGAATTCGCGTGTTCAATATGGCTCACGTTGTCATGAGCCTTGTCCCGAGCCGGGCCTGACATCCCGCGCCGCCGCCCGTTCCGGCTGCTGATCGACCTGACGAAACCGCTGTTCAATCGCCTCCGGCGCCCGGGAATCCGGCCTTGAGGCGGCTCCGCCGGCCATGCTACGGTCGCCGGAACCGGCACGATGAAACGATTCAGCACGTGCCGCCCTCCCTCAATGTCGAGCCGCAGGAGACAGCGCAGTCATGACCAGAACCACTCACGGCCGCTTCACCTTCGGTGCCGCACTGGCCGGGATCCTCAGCCTGGGCCTCGTGGCCACCGGGGCCGCGCTGCCGGCGTCGGCCGTCCCCTCCGCCCTGAGCGCGGGCACAGCCGCCAGCGCCGGCGCGAGCACAACCACACCTGACGCCGCCGCCGCCGGCATCACTCTCGGCACCCTCGAGGTCGAGAACCGCACCGAACCCCTCGGCATCGACGTGCCGGCCCCCCGCTTCTCCTGGGTGACCAGCTCGGCAGCCCGCGACCTCACGCAGTCCTCCTACCGCATCCGGGTCGCGCCCGCCGACACCGGCCTCGACGCCGGCACGGTCTGGGACAGCGGCGTGGTCGCCTCCGACGCCTCTACGGCCGTCGAGTACGCCGGCGCCCCCCTCGACCCCGCGACCCAGTACGACTGGTCGGTCGACGTCGTGACCTCAGCCGGATCGGCCACCGCTACCGCCACCGCCACCGCCTCCGCCTCCTCCACCTTCGGCACCGGCCTCTTCGACGAAACCGACTGGGCCGGCAGCGCCTGGATCGGCAACGCCCGCACCGACGCGGCCGACCTGCTCGACTTCTCCGGCGCCAGCTGGATCTGGACCCCGGAGGCCGGCGCCCCCTACGCCCCCGCCGAGGACCGCGCGTTCCGCACCACCGTGCCCACCCCGGCCGGCAAGACGCCGAAGTCGGCCGAGATCGTCATCACGGCCGACGACTCCTACACGCTCTGGGTCGACGGCGTCGAGCTCGGCCGCACCTCGGGCGCGGTCAACGACTGGCAGAACTCGAAGTCGTTCGTCACGGCGCTCCAGGGCGCCGACTCGCCGGTCATCGCCGTGCGCACGACGAACGGCCCGAACTCGCCCGCCGGCCTGCTTGCCAAGATCCGCATCACCTACACCGACGGCAGCACCAGCACGGCGACGACGGATGCGGCCTGGAAGGCCGTCAAGACCATTCCCACCGGCTTCCAGTCCCGCTCCTTCGATGACTCGGCCTGGCCGGCGGCGGCCGTGCAGGCGGCGTACGGCGGCGGACCGTGGGGCACCGGCGTCCGCGCGCCCACCGGCGCCGTCGCGCCGGCGCCGCTGCTCCGCACCGAGTTCGCGGTCGACGCCGGCAAGACGGTGGCCGACGCGAAGATCTACGTCGCCGCGGGCGGCTACGCGAACGTGAGCCTGAACGGCTCCCCGATCAACGACGAGATCCTCTCGCCCGGCTTCACCGACTACGACGACCACGCCCAGTACACCGTGACCGACCTGACCGCGCAGCTCCGCAGCGGCGACAACGCCCTCGGTCTCGAGCTCGGCCGCGGCTTCTACGGCATGACCAACCCCAACGTCTGGAACTGGCAGAGCCCCCCGTTCCATGACGAGCCGGTCGGGCGCGCGCTGCTGCGCATCCGATACACCGACGGCACGACGAAGGACGTCGTGACCGATGACAGCTGGCGGCTGCACGACGGGCCCACCCGCCTCGACGACCTCTACGGCGGCGAGACCTACGACGCCTCGAAGACGCAGCCGGGCTTCGACACGGTCGGCTTCGACGACCGCACCTGGGGCCGCGCCGCCGAGGCCGCGGGGCCCAAGGGCGAGCTGATCAACCAGCAGCAGCAGCCGATCCGGGTCACCGAGGAGCTGCCCGCCACCGAGGTGGTGCCGGTCGCCGATGGGGTCTGGCGCGTGATGTTCCCGCGCGTTCTTGCTGGCACCGTGAAGTTCACGGCGCAGGGCCCGGCGGGCACGACGATCCGCGCCCAGTACGGCGAGAAGCTGACCGGCGACGGCCGGGTGGACTTCTCCAACAACGGCGGCTTCGCCAACGGCTTCCAGACCGACCGCTTCGTGCTCGCCGGCACCGGGGCTCCGGAGACCTGGGCCGGGAAGTTCTCGTACAAGGGCTTCCAGTACATCGAGGTCTCCGGCTGGCCGGGCACCGAGGCGCCCCCGCTCAGCGCCTTCACCGCCGAGGTGCTGCACACCGACGCACCCGAGACCGGCTCGTTCGAGAGTGCCGACCGGATCATGAACGAGACCCACCGGGCGGTCGTCGACACGCTGCTGAACAACATCCACTCCATCCCCACCGACACCCCGATGTTCGAGAAGAACGGCTGGACCGGCGACGCCGCGGTCGGCGCCGAGATGTTCCTGATGAACCTCGACACCCAGAACCTGTTCGAGAAGTGGATCGGCGACATCGACGACTCCCGCGACGCCGCCGGGGCCCCGCTCGTGATCGCACCGAGCTCTGACCAGTGGGGCCAGTGGGGCGTCGCGACCCCGTGGCACTCGGCGTTCATCCTCATCCCGTGGTGGCTGTACCAGTACGGCGGAGACGAGCAGGTGCTCGCGAAGTACTACGACGACATGGCGCGGTACGTCGACCTCGAGTTCGGCCGCTCGCCCGGCGGGGTCGTGCCCGACAACCGCCTCGGCGACTGGGTGAGCCCCGAGGCGAGCCCCGCCGGCGGCAACGCGCCCGAGGATTCCCGGGTCAGCGGAACCGCCTACCTCTACACGATGCTCACCTCGATGTCGAAGACCGCGACCCTGCTCGGCAAGCCCGCCGACGCCGCGAAGTTCGACGCGAACGCCGCCGTGGTCAAGGAGGGCTTCAACCGCGTGTTCCTCGACCAGGCCGCCGGCTATTACCGCGGATCGGGCGACAACGGCTACCGGCAGACCCACAACGCGCTGGCTCTGGCGTTCGGGTTGGCCCCGGATGCGGCGACGGCCCAGCGCGTGGCCGACAGCCTCGCCGCCGACGTCGTCGCGAAGGGCGACAAGCTCAACACCGGCTCGCTGGGCTCGAAGTACCTGCTGCCGATGCTCACGGAGTACGGGCACGCCGACCTCGCCTACAGGGTGGCCGTGCAGACCGAGTACCCCAGCTGGGGCTACATGATCGAGAACGGCGCGACGAGCATGTGGGAGCACTGGTCGCTGGATGCCCGCAGCCGCGGCCACTACTTCCTCGGCACGGTCGACGACTGGTTCTACCACGACGTCGCCGGCATCCGGAGCTCGGAGACCACCGGCTACCGCGACATCACGATCGCCCCGGCCGTGACCGACCAGCTCGCCTGGGCGAAGGCCACGACCGAGACGCCGTTCGGTCCGGTCAGCTCGGACTGGAAGCGCGACGGCGCGCGCCTCACCCTCGCCACGCACGTGCCGGTCGGATCCACCGCCGTCGTGCACCTGCCCACGACCAGCCGCGCGGCCGCGAGCGAGGGCGGGCTCCCGCTCGACCAGGTCGCCGGCGTGCGCTCGGTCGCGGCGTCCGCCGACGGCACCGAGGTGCTCGTCACGGTCGGTTCGGGCGACTACTCCTTCGTGGTCGACGACCGCGCCGAGGCGGTGGGCGGGGTCATCGACCGGGTCGACGCCCTCGCCGCGGCCGTCGAGTCGGCGTACGCCGACGGCGGGCTGACGGATGCGGAGCACAGCTCCGGTGCGGCTCTCGTCGCCGCCCTGCGCGCCCGGGCCGCCTCGGCGCTCATCCTCGCTCAGGCCGGCGATCAGGTCGCTGCGGCCGAAACGCTCGTCGCCGCCTACCCCGCGCTCGCGGAGGTCGAGGGCTGGGTCGCATCGCTGCGGGAGGGCGCGGATTCGCCCCGGGCCGGTCTCGACCAGGCGACGGCCGAGGTGCGCACCGCCGCCGACGCGACCGTCTCCGCCCTGCTCGGCGTCTCGGCGACCGTCGTCGGCAGCCGCCCCGGGTTCAAGCCGGGGGAGACGGGCGCGCTCGTGGCCACGGTCGCGAACGCCGGCAGCTCGACCCTCGGAGCGGTGACCGCCGAACTCGTGGCGGATGCGGATGCCGGCACCGGCGGCCTCGACGGATCGTGGGGATCCGTCGGGTCGCCGATCCCGGTCGCCACCGGTCTCGCGCCCGGTGCCCAGGCCTCGGCCGAACTCCCGTTCACCGTTCCCGCAGACCGCCTGGCGGGCTCGGTTCCGGCCCCGGTGCGGGTGACCTACCTGGTGCAGGGCACCGCGATCACCATCCCGGTGGATTCCGCCGTCGTGGTCGACTCGCCGGTTCAGTTCTCGTCGGTGACCCTCGAACCCACCTCGATCACCCCCGGAGCGACCACCACGGTCGTCGCGGTCGTCGCGAACCAGGGGGCGCAGCCCGCGGCCGGGCATCTCTCGGTCGCGGTGCCGGAGGGGTGGACGACGCCGCTGGACACCGCCACGACGGTGGTGCCGGCCGGTGGCGAGGTGACGCTGCGGATTCCGGTGACGGCTCCGTTCGGGCTCGACCGCGCATCCGCCTCGGTGCCGCTGACCGCGAGCTTCGCCGATGAGGGCGCTGTGTACGCAACAGCCGCGCTGACGCTCGGCGTGGCGCTCACGCCGCTCGCCGAGGCCGGTGCGCTCGACCACATCGACCTGGGCGACGACACGAGCGAGAGGGCCCACCTGCTCGCCGCCTCGGTCAGTTCGGGCACGAGCGACGAGGCCGGACTCAGCCGCCGGTACGCCGGACACCTGACCGACTTCTCGTCGTTCGAGTTCGACCTGGCGGTCACGCCGGGGCAGCCCTTCGTGCTCCGCTCGATCGAGACCTACGACAAGGCGCAGACCAAGAAGTACAAGGTCTACGTGAACGGCGTCGAGGTGGCCACCCGCCTGTTCACCCACAGCGGCGGGGTGGGGACCGAGACGTACGAGATCCTCGTCGATGCGGCACGCGCATCCGGTGACACGGTGCGGGTGAAGTTCGAGAACCTCGACGACCACACCTTCTACGACCCCTCGATCGCCGACGTCTGGAGCCTGCCGGTTCCGGCCGACACCACGGCGCCCGTCGTCGTGGCCTCGACCGATCCGGCGACGCCGGACCGCGCGAGCGGGTGGTTCCGCACCGCGCCGGTGCAGGTGTCGATCGCCGCGCAGGACGACCGGGCGGGTGCGCCCGCCGTGTCGGCCGCGGTCGACGGGGCGCCTCGCGCGCCCTACTCGGCGCCGTTCCCGGTGATCGGCGAAGGGTCGCACACGGTGAGCTACGACGCGGTGGATGCGGCAGGCAACGTCGCGCCGACGCAGTCGCTCCCGGTGCGGATCGACACGGTGGCGCCCGTCACCACGGCGACCCGCGGCGGCGGCTTCGGCACCGGTGACGAGGCGGACGCGTCGACCGGGCCGGCGACGATCGACCTGGCCGCGACCGACGCGACCTCGGGGGTGGCGGCCGACGGCACCTCGTACCGGGTCGACGGCGGCGCCTGGACGGTCGGGACCTCGGTGACGATCACCGCGGCCGGACCGTTCCGGGTCGAGTACCGCTCGGTCGACGTGGCCGGCAACGTCGAGGAGACCGGATCGTTGATGGGGACCGTCGTGGTCCCTGACGTGACGCCGCCGATCGTGGTCGCCTCGATCTCGAACGAGGGGCTGGGCGGGTGGCACGTCGCCGGTGCCGCGCTGACGATCGTGGCGACGGACGACACCGCCGCCGCGCCCACGGTGGAGTACCGGCTCGGCGATGGCGCGTGGACGACGTACGCATCCCCGGTCGTGCTGCCCGAGGGCGTCACCGCGGTGCAGGCGCGGGCGACGGATGCGGCGGGCAACGTCAGCGGTGTCCAGACGCTCGAAGCGCGAGTGGATGCGACGGCACCGACGGTGTGGGGCTGGTTGACCTCGACCGGGCGGGTCGCGGCGGTGGGCAGCGACCCGGGCGCCCGTGCCGGTGGTGCCGGCTCGGCGGGTTCGGGCGTCGCGCGGCTGCAGTACTCGCTCGACGGAACGACGTGGGTCGACAGCCTGAGCGCGCTGATCGCGGCTTCGGCGGCTCCGGAGTCGGTCGTGGTGCGCGCGGTCGACGTGGCGGGCAACACCGGTTCTCCGCTCGAGCTGTCCCGGGCCGATGCCCCGGCCACGTTCGAGGTGGTCCCGGGGGCGGCGCTCCTGATCGAGGCGGGCGGCTTCCGGGCGGGGCAGTCGGTGCGGATCGAGCTTCACTCCGATCCGGTCGTGCTGGGCACGGTGCTGGCCGACGGACGCGGAGTCGTCTCGGCCGCGGTCACGGTTCCGGCCGGCTTCCCGGGTGGGGAGCACGATCTCGTGCTCGTCGCCGAGGACGACGGTTCGGGGCCGGGTCAGGGTGGGTCGGGGTCGGGCGGGACGGGGTCGGACGGGTCGGGTGCCGGTTCCGGTTCCGGCGGCTCGGGCGCCGGGTCTGGCTCGGGCTCGGGTTCCCTCACCGTCCCGGCGACGGTGCTCGCCTCGACCGGCTTCCCGGTCTGGGGCTGGGCGCTCGGCGGCGGGTTGCTGGCCGCGCTGGGGGCGCTGCTGCTCCTGAGGCGTCGTCGCCGACCGGTCTGAACGGGGAGGCTCTTCCGAACGGAATGAGAATCGCGCCCCTCGCGTGCCTCTGGCACTCGGGGGGTGCGATTCTCATTCCGTTCGTCAGGGCACTGGCCGGAATCGGCGAGCTCAGGCCGGCTGCGGCCGCCCGGGCACCGGAAGTGCCGCGGCGAGCAGGGCCCGCGTGTACGGATCCGCGGGGGAGGCGAAGACCTCTTCGGTCGGCCCCTCCTCGAGCAGGCGCCCGCCCCGCATCACGGCGACCCGATCGCTCATGTGCCGGATCACGCCGAGGTCGTGCGAGATGAAGAGGTAGCTGAGTCCGTGGGTGCGCTGCAGCTCGTCGAAGAGGTCGAGGATCTGGGCCTGGATCGACACGTCCAGCGCCGACACCGGCTCGTCGCAGATCAGCAGCTCGGGCCCAGGAGCGAGCGCCCGCGCGATCGCGACCCGCTGCCGCTGACCGCCCGACAGCGTGATCGGGCGCATCATCGCGGTCTCGGGCGCCAGACCCACGTCGGCCAGCAGCTCCCGCACCGCGGATGCACGCCCCGCCCCCGTGATCGAACCCGAGTCCGCCGCGCCTGCACCCGCAACGCGTCCCGCGCCGAGGGCGCTTCCCGCACCAGCCGCGCGCCCCGCGCCGGCCGTGTTTCTCGCGCCGGGGGAGCGGAGCGCTGCCCCGATGATCTGCCCGACCGTCAGCCGCGGGTCGAACGACGACAGCGCATCCTGGTACACCGCGCCCATCAGCGGCCGGCGTTCCCGCCGCAGCCGCTCGGGGCCGGGCGCCCAAGGCGAGCCGTCGAGCCGCACCTCTCCGGAGTCCGGCGCGGTGAGCCCGAGCACGATCCGGGCGAGCGTAGTCTTCCCCGACCCCGACTCGCCGACGAGCCCGAGCGTCGTTCCGCGCTCGATCGCGAGCGACACCCCGTCGACGGCGACCTGCACGGCCCCGCGCCCCCGCCCCGGCAGCGCGAACCCCTTGCGCACGTCCCGCACCTCGAGCACGACCTCGCCGCCCCCCGCCCTCGCCCCGCCGCTCTCGTCCGCGGTCGGAGCCGTCGCGCTCGCTGAGACACCCCGTCGAGTGCGTGTGGCCGGCGCAAGCTCCCCGGCAGACGGGTCAGTCCCGGCCCGCCCGGCAGATGGGGAAGGCGTGACAGTCGCGGTCGGCAGATCCGGCGCGTCCTCCGTGACCGCGCCGACATCGTCGGCCCGCCGGTCAGATGGGGAAGGCGTGACAGTCGCGGTCGGCAGATCCGGCGCGCCCCCCGTGACCGCCCCGGCCGCCGCGACCCCGGCAGCCGCGGGCGGCACCGCGCTCAGGCGCACCCCGCGAGGCACCCCCGCGGGCACCGCCCGCAGCAGCGCCCGGGTGTACTCGTGCTGCGGATCGCCCAGCACCCGCGCGGTCGGCCCCTGCTCCACGATCCGCCCGCCGCGCATCACGAGCACCTCGTCGGCGATCCGCGCGACCACCGCCAGGTCGTGGCTGATGAACAGCAGCCCCGTTCCCCGCGCCTTCACCGTCTCGAACAGCCCCAGGATCTGCGCCTGCACCGTCGTGTCCAGCGCCGTCGTGGGTTCGTCGGCGATCAGCACCGCGGGGTCGGCGGCGAGCCCCGCGGCGATCAGCGCCCGCTGCCGTTGACCACCCGACAGCTCGCCCGACCGCTGCCCGATCCGGAGCGCCGGATCGGGCATCCCGACCGCCTCCAGGAGCTCGAGCACCCGAGCGGTCCGATCCCGCGCCGAGAGCGGCGCGTGAAGGCGGATGGCGTCGCCGATCTCACGGCCGATCGGTCGCAGCGGGTCCAGCGACACGAGGGCGTCCTGCAGCACGAGCCCGATCCGCCGGCCCCGGATGCGGCGCCAGGCCCGCGACGACGGCCCGGCTCCGAGCGGCGCCGGCTCGCCCAGCACCTCGAGTGTCGTGGCGGTCTGCCACGATCCGGCTCCGGCGAGCCCGACCAGCGCCCGGGCGGTCACCGACTTGCCCGAGCCGGACTCGCCCACGATCGCCACGGCCCGCCCCGCGTGCACCGCGAACGACACCCCGTCCACCACCGCCTCCGACCCCGCGCGCCCGAACCCCACCCGAAGCCCTTCGACCCGCAGCAGTGCCTCGTCCGCCGGCCG
Organism: Herbiconiux sp. 320_LB; assembly: GCF_059691755.1. Classification (NCBI taxonomy): domain Bacteria; kingdom Bacillati; phylum Actinomycetota; class Actinomycetes; order Micrococcales; family Microbacteriaceae; genus Herbiconiux; species Herbiconiux sp. 320_LB. The sequence goes on along the minus strand of NZ_JCAWAD010000001.1, from coordinate 553,620 downwards.
AAGTCCCTCGTGCACCTCCGCCGGCTCCGCCCCCGGAGGTCTCTCGTCCACCCCCGCCCCACCTGTCCGCGACCCGTCACTCGTGGTCGCTATTCCCTCCGAATAGCGACCAGAACTGACGGATCGAGGACCTTCAGGGGCGCCGAACGCACCCACACCCCCGCTCAACGCACACCCCGCCTCTGGAGCGCGCGACCCAGCACCGTCGTAGCCGCCGCCGCGAGCACGATCACGAGGCCAGGGAAGAAGCTCATCCACCAGGCGCTCGTCACGTAGTTCTTGCCCGCGAAGAGCATCGCCCCCCACTCCGGAGCGGGCGGCTCGGCCCCGAGCCCGAGGTAGCTGAGCGCCGCGGCCCAGACGATCGCCTGCCCGACCCCGAGGGTCACGAGCACGAACACCGGCACGAGCGCGTTCGGCAGGATGTGCCGCGCCAGGATCCGGCCGCGCGAGGTGCCGAGCACCACCTCGGCCTCGATGTACGGCGACGCGGCCACCGAGCGGGTCTGCGACCGGATGATCCGGGCGTACCCCGGGGCGGTGGCCAGCCCCACGGCGATCGTCGAGGTCACCACGCCCGGACCGTAGACCGTGATCACCAGCAGCGCGAGCAACAGCCCGGGGAAGGCGAACAGCACCTCGAGCAACCGGCTCACGCCGAAGTCGACGAACCGCCCGCCGAGCGCGGCCAGCATGCCGAGCACGAGCGCGAGGCCCACGCCGATCGCGGTGGCCGCCACCCCGATCACGAGCGAGGGCGCCGCGCCGTGCACCACCCGGGTGTAGATGTCGCGCCCCGACTCGTCGGTGCCGAACGGATGCCCCCACCCGGGCGGCAGGAACGCGGCCCGAGGGTCGATCGCGAGCGGGTCGCCGGGCGCGAGCAGCCCCGGCCACACCGCCGCCACGAGCAGCACCACGAGGAACCCGAGCGACACCCATTGCCCGACGCCGAGCCCGAGCGGGCGACGGAGCCCGCGGTGCGCACCCCTCTCCGCGGCCGACCCGGACGATCCCACCGGCCCGGACGACCCGGACGGCCCGTATGACCCGACCGGCCCATACGACCCAGACGGCACCGACGCCTCCGGAAGCACACTCACGCCGCACGCTCCCGAGGATCCGCGAGCCGCGAGGCCGCATCGGTCAGCACCGTCACGATCACGTACCCCAGCGCCACGACGAGCACGACCCCCACCACCAGCGGCACGTCCCGCAGCTGCACCGCGTTCAGCAGGGTGCGCCCGAGCCCCGGCCGCGCGAACACCGTCTCGACGACGACCGCCCCCGAGATCAGCCAGCCGAACGCCCACCCCGACAGGGCGATGCCCGGCAGCGCCCCGTGCCGCAGCACGTGCCGCCAGCGGATGCCGTTCTCGGTCTCACCGCGGGCCCGCGCCGACAGCGTGAACGGCGCGGCCAGCGCGTCGAGCACCGACTCCCGGATCACCTGGCCGAGGAAGCCCGCCAGGGGGATCGCGAGCGTGAGCACGGGGAGCACGAGCCCGGCCGGCCCCGCCGTGCTGACCGCCGGCAGCCAGCGCAGCGTCGTGCTGAACACCAGCACCAGCACCAGCGCCAGCCAGAAGTGAGGCACCGCGGCGGCCACGATCTCGAGCCCCGACCCGACGGCGGCGGCGAGCCGGCCGCCCCGGGTCGCCCAGAGCGCCAGCGCGAGCGCGATCACCCAGGCCACTGCCAGTGCGAGCACCGCGAGCAGCAGGGTCCCGCCGATCTGCGAGCCGATGATCGAGACCACCGAGTTCTTCTGGGCGTACGAGGTGCCGAGGTCGCCGGATGCGAGACGCCCCAGCTGCGCCAGGTACTGCAGCACCAGAGGCTGGTCGAGCCCGTTCTCGGCCCGCACCTGGGCGAGCGCCTCGGCCGAGGCCTGGGATCCGGGGCCTCCGAGCAAGGCCTGTGCCGGGTCGCCCGGGATCAGGCGCAGGCCGAAGAAGGTGAGCGTCGCCGCGGCCCAGAGCACGAAGACGGCGCCGCCCAGCCGCAGCAGCACGGCGCGGGCCTGCCGGGCCCAGCCCCGTGCATCCGCTCGCCGGGTACCGGCCTCGACGACGCCGCTCACGCCGCTACTGCTGGATCCAGGAGTCGGCGAGATATGGCAGCTGCAGCGTCGGCAGCAGCGAGAGCCCCTGCACCCGCGTCGAGTAGCCGATCTTCTGGAGGTGGTCGTACAGCGGCAGCACGTAGGCGCCGTCGGCGAGGATCTTCTGCGCCTTCTGGTACGCATCGGCCCGCTCGGCCTGGTCGCTCGTCTCGCCCGCCGTGGTCAGCAGGGCGTCGAGCTCGGGGAGGGAGACGTGCGAGTGGTTCGGGTGGTAGCCGCTGGGTGCCGGGATGATGTTGGCCGAGTCGTAGAGGATGCGCATCACGTCGGGCGAGTTCTTGGTGTAGATCGCGCTGGTGACCCCGAAGTCCCACGCGGCGAGCGAGGCGTACCAGCTCGACAGGTCGAGCGGGTGCAGCTCGACGTCGAAGCCGACCTCCTTGGTGGTCGCCTGGATCTGCTCGAACAGCGACTGCTCGGCCGGGATCGACTGGTTGGTCGAGATCGGGAAGTCGACGGTCAGCCGCGCGCCGTCCTTCGTGCGGTAGCCCTCGCTGTCGCGGCCGGTCCAGCCCGCCTCGTCGAGCAGCTGGTTCGCCCGGTCGGGGTCGATCGCGTAGTCCTCCTCGAAGGAGGCGCCGAAGGGCGTGGAGGAGGAGAGCACCGAGTACGAGCGGTCGACCGTGCCGAAGAACAGGCTCTCGATGCCCGGGTTCACGTCGGCGGAGGCGATGAAGGCCTTGCGCACGCGCTCGTCGTCGAAGGGCGCGTAGCCCGAGTTGAGTTCCAGGCGGATCGACGCCCCCGGCAGGGCTCCGGTCAGCACGCCGAGCTGCCCGCCCGAGGCGGTCGCGTCCTGCGCGGTGACCACGTTGTCGGGCTGCATCTCGTCGATCACGTCGACCTGGCCCGACTGGAGTGCCGCGAACCGCGTCGCGGGGTCCGGGATGAAGCGCCAGACGATGGTGGAGAGGTAGGCGGGGCCCTCGTGGGCGGCGCCGGCGGGGGAGGAGTTGTAGGAGTCGTTCCGCGAGAGCGTCACGTTGTCCTGCTTGGTCCAGCTGTCGACGACGAAGGGGCCGGTGCCGATCGGGTCCTCGCAGTTCGCCTCCATGCCGCGGGCGAGGCCGGCGGGCGACTCCATCGCCAGCCAGGTCTGTGCGAGCGACTCGAGCAGCGCGCTGTCGGGCTCGTTCAGGACGAAACGGGCCGTGGTGGGGTCGACGACCTCGACCGAGGCGACCTTGCCGAGCGCGAGGATGGCGGTCGAGGACTCGGTCGCCGGATCCTTCATGTGCGCCACGTTCGCCGCGACGGCGGCGGCGTCGAACGGGGTGCCGTCGGTGAAGCTCACGTCGTCGCGGAGGGTCACGTCCCAGGAGAGGCCGTCGGCGGAGGGCGTCGCGCCCGTCGCGAGCCACGGCACGATCTCGCCCTCCGCGTCCTGCGAGAACAGCGACTCGAGCACGTTCGTGCCGAGCAGCGCCTGCGGCATGTTGCCGCCGACGTGCGGGTCGAGGCAGGTGGGTTCGCCGAAGCCGGTGGCGTAGGTCAGGGTGCCGCCCGCGACCGGCGTGCTCGGGGCCCCCGACCCGGCGCCCCCGCCGTCGGCGGTGCAGCCCGCCAGCAGCAGGGCGGATGCGGTGGTCGCCGCGGCGACCACGAGGAGCGTTGAACGGTGGCGCAGGGGCACGACGAAACCTGTCTCGTATGGGAGGGTGAAGGGGTGATCCGCTGTGATCACCTCGAGTCTAATTGTTGGACTTGATCTAATTATTCCCCGATCCGTCAATCCGGAGGCACGATGGCCGCCAGCACGGGCGCGACGCCCGGCCCGCGAGGCCGTCCGCGGGCCTCGTCGAAGCCGATGCTCGAGGAGGCCGCCTCCGAGCTCTTCCTCGAGAACGGCTACGCGCGCACCACGATCGAGCAGATCACCCAGCGCGCCGGGGTCAGCCGCAACACCTTCTTCAACTACTTCTCGGCCAAGAGCGACCTGCTCTGGATCGAGCTCGACGCGAGCCTGGTCGCGCTCACGGATGCCCTGGTCGCCTCGCCCCCGCAGACCCCGCCCCTCGAGGCGGTCGAGCAGGCGCTCCTCGCGGTAGCCCGCGGCTTCAGCGCCCAGCGCGCGCCGCTCGTGCTCACGCAGCACGAGGTGATGGGCATCGATGGCGAACTGCGAGCCGCCGGCCTCGCCCGGGCGCTGGGGCACGCCGAGGCGATCGAGCTGTTCCTCGCCGCCCGCCTCACCGGGCCGGATGCGCCCCTTCGATCGCGGGCCGTCGCGCTCGCCGTGGTGGGCGCCGCGGCCGCAGCGGTGGGGCGCTGGGCCGCCGACGGGCCGAGTCGGGAACCGCTGGAGGCCTACCTGGCCCGCGTCGTGCATCCGGTGCTCGCCGGCTTCGCAGAAGACCGCCCGGCCTGACCCCGCCGTCGGGTAGAATCGAGAGCAACAAGGCAGTGAACCGGCGATCACCGGGGAGCCTCCGGAGGAACGGCGTGAGAGCGCTCAGTAGAACCGGACGGGTCGGGTCCGTCACAACCTGAGAACGAGCGGTGTCCTCGCGCGAGCGGGGGCGCAAGCGAGGTGGTACCGCGGTGGGGGGTCCAGGCCCTGATCCGTCCTCGTGGAACAGGCAGCAGCGTCATCCGCCCTCCAGGAGAGCCCCATGTACCCCAAAGACTCCGACGAGTTCTCATCCGTCGTGCCCTCGCCGAGCTTCCCCGACGTCGAGCAGGGCGTGCTCGCGTTCTGGAAGGCCGACGACACCTTCCAGGCCAGCATCGACCACCGCGACGGCAAGCCCGAGTGGGTGTTCTACGACGGCCCGCCGTTCGCGAACGGGCTCCCGCACTACGGGCACCTCCTCACCGGCTACGCCAAGGACGTGTTCCCGCGGTTCCAGACCATGCGCGGCAAGAAGGTCGAGCGCCGCTTCGGCTGGGACACGCACGGCCTGCCCGCCGAGCTCGAGGCGATGAAGCAGCTGGGCATCACCGAGAAGAGCCAGATCGAGGAGATGGGCATCGAGGTGTTCAACGACGCCTCGCGGAAGTCGGTGCTCAAGTACACCCAGGAGTGGCAGGACTACGTCACCCGTCAGGCGCGCTGGGTCGACTTCGACAACGACTACAAGACCCTCGACACCACCTTCATGGAGTCGGTGCTCTGGGCCTTCAAGGAGCTGCACCAGAAGGGCCTCGCCTACGAGGGCTACCGCGTGCTGCCCTACTGCTGGAAGGACGAGACCCCGCTCTCGAACCACGAGCTGCGGATGGACGACGACGTCTACAAGATGCGTCAGGACCAGACGGTCACCGTGACCTTCCCCCTGGTCGGCAGCCGCGCGGAGGCGCTCGGGCTCACCGGCGTGCGCGCCCTGGCCTGGACGACCACGCCCTGGACCCTGCCGACCAACCTGGCGCTCGCCGTCGGGCCGTCGATCGAGTACGCGGTGGTGCCCGCCGGGCCCAACGGCACCGGCGACGCCGAGGTCGCGCGCGAAGCCGCCTCGGGCGACTCCTCGCCGGAGGGCACCGACACCGGCCGGGCCGCCACCACCCCCACCACGACCGTTCTGGTCGCCGACTACCTGCTCGCCGTCGACCTCGTCGGCAACTACGCCAAAGACCTCGGCTACGACTCGGCCGACGAGGCCCGCGCCGCCGTCACCCGCACGATCCCGGGCCGCGAGCTCGAGGGCGTCGCCTACGACCGCCTCTGGGACTACTACGCCGACACCGAGAAGTACGGCACCCAGAACGCCTGGCAGATCCTGGTCGCCGACTACGTCTCGACCACCGACGGCACCGGCATCGTGCACCAGGCCCCCGCCTACGGCGAGGAGGACCAGAAGGTCTGCGAGGCGGCCGGCATCCCGATCATCATCTCCGTCGACGACGGCGGCCGCTTCCTCTCGGCCGTCCGCGACGTCGAGGGCCTGCAGGTCTTCGACGCCAACAAGCCGCTCACCCAGCTGCTCAAGGCCCAGGGCCGGCTGCTGCGCCAGGCCAGCTACGAGCACAGCTACCCGCACTGCTGGCGCTGCCGCAACCCGCTGATCTACAAGGCCGTCTCGAGCTGGTTCGTGCGCGTGCTGCCCATCCGCGACCGGATGGAGGAGCTGAACCAGCAGATCGACTGGGTTCCCGAGAACGTCAAGGACGGCCAGTTCGGCAAGTGGCTCTCCGGGGCCCGCGACTGGTCGATCTCCCGCAACCGCTACTGGGGTTCGCCGATCCCGGTCTGGAAGAGCGACGACCCCGAGTACCCGCGCGTCGACGTCTACGGCTCGCTCGCCGAGCTCGAGCGCGACTTCGGCAGACTGCCGCTGAACCGCGACGGCGAGCCGGACCTGCACCGCCCGTTCATCGACGAGCTCACCCGCCCGAACCCGGACGACCCGACCGGGCGCTCGACCATGCGCCGCATCAGCGACGTCTTCGACGTCTGGTTCGACTCCGGCTCGATGCCGTTCGCCCAGGTGCACTACCCGTTCGAGAACGAGGAGTGGTTCGCCACCCACAGCCCCGCCGACTTCATCGTGGAGTACATCGGGCAGACCCGCGGCTGGTTCTACGTGATGCACGTGCTCTCCACCGCGCTGTTCGACCGGCCCGCGTTCCGCAACGTCATCAGCCACGGCATCGTGCTCGGCTCCGACGGGCAGAAGATGTCGAAGTCGCTGCGCAACTACCCCGACGTCTCCGAGGTCTTCGACCGCGACGGCTCGGATGCGATGCGCTGGTTCCTGATGTCCTCCAGCGTCCTCCGCGGCGGCAACCTCGTGGTCACCGAGGAGGGCATCCGTCAGGGCGTCCGCGAACTCCTGCTGCCTCTGTGGTCGACCTATTACTTCTTCACCCTGTACGCCAACTCGGCGGAGGAGGGCGGCTACGAGGCCACGTGGCGGACCGACTCGAAGGACGTGCTCGACCGGTACCTGCTGGCCAAGACGCGCGAGCTGGTGCAGTCGATGACCGCCGACCTCGAGGGTCTGGATGCGACGCTCGCCTCGGCCAAGCTCCGCGACTTCGCCGACGTGCTCACCAACTGGTACGTCCGGCGCTCCCGCGACCGGTTCTGGTCCGGCGACGACCACGACGCCTTCGACACCCTCTACACGGTGCTCGAGACGGTGACCCGGGTCGCCGCCCCGCTCATCCCGCTCGTGGCGGATGCGATGTGGAAGGGCCTGACCGGCGGCCGCAGCGTGCACCTGACCGATTGGCCCAACGAGAACCACTTCCCGGCCGACGTCGGGCTCGTGCACACCATGGACACGGTGCGCTCGATCTCCTCGACGGTGCTGTCGCTGCGCAAGCTCAACGGCCTGCGCGTGCGGCTGCCGCTCGCCGGGCTCACGATCGTCGCCGACGGGGCCGAGAACCTGGCCGCCTTCGAGTCGATCCTGAAGGACGAACTGAACGTCAAGACGGTGACCTTCGCCGAGCAGAGCGAGACGGCTCCGGCCGACTACGGGCTCAGCTCGCGGCTCACCGTCAACGCCCGGGTCGCCGGTCCGCGGTTGGGCAAGTCCGTGCAGCAGGCCATCAAGGCGGCGCGCACCGGCGAGTGGTCCGAGGAGAACATGGTCGTCACCGCCGGCGGCATCCAGCTGCTGGAGGGCGAGTACGAGCTGACGCTGGTCGCGACCAACGACTCCGACAGCGTCGGCGTCGCACTGCTGCCCGACGGGGGCTTCGTGCTGCTCGACACGCAGACGACGCCCGAGCTCGAGGCCGAGGGCCTGGCCCGTGACGTCATCCGCGCCGTGCAGGACGTGCGGAAGTCGGCCGGCTTCGACGTGAGCGACCGGATCAATCTCGACCTGGTCTTCTTCGGCGACGAGGATGCGGCGGCCGTGGCCTCGACCACGGTCGACATCCCGGGCGAGACGCTCGCGACCTCGTACGCGACCCACGCCCCCGCCGACACCTTGGCGCTGGACGGATATCGTGAGGTGCTCGCGTCGGAGTGGCTCGGCGGCCTCACCGGGAAAGCACCCGAGCACTTCGTCCGCGTCGCCGCGGGCAAGTACGCCAACCAGGACGAGTTCATCATCGCCGTGAGCCGGAAGTCGGTGACCCAGAATGTCTGACCAGTTCTTCGGAGGAGACTTTGGCCCTCCCGCAGACGACCCCGCCGACTCCGAGGAGACCGGTGACGGTTTCGAGGAGGTCGGTCTCGACGCTCCCGACGAGTTCGTCGAGGAGGGCGACGCGGTCTACCAGGCCCTGCTCGCGCGGCTGGGCGAGGCCTCCCCGCAGCCGCGGCTGACGGCCACCCGCCGGGCCGCCGAACTGCTCGGCGACCCGCAGCGCTCGTACCCGGTCATCCACATCACCGGCACCAACGGCAAGACCTCGACCAGCCGGATGATCGAGAGCATCCTCCGCGCCTACGGCCTGCGCACCGGTCTGTTCACCAGCCCGCACCTCGAGCGGCTGAACGAGCGCATCATGATCGATGGCCGGCCGATCTCGAACGAGGCCCTCGCGGCCAACTGGCGCGACATCGAGCCCTTCCTCGGCATCATCGACTCCGAGCTCGTCGCCGAGGGTGAGCCGCGGCTGACCTTCTTCGAGGCGCTCTCGGTGCTGGCCTTCGCCTCGTTCGCCGACGCCCCCGTCGACGTCGCGGTGATCGAGGTCGGGATGGGCGGGGAGTGGGACTCCACGAACGTCGCCGACGGCCAGGTCGCCGTGATCACCCCGATCTCGCTCGATCACACCGCGCGGCTCGGCAACACCGTCGCCGAGATCGCCCGCACCAAGTCCGGCATCATCAAGCCCGCCGCCGAGGTCGTCTCCGCCCTGCAGCCCGCCGAGGCGCTGGCCGAGCTCGAGCGGGCCGCGAGCCTTTCCGAGTCGCGGTTCTCGGTCGAGGGCGAGGGCTTCCGCCTGCTCGAGTCGACCGTCGCGGTCGGCGGCCAGCTGGTGACGGTGCAGGGTCTCGCCGGCACCTACCGGGAGCACTTCCTCCCGCTGTACGGGGCGCACCAGGGGCACAACGCCGCGGTCGCCATCGCCGCCGTCGAGTCCTTCCTCGGCGCCGGAACCCAGGCGCTCTCCGACGAGGTGCTCACCGAGGGCTTCGCCACCGTGACCTCGCCCGGCCGCCTGCAGCTGGTCGGCATCGAGCCGACCGTGCTGGTCGACGCCGCCCACAACCCGGGCGGCGCCCAGGCGCTCGCGGCCGCCGTCACGGAGTACTTCACCTTTGACAAGGTCATCGCCGTGATCGCGGTGCTGGCCGACAAGGACGTCGAGGGCATCGTCCGGGCGCTCGACCCGGTGGTCGACGAGTTCGTCATCACCTCGTCGTCGTCGGACCGGGCGATCGATCCCGACGAGCTCGCCTCGACCGTGGTGGGGATCGTCGGGGCCGACCGCGTGCTGGTCGAACCCGAGCTGGAGTCGGCGCTCGACCAGGCCCGCGAACTCGCCGGCGAGACGGAGAAGGGCGCGGTGCTGGTCACCGGGTCGATCACGCTCGTGGGCGAGGTCATCGGCCTCGCCGCCGCCGAGGGCTGGAAGGGCGAGGGCGCGTGAGAGGCGGCTCCGTCCGGCAGAGCCTGTGCTCGATCGTGCTCGGTTTCGAGTCGATCGTCATGTTCTTCGCCGCCCTCGTGATCTTCGGGCTGAAGGCGCTCCCGCCCGCGATCGCGCTCGGCGGCGGAGCCGTGCTCTGCCTCGCGCTCATCGGCACGGCGGCACTGCTCCGTCACCGGTGGGCGTACGCGGTGGGCTGGGTGCTGCAGGCCGTGATCGTGGCCGCGTGCTTCTTCGCGCCCGCGCTCTCCGTGGTCGCCGCCATCTTCATCGCGCTCTGGGTCTACTGCCTGGTCAAGGGTGCATCCATCGACCGTGACAACGCCCTGCGCTCCGCCGAGGCCAGCGCGGCGGAGGAGGCGACCGGCGGCGATGCCGGGCACGGGCCGGCCTCGGAAGACGGTTAGCTCGGCCCGCTAGGGTGTCTTCGGACAGTTCGCGCCGCGCATCCCGCGGCCACTCGGAAGGATGACCGTGCCCACGTACGTCGAAGAAACCCTCGTTCTCGTCAAGCCCGACGGTGTCGCCCGCAACCTCACCGGCGAGATCCTCCGCCGCATCGAGGCCAAGGGCTACCAGCTCGTCGACATCAAGCTGATCGAGCCCGACCGCGAGCTGCTCGCCGCGCACTACGAGGAGCACCAGGGCAAGCCGTTCTACGAGCCGCTCGTGGAGTTCATGGAGTCGGGCCCGATCGTGGCCCTCCGGATCGCCGGCAACCGCGTGATCGAGGGCTTCCGCTCGCTCGCGGGCACCACCGACCCGACCACTGCCGCTCCCGGCACCATCCGCGGCGACCTCGCCCGCGACTGGGGCCTGGCCGTGCAGCAGAACCTCGTGCACGGCAGCGACTCGCCCGAGTCGGCGCAGCGCGAGCTCGCCCTCTGGTTCGACTAGAGCGACGGTCCGGCTGCGGTCGGACGACTAGAGCGTCTGGAAGATCGCGGTGATCGCGTCGAGCCGCAGCTGCGCGATCACCACGATCACCAGGTAGCTCAGCAGCACCAGGGTCCACACCCACGGGTAGACGAGCGCCGCCACCTCGCGGCTGCCCTTCCCGTTGCCGAAGTGGCCCTCCTTGAGGTTGTAGGCCGTCACGTACCAGAACGACGGGATGACCACCGACCACACGAGCATGCAGTACGGGCAGAGCGTGCCCAGCACGAAGATGCTCTGACCGATCAGCCAGATGATGAAGACCATCGCGCCGACGAAGCCGAGGTTGAACAGCACCCAGAACCACTTCGCGAACCGCGCGCCGGCCAGGATGGCCACGCCGACCACGATCGGGGCGACGAACGCGGCGACCCCGATGATCGGGTTCGGGAAGCCGAAGACCGAGCCCTGCTGGCTCGCCATGTTGGGCCCGCAGGTGACCAGCGGTGAGATGTTGCAGGTCGGCACGTAGTCCGGGTTGATCAGGGTCTGGATGCGCTCCAGAGTCAGATCGAAGGCCGAGTACCAGCCGATCACCCCCGCCACGATGAGGAACACGGCCAGGCCGATCGGTCGGCGGTAGGGGAGCGGTTCGGCAGGCACGATCGCATTATTGCAGAGCGGGTACGCGAGCATTCTGGGAATGCGTGCGATAATCGACGGAGGTTTCCGTGAACGTCACGGTCACCGCCCACGAAGACTTTTCGGCCGGCTGCCCAGGAGCGATGCTCCTCGCGGCACCCGGTCAGACACGGAAGACAGACAGAGCGACCGGGCCCGATCATCACCGGGCCGGCGCACCGGAGAGACTGGCGGAGAACTTCGCGAACGCGGATCTTCGTTCTTGAGAGTACCTGCCGGAGGGCGCGAGCCCCCGGCTGGCAAGGAGTTGCACCAGAGATGGTGGAGAAAAATTCACACAACGACCAGGATGCGAACAACAACGAAGGAGCGGGGCGGAGGAAGAACCGCCTGTTCGGCGGCCGCCGGGCGGTGAAGAAGTCGGAGCCCCAGGCCTCGTCGCGACCGAGCTTCAATGAGCAGTTCCAGGCCGCGCCCGCTGTGCCGGACGAGCCCGTCGTGTCGCAGGCGCCCGTCGTGACGGACGAGCCCGTCGTGACGGACGAGCCCTTTGCGTCGGACGGGGTCGAGACCGAAGCCGCCCTCGCCGCCGCGGCGGTGCTCGAGGTGCAGCACGACGACGAGCCGGGGCTCGCGCCCTTCGCCGCCGGTGCCGGGGCGACCCAGGATTCACCCGCCGCACCGGCCGCTCCGCCCGCACGGGTGCTGAGCACGACCTCGCTTTTCTTCCAGGCGCCCGACCTGCCCGACCTCCCGCCGCTGCCGCCCCGCGGCGGTGACCGCGGGCGCGACGCGCGTTCCGGTGACGACCGCGACGACGACGGTCGCGACGACCGCGGCGGCCAGCCCTCCGACTCCTCCGTCCGACGCCGTTCGCGCCGTCGTTCCGGCGAGGAGGGCCGTGGGGGAGACAACGACCCCGCGAACACCGTCGTCAAGGTGCGCACGCCGCGCGAGCCCGAGCTGATCACCGAGCCGCAGCGGGTCAAGGGCTCGACCCGGCTCGAGGCCAAGAAGCAGCGCCGCCGCGACGGTCGCGACGCCGGGCGCCGCCGCCCCGTGGTGACCGAGGCCGAGTTCCTCGCCCGCCGCGAGGCCGTCGACCGCGTGATGGTCGTGCGCGCCAAGAACGACAAGATCCAGATCGGCGTGCTGGAGGACGGCGTGCTCGTCGAGCACTACGTCGCCAAGGCGCAGGACGCGTCGCTGATCGGCAACGTCTACCTCGGCCGCGTGCAGAACGTCCTGCCGAGCATGGAGGCGGCCTTCGTCGACATCGGGCGGGGCCGCAACGCGGTGCTCTACTCCGGTGAGGTCGACTGGGATGCGGCGGCCGAGAACAACGAGGGCAAGGGCACCCAGCCGCGCCGCATCGAGCTCGCGCTGAAGTCCGGCGACACCGTGCTCGTCCAGGTCACCAAAGACCCGGTCGGCCACAAGGGCGCCCGCCTCACCAGCCAGGTCAGCCTCCCCGGCCGCTACCTCGTCTACGTGCCGAACGGCTCGATGAACGGCATCTCGCGGAAGCTCCCGGACACCGAGCGGGCGCGCCTCAAGCGCATCCTCAAGGAGGTGCTCCCCGAGAACGTCGGCGTCATCGTGCGCACGGCCTCCGAGGGCGCCACCGAGGAGCAGCTGACGCTCGACGTCAACCGCCTCACCTCGCAGTGGGCGCACATCAGCGAACAGGTCAAGAAGCAGCAGGCCCCGCACCTGCTGCACTCCGAGCCGGATCTGCTGATCAAGATCGTGCGCGACGTCTTCAACGAGGACTTCCACCGCCTGGTCATCTCCGGGGACGAGGCCCAGGCCACGATCGAGAACTACCTCGCCGCCGTGGCGCCGGACCTGCTCGACCGCGTGCAGAAGTACGAGGGCGACCGCGACGCGTTCGACGAGTTCCGCATCTCGGAGCAGATCGAGAAGGCCCTCGACCGCAAGGTCTGGCTGCCCTCGGGCGGTTCGCTCGTGATCGACCGCACCGAGGCGATGACGGTGGTCGACGTGAACACCGGCAAGTTCGTCGGCTCCGGCGGAAACCTCGAGGAGACGGTCACCAAGAACAACCTCGAGGCGGCCGAGGAGATCGTGCGCCAGCTGCGGCTGCGCGACATCGGCGGCATCATCGTGGTCGACTTCATCGACATGGTGCTCGAGTCCAACCGCGACCTCGTGCTGCGACGGATGATCGAGTGCCTGTCCCGCGACCGCACCAAGCACCAGGTCGCCGAGGTCACCTCGCTCGGCCTCGTGCAGATGACCCGCAAGAAGCTGGGTCTCGGTCTCCTGGAGTCGTTCAGCGAGCCCTGCGACGTCTGCGCCGGCCGCGGCATCATCGTGCACCACGACCCGGTCGTGAAGCACCGCCAGTCGAGCCAGCCCCCGCAGGCCGGCAACTCCTCCTCGAACAACCGGCGCTCGCGCGGCGGCAACGGGGGCAACGGCGGCAACGGGGGTTCGAACGGCAACGGCGGTTCGGGTTCGAACGGCAACGGCAACGGCTCCTCGTCGAACGGGCACGGCAACGGATCGTCGTCGAACCCGGTCGTCACCCACGCGATCACCGACGACGCGAAGAACGCGCTCGCGAAGATCGCTGCGAGCACGATCGCCACCGCCACGGGTGCGATCCAGACGGTTCCGGCCGAGGTCGCGGCGGAGGCGGCGCCTGCCGTGTCCACCGCGCCCGAGTCGCCGACCGCATCCGCCCCGGCCGAGCCCGCGCCGGTGGAGACGCCCGCCGAGGCGCCGGCAGACAAGGCGGCCACCGCATCCACCTCGCGTCGTCGCAAGTCGCGTCACAGCAGGGGCGACGCCGAGACGGAGCCGCAGGCGGCCGAGGCCTCGGCAGCGACCGAAGCGACCGCGCCGGCCGAGGCGCCCGCCGTGCGGGAGCCCGAGGCGGACGTCCCGGTCGCCATCCTCGACATCCCGGTCGCGAAGTCCGCCCGGTCACCCCGCGTGGTCACTCCGGATGCGACGCAGCTGCTCGACTCCGTGCTCGACGCCCTCCCGGAGCCGAAGCAGCCCGGCCAGGGCCGCGGGCGCAGCCGCCGGGTCTCCACGGCCGCCGTCTCGGCGCCGGTCGACGACAAGTAGCCCACGGCCCGCTCTCGCGGGCTCAGTTGGCCCAGTGCTTGGCGGGCTCGCGGGCTCAGCGGACTCAGTGCTTGGCGGGGCGGTCCTTCGAACGGATTCGGAGGCCGCTCCGTCGCAGCCTGACGACCAGGTCGCGGTAGCTGACCGGCAGCGCACCGGCGGCGACCAGTTCGTCGTACCGGTCGACCGGCACGTCGTAGTGGTCCAGATCGAAGCTGCGCGGCGGCAGGCCGGCGCGGCGGGCGAAGGAATGCAGTTCGTCCAGCGATTCGTCGCTGACCAGGTGGCCCCAGATGGTACCGTGGGCTGGCCACATCGGCTTGTCGATCAACACGGTCACAGGGCTGAGTATCCCACTTGGCCCGGTTTGACCGAAATCGCGGATTCAAGTAAGCTTGACCGCTGGTGTGCGTAGAGCGTTTCTCTCGCAATCGCCAAGACTTCCAAGCGTTGCAGATTGCGCTTTTGAGGGCCCCTAAAAGAGTTAGGTACGTAAATTGGTTTACGCAGTTGTGCGCGCCGGTGGTCGGCAGGAAAAGGTAGAGGTCGGCACCATTGTCACCCTCGACCGGATCAAGGCTGACAAAGACGGCAACATCGAACTGGCGGCAGTGCTGCTCGTCGACGGTGAGAACATCACCTCCGACGCCACGTCGCTTTCCAAGGTGAAGGTCACCGCCGAGGTCCTCGAAGACCTCCGCGGCCCGAAGATCATCATCCAGAAGTTCAAGAACAAGACCGGATACAAGAAGCGCCAGGGCCACCGCCAGGAGCTGACCCGTGTCAAGGTCACCGGAATCAAGTAAGGATCAAGGCAGATGGCACACAAAAAGGGTGCGAGCTCCACTCGCAACGGTCGTGATTCCAACGCTCAGCGCCTCGGCGTGAAGCGCTTCGGTGGCCAGGTCGTCGGCGCGGGCGAGATCATCGTCCGCCAGCGCGGCACGCACTTCCACCCCGGCGTCAACGTCGGCCGTGGCGGCGACGACACGCTGTTCGCCCTCGCGGCGGGCGCGGTCGAGTTCGGCGCCAAGGGCGGCCGCAAGGTCGTCAACATCGTCGCAGCGGCCGCCGAGTAATCTCGCGAGTCGTTTCGAGCAGGGGTGGGCCTAGCGCCCGCCCCTGCTTTTGATTTTCCGGCCGAGCCGTCCAAGAGGCGGTCGGCCACTGCAGTACTACGAAGAGAGTGTGAGGGAACCGGAATGGTGACTTTCGTCGACCGTGTGACCCTGCACCTCAGGGCCGGCAACGGCGGCAACGGATGCGTGTCCGTGCGTCGCGAGAAGTTCAAGCCGCTCGCGGGCCCCGACGGTGGCAACGGCGGGCACGGCGGGGACATCGTGCTGGTCAGCGACCCGCAGACCACGACGCTGCTCGGCTTCCACCGGCATCCGCACGTCTCCTCCACCAACGGCGGGCCCGGGATGGGCGACCACCGCGCCGGAGCGAACGGCGAGGAGCTCGAGCTGAGCGTGCCCGTCGGCACGGTCGTGAAGAGCGCCGACGGCGCCGAGTTGATCGACATGGCCGAGCCCGGCATGCGCTACGTCGTGGCCGAGGGCGGCCAGGGCGGCCTCGGCAACGCGGCCCTCTCCACCACCAAGCGCAAGGCTCCCGGCTTCGCGCTGCTCGGCACCGAGGGCTGGCAGGGCGACGTCCTGCTCGAGCTCAAGACCGTCGCCGATGTCGCCCTCGTCGGCTTCCCCTCGGCCGGCAAGTCGAGCCTCGTGGCCGCCATGTCGGCCGCGAAGCCGAAGATCGCCGACTACCCGTTCACGACGCTGCACCCGAACCTCGGGGTCGTCGAGTCCGGCGGCATCCGGTACACCATCGCCGACGTGCCGGGCCTGATCGAGGGCGCGAGCGAGGGCAAGGGCCTGGGTCTGGAGTTCCTCCGTCACGTCGAGCGCTGCAGCGCTCTGCTGCACGTGCTCGACTGCGCGACGCTCGAGCCCGGCCGCGACCCGATCTCCGACCTCGACATCATCCAGGCCGAGCTCGCCGCGTACCCCGTGCCCGAGGGTCAGGTGCCGCTCCTCGACCGCCCGCAGCTGATCGCGCTGAACAAGATCGACGTGCCCGAGGCGCGCGAGCTGGCCGACTTCGTCAAGCCCGACCTCGAGGACCGCGGCTACCGCGTGTTCGAGATCTCCACCGCCAGCCACGAGGGTCTGCGGCAGCTCTCCTTCGCCCTCGGCCAACTGGTCGAGGATGCGCGGGTCGTCGCCGCCGCCGAGCCCAAGGCCACCCGGATCGTCATGCGCCCCCGCGCCGTCGACGAGGCCGGGTTCGAGATCAAGGTCGAGGGCGGCACGCACGGCAACGTGTACCGCATCCTCGGCGCCAAGCCCGAGCGCTGGGTGCAGCAGACCGACTTCACCAACGACGAGGCCGTCGGCTTCCTCGCCGACCGGCTGGCCAAGCTCGGCGTCGAGGACAGGCTGTTCAAGGCCGGAGCCGTCGCCGGCTCGGCCGTGGTCATCGGGGCCGGCAACGGCATCGTCTTCGACTGGGAGCCCACGCTCACCTCGACCGCCGAGCTCGTCACCGCCCCCCGCGGAACGGATGCGCGCCTGGACGGCCCGCGTCGCCGCACCAGCCACCAGCGCCGCGAGGAGTACTACGACCTCATGGACGCGAAGTCCGAGGCCCGTGCCGAGCTGGTCCGCGAGAAGGAAGCGGGGCTCTGGCGGGACGACGACGAGGACGAGTCGTGACCCGAAGCCCTCTGCGCTCGCGTGCCGGCATCCCCGGGGCGCGGCGGGTGGTCGTCAAGGTCGGCTCCTCGTCGATCAGCGGCGAGAACACCGGTCAGATCGAGCCCCTCGTCGA
The DNA here is from genome assembly GCF_059691755.1 of Herbiconiux sp. 320_LB. Classification (NCBI taxonomy): domain Bacteria; kingdom Bacillati; phylum Actinomycetota; class Actinomycetes; order Micrococcales; family Microbacteriaceae; genus Herbiconiux; species Herbiconiux sp. 320_LB. The sequence continues at coordinate 536,549 of NZ_JCAWAD010000001.1, read as the reverse complement.
CGCCCTCGCGGCGGCGTACGGGCGCGGAACCGAGGTCATCCTGGTCTCGTCGGGGGCGATCGCCACCGGCATGCCGTACCTGCGGCTCGACTCCCGGCCCACCGACCTGGCGACCCAGCAGGCCGCGGCCGCGGTCGGGCAGAACATGCTCATCCTGCGCTACGGCGACAGCCTGCGGCGGTACGGCATCGTGGCCGGCCAGGTGCTGCTGACCGCCGGCGACCTCGAGAACGCCACGCACCGCTCGAACGCGCAGCGCGCGATGGACCGCCTGCTCGGCCTCCGCATCCTGCCGATCGTGAACGAGAACGACACCGTGGCCACCCACGAGATCCGCTTCGGCGACAACGACCGCCTGGCCGCGCTGGTGTCGCAGCTGGTCGGGGCGGATGCGCTGATCCTGCTCTCCGACGTCGACGCGCTCTACACGCGACCCCCGCAGGAGCCCGGAGCGGTGAAGATCACCTCCGTGCCCCTCGGCGACGGTCTGGCCGGCGTCACCTTCGGCTCGGCGGGCGCCGCCGGCGTCGGCACCGGGGGAGCCGCGACCAAGGTCTCCGCCGCGCGCCTGGCGGCGGAATCGGGCACCGCCGTCCTGGTCACCTCGACGGCCCTGGTCGCCTCGGCCCTCTCGGGCGACGACGTCGGCACCTTCTTCGAGCCTTCGCTCGACCCGGCCCCCCGCACCCCCACCGGCTCCTTCTCCCTCGTCGCCGACTGACCGCAGCGCTGGCGCTGCGCACCGCTGCGTGCCGCTGCGCGCCGCTGCGTGCCGCTGCCGCCGAACACCGCTGGGGATGCACCGGGTTTCGGCCCGATGCATCCCCAGCGGTTTCGGCCCTCCTACTCCGTGAGCACGGTGATGGTGCTGCTCGTCGCCCGGGCGGCGTAGACGGTGTGGTTCAGCCCGTCCACGGCGACCTCGCGGGTCGGGCCGATCGCGAAGGGCGAGCCGGTGGCGGTGTGCGTCGCGCTGTCGAAGACGCTCACGCTGGCAGAACCGCCTGCGCCGGCCTGCTTCACGTAGACCCGGCCGCGGATCTGATCGATGTCGATCTCGTCAGGAAAGCCGCCCACCGCGATCTCCGGAACCGAGGCCGAGCGGCGGTAGCCGTCGATCACGCTCAGTGTTGCCGACACCCCGTTCGCGACGAACACCTCGTGTGTGTACGTGTCGACCGCGAGGCCCCGGGGCTGCCGACCCACTCCGATGTCGAGCCCCTTGTATCCACCCGTCACCTCGTCGATCACGGAGACCGTCCCGGTGCCGGGGTTCGACAGGTAGAGCTGCCGTAACAGCGGATCCACCGCGATCGCGGCGACCTCCTGATTATTCGGCAGCCGCGTCAGTTGAGTCACCGGTCCCACGTCCTGAGGCCTGCCTCCGCCGGTCACCTGCATCAGGCGGTTGATGGTCAGGGGACCGGACGGCTCCGTGGTCGCGAAGAACATCGTGTGGCTGAACGGGTCGATCGTAACGGCCGCGGGTCTCGCATTGAGGCCGAGGTCGACGCCCGCGCCCGGCAGGCCTCCGTCTTCGGTCTGGACGTCGATCCGGTACTTCCGGCCGCCGGCGACGGGCAGCCACTTGCCGACCGTGTAGACCTGTCCGAGCACGGGGTCGACGGCGAGGAAGGCGTCGGCGTACGACCAGCCTCCGAGCGAACCCGGTAGCCGCTCCACGACGGCGTTCGTCGTCGTGTCGATGACGGTGATCGCCCCGTCGCGGGCATCCAGAGCGAATGCCCGGTGCGTGTTGCTGTCCACCGCGATCGAGGCGGGAGTGAATCCGCCCGGATCGATCTCGGTGGCCCCGGCATGGGCGGCCGGGACGACGCCGGCCGTCACGATCACCGCCGCGACGCCCGCGGTGACGATGGCCTTGCTCACTCTGCGCATCCGCCCTATCCCTTCATCTCGATGCGGATGGAGAACGGCTTGCTCTCGCGAGGTCGCGCGCTGTCGCCGGGCGTCGACGACCAGGCGTGGACGTCGGTGACGGTCATCGTCCCCGAAGCCGAGCTGCTCGGGGTGAAGACGATCGTCGAACCGGTCGCAATCAGGGTGCCTTCCGGCTGCTCGAAGCGCGAGCCGTCCGCCCCGCCGGGGAACCGGGGGACCGGGGTGGTGACGAGATCGAGTCCATCGGGGAGGGAGCAGTCCAGCGTGATGGTCAGGGGTGCTCCCTTCAGAGCGGCACGGTCGTACGGCACAGCGACGTCTTTGCAGACCGGCGCCCGATCCCGGACCACGACCGGCAGCGCGACGGGAGTGCTCGGTGCGCCGGTCACCTCGTCCCAGGCGGTCAGCGTGATCGTGCCCGCAGGGCCGACCGTGTCGGTGTCGGTCCAGTCGTAGGCGATGTTCCCGTCCGCGTCGACAGAGCTCGAGGCACCCGTGATCGCGCCGGTCACATCCACTCGCAGCGAGTCCCGGGAGTCGGTCGAGCACAGGGTCGCGAGATCCAGGACGAACGGTGTCGCGCGTTCGACCTCGAGGACGCCGCCGTGGATGTAGCCGTGTTCGCCGGTCGGATCCAGACCGTGGAGCGGTCCGTCGGTCGTGCAGGTCGGCTTCGACTTGACCCCCACCGTGATGAGGAACGGATGCTCGACACCGTCGGTGTCGAGGGCGGCGGCGACCAGGGAGTCGCTGTAGCCGCCCGCATTCTCGGGAGCCTTGTAGTAGAGGTCGCCGAGCCTGCCTGAGCCGAAGCCGGCGTTGCCCTCGGCGAGCCAGGACTGGGACGTCGAGTCGGCGTAGGAGCGGAACGTTCCGGCGGCGACCAGGGCGCGCGGGGCGACCTCGGCGCTCTTGGGCACCATCATCGTGCGGACGTCCTCCGGAGAGAGTGCGTCGATCTCGCCGCGCGTCAGGAGACGTATCCCCGTCACCGAGCCCGAACAGCCGTCCGTCACGTTCTTCGTGAGAGCCTGCCCGGCGATCGAATCGAGCTCCACCGGCGGGCAGTAGAGCGAGGTCGGGGTGGCCGCCATCGTCTTCAGCTCGTCGACGAGCGTGCCGTGCTCGGTGCCGGTCAGGGTGATGGTCACCCAGTCGGAGCCGCCGGTGAGTCCGGCCTTGGTCGTCACCTCTGCTGATGCGATCTGGCCGCAGGCGCTGCCCGACGGTCCGCCGGGGGTGCTCGCCTGTTCGGACGCCTCGGCGTAGAGCGGGGCGAGGTCGGTGGGTGCGGGTCCGTCGATCGGCACGGTCAGTGCCAGGTTGATGAGCTCGAAGACGCCGTCGACGAGATCCTGGAAGCTCGGCGGAAGCGACTTGTAGGTCGTCAGGTACTGCTTCTCGGCTTCTCCGATCACGTCCAGGATCTCCTTGACGACCAGGTTGCGGGTGGTCGGAGGCAGCTTGGCGAAGTTGCGCAGGAACGCCGCGCGCGACTTGATGTCGCCTCGGCCGCCGGCGATCGCGAGCAGGGCGATCGAACGGATGCCGTCACCCAGGCCCGCGGTCATCGTCACGGGAGCCTCGCCGCCGGGCCAGTACAGGGACTGGGCCGCTTCCTCGGCCGTCATGCCTTCGAAGGGGTTGGATCCCGGCTCCCCGCTCTCGGGCGCACCGAGGTTGACGTTGATCGACACGATCCGGGACGGGGAGGTCATGTTGATGACGAGGTCTTTCGACTTCTCGGCCGTGGCGATGTTCTCCCGCATGAATTTGCCGTCTCCGGTGGCCCCGTCGGTCGACGCCTCCGGGTCGGCGGCATTGTTCGCGCCCGCCACACACTTCGGCCCGGCGCCCGCGGGCTTGGACGCCGGCGGCTTGGGCAGCAGCGGCCCGGGCGGTGCGGGGGGTGGCGCATCACCACCGGAAGTGTCCGGCGAATCGAGAGGACCGCCGTCTCCCGTGGGGTGGGAGATGACGTCGCAGGTCGAGTCCATGTCGGCGAACTTGGGCGTGATCCCTACTTCGACGTTGTGCTCGTTGCCGTCTTTGTCGGTGTACGTGTGAATACCGCCCGATGACCAGCCGACGATCTTCGGCTGGCACTCGGATGGCTGCGCCTCGGCGCGCGGTGCGGTGTGATTCACGAGCCCGCCGGCCAGAAGAGCCGCGATGACTCCCACGCCGATCAGGAGTCGCCGCCGGCGGCGCTGAGGGAGTGGATGGACTGCTGTGTTCATTCGGATCTACCTTCTGTTTCCATAGGTGAGGGAAACTCGGGTAATGATGGCATGGGCGTTCGGACCTCACAAGCGTGCGGACGGTCGCTGGTCGAGGATGAGCGGCAAATACTCATGCCACCCCCGATGGCGCCGAGGGGTGGCTCGCAGCGTGAGGAGGCCCGGGCGGCCCGCTCAGCCGGCGAGGCTGAGGAGGGTGGCCGCGACGACGGCGAGGGCGATGCCCGCGAGTTGGGTGGGGGAGACGCGCTCGCGGAGCACCAGGGCGGCGAGGATGACGGTGGCGACCGGGTAGAGGCTCGAGAGCACCGAGACCGCCGCGAGGTTGCCGCCGTGCAGGGCGAGCAGGAGGAGCGCGTTCGCGGTGCCGAGAAGCAGGCCCGCGGCCGCCGCCGTGAGCCAGGGCGGCCGGGCGGCCTTCGGTCGGGCGGGTCCGGTGTCGGCCTGCGGCGCCGGACGCGCGTCGGAGCCGGAGGTCCGCGAGGTGGCGTCGGCTGATACCAGGGGTGGGGTGGCAGGAAGTGCGGCGGGCGGCCCGGCCGGATCGTCGGCCTCGGCGTCGGGGTCGGCGGCGAGCCAGGTGGGGCGGAGGCGGAGGAGACGGAGGACGAGCATGAGCGCCGCCAGTACGAGGATGCCGCCCGCCATCTCGAGGAACGCGGGGAACAGGCCCGAGGCGGCGGGGGAGGCGTCCAGCGCCACGATCGACGCACCGAGCGTGACGCCCGCGACCAGCGCCAGCACGGCTCCAGGCAGGGTGACCCGCAGGCCGCCGGGAGCGCGCTGCACCGAGATCAGGATGCCCGCCACGACCGCGAGCCCCACCGCACCCCAGCCGAGCGGCGAGAGCGCCTGGCCGGTGACCGCCGCGGCGACGATCGGCACCAGCGCCTGGATCACCGCGATCGCCGGGGAGAGCAGGCTCATCGGCCCGATCGCCAGCGCCGCGTAGAACGCGATGAAACCGACGATCGCGAAGAGCGCCGCGGCCGATCCCGCGACGACGGCCTCGTCCGAGACCGTCCAGCCCCCGAACAGCAGCGTCACGCCGATCACGGCCGCACCGAAGAGGTATGTGATCAGCGTCGCCGGCAGCACCGCGAGCCGGCGGGCCGCGAGAGCGCCGAGGAAATCGGAGGTTCCGTAGAACAGGCTCGACCCGAGGGCCAGCAGCACGATCACCGCCACCCGCGGGCCCCCGCCCGGGACGCGTAGAATTCGGGCATGTCTGAGGTTATCGCGCCCGATCACGTCATGTCCGCGCAGCCCGGGTCCGCCGAGTCGCCCGCCGCACCCGCCGCGACCACCGCATCCACCCCGCCCGACGCCTTCGACGCCAAGCTCGCCGCCGCACGCGCCGCCTCCCTCGTGCTCGCCACGGCCACCACCGACCAGAAGAACAGCGCGCTCGAGGCCATCGCCCGCGCGATCGAGGGTGCTGCCGCCGAGGTCGTCCCGGCGAACGACCTCGACCTCGACACCGGCCGCCGGAACGGCCTCTCCACCGCCCTCCAAGACCGCCTGCGCCTCGACGCCGCCCGCCTGGGCTCCCTCGCCGCCGCGGTGCGCGAGATCATCGGCCTCACCGACCCGGTGGGCGAGAGCATCCGGGGCCGCAACCTGCCCAACGGCGTGCGCATCGACCAGGTGCGCGTGCCCTTCGGAGTGGTCGGCGCGATCTACGAGGCGCGTCCCAACGTCACCGTCGACATCGCCGCCCTGGCGATCAAGAGCGGCAACGCCGTCGTGCTCCGCGGCGGGTCCGCGGCCGAGAACACGAACCGCGTGCTCGTCGCGCTCATCCAGGGCGCGCTCGAGTCGGTCGGGCTTCCCGGGGCCTCGGTGCAGACCATCGACGAGTTCGGCCGCGAGGGCGCCGGCCGCCTGATGCGGGCGCGCGGGGCGATCGACGTGCTCATCCCGCGCGGCAGTGCGCAGCTGATCGAGACCGTGGTCACGGAGTCGAAGGTGCCCGTGATCGAGACCGGCGCCGGTGTCGTGCACGTCTTCCTCGACGAGTCGGCGAACGAGCAGTGGGCCGTCGACATCGTGCACAACGCGAAGGTGCAGCGCCCGAGCGTCTGTAACGCCCTCGAGACCCTGCTCGTGCACGAGGGCGCGGCAGAGCGCCTGCTCGGGCCGGTGCTCGGTCGGCTGGCCGCATCCGGTGTCGTCATCCACGGCGACGAGGCCACCCGCGCCCTGTTCCCGGATGCGGTGGTCGCCACCGACGACGACTGGGCCGCCGAGTACATGAGCCTCGACCTCGCCGTGCGCGTGGTCGCCGACGTCGACGAGGCGATGGAGCACATCCGCCGCTACTCGACGCACCACACCGAGTCGATCATCACCAACGACCTCGGAAACGCGGAGCGCTTCCTCAACGAGGTCGACTCCGCGGTGGTCATGGTGAACGCCTCGACCCGCTTCACCGACGGCGGCGAGTTCGGCTTCGGCGCCGAGGTCGGCATCTCGACCCAGAAGCTGCACGCCCGCGGCCCGATGGGGCTGCCCGAGCTGACCAGCACGAAATGGCTCGTGCGTGGTTCAGGGCAGTTCCGCAAGTAGCGGTATCGTAGGAGGGTCCGTTACGACCTGTGGGAGAAAAATGTCCGTCCTGATGAGTGTTCTCGCGGCTGAGGCCGATCAGCACGTCGTGCTCCCCTTCCCGCCCATCGTGTTCGGGATGATCGCGGCCGTCATCTTCATCGCCCTCGGTTTCGTGACCTGGAGCTACCGCGACGTCGCCAACCGTCACCCGCAGAAGTCGGCGTCGTTCGCGGCGACCCACGACGTGCACGGCCAGGCCGACCGCACCGGCGCGGATCACTAGTCCCGAGGGATGACGACCCACACGTCTGCGACGGGCGAGCCGCAGGCCGACGCGCCGTCGGAGAAGCGCCGCCGCCGCGTGGGCGTGATGGGCGGTACGTTCGACCCGATCCACCACGGTCACCTCGTGGCCGCCAGCGAGGTCGCGAACTCGTTCGGCCTCGACGAGGTCGTGTTCGTCCCGACCGGCCGGCCCTGGCACAAGCAGCCCGTCACGACGGGGGAGCACCGCTATCTGATGACGGTGATCGCCACCGCGTCCAACCCCAACTTCACGGTGAGCCGCGTCGACATCGACCGGGGCGGCGTCACCTACACGATCGACACCCTGCGTGATCTCAAGCACGAGCATCCCGACGACGACCTCTTCTTCATCTCGGGGGCGGATGCGATCGCCCAGATCCTGAGTTGGAAAGACGTCGACGAGCTGTGGGGACTCGCCCATTTCGTGGCGGTCTCCCGGCCGGGTCACACCTTCGCGGTTTCGTCTTTACCGCGCCAGGACGTAAGCTATTTGGAAGTTCCTGCGCTAGCGATATCGTCCACTGACTGTCGCGGCCGGGTCGGCCGGGGTTTTCCGGTGTGGTACTTGGTACCCGACGGTGTCGTTCAGTACATCACCAAGCACCACCTATATCGGAGTGTTGAATGAGTTTGTCGCACGATGAGCAGCCGCTGACGCGGCGCCAGCTACGTGAAATGGAGCGCCAGAAACCGCGCAAGGAGCGCGAAGCTGACGCCAAGGCGGCCGAGCAGGCCGAGACCGCGCGGAAGGCCGACGCCGAGCGCGAGGCCGCTTCGGGCACCGACGAGGAGTCGACCGGCTCGTCGTCGCGCCGTGCGCTGCGCGAACAGGGTCCGGCCACGCCGGCCGAGACGGCGGCTGCCGCTGCACCGGAGGCCGCTGCACCTGTCTCTGCCGCATCGGCGACCTCTGCCGCATCCGTCGACGAGATCGACGAAGACACGATCGTCCCCGAGATCGTCTCCTCCGACGACGCGGTCGACGACGCCGAGCCGGCGACGACCTCCGAGCCGATGATCGACGTCGTCCCGATGTCCGAGCCCGTGCTCATCCCGTCGTCCGACAACGACACCCAGTTCGCCGACGAGGGCGACGACGACACCGCCGAGCACGCCGAGATCATCACGACCTCGGACGACTCGGGCGAGACCGTCGTCGAAGAGATGGTCATCGACGTGCCGATCGCCGAGACGGTCGACCCGACCGCCGAGGCCGCCGCCCACGTCGCGGCCGAGGAGCGCCAGGCCCGCGAGGCCGAGACCGCCGCACCGCCTCTGGCTCCGCTGTTCCAGAGCCCGTCCGAGCGTGCCCGGGTCACCAGCGAGCAGCTGCCCTCCTCCTTCGACGACCTGATCTCGGTGCGGAACGCCGCCGCCGCGAACTCGATCTCGACGACGAGCGCGCTCGTGCTGCCCACCGTCCCCGGCTCCAACGACGTCGGAACGGCGCTCGACGAGACCGGTGAGGTCATCATCACCGGCTCGATCGACCTTCCGGCCAGCTTCGGGGCGATGGGTGCCCCGGCATCCGGGCTCGAGTCCAACGACCTCGACACGCTCCTCGAGCGCAGCGAGGTCGAGATGGGCGGAGCCGATGTCGCGCCGGTCAGCGCCAGCCGCGCCATCAGCACCAACACCTCGTCGACGTCGTTGATCGCACCCCCGAAGCGCGCGAAGGCGAACGCGCCGGTCGTGCTCGCGATCACTGCGGGCGTGCTCGCGGTCGGCGTCGTGGGCCTGCTGTTCGCCGTCTTCGTCTTCCGGATCTTCTGACCCACTCCACGACCAGAAAGTCTTCGTGACCGCTTCCACCCGTTCCCTCGAACTCACCCAGATCGCCGCGCAGGCGGCCGACTCCAAGCAGGCGGAGAACCTCGTCGCTCTGGACGTCTCCGGGCCCCTGCCGCTGACCGACGTGTTCCTGCTCGCCTCCGGGCGAAACGAACGCAACGTCATCGCGATCTCGGAGGAGATCCAGGACAAGATGGCGGAGGCCGGCGCGAAGGCGATCCGGCGTGAGGGGCTGGCCGACGGTCGCTGGATCCTGCTCGACTTCGGCGACATCGTCGCGCACGTCTTTCACGAGGAAGACCGCATGTACTACTCGCTGGAGCGCCTGTGGAAGGACTGCCCGGTCGTGCCGCTGGCCGTCACTCCGGCCGAGGCGTGACGTGGTTCACGAGCACTCGTTCGATGTAGTAACCTAGACAAGTTGTTTCCGAGAGATCGGAAAAAACGCCCAGTCACCTGGGCCCGTGGCGCAGCTGGTAGCGCACCTGCATGGCATGCAGGGGGTCAGGGGTTCGAATCCCCTCGGGTCCACAGAATGGAGGCGAAGCCCCGCGAGAGATCGCGGGGCTTCGCCTTTTTCGTGCGCCCATTTTTCTCCTTCTTCGGGTTTGTCTTCGTGCGTGTGATCGGTCGTCGCTCGCCCGACTACCTAGATCGGATGCGGCGACTACTGAGTTCGCTCGGCTCCCGCTTGCCTCGAACCGGCGACGCGTAGTGGTCTGGATTCACCTATCTGCTGCGATTCGTGTCCGGGAGGTGATTCATCGTGGAGGACCTGGTTTCTGGGCCGGCGTTCGAGCCCCGTCGTGGGCTCGGGGTGGGGCGTGCATCCGGTTCTGCGCCGCGGTGGATCGGCCGTCGCTGGGCGCGGGTCGGATTGGGTGCGGCAGGGGTGGCTGCGGGACTCGTCGTGGCCGGGGCGCTGATGGGGGCGTCCTCCGCCCACGCCGACGAGGCGCCGTCCTCGGGGCCGGTCGCAGGTCTCCTGGGATCGGTGGGGTCGGCCGTGGGCGGGTTGGGCGATGCGGTCTCACCGGTCACAGGCGCGGTCGGAGACGTGGTGTCGGGTGTCTCGGACGAGGTCGTCGCGCCGGTCGTGACGGAGGTCGCGGTTCCGGTCGTGGAGGTTCTTCCCGCTCCGGTGTCTGAGCCGGTGGCGGATGTGGTGGCTGTTGTGCCTGAGGCGACCGATGCGGTCCCCGATGTGGTGGATGCGGGCCGGGTTTCGGGCGTCGTCGATCCGGTGGTGGGGGCTGTGGACGGGGTCGTCGCACAGGTGCCCGTGGTGTCGGATGTGCTGGGCTCGGCTCCGGTCGGGTCGGTCACGGCGCCGGTGACGGGTGCGGTCGACGGAGCTTTGGCGGATGTGGTCTCCGGGACCGTCGCGCCGGTGGTGCACGGGGTCGCGGACCCGGTTGTTCAGGCTGGGGGAGGCACTGCGGTTCCTCCCGGACTTCCGGGGGTGCCGAGCGTTCCCGGGCTTCCTGGCGTACCGGTTTCCGGCGTGCTGAATCCGGCTGATGGCGCCTCTTCGGTGCCGGGGACGGGCTCTTCTGTCGCCGGATCACCCGGTGTTCTGGTCGCCGGGCCGGCGGTGGGTCTGCCCGCCGGTGTCGGCGGGGTCGCGGGGCTACGCGGTGGGTCCGCCGCATCCGCTTCTGGGGCGCTGTTCGCGTCTTCTGCCGCGACCGGATCGGCTGGTCAGGTGGATGCTTTGTCCGGCAGTGCGGACACACCTGGCGGCCCGGTGTCGCCGTTCGTGCCCGGTGGGCCGAGTGGGCCCGGAGCTTCTGGCGGCGGCATGCCCTCTGGGCAGTCGTCTGGTGCCGGTGGGTCTTCGGGCCCCGGTGGGGCGGGCGCGGGCTTTGGTGCCGATGTGGTGGGTTCGGGTGTGTTCCCGGCCCTGTTCGGTGCTCTGACGGGCACCGCGGTCGATGAGGATGTTCCCTCGTCGCCGGTGCACGAGACCGACACCTCTCCTGACTGACCGAACCCTCGCCCCGTGAAGTTGTCCGGGGCTGATGGGTTCTGACACGGCATGTCCGTGTCCTGTTCGGTCAATCAAATTTTGGAGAAGTGCTCTCATGAACAAGTTCGTCTCGCGGGGACTGTGGACAGTCCTCATCACCGGTGGGCTCTGCGCCCTCGGTGCGGGAGTCGCGAACGCTGCCACGACGGATGGCAGTGACTCGATCGGCTCCGGAAACCAAGCGGTCGTGCAGCTCAACCTGCCGATCGATCTCTCCGGCAACGGCGTCGCCGTCCTCGGCGACAGCAGTTCGACGGGTTCGACGGCCTCGGCCGCGGCTCCCGCCGCGGACGCGGCTCCGGCTGTCGACCCGGCTCCGGCTGTCGACGCGGCTCCGGTGGAGCTCTCCACCAGCGGCCTCGACGGGGTGCTCTCGGGGACCCAGGCGGTCGTCGACGTGAACGTCCCGATCACGGTCTCGGGCAACGCGATCTCCGGTATCGGCGACGCGACCACCGAAAACGCCGCCGTCGAGTCGACCCCGGCCGAGTCGGCACCGGCCGAGGCGGCACCGGCGGCGGATGCTCCCGTCGCGGACTCCTCGCCGGGCGCCTCCACCTCGGGTGAGGACAGCATCCTCGGCGGCACCCAGGCCCCGATCGACGTAGCGGTCCCCGTCACGATCGCCGGCAACGGCATCTCGGTCATAGGAGACTCGACCTCGGTCGACTCCACCGCCACGACCGGGACCACCGCCGCGGCCGGCTCCACCGGCACGACCGGCACGGGCACCGCGACCGGCACCTCCGGGTCAAGCACCACCACCGGTGAGGACAGCATCCTCGGCGGCACCCAGCTGCCGATCGACGTGGCGCTCCCCGTCACCATCGCCGGCAACGGCATCGCGGTCATCGGAGACTCCTCCTCGACCGACTCCGACGTCACCACCAACACGGGTGTGACCGGCACCTCGCCGGCCACCGGCACCGCGCCGACCACGGGCACGGGCATCGGTACTGGTGCCACGACCGACGGCGAAGACAGCGTCGCCGGCGGCAATCAGGTGAGCCCCGTCGTGACCGCCCCGGTCACGATCGGCGGCAACGGCATCTCGGTCATCGGCGACTCCTCGTCGACCGGCGCGGACGTCACCACCACCACCGGCACCACGCCGGCCACCGGAACCGGCACGGGCGCCACGACCGACGGTGAAGACAGTGTCGCCGGCGGCAACCAGGTCACCCCGGTCGTCACCGCACCCGTCACGGTGGGCGGCAACGGCATCTCCGTCATCGGCGACTCCTCGTCAACCGACTCAGACGTCACCACCAACACCGGCGGGACCGGCACCACGCCGGCCACCGGAACCGGCACGGGCGCTACCACCGATGGCAACGACAGCGTCGCCGGCGGCAATCAGGTGATCCCCGTGATCGGTGTTCCGGTCACCATCGGCGGTAACGGGGTGTCCGTGATCGGGGACTCGTCCTCGACCGGGTCCACGGTGACCGTCCCGACCGGCGGCACCCCGGGTGACCCGGCCACGAACGGTGAGGGTTCGATCGGGGGCGGGAACCAGATCAGCCCGATCATCGACCTGCCCATCACCATCGGCGGGAACGCCGCCTGCGTCATCGGCGACTGCACCACCGGCGGATCCACCATCACCCCCACCGACCCGACGGACCCCACGGACCCGACGGACCCCACGGACCCGACGGATCCCACGGACCCGACGGACCCCACCGACCCGACGGACCCCACCGACCCGACGGACCCCACCGACCCGACGGATCCCACGGACCCCACGGACCCGACGGACCCGGCCGGTCCGACGGACCCGGGGACCCCGACGGATCCCGGAACCCCGGTGACGCCCGAGCAGCCCGCCACCCCCGCCACCCCGGCGGCACCGGTGACGCCCGCCACGGTCGTCCCGGCCGGGTTCACCAGCGCCCCCGTCGCCTCGGCGACGACCGGTGCCGGTGCTGACACGGGCAGCCTCGCCCTCACCGGAGGAAACCCCTTCCCCCTGATCGGCGGACTCGCCCTGCTCCTCCTCCTCGGCACCACCCTCCTCGCGGCCACCCGCCGCAAGACGACCACCCAGGAGTAGACACTCGCATCACCCCCGCGGGGCACCCACCCAGGGTGCCCCCGCATCACCCTGCCCAGCCGCCCCCATCCACCGCCCCACCCGGCCGCCGAGAAGTCACGAACACGTCCAAAACGCGCCGGGAAGACGTAAAGGTGACCTCTCGGCGAAGTGGCGGGCTATGAGAGGGGGTGACTCGGGAGGGCGCGGGGAGTAGCCTTCTGGCATCGAGTGCCGGAATGGACCGCACCGATGAAACCGCACCACCAGAACCACCACTGCAAAGGAGCATGGACATGGGTCTTCTCGACGGAAAAGTCGTCTTCATCACCGGCGGCGGCCGCGGCCAGGGCCGCGCTCACGCCGTCGTCTCGGCGAAGGAGGGCGCCGACATCGTGTTCATCGACACGACCGAACCCTTCGCCACGGTGCCCTACGCCCACACCACCGCCGACGACATGGCCGAGACCGTCAGCCAGGTCGAGGCCCTCGACCGCCGCGTGCTCAGCATCGAGGCCGACGTGCGCGACCAGAGCGCCCTCGACGCCGCCGTCGCCGAGGGCATCGCCCAGTTCGGCCAGATCGACTGCCTGATCGGCAACGCCGGCATCTGGACCCTCGGCCCGGTCGCCGACATGACCCGCGAGCAGTGGCAGGAGATGATCGACATCAACCTCACCGGCGTCTGGCAGTCAGTCAAGGCCGTGGTGCCGCACATGGTCGAGCGTCAGCAGGGCTCGATCGTGCTGACCTCCTCGGTGAACGGCCTCGAGGGCGGCCCCTTCTTCTCGCACTACACCGCCGCCAAGTTCGGGGTAGTGGGGCTGATGAAGGCGATCGCGGTCGAGCTCGGCCCGCAGGGCATCCGCGCGAACACGGTCAACCCGGGCACGATCCTCACGGGCATGACCAACAACCAGCAGGGCTACGACATGATGGCCGGGCACCCCGGCGGCACCTACGACGACCTGATGGCCGCGGGCCGCAGCTACGGCATCCTCAAGGGCTCCGGATTCATGCAGCCGGAGGTCATCGCGAACGCCGCCGCCTTCCTCAACTCCGACATGGCGTCGAACATCACGGGCGTCACCCTGCCGGTCGACTCGGGGCACCTGGCGATGGCGGGCATCAACATGGATCCGAAGTGACCCGCGTTCAGTGCGCCCGCGCGCCCGACGTGACCACGATCACCCGGTAGCCCGCGGGCCCCTCCGCCCGCCAGCCGTGCGCCACCCCGGCCGCGAGCGTGACCGAGTCTCCGGGCGCGAGGCGGTGCACCACCCCGTCGGCGAGCCCGACCTCGAGCACGCCCTCGACCAGGTAGAGGAACTCGTCCTCCTCGTGCACCGCGAACTCCGAGAACACCTGCTCCGAGCCCCACATCTCGATGCCGAACAGCCCGCCCGGAAGCTGCGCGAGCTGCCACACCGCCCGCGCACCCGCCGGTTCACGCCGCCCGGAGCGGTGGACGACGTCGACCCCCGCGGCGGTCGACCGGTGCGCGGCGGGCTGCGCGAGCAGGGCCCCCGAGCGGATGCCGAGAGCCGCCGAGAGCTTCGCCATCGACGCGAGGCTGAGCCGGGCATGTCCGCGCTCGACGAGACTCAGGAAGGGCTGCGACATCCCGGCCGCCGCGGCTAGCTGCACCAGGGTCAGCCCGCGTTCGGCCCGCAGGCTCCGGATGCGCGCACCCATCGAGACGGCCTCGTCGTCGAGCGGCGCCGTCGTGCGTCGTCGGTCGTCGTTCATCTCGTCGAAACCTCCCGAAACAGCCCGGAAAAATATTTATGCGATAAATATAGCCATGACGACGCCCTTGATCCTCGGCATCTTCCAGTACATCGGACCCAACGGCACCGTGGGCTCGGCCTGGCAGTCCCCACGGGACGAGTCCGCGAACTTCACCAAGCTCTCGCACTGGACGGCCCTCGCCCGCACGTTCGAGGACGCGAAGCTCGACTTCCTCTTCCTCGCCGACAGCTACGGCTTCCCGGCGCTCGACGGCGACCTGATCCCGGCCTCGGTGCGGGAGGGTCGCGGCATCCCGCACGGCGACCCCATGCCGCTGATCTCGGCGCTGGCGGCCGTGACCGACAAGCTCGGGTTCATCCTGACCACCTCCACCACGGTCGAGCCGCCGGCGGCCAACGCACGCCGCTTCGCCACGCTCGACCACTTCACCGACGGCCGGATCGGCTGGAACATCGTGACCGGGTCGTCCGGAGCGACGGCCGCCGCGCTGATGGGCAAGGAGCTGATCGCGCACGACCTCCGCTACGACATGGCCGACGACTATCTCGACGTCAACCTCACGCTGTGGGAGGGCTCGTGGGAGGACGACGCGCTCGTGCTCGACAAGGAGGCCGCGGTCTACGCCAACCCGGCGAAGGTGCACGTCGTCCATCATGAGGGTCCGTACTTCCGCACCGACGGCATCCTGAACCTGCCGCCCTCGCCGCAGCGCACCCCGCTGCTGGTGCAGGCCGGTGCCTCGGGGCGTGGCCGGCAGTTCGCCGGCCGCAACGCCGAGGCGGTGTTCGTCGGCGGCGGCGAACCCGAGACCGTCGCGCGCACGATCGCGGGCATCCGGGCGAGCGCCGTGGCCGCCGGGCGGCCGGCCGACGCGATCAAGGTCATGGTCGGAGCCCTGTTCATCACGGCGCCGACGACCGAGGAGGCGTGGGCGAAGCACGCCGAGATGCTCGCCATGTCGAGCCCGGAGGGGGCGGCGGCGATCTATGCCGGGAACACGGGGGTCGACCTGCTGGCGCTGGACCCGGACAAGCCGATCGCCCAGACGAGCACCGAGCTCGGGCAGTCCAACCTCGAGCGATACCTCGGCGCCGACGGCCGGCCGGCGCCGCTCGTGCGCGACATCCTCGAGAACTTCCGGCGCACCGGGATCAACGGCAGCGTGTTCGTCGGGACCCCGGACGACGTCGCCGACCAGCTCGAGGAGTTCGTCGCGGTGACCGGGGCCGACGGCTTCCTCATCCAGCCCCACCTGATGCCCGAGACCTACGACGACCTGATCGAGCTTCTGCTCCCGGTGCTCCGCGACCGGGGGCTGGCCCGGCGGGAGTACGTCGGGGACACCCTGAGGGAGCGGTTGTTCGGGGCGGGCAGGACGCACCTGCCCGAGACGCACCGGGGGTACGGGTTCCGTGTGGGCCGCGCGGCGGGTGGGGCGGTGGACGAGGTCGCCGCCGAGCCGGTCGACCAGGCGGCGGCGGGTTAGCCGCCGAGACCCTCGAGCACGTCGTTCGACGGCACGAAGAACGTCGTGCCCGTCACGGCCGTCGAGAAGTCGAGGATCTGGTCGTACGACCCGACCGGATCGCCGACGAACATGTGCCGGAGCATCTGCTCGATCACCCAGAGGTTGCGGGCGTAGCCGATGAAGTAGGTGCCGAACTCGTCCTGTCCCGGTCGCCCGAACGGCATGTTGTCGCGCAGGATGTCGTGCTCGACCCCGTTCGCGTCGACGATCGTCGCGAGCGTCTTGTGCGCCTTCTGACCCTCGACCGCGTCGTCGAGCTCGACGTTGTCGGCCTTGGTGCGGCCGATGATCTTCTCCTGCAGCTCGGTCGGCAGCGAGGTCCAGGCGTTCAGGTCGTGCAGGTACTTCTGCACCACCACGTAGCTGCCGCCTCGGAACTCCGGATCCTCCTCGCCGATCAGCGAGGCGCGGGCCATGGATGCTCCCGTCGGGTTCTCCGTGCCGTCGACGAAGCCCAGCAGGTCGCGCGAGTCGAAGTACCGGAAGCCGTGGACCTCGTCGACGACCGTGGCCGCGTCGCCCAGCTTCTGCAGGATGAGCCGCTCCAGCTCGAAGGTGAAGTCGGCCCGTTCGGCGCGGATGTGGAACAGCAGGTCGCCGGGGGTGGACACGGCGGTGTGCACCGGCCCCCTCACCTCGAAGAAGGGCCGGAGCTGCGCCGGGCGGGAGCTCTGCCCCAACCGGTCCCAGGCGTCGGAGCCGATCCCGACGTTGCAGGAGAGATGCGCGTTCAGGTCGCGGAAGCCGACGCTCCGGATCAAGCCGCCGATGTCCGAGATCACGTCGCGGACGGTCGCGGCCGCGTCGTCGCCGTCGCCCATCGCGACGACGAGGAACACCGCCGCGGTCGAGAGGGGAGCGTCGACGCTCTGCGGTTCGATCGGAGTGCGGTCCCAGGCCTCGTCATGCATGCAGCGATCCTATTGCCGGGCGGATGCGCACTCGTCCTGCGAAGAGAGGAACCTCTGTTGCTCGAATAGTCGGCGATATATCTTTTACTTGACACCAGGAGTTATACGATATATCTTTGACACATCGCGAAACACTCGCGACATTCACTTATACCGAAAGGCGGATGCTCCCATGAGAGGCATTCACGACTACCAGAATCACGAGAACCACCAGCACCACGACATCCACGATCGGGACGGCGGCCGCTTCGGTCGACGCCGCGACCCCCAGGGCCACGGCCGGGGCGGACGACCGGGTTTCGGCCCAGGCGAGTTCCGCGGCTTCGGGCCCGGGTTCGGCCCGCGCGGCCATCAGCGAGCCAGCCGCGGCGACGTGCGCTCGGCCATCCTGTCCCTCCTCTCCGAGTCGCCCTCGAACGGCTACGGGCTGATCAAGGCGATCGCCGAGAAGACCGGCGGCGTCTGGCGCCCGAGCCCCGGCTCGGTCTACCCGACCCTGCAGCAGCTCGTCGACGAGGAGCTGATCGTCGCCACCGGCGACGGCAAGCGCACCGAGTTCGAGCTCACCGACGCGGGCAAGGCCTACGTGGCCGAGAACGCCGACGAGCTCGCCAAGGCCTGGGAGGCGACCCCCGGGCAGTCGGCCGCCGACGCCGAGTTCCACGCCAGCATCGGAAAGCTCATGGGGGTCGTGCAGCAGTTCCGCTTCGCGGCCACCGAGGAGCAGCGGGCGCAGGCGACCGAGAAGATCGACGAGGCGCGTCGCGCCCTCTACCTCATCCTGGCCGACTAGGCCGGGCCGGTCGCATCCGCCGGGTCGTCACAGACCTAAGGCGGATGCCTGATGTCCCCACCCCTCCTCAGAGCGGAGTCTCGATCACACGGCGGTTCCGCCGGTGCAGTGATCGAGACGGAGGACATCATGATGATCACCGAGTACACCTTCTCCTGGCTCCGCGACGCGGAGGAGGAGCGCTTCGCCCGCGAGCTCGAGTTCCGGCGCCTCACCCGAGAGCGCGCGGCCGAGCAGGCCGCCCGCGCTCGACAGGAGGAGCAGGTCGCCCGCGAGCGCCGGGCCGCAGACGACCGGCAGCGCGACGTCCGTGACCGGGTGTCGGCGGCCGGTGCCACGATGTAGGCATGCCGACCGCGAACCCCCTGCTGATCGGGCGCGAGAGCGACCTCGAGTCGCTCCGTTCCGCGCTCGAGGAGTGCCGCGGCGGCCGCACGCGCACGGTCGTGGTGAGCGGCGAGGCCGGTATCGGCAAGACCCGCCTGCTGGCCGAGTTCGTCGGCGGTCTCGATCGGGTCACCGTGCTCCGCGGCCAGTGCGTCGACCTTGACAGCGACGCCCCGCCGTACGGCCCGATCGTCGCACTCCTGCGCGCGCTCGTGGGCGTGATCGGCGACGCCGCCCTGGTCGACGCGGCCGGGCCCGGGGCGGATGCCCTGACGATCCTGCTCCCCGAACTGCGGCGAGAGGTCGTCCCGATGCCGGGCCCAGGTGAAGGTGGAGTCGATCTCCCGGCACCGACGACCGGCGAGCGGTTCTTCGACGCGGTCGCGACGACGCTGGAGACGGCGGCCGCCGACACCCCGATCGTGGCGGTGGTCGAAGACCTGCACTGGGCCGACCAGGCCAGTCTGGGGCTGCTCCGGTTCCTCGTCCGGGTGCTCGAGCGGGCGCGGGTGCTCATCGTCGTCACCTACCGAAGCGACGAACTGGGTCGCGGGCATCCGCTGCGGCGTTGGCTTCCCGAGCTCGACCGCAACCGGCGGGTCATCCGGCGCGAGCTCCCGCGCCTCACCCCGCCCCAGGTGCGTCACCTCGCGACCGACCTCACCGGCGCCCCGCTCGGGGCCCGCGAGCTCGCCGCCGTCGTGGCGCGCACCGACGGCGTGCCGTTCTTCGTCGAGGAGATCCTCGGTGGCCGGCGATCGGATGCCGACGAGGCGCTCTCGCGGCCGGCGACCGCAGGCGGGCCGGGGGGCGGGCCGGGCAGTGGGCTGGGCAGTGGGCTGGGTGATGGATCGCGGGGTGGGTCTGGTGCTGGTACCGGCCGGTCGCCCGTCCGCGGGGTGGCCGTCGATACGCTCCCCGACACGCTGCGCGACCTGCTGCTCGCGCGCTACGAGGGTCTGAGCGACCCGGCCCAGCGCATCCTGAGGCAGCTCGCCGCCGGGGGAGTGCGGGTCGAGCACGAGGTGTTCGCCACCGTGAGCGGCGCCGGCCCGGAGGCGCTCGACGAGGCCGCGCGGGAGGCGGTGGCCGCGCGCATCCTCGAGGTCGACGAGACCTCCTACTCCTTCCGCCATGCGCTGGTACGGGAAGCGGTGCACGATCAACTGCTGCCCGGTGAACGGGTGCGGTTCCACACCGCCTACGCGCGAGCGCTCGAGGAGCGAGGCGACGCCTCGGCGGTCTCGTACCACTGGATGGCGGCGCACGACCTGCCCGCCGCCTTCGCCGCCTCGCTCGTCGCGATGGGCCGGGCGCGGGAGTCGTTCGCCAACGCCACCGCCGCGCGGATGGGCGAGCGGGCGCTCAAACTCTGGGAGAGGGTGCCCGATCCGGAGGCGGTGGCGGGTCGAAGCCGCATCGGGCTGCTCGCCGAGACCGCGTACATCCTGCGGAACGCGGGGGAGAGCGAGCGCGCCGTCGCCCTGGTCGACGAGGCGATCGACGCGGCCCGCGGCCTGTATGCCGCGGCAGGAGGGCCATCCGTCATCGCGACGGCCGGGGCGTCCACTGGCGCTTTCGAATCGTCGCAGGACCTCGGCCCCGAGGGGGGATCCGGTACGGCTCCCACCGAGGCCCAGGCTTGGCAGCTCGCCCGGCTGTTGAGGGACAAGGCCTCGTACCTGGCCAACCTGGGGCAGACCGGGTCGATCGCGCTGCTCCGTGAGGCGCTCGAGCTCCTCTCCTCCGGAACCCCCGACGGTGCCGACGTGCGCAGTGCAGACGGGCGCAGTGCTGACGGGCCCCTTGCCGACGGACCCCAGGCCGACGGGCGCCGAGCCGACGTGCTCCGCGCCAATGTGCTCGGTGAGCTCGCCGCCCGGCTGATGCTGGATGCCCGCTTCGCCGAGGCGATCGAGACGGCGGAGGCCGCGTACCGGGAGGCCGAAGAGGTGCGCTCCCGGCCGAGGATGTCGGTCGCCGCGAACATCCGCGGCATGGCGCGCCTCTCTGCCGGCGGCATCGACGAGGGGCTCGCCGATCTGGCCCTGGCCGGCGAGCTCTCGGTCGGCGACGACTCCGCGCGGCTGCGGTACTGGGTCAACGAATCGGATGCGCTGTACCTGATCGGTCGCTTCGAGGACGCGGCGGCGCTCGCCGAGGCGGGGGTGGACCGGGCGCGACGACGCGGTGTCGAACGCACCTCCGGGGTCATGCTCGTGTCGAACGTCGTCGCTCCGCTTGCCGCCCTCGGGCAGACGGCCCGCGCGGCGGAGCTGCTGGATCGGGCGCTCGACCTCGACCCGCCGATCGGGTTCAGCGCGCACCTGCAGCGGTTGAAGCTCGAGCAGGTCCTGTGGTCGGGCGACTTGGAGCTCGCGGCACGGTTGCTGCGCAGCTGGCGCCCCGGGCTCGGCCTGCAGTTGCGGATCGACGCGCAGTCCCGCCTCGGCCTTGCCGCCGTGGCCGGCGAGATCGCCCTGGCCTCCGGCGACCTGGTCGGAGCGTGGCGCGAGGTCGGCGTGCTGTTCCACGAGGAGCACCGCGACTTCCCGGCCTACGACCTCCCTCTGGCGGCGATCGCCGCGCGCATCCTGAGCCGGGCCCGCACCGCCGGGGTCGATCTCGAGCCCGGCGGCCCCGGCGCGGGCGACCCCCGGGCCGAACGCGCGGCCGACCGTGCGCGTGAGCGAGCGGTGCGGGCCGCCGTCGACATCGCGGTCGGCGCCCGGTGGCCGGCCGCAGACGCTTACCGGTTCCTCGTCGACGCCGAGCTCTCCGCTCCCGGGGGAGGTGGTGATGATCCGGCGAGCTGGGCACAGGCGGTCCATGCGCTCGACGCTCCGGAGGTGCCGGCGCGTCTCCGGCCCTTTGCGCGGCTTCGGTGGGCGGAGGCGCTCGCGGCCTCCGGCGACCGGCCGGCCTCTCGCGAGCGTGCGCGCGAGGCCGCGGAGCTCGCCCGAGAGCTCGGCTTCCGGTGGGTGGCGGATCTCGCCGAGACCCTCGAACGTCGACTCGGGCGCTCGTCGGGCACGGCGGGAGGCGTCGCGCAGCCCGGGGCTCCGAAGAACGCCGCCCCGACCCACGATTGGCTGGAGGAGGCAGGCCTGACCGCCCGCGAACGCCAGGTGCTCGCCCTGCTGGCCACCGGTCTGAGCAACCGGCAGATCGCCGAGACGCTGTTCATCAGCGCGAAGACGGCCAGCGTGCACGTCTCGAACATCCTCCGCAAGACGAACACCACCACCCGCACCGAGGCCGCCTACCTGGCGCGAGCGCTCGACCCACCGACCTAGGGCATCCGCCCGATGCCCCGGTGCCGTCTCAGCGAGCACCCTCGGTGCATGATCGCTTTTCTCCTCATCCTCGCCCTGCTCGCGGCGGTCGCCGTGGTCGCGACCGTCCGCTCACTGCTCAGAGACGGCTACTGCCGCCGGCCGTGTCGTGACGAAGCGCGTGCCGGACGCCGGGTTCATCTCCCGTTCACCGCTCGGTAGCCCGCGCGCCGGGCGGTCGGACGAGACTCCGTGACGCCCGCACCCGAACGGAGACGCGATGACCGACCCGCACCCGAAGACCGACCCGCACTCGACGACCGGCCAGCACCAGACGATCGCCGAGCACCCGGCGACCGCCGACCACCAGACCACCGACGAGCATCCGACGACGCCGATCGACCTCGACGACCTCCTCGGCTACCTGGTCGTCGAGACCGACGACGACGACCCCATCCTGGTCGGGCGCGACGGCTCGCCCGTCGACACCTGGCGCGAAGGCTACCCCTACGCCGAGCGGATGGGCCGCGACGAGTACGAGTCGGCCAAGCGCCTCCTGCAGATCGAGCTGTTGAAGCTCCAGAACTGGATCAAGGCCGAGGGCCGGCGCCTGGTGGTCGTCTTCGAGGGTCGCGACGCCGCGGGCAAGGGCGGCACGATCAAGCGCTTCACCGAGCACCTCAACCCCCGCGGCGCGCGCGTCGTGGCGCTGGAGAAGCCGACCGAGCACGAGAGCACCCAGTGGTACTTCCAGCGCTACGTCACCCACCTCCCCGCGGCCGGCGAGATGGTGCTGTTCGACCGCTCCTGGTACAACCGCGCCGGGGTCGAGCGCGTGATGGGGTTCTGCGACGACAGCCAGTACGAGCGGTTCATGCTCCAGGCGCCCGCCTTCGAACGGATGCTGGTGCAGGACGGCGTCGACGTCGTCAAGTTCTGGTTCTCGGTCTCCAAGAGCGAGCAGCTCACCCGGTTCGCGATCCGTCAGGTCGACCCGGTGCGGCAGTGGAAGCTCTCGCCGATGGATATCGCCTCGCTGGACAAGTGGGACTCGTACACGATCGCCAAGGAGGCGATGTTCGCCGAGACCGACACCGCCGCGGCCCCCTGGACGGTCGTGAAGAGCAACGACAAGAAGCGCGCCCGTCTCGAGGCGATGCGACACGTGCTCAGCCTCTTCGACTACGCCGAGCGCGACGACGAGATCGTCGGCCGACCGGATCCGTTGATCGTGGGGCCGGCCGACACGGTCTATGAGCGCGGGGAGAAGTAGCGCCCGGAGCGGGCGACGTCCGACAGCGCCGTGAGAACGAGCGCGGGCTGCTCGATCTGGGCGAAGTGCCCGGATCCGGGGAGCACGGTGACCGCGTAGTCGGCGATCAGGGCACCGAGCCGCCGGTCGTCGGCGGCGGTGACGAAGGCGTCGTGCTCGCCGTGCACCGAGCGCACCGGGCAGCGGATGCCCGCCCACAGTTCTGCGGCCCGGTACCGCGCCGCCTCGTCCGAGGCCATCACGAAGGTGCGCGGACGCACCTCCGTCGCGAGGGCGTGCGTCACCGAGACGGGGATGCGCGAGGGCTGGGCGAACAGCGGCGACACGATGGCGGGGAGCAGTCCCCGCCGGTCGAGCCAGGTGAGCAGGCGGCTCGCGGTGTCGCCGAATGGCGCGAACGCGCGCATCACGGCGAGGAGCCCGACGTAGGCCGGCAGCGTGGTGAACCGGCGCACCGGATGCGCGGCCGCATCCATGACGGCGAAGGTCGTCGCCGAGACCAGTCCGACCGCCCGGGTCGCCACCGGCTCGACCGCCGCGAGGTGCAGGGCGATGACCCCGCCGAGCGAGTGGCCGGTGACGGTCCACTCGCGATGGCCCAGGGCGCGGGCCGCGTCGGCCACCGCCCGGGCGTAGGCGTCGATGGTCCGCGAGTCCTTGCCGTTCCGGAGCGGCCGGTCCGGCAGCGGGGTGTCGCCCCAGCCCGGGAGCTCGACCAGCAGCACGTTCCCCGCGCGGGGCCCGGCACGGCGGGCGGCGTCGATCAGCGGCGTCCAGGTCGTCCAGGTCCCGGCGGCGCCGTGCACCAGGATCATCGCCGGGCCGGGAGCCCGGCGGCCGTGTCTGACGGTCATCGGTCCCAGTCGGGTGGGCACGCGGGTCGTGGTGAGGCCGAGGGCCTCGGGCGACGCCGTCAGGGGAGAAGGCGCATACGGGTCGTTCACCAGGGTGGTTCGGAGGCCCGGGCCGATCGGATTGCCGCCGCGATCCTCAGGCTTCGCTGGGATGATTGGCCCCATGATCTCCATCGAGCTGGCCCGTGCGCTCCGGACCGCCGGGCTGCGCTGGCATCCGCGTTCCGGCGACGCCTTCGTGATCGAGACCGCCGACGTGACGGGGGAGGCCGAGGAGGCCGGTGACGGAGAGGTCTACACCGTGAGCGAGATGACCGCCGAGGTGCACGACTTCCCCACGGGGCGCCTGATCGGCTTCAACGGCACCACGGAATGGGCGCTGGACTCGGTCGACATCGTCGACACCCTCTGGCTGCCGCGGGAGGACCAGCTGCGGAGCCTGCTCCGGGACGGTTTCGAGTCACTCGAGGTCGACCGGTCCGATCCGGAGGAGCCGCTCTGGCTCGTGACGGCCGTGGTGCGGGGCGAACGCCGCACCTTCGAGGCGCTCACGGCCGAGGACGCCTACGGCGAAGCTGTGCTCGACCTGATCGTCCGCACCCTGGTCTCCGATGACGAGAATAGGGTTGGAGAATGACTGAAAACGCAGTTCCCCTCGTCACCCTCAACAACGGGATCACCATCCCGCAGCTCGGCTTCGGAGTCTTCAAGGTCGACCCGGACAAGACCGGTCGCGTCGTCCGTGACGCGCTCGACGTCGGCTACCGCCACATCGACACCGCCAAGATCTACCAGAACGAGGAGGGCGTCGGTCACGCCCTCAAGGAGTCCGGCATCCCGCGCGAGGAGATCTTCCTCACCACCAAGCTCTGGAACAGCGACCAGACCGACGCGGAGGCCGCCTTCGAGAAGAGCCTGGCGCGCCTGGGCACCGACTACGTCGACCTGTACCTGATCCACTGGCCCACCCCCGAGCGCGACACCTACGTCGAGGCCTGGCGCTCGATGGAGAAGATCCTCGAGTCCGGCCGCGCGAAGGCGATCGGCGTCTCGAACTTCACGATCGACCACCTCGAGCGCCTGATCGCCGAGACCGGCGTCGTGCCGGCCGTCAACCAGGTCGAGCTGCACGTCGACTTCCAGCAGGCCGAGCTGCGCTCCTTCGCAGCCGCCCAGGGCATCGCCATCGAGGCCTGGGGCCCGCTCGGCCAGGGCAAGATCAACGAGTCGCCCGAGCTCGCGGCCATCGCCGAGGCGCACGGCAAGTCGGTGCCGCAGACGATCATCCGCTGGCACCTGGATGTGGGCAACATCGTGATCCCGAAGAGCAACAACAAGGACCGGATGGCCCAGAACTTCGACGTCTTCGACTTCGAGCTCTCGGCCTCCGAGATCGCGACCATCGCGACGCTGGACCGCGGGGAGGACGGCCGGAACGGCTCGAGCCCGCTCGAGGTCAACTAGTCGCGACCAGCGACCAGCGACCAGCGCTCGGCGCTCAGCGATCGGCGCGGGTGACGGCAGCGGCCGTCTAGCGCCCGGCGCTCACGGGGACGTCGGTGCGAGTCCTCCTGGGAAACCGGGGGACGAGCGCCGACGTCCTCGCCTTGTACTCGGCGTACTCCGGGTACTTCGACTGCGAGATGCTCTCGGTGAACACCGTCGAACCGATGAACAGCAGGGTGAGCAGCACGGCGCCGACGACGGTCCACTGCAGCACCGAGCCGGCGGCCACCGCCCCGATGAAGAACAGCACCCACCACTGCGCCTGCTCGAAGAAGAAGTTCGGGTGCCGCGAGACGCGGAACAGCCCCGACTGCAGGAAGCGCGGTCGCGGCTCGCGCCCGGCCGCGGTCTCCGCCCGCTTCCACCGGTGGAAGTCCCACTGCTCTTGATCGGCGACCGTCTCGCCGACCGTGAAGGCGACGAACAGGGCCAGCAGCAGCGCGTCGAGCACACCGAACGGGGTCGAGCGGTTCTCGTACGCGGTGAACGCGGGCATCGCGATCAGGAACAGGATCACGTTCTGGTAGATCGTGATGAACAGGAGATTGAACACCTGGAACAGCGCCGGCGACATCCGCCCGCGGAGCACCGCCCAGCGGTAGTCCTCCCCGCCGGGCGCGTACCCGCCCTTCCGGGCGAAGTTGAAGGTCAGCCGAGCTCCCCAGAGCGTGACGACGACCGCCATGAGGTTCAACCGCAGGTCGGACAGACCCGCGGCACCCGCGAAGATCCAGAGGTACGCCACCGGCACGATCGACCAGATCCGGTCGACCCAGGAGTACTCCCGCGTGACGAGGGAGGCGATCCAGACGGCGAGGACGACCGCGGCGAGAACCCAGAGCGACGCGAGCAGTGGCGACATGCGATGAGCATAGGGGATGCTCGGCCCGCGTCCCGGGAATTCCCGGGTGGAGGAGGGGGCGTCATCGGCTACGCTGGACGGAGCTAGGAGGGCTGAGGGATGACGAACCACACGAACGACGATCGCACCACGAGCATCCCCGTACCCGCGTCGGCGGCCGACACGACACTCTCCCTCACGGGCGAGTTCGCGGCGCAGCTGGCCGCTCTCGAGGGCGGAGTGACGACCGAGGAGCTCGAGTCGATCGCAGCCCTGCCCTCCGGGTCGGCGCTCCTGATCGCCCGTCGCGGCCCCAACTCGGGCGCCCGCTTCCTGCTCGACACCTCGGTGAGCACGGTGGGTCGCCACCCGAACGCCGACATCTTCCTCGACGACGTGACGGTCTCGCGCCGGCACGCCGAGTTCGCGCGCCACGGCCACACCTTCACGGTGCGCGACCTGGGCTCGCTGAACGGCACCTACGTCGGCGGCGTCCGGGTCGACGAGGCGCTCCTCGACGACGGCGCCGAGGTGCAGATCGGCAAGTTCCGCCTCACGTTCTACCCGTCGCGCATCGACGTCGTCACCTCCGCAGGAGAGTAGTGGCAGCCGCACAGCCCCGCCGGTCGGCGGAGTCCTCCACGTCGCCCGCGCCCGGAACGCCGGCCTCCGAATCCGCCTCGCCGGGCCAGCTGCTGGGTATCGGCCAGGTGCTCTCGAAGCTCACCGCCGACTTCCCCGACCTGACCCCCTCGAAGCTGCGCTTCCTCGAAGAGCGCGGCCTCGTGCATCCGGCCCGCACCGCCTCGGGCTACCGCAAGTTCTCGCAGAACGACCTGAGCCGACTGCGACTCATCCTCACCCTGCAGCGCGACTGCTACCTGCCGCTGGCCGTGATCAAGGACTACCTGGCCGACGTGGATGCGGGGCTCAACCCGCCGATGCCGGGTTCGGCCCTCGTCGGCGGCGCCTCCATCCTCCAGACCGGCCGGCGCCTGTCGCGGGACGACCTGACCCGCGAGGCCGGCGCCACGCCGATGCTGGTGCAGGATGCGTTCTCGGCCGCGGTGCTGACCCCGGCCGAGTCGTACGGCGAGGATTCGCTCGTCGTGCTGAAGGCCCTGGTCGAACTGCAGCGCAGCGGCATCGAGCCGAGGCACCTGCGCGGATTCCGTCAGGCCACCGAGCGCGAGCTCGGGCTGATCGAGAGCGCACTGATGCCGGTGGCCCGACGGCGTGACCCGTCGAGCCGGGCCAAGGTCGCCGAGATGGCGATGGAGATCGCGGGCCAGCTCGAGATCGTCCGCTCCAGCCTCATCCGCTCGGCCCTGGGCCGGATCACCCCCTGACCCGCACGCCCGCGACGACACGCCGGGGCCGAATGGCTGATGTCGTTGCTCCCACGGGTCGCGGTCGCTAGCGTGGGGTACGAACACGAGACGTTCCGGATGCACCGGACGATGGAAGGCGCAATGAGCGAGCTAAGCCAGAACGACGATTCTCGCTACGACCTCGGGCTCCTGTTCACCGACGGTCTCCCCGATCTGGATGACGCGAGCGGGTACCGCGGCGCCGTCGCCGCCCGCGCCGCCGGCATCACCTACCGTCAGCTCGACTACTGGGCGCGCACCGCGCTGGTCGAGCCCACCGTCCGCGGGGCCGCCGGCTCCGGTTCGCAGCGGCTCTACGGGTTCCGCGACATCCTCGTGCTGAAGCTCGTGAAGCGACTGCTCGACACCGGCATCTCGCTGCAGCAGATCCGCACGGCCATCAACCAGCTCCGCGAATCCGGCATCAACGACCTCGCCCAGACGACCCTGATGTCCGACGGCGCGAGCGTCTACCTCTGCACCTCGAACGACGAGGTCATCGACCTCGTCAGCCGCGGCCAGGGAGTCTTCGGCATCGCCGTCGGCAAGGTGCTCCGCGAGGTCGAGAACAGCCTCGTCGACATCGACTCCATGGTCGTCGAGCCCAACGACGAGCTGGCCCATCGCCGCGCAGCCCGAAAAGCTGTCTGACCCCAGAACCCACTTCGTCGAGAAGTCAAAAAAACGTCCAAACTCATTGAGTTGGACGTTTTTTCGACTTCTCGGTGAGAAGAGGTAGTTCGGGGGTTACGCCTTGAGCTCGGCGTATTCGCCCACACGCCCCGTACGCATCACGCGCTCGAGGAGGAGGTCGAAGTTGCGAGCCATCTCCTGCGCGCCCTCGCCGGGCCAGACGTGCAGCGGCTTCGCCGCACCCTGGGCCTGCTGCAGCGAGGTGCGCTCGGGCAGCTGAGGGGAGAGCACGAGCGGGCCGAACATGTCCCGCAGCTCCTTGATGCGGAACTGGTGCTCGAGCGACTGCGACCGCACCCGGTTCACGATGATGCCGAGGGGCTGGAGGCGCGGGGAGAGCCCACGACGGATCTCCTCGATCGCGCGCAGGGCGCGGTCGGCGGCGGCCACCGAGAACAGGCCGGGCTCGGTGACGACCGAGACGCGGTCGGATGCCGCCCAGGCGGTGCGGGTGAGCGCGTTCAGCGACGGGGCGCAGTCGATGAGCACGAGGTCGTACTCGCTCTCGACCGTGGCCAGCGCCTCCTCGAGCTTCCAGATGTCGCGGATCGACGGGTGCGGCCCGTCGAAGTTGAGGGCGGAGGGGCTGCCGATCAGGACGTCGATCTTGCCACCGCGATCCTTCGTCCACCCCGAGGGCGCGATCGCCGCGCGGACGACCTTCTCCTTCGGAGAGGCCAGCACGTCGGCGACGTTCAGGTGACCGGCGACACGGATGTCCATACCGGTCGAGACGTCCGACTGCGGGTCGAGGTCGACGACGAGGGTGCGCAATCCCTTGGCGAACGCTGCGGAGGCGAGCCCGAGCGTCACCGTGGTCTTGCCCACACCTCCCTTGAGGGAAGAGACGCTGAGTACATGCACAGTCGACAACGTTACCTTCACTAGGCTTGGAGAACCTAACTGTTCGCTGTACGCGCATGCGCCTGAGGGGTCCCGATGTTCACGAAGATTCTGGTAGCCAACCGCGGCGAGATCGCGATCCGCGCGTTCCGGGCCGCATTCGAACTCGGGGCGAAGACCGTCGCGGTGTTCCCCTACGAGGACCGCAACTCGATGCACCGGCTGAAAGCCGACGAGGCCTACCAGATCGGCGAGGAGGGGCATCCGGTCAGGGCGTACCTGGATGTCGCCGAGATCATCCGGGTGGCGAAGGAGTCCGGCGCCGACGCGATCTACCCGGGCTACGGCTTCCTCTCCGAGAATCCCGAGCTCGCCAAGGCGGCCGCCGAGAACGGCATCACCTTCATCGGCCCCGGCGAGCACGTGCTCGAGATGGCGGGCAACAAGGTCACCGCCAAGGAGCATGCGATCGCGGCCGGCGTGCCGGTGCTCAAGTCTTCGCCGGCGACGACCGACCTCGACGTTCTGATCGCCGCTGCGGACGAGATCGGCTTCCCGGTGTTCGCCAAAGCGGTCGCAGGCGGTGGCGGGCGGGGGATGCGCCGGGTCGAGACCCGCGAGGAGCTCCGCGGAGCCCTCGAGGCCGCCATGCGGGAGGCCGACAGCGCGTTCGGCGATGCGACGATGTTCCTCGAGCAGGCGGTCCTCCGGCCGCGGCACATCGAGGTGCAGATCCTGGCCGACCGCACGGGGGAGACCCTGCACCTGTTCGAGCGGGACTGCTCGGTGCAGCGCCGCAATCAGAAGGTCGTCGAGATCGCTCCGGCACCGAACATCAGCGACGAACTCCGCGAGGCACTGCACTCCGACGCCATCAAGTTCGCGAAGTCGATCGGCTACGTCAACGCCGGCACGGTCGAGTTCCTCGTCGACACGGTGGGGGAGCGCGCCGGGCAGCACGTGTTCATCGAGATGAACCCGCGCATCCAGGTCGAGCACACGGTGACCGAGGAGGTGACCGACGTCGACCTCGTGCAGTCGCAGATGCTCATCGCGAGCGGCACCACCTTCGCCGACCTTGGGCTGACGCAGGACGACATCGTCCTCCACGGCGCCGCCCTGCAGTGCCGCATCACCACGGAGGACCCGACCGCCGGCTTCCGCCCCGACACCGGCAAGATCGTCGCCTACCGCTCGCCGGGTGGCGCCGGAGTGCGGCTCGACGGCGGAACGGTCGACGTGGGCGCCCAGATCTCGCCGCACTTCGACTCGATGCTGGCCAAGATGACCTGCCGGGGCCGTGACTTCCCGGCCGCGGTGCGCCGGGCCCGTCGTGCGCTGGCCGAGTTCCGCATCCGCGGTGTCTCCACGAACATCCCGTTCCTGCAGGGTGTGCTCGACGACCCGTCGTTCGCGGCCGGTGACTTGAGCACGAGCTTCATCGAGGAGCGGCCCGAGCTGCTCGGCGGCCACCAGTCGAAGGACCGCGGCACCAAGATCCTCAACTGGCTCGCCGACGTCACGGTGAACCAGCCGAACGGCGCGCACCTCGGCGGGGTCTCGCCCGAGGTCAAGCTGCCCGCCATCGACCTGCAGGAGCCTGCTCCCGCCGGATCCCGGCAGCGACTGCTCGAGCTCGGCCCCGTCGGGTTCGCCGAGGCCCTCCGGGCGCAGACGGCCCTCGCGGTCACCGAGACGACCATGCGCGACGCGCACCAGTCGCTGCTGGCGACGCGGGTGCGCACCCGTGACCTCGTGGCCGCCGCCCCGTACGTCGCCCGGATGACGCCGCAGCTGCTCAGCGTCGAGGCCTGGGGCGGCGCGACCTACGACGTCGCGCTCCGCTTCCTGGGCGAAGACCCGTGGGAGCGCCTGGCGAGTCTGCGGGAGGCACTGCCGAACATCGCGATCCAGATGCTGCTGCGCGGGCGCAACACGGTCGGCTACACCCCGTACCCGACCGAGGTGACGGATGCCTTCGTCCGCGAGGCCGCGGCCACCGGCATCGACATCTTCCGTATCTTCGACGCCCTGAACGACGTCTCACAGATGCGGCCGGCGATCGACTCGGTCCTCGCCACCGGCACCACCATCGCCGAGGTCGCCGTCTGCTACACCGGTGACCTGCTCGACCCGGCCGAAGACCTCTACACGCTCGACTACTACCTGAAGCTCGCCGAGCAGATCGTCGCCTCCGGCGCGCACGTGCTCGCGATCAAGGACATGGCGGGCCTGCTCCGCCCGGCGGCCGCGGAGCGGCTCGTCTCGGCGTTCCGCCGCGAGTTCGACCTGCCGGTGCACGTGCACACCCACGACACCGCGGGCGGGCAGCTCGCGACGCTGCTGGCCGCGAGTGCCGCCGGCGCGGATGCGGTCGACGTCGCCAGCGCGCCGATGGCCGGCACGACCTCGCAGCCCAGCGCATCCGCCCTGGTCGCCGCGCTCGCGCACACCGAGCGCGACACCGGCCTCTCGCTCGCCGCGGTCAGCGACCTCGAGCCGTACTGGGAGGCCGTGCGGCACGCCTACCGCCCGTTCGAGTCCGGGCTGCCCGGGCCGACCGGCCGCGTCTACCGGCACGAGATCCCGGGCGGCCAGCTGTCGAACCTGCGCCAGCAGGCGATCGCGCTCGGCCTGGCCGACGACTTCGAGCGGATCGAGGACCTGTACGCCGCGGCGAACCAGATCCTCGGCCGCATCCCGAAGGTGACCCCGTCGTCGAAGGTCGTCGGCGACCTCGCGCTGCAGCTCGCCGCCGCGAAGGCCGACCCGGCCGACTTCGCCCTCAACCCGCAGAACTACGACATCCCCGACTCGGTGATCGGCTTCATGGCGGGCGAGCTCGGGGAGCTGCCCGGCGGATGGCCCGAGCCGTTCCGCACCAAGGTGCTGGAAGGCCGCACCGTCGACATCGGGGTCACCCCGCTGTCGGCCGCGGACCAGGCCTCGATTGCCCCCGAGGCGGACTCGCTCGAGCGTCGCGCGACGCTCAACCGGCTGCTCTTCCCCGCCCCGACCCGCACCTTCGAGGAGGCGCGGGAGCAGTTCGGCGACCTCTCGGTCGTCGACACCGTCGACTACCTCTACGGCCTCCAGCAGGGCGTCGAGCACGTCGTCGAGATCGACAGGGGCGTGCGCCTGTTCGTCGGCCTCGAGGCGATCGGCGAGGTCGACGAGAAGGGGATGCGCACGGTCATGACCACGCTCAACGGCCAGCTGCGCCCCGTCAACGTGCGCGACCGCTCGGTGGCCGTGCAGACCAAGACGGCCGAGAAGGCGGATGCGACGCGGCCTGGCCAGGTGCCCGCCCCGTTCTCGGGCGTGGTGACCCTGAAGGTCGCCGAGGGCGACACGGTGGCGGCCGGAGACCCCGTCGCCACGATCGAGGCGATGAAGATGGAGGCCGCGATCACCTCCCCGGTCGCCGGCACCGTCTCCCGGCTCGCGATCCCGACCACACAGCAGGTCGAGGCCGGCGATCTCATCGTCGTCGTCGACCCGGCCTGACCCCCCGACCCCGCCTGAATGCGCCCGAATCCGGTCGCAGAGCCCGAACCTGTTCGAAGAGAGAGTTCCCCGCAGTGACCGTCCGTGAGATCCGCCTGTTCGGCGACCCCGTGCTGAAGACCGTGTCCGACCCGATCGTCGAGATCGACGACGGGGTGCGGGCGCTCGTCGACGACCTGATCGACAGCGTGAAGGTGCCCGGCCGCGCCGGGGTCGCCGCCTCGCAGATCGGGGTCAACCTGCGCGCGTTCAGCTACAACGTCGACGGCCGGATCGGCTACATCCTGAACCCCGTCGTCGTCGAGGTCTCGGGCGAGCCCGAGCTGATGGACGAGGGGTGCCTCTCGGTGCCGAACCTCTGGTTCAAGACCAGCCGGTACCCGTTCGCCCGGGCGACGGGCATCGACCTCGACGGCAACGAGATCGAGGTCAGCGGCACCGGCGTGCTCGCGCAGGCGCTGCAGCACGAGACCGACCACCTCGACGGGCTGCTCTACCTCGACCGTCTCGACAAGCCGAGCCGGCGCGAGGCGATGCGTCAGGTGCGCGAGTCCGACTGGTTCTGACCCCTGGATGGAGTAGGAACTACTCATAACGCTCAGCGCGTGGGACGTGAAGGCTGGAACGATATGACCCCGTCTCTGCGAGAAAGAGGCCTTTTGTGCCATTTCACCTGCGTTTCCATTCCGGCGTAACCGTCCTGCTGGCCGCCGCCCTCATCATGGCCCTTCCGTCGCAAACGGCTGCGCACGCAGTCGTGTCCGAGAACCCGAGATGCCTGTCGACGACTGCCTACCTGGATCTGGAACTGCTGGCCCAGCCTGCGATAGCTCCAGAAACGAGCCTCACTCCGGTAACAATAGCGTCGGGCACTCTCCCTCCGGGCGTGAGTCTGAGCGGTGATCCGGCAAGCAGCATCCCATTTCGGTACTCGGGTACCCCGACCGCACTCGGCACGTACAGCTACGCCGTTGAGTCGACCCAGCTGGGTCAACCTCCGGTTCGGTTCGACTGCACTGTGACAGTGCGCACCCCGCCGGCTCCCGTACGGATCCAGGGTACCGACAGGTACGACCAGGCGGTTCGAGTGAGCAGAGAGTCGTACCCGACTTCCGACACCATCTACATCGCCAGTGGCGAAAAGTTCCCCGACGCTCTAAGCGCTGGTTCCGTTGCGGGCAACCACCACTCTCCTCTGCTGCTCACCCAACGAGACGTCGTGGCGGCGGGGATCATGGCGGAGATTAACCGTCTGAAGCCGAAGAACATCGTCCTGGTCGGCGGGCCCGCGAGCATCTCGCCGTCGGTCGAAGCATCGATACGTGCCAGTGTGCCGAGCGTGACCACGGTGCGCATTGACGGCGCTGATCGATATGAGGTTTCCCGCAGACTCATCCTCGACCCACGGTTTGGTAATCCGACCACAAGATTCGTGTACATCGTCAGCGGCGAGAACTTTCCGGACGCACTCAGCGCATCACCGAAAGCTATGGGAAACGGTGCTCCCGTCCTGCTGGTACGAGGCACTGATGCAGGGCCGAATGATGCGGAGATCTCCGTTCTTGACGCCCTGGGTGCGGTGTCCGTAGTGATCGTCGGAGGTCCGCTCTCGGTCAGCAGGGACTTCGACCGCTTGCTCTCGGAGAGAAGAACGGTTAAACGAGTCGAAGGGGTGGACAGGTACGAAGTATCAGTGAATGTCAATAAATTGGCAGATGATGGTGGGACGGTCTATCTCGCGAGTGGCGACCTCTTTCCCGACGCACTGAGCGCCGCGCCAGTCATCGGCACGGGTGGCGTCACCGGCCCCGGGCGTGGATCGGTGATGCTCGTTCATCACGACTGCATCCCGAAAAGAGCAATGCAGGAAATTCGCCGAATCGACCCGTCGAAAATTGTGATACTTGGCGGACCGGCGACGCTCGGCGCAGGGATCGACCACCTCGCCGTGTGTTAGTGCGGGTCGGGCCCGGTGCGGCGGGAGGGGCCGCACCGGGCATCTGCCGGTCTAGTGCACCAGGGACTGGCCCTCGGTCGCGGGCGCCGCGTTGTAGATGCCCTCGACCACCGAGGCGTAGTCCTTCAGGATCACGGCGCGCTTGATCGAGAGCTTCGGCGTCAGGTGCCCGCTCGCCTCGGTGAAGTCGTCGCTCAGCACGACGAACTTGCGGATCGACTCGGCGCGCGAGACCAGCGTGTTGGCCGCATCCACCGCCCGCTGCACCTCGGCGAGAACGGCGGGGTTCTCGGCCGCCTCGGCGAGCGTGAGGTTCGCCGGCTGCCCGTTGTTGCCGAGCCAGACCGGCAGCATCTCGGAGTCGAGCGTGATCAGCGCCGAGATGAACGGCTTCTGGTCGCCCACGACGACCACCTGGCCGACCAGCGGGTTGGCACGGATCGGGTCTTCGAGCGCGGCCGGGGCGACGTTCTTGCCGCCGGCCGTGACGATGATCTCCTTCTTGCGGCCGGTGATCGTGAGGAAGCCGTCGTCGTCGAGCGCGCCGATGTCGCCGGTCTTGAACCACTCGCCATCCATCACCTCGGCCGTCGCGGTCTCGTTCTGCCAGTAGCCGGCGAAGACGTTGACGCCGGCGACCAGGATCTCGCCGTCGTCGGCGATCTTGATGCCCACGCCCGGCAGCGCCGGACCCACCGAACCGATCTTGAACTTGTCGGTGAGGTTCACCGTCGCGGGGGCGGTCGTCTCGGTCAGGCCGTAGCCCTCGAGGATCGTCACGCCGAGGCTGCGGTAGAAGTGACCCAGTCGGTGCCCGAGCGGGGCGGAGCCCGACACGGCGTACTTCACCCGGCCGCCCAGGGCGGCGCGCAGCTTCGAGTAGACCAGACGGTCGAACAGGGCGAACTTCAGTCGCAGCCCCAGCGGCACGTGCCCGGCGTCGAGTGCCTCGGAGTGCTCGACCGCGACGGCGGCGGCGCTGCGGAAGATCTTGCCCCGGCCACCGGTCTCGGCCTTCTGCTCGGAGGAGTTGTAGACCTTCTCGAACACCCGCGGCACGGCCAGCAGGAAGGTCGGCTTGAACGAGCCCAGCGCCGGCAGCAGCTGCTTGGTGTCGGCCTGGTGGCCGACCTTCACGCCGCCGTGCACGGAGAGGATCGAGATGAAGCGCGCGAACACGTGCGCCGTCGTGATGAACAGCAGAGTGGATGCGCCCGGCTGCACGATGTCCTTCATCGCGACCGCGGCGTTGCGGCTCAGCTCGACGAAGTTCGAGTGAGTGAGGATGCAGCCCTTCGGCCGCCCCATCGTGCCGGAGGTGTAGATCAGGGTCGCGAGGTCGGAGCCCTTCGCCAGGGTGCGGCGGCGCTCGAGCTCTTCGTCGGAGACCGCGCCGCCGGAGGACGCGAGCTTGTCGAGGTCGCCCAGGTCGACCTGCCAGACGCGGGTCACCAGGGGGAGGTCGGCGTGCACCTCGTCGAAGCGCGCGAAGTGGTCGGCGGTCTCGAGGATGACGGCGGTGGCACCCGAGTCGCTCATGTTCCACTGCACCTGCGCGGGGGAGGAGGTCTCGTAGATCGGCACGAGCACGGCACCGGCGAACCAGGTCGCGAAGTCGATCAGAGTCCACTCGTAGCGCGTCTTGCACATCAGCCCGATCTTGTCGCCGGGCTCGATGCCCGCCGCGATCAGGCCCTTGGCGACGGCGCGCACCTGGGTGAGGAACTCGGCGGCGGTGATGTCACGCCAGCCGGCTCCGTCGGGCACGGAGAACAGCGCGTCATCCGGAGTCAGCCGCACACGCTCGATCAGGAGATCGGTGGTGTTGGCCTCCGGGTCGGCTGTGACGACGGGGGGAACGAAATACTGGTCCACGGCAGCTCCTTCGGTACCGGTCGAGTGCAACTCATCTACACTCTACTTGGTGCGTCCGGGGCTTCCCTGGGCGCCGTCGCACGTCGTCGAGAGGAACCATTGCCATGCGGGCCATCGGAATCGACATCGGCGGCACGAAGATCGCCGGCGCGGTCGTCGACGAGCTCGGCACGATCGTCGCGCACGACCGCCGCCCCACCTTCGCCTCCGAGCCCCAGGTCATCGAGGACACGGTGGTCGAGATGGTCGAGCACCTCTCCGAGGGCGAGCAGATCTCGGCGGTCGGCGTGGCCGCCGCGGGCTTCATCGACGCCTCGCAGTCGACCGTCTACTACGCGCCCAACATCAACTGGCGCAACGAACCCTTCCGCGAGAAGCTCGAGAAGCGCCTCGGCATCCCGATCGTGGTCGAGAACGACGCGAACGCGGCCGGCTGGGCCGAGTTCCGCTTCGGTGCGGGCCGTCTGGTCAGCGACATGGTGACCCTGACGATCGGGACGGGCGTCGGCGGCGCCATCGTCTCCGGCGACCGGCTGTTCCGCGGGGGCTTCGGCGCCGGCGCCGAGCTCGGGCACCTCCGGGTCGTGCCGGGCGGGCTGCCCTGCGGCTGCGGCGCCCACGGCTGCATCGAGCAGTACGGCTCGGGCCGGGCGCTGCTCCGGATGGCCAACGAGCTCGCCGACGCGGGCGGCATCGGCCAGGCGCTCGCCTCGGTGCGCACCCGGAACGGCGTGCTGACGGGCCTCGACGTGAGCGAGCTGATCGGGGTCGGCGATCCCGGTGCGCTCTCGGCGCTCCGCACCCTCGGCAGCTGGATCGGCCAGGCCTGCTCGAGCCTCGCGGCCGTGCTCGATCCCCAGCTGTTCGTGATCGGCGGCGGGGTCGCCCAGGCCGGCGACCTGCTGCTGGACCCCATCCGCGCCGCCTTCCTCGAGACCCTGCCGGCCCGCGGCTACCACCCGGAGCCCGAGTTCGCGATCGCCGAGCTCGTCAACGACGCCGGCGTCGTCGGGGCCGCCGACCTCGCCCGCCACTACGCCGAGACCATCTGATGTTCTATTTCCTGGCGAAGTACCTGGTGGTCGCTCCCTTCCTCAAGACCTTCTTCCGGCCCTGGGTGATCGGGCTCGAGAACATCCCCGCCACCGGCGCGGCGATCCTCGCCTCGAACCACCTCTCGTTCAGCGACTCGGTGTTCCTGCCCGTGGTCGTCGACCGGCACGTGTCGTTCCTCGCAAAGAGCGACTACTTCACCGGCAAGGGGATCAAGGGCTTCCTCAGCCGGCTGTTCTTCAACGCCTCGGGTCAGATCCCGATCGACCGCTCGGGCGGCAAGGCCTCCGAGGCCTCGCTGAACACCGGCCTCGGCGTGCTCTCCCGCGGCGAGCTGCTCGGCATCTACCCCGAGGGCACCCGGAGCCCGGACGGCAAGCTCTACCGCGGCCGCACCGGTGTGGCCCGGATGGTGCTCGAGGCGCACGTCCCGATCATCCCGGTGGCCATGATCGACACCGAGAAGGTGATGCCGATCGGCACCAAGGTGCCCAAGATCATGCGGGTTGGCATCGTCATCGGCGAGCCGTTAGATTTCTCTAGGTTCGAAGGGCTGGAATCCGACCGGTTCATCCTTCGCTCGGTGACCGACGAGATCATGTACGAGCTCCACCGCCTGGGCGGCCAGGAATACTCCGACGTGTACGCGACTTCGGTCAAGGAGAAGCGCACGAGAGTCGTGCGACCGGTCTCTGCCTCGTAGAGACCTCACAACAGATACGGGAAACAAGTCCAGTGGTAGATCCAACAGAACTCGTCGTCGAAGCGGATGAATCGGTGATCGCGGGTCTGGACTATTGGCGCACCCTCCCGGTCAAGCAGCAGCCCGAGTGGCCGGACCGGAGCGCGGTCGACTCCGTCTCGCGCGAGCTCGCGGGCCTGCCGCCCCTCGTCTTCGCCGGCGAGGTCGACAACCTGCGCGACCGCCTCGCGGCCGCGGCCCGGGGTGAGGCCTTCCTGCTCCAGGGCGGCGACTGCGCCGAGACCTTCGCGGGTGCCACGGCCGACCAGATCCGCGACCGGGTCAAGACGATCCTGCAGATGGCCGTCGTGCTCACCTACGGCGCGTCGATGCCGGTGATCAAGATGGGCCGGATGGCGGGCCAGTTCGCGAAGCCCCGCTCCAGCGACACCGAGACGCGCGGCGGGGTCACCCTGCCGGCCTACCGCGGCGACATCGTCAACGGCTACGACTTCACCCCGGAGTCGCGCACGGCGAACCCGCAGCGCCTGCTCGACGGCTACCACATGGCCGCCTCGACGCTGAACCTCATCCGCGCGTTCACCCAGGGCGGCTTCGCCGACCTGCGGCAGGTGCACACCTGGAACAAGGGATTCACCTCGAACCCGGCCAACGTGCGATACGAGCAGCTCGCGGGCGAGATCGACCGTGCGGTGAAGTTCATGATCGCCTGCGGCGCCGACTTCGAGGCGCTGAAGCGCACCGAGTTCTTCGTCAGCCACGAGGCCCTGCTGTTCGACTACGAGCGGCCGATGACCCGGATCGACTCGCGCACCGGCACGCCGTACAACACCTCGTCGCACTTCGTCTGGATCGGGGAGCGCACGCGCGACCTCGACGGCGGTCACGTCGACTTCCTCTCCCGGGTGCGCAACCCGATCGGGGTGAAGCTCGGCCCGACCACCACGGCCGACGACATGCTGCGCCTGATCGACAAGCTCGACCCGAACCGCGAGCCCGGGCGGCTGACCTTCATCACGCGGATGGGCGCGGGCAAGATCCGCGACGCCCTGCCGCCCCTGCTGGAGGCCATCAAGTCGTCGGACGCGCTGCCGCTCTGGGTCACCGACCCGATGCACGGCAACGGTCTCACGACGCCCAACGGCTACAAGACCCGTCGTTTCGACGACGTGGTCGACGAGGTCAAGGGCTTCTTCGAGGCGCACCGGGCGGCGGGGACGCACCCCGGCGGCATCCACGTCGAGCTCACCGGCGACGACGTCACCGAGTGCCTGGGCGGTTCGGAGCACATCGACGAGGAGACCCTGGCCACCCGCTACGAGTCGCTCTGCGACCCCCGGCTGAACCACATGCAGTCGCTCGAGCTCGCGTTCCTCGTGGCCGAGGAGCTCGTCGCCTCCTCCGGAGGTCGCTAGCACCACCCGTCCGGAGCTCGCTCCAGCCAGTCCCTTCCAACAGCCTTCTCATAGCTGATAGATTCTCAGCTATGAGAAGGCTGTTGCTCGTGGTCGCGCTGGTGGTCTCCCTGGTGGGCGGTGCCGGGGCGGTCTCCCTGGTGCCTGCCGGCTCGGCGGCACAGGCTGCCGAGACCCTGCTGCCCGAACGGGGAGCGGTGCAGCTGGCGAGCCGGTCGGCGGTCGACCCCTCGCGCTCGGCCGACGGGGCGTCCCGCGACGCCGACCTGACTCCGGATGCGCGCTACACGGTGTTCGCCTCGACCGCGCGCGACCTCACCACCTCGCCTCCGGCGAACGGGCTGAGCCAGATCTACCTGCGTGACTCCGTCACGGGTGGCGTGCAGATGATCAGCACCGTCGCCGGGGGATCGGCGGCGGGTGACGGGGACTCGAGCCTGCCATCGATCTCCGACGACGGGCAGGTCGTCGCCTTCCTCACCCGGGCGACGAACCTCGCGACCGGGGTGACGGCGTCGGCGGCGCAGGCGGTGACCTGGTCCCGTGGCACCGGGCGGATCGAGCTCGCGAGCGTCACGAGCGATGTCGACCGCGACCCGGCGAACGTCGAGGTCACGGACGTCGATCTCGCGGGCAGCGGGACCGTGATCGCCTACGTCACCACGGCGACGAACCTCACGCCGACGCCGACGTACAACAAGCCGCAGGTCTACCGCCGCGACCTCGTCTCCCGTGCCACCCAGCTGCTGAGCGTGTCGGCGGCGGGTGTCGCCGCCGCATCCGGCGCGACGAGCCCGTCGGTCTCGCGAGACGGGAGAGCGGTCGCCTTCACGGCCGTCGGGCTGGAGATCGAGGGGGCGGTGTCGGAGCACCGGCAGGTGATCCTGTGGCAGGAGGGGGTCTTGCCCAGCAGGATCATGAGCAGCGTGTCGAGCGAGCGAGTGGGGGGCAACGCCGACTCGACCTCGCCGAGCATCTCGGCCGATGGCTCCTCGGTCGCCTTCGCGAGCGATGCGACGGACCTGGTGAGCTGGGACCCGAGAGGGCACACCCAGATCTTCGTGAGATCGGTGTCGTCGTCGTGGGCGGGGATGGTGAGCTGGGGTCGGTACGGCGCGAACGGGTCCAACGGCCGTAACTCGGCGCCCACCCTCTCGGCGGACGGGTCGACGGTGGCCTACATCTCGGAGGCGACCGACGCCGTGCCGGTCGCGGATCGGCGCCCACAGCTCCTCGTCTCGACGCAATTCGGCAGGTCGCTGAGACTCGTCGATCGGGGGCCTGGTGGTGAGGCCGCGGACGGGCCACCGGACAAGCCGGTCCTGTCCCGGGACGGCGGCATCGTCGCGTTCGGGTCGCAGGCGACCAACCTGGCTGCCGGAACGTCGGGTGACCAGATCTACCTGGGTTCGACCGTGCGGGGTTCCACTGTCGAGCGGATCGGCGGCGTCGATCGCTACGCGGTCTCGGCCGCGATCTCGGCCTCGACCTTCTGCGAGGGGGCGCCGGTCGCGTTCGTCGCGTCCGGGCAGGGGTTTCCGGATGCGCTGGCGGGCGCCGCGGCGGCGGGTCGGATGGGTGGACCCGTGCTGCTCGTGACGAAGGACGCCGTTCCCGCGCCCGTCACGGACGAACTCCGGCGACTGCAACCCGCGAAGATCATCGTCCTCGGCGGCTTGAATACCATCGGACCCGGGGTCGAGCTGTCGTTGCGCGGCCTCGCGCCCGATGTGTCCCGGGTGGCGGGCACGGACCGCTACGCGGGGGCGGCCCTGCTGGCGGAGCGGGTCTTCGGAGGCGTCAGTGGGACGCCCAACGTACCGGTGCTCGTCGCGTCGGGCGAGAACTTCCCGGACGCCCTGGCGGGATCCGCGCTGGCGGGCGTCTATGCCGGTGCTCTCCTGCTCACGCGGAGGGACGAGCTCCCCGCCGTGGTGGCGGAGGAGATCGCGCAACTGCACCCGTCCGTCATCACCATCCTCGGCGGAGAGGGCTCGGTCTCGACCGCGGTCGAAGCGACACTGAACGGGATCGCCTCCACCCGACGGATCAGCGGTGCCGACCGCTACGGCACCGCAGCCGCGGTGAGCAAAGACCTCTTCTTCTTCAGATCCACCGTCTACATCGCCTCGGGGGAGACGTTTCCGGATGCGCTGGCCGGATCCGCTGCGGCCATCGACAGCAGCTCGCCTGTCCTGCTGGTCAGCCGCACCTCCATCCCGGACGAGACGCTCGCCCAGCTGCTCCGGCTGCGCCCCTCGCGCATCGTGGTGCTCGGGGGCCCCGCCACGATCGCGGACTCCGTCCTCGCCGACCTGGCCCCCTACCTGGCGCCCTGACGTCCCGACCAAACCCCTCCCTGAGTCTGTCCAATCTCATCCGTGAATGATAAATTCTCAGATATGCGAAAAATCGGACTCATCGTCATCCTCGTCTCGTCCCTGATTGCCGCGGTCGGGGTACAGGAGGCCGAGGCCGCTCCGCCCGTGCGAGGCGAGACGCAGCTCGCAACACGTTCGGTCGTGGACCCCTCGCGCTCGGCCGCCGGAGACTCGAGCGCTGTCGACCTCACGCCGGACGGGCGGTACATGACCTTCGCATCCACCGCCACAGACCTCGCTTCGACACCAGCCGCAAACGGTATCAGCCAGATCTACCTGCGCGACACGGCGACCGGAAGCATCCGGCTTATCAGCACCACGCCGGACGGGAGCCGCGCAGGCGGAGGATGGTCGGAGTCACCATCGATCTCGGACGATGGCCGAACCATCGCCTACCTGTCCTCAGCACCGGACGTCGCGGTGGGCGCTCCGGGGACGAGCATCCAGATGCTCGTGTGGAGCCGGGATACAGGATCGAGTGTGCTCGCCAGCGTGGACGGCAGCGGATCTCCCGCAGACCGCCGAATCGACGACGTCGATATCTCCGGAGACGGACGGGTGGTCGCATTCAGCACGTACGCGACGAACCTGGCGACGATACCGACCTACAACAAGTCGCAGGTGTACCGCCGCGAGCTGGCCACGGGGCTGACCTCCCTGATCAGCCTCAGCGATACCGGGAATGCGGCGGCGATCGGGGCAGCGGAGCCGTCCGTCTCTCGTGACGGCTCGATGGTGGCGTTCACCGCTGCCGGGATCGAGCTGGACGGCAGCGATTCCGACCACGAACAGGTCTACTGGTTCGGTGTCGGAAGCAGCGAGCTGACGTTGGTGAGTAGTGCCGGTGCCACGAGAACGCTAGGCGGAAACGGAGATTCGCAGACGCCGAGTATTTCAGCCGACGGGTCGATGGTCGCTTTCTCGAGCGCCGCCAGCGATGCGTCGAGCGATTCGGCGAACGGGTTCGCTCAGGTCTATGCGCGGGTGGTGGCGTGGTCGTCCTCGATGCGGGTCAGCGCTCCACCGCACCGGGGTGGAGCGGCCAATGGCAACAGCATCCAACCCGCACTGTCGGCAGATGGGACCAGGGTGGCCTTCGTCTCGAACGCGAGCAATCTCGCTCCGGACTCGGACGGGACGGCCCAGCTCTATGTCGCAGATCCGTTCGGCCAAACGATGCGGGCGATCTCCCGCGCGGCGGATGGGACCCTGGCCGATCAACCGCCATCCGCACCGTCGATCTCCGGAGACGGAGGGTTGCTCGCGTTCGAGTCGTCAGCAACGAACTTGGTGACCGGGTCGAGCGGGCAGCAGATCTTCTTGACGACGGGAGCGTCTCGGCCGGCCGTCGAGCGGATCGGGGGTGCGGATCGGTATGCGGTGTCAGCCGCCATTTCGCGCGGTAGCTTCCCGATCGGAGCCCCTGTGGCTTACGTGGCTTCGGGGCAGGGGTTCGCGGATGCGCTTGCGGGGTCGGCGATCGCCGGTCGACAGAGCGGGCCGGTTCTGCTGGTGACGAAAGACGCCGTGCCTGTGGCCATCGGGGATGAGCTTCGGCGGTTGAGGCCGCAGGCGATCGTCGTGCTCGGTGGGACCAACACGATCGGTGCCGACGTCGAGCGGGCGCTCGGGGCCTTCGGAGCTCCCGTCACGCGGGTGGCCGGCGCGGATCGGTACGCAGGAGCCGCACTCCTGTCCGGCGCCACGAACCGCGACGGCGTCATCCACATCGGGCAGAAGGTGTTCGTGGCGGCCGGCGAGAACTTCCCCGATGCTCTCGCAGCCTCTGCCGCCGCGGGCTACTACTCCGCGCCCGTGCTGCTCACCCAGCGCGATTCCGTCTCGGCCGACGTGATCGCCGAGATCGAGCGACTCCGTGCCGTCGAGATCGAGGTGCTGGGTGGCCCGAGCTCGGTGTCCGACAGTGTCGTCGCGCAACTCTCCAAGGTGGCGACGACCAAGCGCATCAAGGGCGATGACCGGTACGGGACCGCGGCTGCAGTGGCTCGGGAGTTCTTCACCGAGGAACTCGTCGCTGGGGCCGGGGGAACGGTGTACGTGGCTTCCGGTGAGACGTATCCGGATGCGCTGTCGGGAGCCGCGGCCGCCGTGCAGAGCGGCTCGCCGGTGCTGTTGGTGACGCGGGACGGCATCCCGGATACCACGGCGGCGGAGTTGCGGCGACTGAAGCCGACCCGCATCGTGGTGCTGGGCGGGCCGGCGACGGTGTCCGACAGCGTCGTCACCGCTCTCCACGCGTTCCTCGCCGCGTAGCTTCGCGAGGGACTCTGAGCCGTCCGAAACAACCCTAACCGAGGGCGGACGGGGCGATTTGTGACGGTTCGGGGGAGGGAGTACGTGACGGGCTAGAAGACCGAGAAGCTGACCGTGAGCTTGGTGCCGCGGGGGACGGAGGCGCCGCCGGCCGGGTCGGTGGCCGAGACCTTGAAGGTGTCGGGGAAGGCGTCGGCTACCGCGTTGTACTGCAGGTCGAAGCCCAGGGCCACGAGCTTCGGCTTCGCCTCGCTCCAGGACATGCCGTTCAGGCCCGTGGGGACGGTGACCGGCTCGGGCCCCCGCGAGATGTTCAAGGTCACCTGGTCGCCGGGGCGCACCGGGTCGGTCGTCACGACCGCCTGGTAGACCTCGCCGTCGGGGACTTCGTCGCTGAAGTCGCGCGAGCCCTCCACGCCGGTCAGGCCCGCCGCGGACAGGGTCGCCTGCGCCTCCTCGAGCGTCTGGCCGACGACATCGGGAACGGCGCCGAGCGAGACCACGAGGGTGACCGGTTGCTGCTCGCCGTAGGTGGCGCCGAGCACCGAGTCGTCGGCTCCCAGCGGGGCGATCACGATCCCGGACGGCACGCTGCTGCTGAACTGCTGGCGCGACCCCGCGGAGGTGAAGCCGGCCTGTTGCAACGCGGCCACCGCATCCGCCTCTTTCAGGCCCGAGAGGGTGGGCACCGGCAGACTGGCCGGCCCCGACGAGACGAAGACCGTGATCGCCGAGCCGTTCCGCACCGAGGTGCCCGAGGCGGGGTCGGTGTCGATCACGGTTCCCGCGGGAATGGTGGGGTTCGACGCCGGCTGCTGCGTGGGCTGCAGGCCCTGCGCCGTCAAGGTGCCGACCGCGG
Organism: Herbiconiux sp. 320_LB; assembly: GCF_059691755.1. NCBI lineage: Bacteria > Bacillati > Actinomycetota > Actinomycetes > Micrococcales > Microbacteriaceae > Herbiconiux > Herbiconiux sp. 320_LB. The sequence continues at coordinate 491,646 of NZ_JCAWAD010000001.1, read as the reverse complement.
CGTCGGGCAGCTGCCCGGCCACATCCGGCACCGTCGTCATCGCGCCGGGACCGGCACCGAAGTACCAGGCCCCGCCGCCGAGCACCGCGGCGACCAGGACCACGACCACGAAGATCCACGCCCCGCGCTTGCGACGCCCCGAGGCCTTACGGGCGAGCCGCTCCTTCGCGCCGGGAGGCGGGGGCTTCGGGCCGCTCCGGGCCGGCGCCGCCGAACCCGGCCGCGCGGCGACCGAACTGCCGTAGACCGTCGTGGCCGAGGCATCCGGATCGAGGATGGCGAGCGGGTCGGTGCGGCGACGCGCCTCGAGCACCTGGGTCTGCGCCTGGTCGAGATCGGCGTCGAAGGTGTCGGGAGGCATCACGACGGTGCGGCCGGTCGCGTTGGGGGAGCGGCGCGCGCCCTGGATCTCGCCCTCGGCCGAGCGCAGGCGCTCGAGCATCTCGCGGGCGTCGGACGGCCGGTCGTCGGGGCTCTTCGAGGTCGCCCAGAGCACGAGGTCGTCGAGCTGCTCCGGCACGTCCGGATTCGCCGAGCTCGGCGTGGGCATCTGGTCGTTGGCGTGCTGGAACGCGATCTGCATCGGCTGCTCGCCCACGTAGGGCTGCGCTCCGACGAGCATCTCGTACATCATGATGCCGGCCGCGTAGATGTCGCTGCGGGCGTCGGCGGTGCCGCGGGTCAGGAGCTCGGGGGAGAGGTACGCGATCGTGCCGAGCAGCGCCTGCCCGGTCGCCGTGTTCGCCGAGACTGCGCGGGCGAGACCGAAGTCGCTGATCTTGATGCGGCCGTCGTCGGCCAGCAGCACGTTCTCGGGCTTGAGGTCGCGGTGCACGATGCCGGCCTTGTGGGCGGCCGCGAGACCGCCGAGCACCGCATCCATCACGTCGACGGTCTGCTCGGTCGTGAGCTTCCCGTAGTCCTTCAGCAGGTCGCGGAGGGTCATCCCGGGCAGGTACTCCATCACCAGGTAGGCCATGTCGCTGTCCTGGCCCTGGTCGAAGACGTTCACCACGTTCGGATGCGCGAGTCGGGCGGCCGAGCGGGCCTCCTGCACGAAGCGCTCCTTGAAGACGGCGTCGTCGGCCAGGTGCCCGTGCATGATCTTGATGGCGACCTGGCGCTCGAGCCGCAGATCGGTGGCCAGGTAGACCGTGGCCATGCCGCCCCGGGCGATCCGCGACCGGACCTGATACCGGCCGTCGATGAGACGTCCGAGCATGGGGTCGGGCGGGGCACTGGTCACGGATCGAGTCTAGAGAGCGGGATATCCACTTGGCCGTATAGACACCGGCGGATGCCCCTCCCGGGCCCCTTTTTTATGCTTTCGTGACCGAACGGGATTGTCATGCCCGGTCGGATGCGTGGCAATCTGTACTCGTGACTGATCTGCCCGCCACCGAGTGGTTGACCGTTCCCGACCTCGCCGACCGACTGGAGCTCACGCCCAGCCAGGTGCGGCGCCTGATCGAAGACCGCCATCTCGTCGCGGTGCGCCGCGACGGTGTCGTCTCGGTGCCCGCCGACTTCGTGCGGGACGGCGAGATCCTGACCGAGCTGCGCGGCACCGTCATCCTGCTCGCCGACAACCGGTTCAGCGACGACGAGATCATGGAGTGGCTGCTCGAGCCCAACGACCTGCTGGATGCGGCGCCGCTGGCCGCACTGCGGGCGGGTCGCAAGGCCGAGGTGCGCCGGATCGCCCAGGCGCTCTGAGCTTCTTCACCGCCGGCGCCTCTCCGGCGGTGGGCGTGACGCTCGGAGGCTCAGCTCAGCCCGGCCGATCCAGCTCTGCCAGCTCAGCTCTGCCGGTCGGTGATGGTGCGCGCCAGGCTCGCGAGCTCGGTGCGGGCCACGTCGCCGAGCGGTGACCGCTCGAGCTCGTCCAGCGCCGCCCGCAGTCGCCCGGCGATCATCATCTCGACCTCGGTGACCGCGCCGGCGTCGACCATCGTGCGCTGCAGCATCCGGATCTGCTCCTCGTCGAGGTCGGGGTCGCCGATCAGCTCGTCGAACAGTCGGCGCGACGAGCCGTCGAGCCGCGACCGGGTGATCGAGACCAGCACGGTTCGTTTACCCTCACGGAGGTCGTCGCCGCTCGGCTTGCCGGTGCGGGCGGCGTCGCCGAACACCCCGAGCACGTCGTCGCGGAGCTGGAAGGCGATCCCGAGCGGGAGGCCGAACCGGCGCAGCGAGTCGAGCTGGTCCGGGGTCGCGCCGCGCAGGGACGCCCCGATCACCAGCGGCGCCTCGACGCTGTACTTCGCCGACTTGTAGACGATCACGCGCTCGGCGCGCTCGAGCGACCGCTCGGCGTCGACCGTCGCCCAGGCGCGCTCCTCGAGCAGGTCGAGGTACTGGCCGAGCGTGACCTCGGTGCGCATCGTGTCGATCGCCTCGCGGGCGGCGACGTGGGTCTGCAGCGACGGGGCGCCCAGGATGCCGCGGGCGATGATCTCGTCGCTCCAGGCGAGCAGCAGGTCGCCGAGCAGGATGGCGCTGCCCTCGCCGAAGTCGCGGCCGGGGCCGCCCCAGCCCTCGTCGCGGTGCAGCGACTCGAAGCGCCGGTGCACGGCCGGCATGCCCCGCCGGGTGTCGGAGTTGTCGATGATGTCGTCGTGCACCAGCGCCGCGGCATGGAACAGCTCCAGGCCCGCACAAACGTCGATCAGGGCGTCGAGATCGGCCTCGGTGGGCACGACCTGGGCCTGATTGCCGCCGGGCGAGACGGCTCGCCAGCCCCAGTAGCAGAACTGCGCGCGGAAGCGCTTGCCGCCGCTGAGAAGATCCCGCGAGAACCGCGCGAACGGGCCGAGTTCGGGGGCGATGCGGTCGAGAATGGAATCACGCGACACGAGGAACTCGTTGATTCGTGAGTCGACCAGATTGACTAGGCGCGGGCTTTCCATCACTCGCCTAGCCTAGCTAGACTGCGCGCACTACAATCAGCACTACCACGCGTCGGTCCCGAGCCTGAGGTGAAAAAGGATGCCGCTTTCGGAGCAAGAACAACGACTCCTCGATGAGATGGAGCGCAGCCTCTACCACAACGACGCCGACTTCGTCTCGGCCGTCAGCGGTGGCCGAGGTCGATTGAACTACGGCGCGCTCGTGCTGGGGATCCTGGTCGGGATCCTGGGCCTTGGAGTCGTGATCGCCGGTGTGATCTTCCACCTGCCGGTCATCGGCCTGGTCGGATTCGTCGCGATGTTCGCGGGCGTCCTGCTCGCCCTCCGCCGCACGCGCCGCGGCCGTCCCGCCGCGACCGCCTCGGGTGCGACTCCGGCGTCCTCCACCGCCGGTAAGAAGTCCACCTCCTCCAAGTCCGGCTTCATGGATCGACTGAACGACCGGTGGGAGCGCCGCGACGACGATCGCGAGTAGCCCCTCCACCACCTCGGGGGAGCCTCCACTTCGCTCCCCACGGATCAAGACCGGCCTTCGGGCCGGTCTTTTTTTGTGCCCGCGACCTCCCCGACGGCGCAAAATCACTCCATTTCCCTCCACCCCCTGCATCCGCGTGATTTCGCGGAAGTTCTGCCCCGTCGGCGTGTCTGGAGGCCTAAATGCATTGATTGGTGGTGGGGAGTGGAGTAAAGTGGAGCCGAGCCCACAATTCTGGCCGGAAGAGTAAGGGGAGGTAGATGTTCCTTGGCACCTACGCACCCAAGCTCGACGAAAAAGGGCGCATCATCCTCCCGGCCAAGTTCCGCGAAGAACTCGCCGGCGGTGTCGTCATGACCCGGGGCCAGGAGAACTGCATCTACGTCTTCTCCACCCGCGAGTTCGAGACGCTGCACGAGAAGATCCGCCAGGCGCCGGTCACCAGCAAGCAGGCCCGCGACTACCAGCGCGTCTTCCTCTCCGGCGCCAGCGCCGAGACCCCCGACAAGCAGAACCGCATAACCATCCCCGCCCCGCTTCGCGGCTACGCCAAGCTCGACCGCGACCTCGTCGTGATCGGCGTCGGCTCCCGCGCCGAGATCTGGGACGCGGAGGCGTGGAACGCGTACCTCCAGGCCCAGGAGGCCGCCTTCTCCGAGACCGACGAGGAGGTGATCCCGGGCCTGTTCTGAGTCGTCGCCCCTGACTCCCAGCCGTTCGTCGCCCTGGCACACTTCCCCGGTGCCAGGTCGGAATGGATGGGGATCAGGGGTTGCGAATCAGGATCCGGACAGCGATGCAGATCCCCGACATCCACACCTCGGTCCTCCTCGAGCGCAGCCTCGACCTGCTCGGCCCCGCCCTCGGGCGTCCCGGCGCCGTGCTCGTCGACTGCACGCTCGGGCTCGGCGGCCACTCCGAGGCCTTCCTCACCGCATTCCCCGACCTGCACCTGGTGGGCCTGGACCGCGACCCGAACGCCCTCCGCCTGGCGGGGGAGCGGCTCGCCCCCTTCGCCGACCGGATCGACCTCGTGCACTGCACCTACGACCAGATCGACGAGGCCCTCGACGACCTGGGCATCGACGAGGTCCAGGGCATCCTCTTCGACCTCGGCGTCTCGTCGATGCAGCTCGACGAGGTCGAGCGCGGCTTCTCGTACTCGAAGGATGCCCCGCTGGACATGCGGATGGACGACACGGCCGAGTTCACGGCCGCCGAGATCATCGCCACCTACTCCGAGGCCGACCTCCGCCGCATCTTCCGCGAGTACGGCGAGGAGAAGCTCGCCGACCGGTACGCCCGCAAGATCGTGGCCGCCCGCGAGGACGGGCCCATCCTGCGCTCCGGCCAGCTGGTCGACATCATCCAGGCCGCGACGCCGGCGAAGTTCTCGCACTCCGGGCACCCGGCGAAGCGGGTCTTCCAGGCACTGAGGATCGAGGTGAACGCCGAGCTGTCGGTGCTGGAACGCGCCCTCCCGCTCGCGCTGGACGCCCTGGCCGTCGGCGGGCGGATCGTGGTGCTCGCGTTCCAGTCGCTGGAGGACCGGATCGTCAAGCGCGAACTCGCGGCCCGTTCGACCTCCTCGGCTCCCGCCGGTCTGCCGGTCGAACTGCCCGAGCACCGTCCCGAGTTCGCCCTGCTCGTCCGCGGCGCCGAGCTCGCGGACGACGAGGAGCGCGCGCGCAACCCCCGAGCCATCCCCGTCCGCCTCCGTGCGGCCGAGAAGATCCGTCAAGCCGACCCGAACAGGAGGATCGCGTGAGCAGTCCCGCCGGCGCCTACATGGTGCGCCCCCACTCGACCCTCCTCACCGGCTCCGCCTCGACCGCGCCGAAGCTCCCGGCCCCCGAGCTCCCGGGCGACGACCTCCCGATCGCACCGCGGATCGAGATCGTCCCCACCCGCAGCCAGAAGCGGGCCCGCCCGAAGCTCGCCTACGCGGCCGTCGTCGTCACCGGCGTGCTCGCCATCGTCGTGACCCAGCTCCTGCTCAGCATCGGGCTCTCCGACGGGGCCTACGAGATCTCCTCGCTCCAGCAGACGCAGAAGGAGCTCGACCGCAGCAACCAGGTGCTCTCGGAGCAGTTCGACAAGCTCTCCTCCCCGCAGAACCTGGCCGCCAGCGCCGAGTCGCTCGGCATGGTCGCCAACAGCGCGCCCGTCTACCTCCGGCTCTCCGACGGCGCGGTGCTCGGCTCCCCGGTCGCCGCCTCGGCGTCGGCACCGACCCTCACGGGCGGACAGACCCTCATCCCGAACTCGCTGCTCGTGGCGCCCAGCGTCACCGCGGCGACCGGAGCATCCGCCGCGACCGGAACCGCGACCGGGGCAACCCCTGACACGGCGAGCGCGCCTCCCGCGGCTGCGCCGCAGGCCGACGTACCGTGGCAGGGTGCTCTTCCCTCCCCGACGACGCGATAGCGCCACGTGAACCCCGCAGCAGCCAACCGCACCACGAAGCGTCGGGCCGCGCTGGCCGTGATGGCGATCGTCGCGGTCGTCGCCGTCTTCGTGGTGCGACTGGTCACCATCCAGATCGTGCAGGCCGACACCCTCAACGCGGCCTCGTTCGACAAGCTCTCGGCCAGCACCTCGATCTACGGTCTGCGCGGGAACATCGTCGACTCCGACGGCACCGTGCTCGCCACGACCGTGCTCCGCTACGACGTCACCGCCTCGCCCAAGTCGGTCACCGACTTCACCCGCACCGCGGCCGACGGCACGAGCACCACCGTCACGCCGACCCAGGCGGCCGGCGAGATCGCGGCGATCACCGGCCAGACCGCCGACGCCGTCTACGCGTCGCTCACCGGCGACCCCACGTCGAACTTCGCCTACGTGGTCAAGGACATCGACGTCGACGCCTTCCGCGCGATCCGCGACCTCGGCATCCCGTGGCTCTACTTCGAGTCGAACCCCGTGCGCACCTACCCGAACGGCGCGGTCGCCGGCAGCGTAGTCGGCTTCATGGGTGAGGACGGCGACGGCAAGCCCACCGGTTCGGCGGGCGTCGAGCAGATCGACAACCAGTGCCTGGTGGGCACCGACGGCCTCGAGACCTACGAGCGCGGCGCCGACGGCGTCGCCATCCCGGGCAGCACCGTCACGACCACCCAGGCGGTCGACGGGGGCACCGCGGTGCTCACCCTCGACAGCGACCTGCAGTGGTTCTCGCAGCAGGCCCTGGTCGACCGCATCAAGGAGACCGGCGCCGCGTGGGGCACCGTCGTGGTGCAGGAGGTCAAGACCGGGAAGCTCCTCGCCGTGGCCGACTACCCGAGTGTCGACCCGAACAACATCGACGCCACGCCCGACACCGATCGTGGGTCGATCGCCTTCCAGGCGCCGTTCGAGCCGGGTTCGACCTTCAAGGCGCTGACCGCGGCCTCGGTGCTGGATGCGGGGCTCGCCAACGTGGGCACCCAGGTCGAGGCGCCCTACATCTACACCGACGCGAACGGCGCGTCGACCCGCGACAGCGAGTTCCACGTCGACCCGCTGCGCCTCACCTTCGCCGGCGTCATGCAGGAGTCCTCCAACACGGGAACCGCGATGCTCGGCGAGCTGCTCACCCCCGAGCAGCGCTACGACTACATGCAGGCCTTCCACATCGGCTCCTCCAGCGAGGTCGGCTTCCCGGGCGAGTCCGGCGGCATCCTCTCGCCCTGGGACCAGTGGGACGACCAGACCAACCTCACCACCACGTTCGGCCAGGGCGTGGCGACCACCGCCATCCAGATGGCGAGCGTCTACCAGGCGCTCGGCAACGGCGGCGTGCGGCTGCCGGTGCAGCTGGTCGAGGGCTGCCGTCAGCCCGACGGCACCATGACCCAGGCGCCCGACGAGACCGGCACCCAGGTCGTCTCGGCCTCGGCGGCCTCCGACACCATCCACATGCTGGAGACGGTCGTGACCGGCGGCTACGCCAAGGCCGACCTGCAGATCCCGGGCTACCGGGTCGCCGCGAAGACGGGTACGGCGCAGATGAGCGACGGCAACGGGGCCTACGGTTCCAGCTACGTCACCTCGCTCGCCGGACTGGCTCCGGCGGAGGATCCGCAGTACGTCGTTTCGGTGACCATCGCGAAGCCCGTTACCATTGAGTCGGCTCTGGCTGCGGCACCGGTCTTCCAGAAGATCATGTCGCAGGTTCTGAAGGAGAAGCGGGTTCTGCCCTCCACCGAACCGGGCCCAGACCTGCCGACGACGTATTGAGCATGAAGGAGACCAGTGGCTGATCGGGATTCCTCGGCTCTTCGGCCAGAGCATCCGATCGCGCGATCGCTCCCTCATCTCGTGGAGGATTTCGGGTTCGAACACCGCGGCGCACCGGTCGCCGAGGTGGTGTCCGGAGTCACCATCTCGTCGAAGGACGTGATGCCCGGTGACCTCTACGTGGGCCTCAAGGGCGCGCGATTCCACGGCGCCTCGTTCGCCGAGGCCGCCAAGGAGGCGGGTGCCGTCGCGATCCTCACCGACGACGAGGGCGCCGAGCTCGCGATCGACTCCGGCCTCCCGGTGATCGTGACGCCCGAGCCCCGGCTGGCGCTCGGCGAGCTCGCGGCCTGGATCTACCGCACGCGGGAGGATCCGCCCACCCTGTTCGGCGTCACCGGCACGAACGGCAAGACCAGCGTCGCCTACCTGCTGGAGGCGATCCTCCGTCAGCTCGGCATCGTCGCCGGCATCAGCACGACCGCGGAGCGGAAGATCGGCGACGAGGTGATCGTCTCCAAGCTCACCACCCCCGAGGCCACCGAGATCCACGCGATGCTGGCGCGGATGCGCGAGGCCGACGTGCGCTCGGTCGTGCTCGAGGTCTCGGCCCAGGCCATCACCCAGCACCGGATCGACGGCATCGTCTTCGACGTCGTCGGGTTCACCAACCTCACGCACGACCATCTCGACGACTACGCGACGATGGACATCTACTTCCAGGCCAAGGCCGAGCTGTTCCAGCCCGACCGCGCCCGCCGCGGCGTGGTGATCGTCGACGGCGAGTGGGGCACCCGGCTCGCGGCCGAGTCGCGCATCCCGCTCACCACGATCTCGTCGGATCCCGACTCCGACGCGGAGTGGACCCTGGTGATCGACGACGAGCGCGCCGACCGCACCACCTTCACGCTCCGCGGGCCCGAGCACCGGGAGCTCACGACCTCCGTGCCGCTCCTCGGCCGGTACATGGCCTCCAACGCCGCCCTGGCCATCGTGATGCTCGTCGAGTCCGGCTTCGACCTCGACGCGATCGCGCACGCCCTGAACGTGCCGCACGATGAGGACGGTGTGGAGATCGACGACGACGAGTTCGTCGCCGGCATCGACGTCTACATCCCGGGCCGGGCCGAGCGCGTGTCGGGCGAGCGCGGGCCGATCGTCTACATCGACTACGGGCACAGCCCGGACGCCTTCATCTCCACCCTGGAGTCGATCCGCCGGGTGACCGAGGGCCGCATCATCATGCTCTTCGGCGCCGACGGCGACCGCGACCCCTCCAAACGGGAGGACATGGGCGCGATCGCGGCCCGCCTCTCGGATGCGGTGGTCGTCACCGACTTCCACCCCCGCTCCGAAGACCCGGCGGCGATCCGCCGCGTGCTCATCGACGCGGCCCGCGCCGCGGTGCCCGACCGCGAGATCCACGAGGTCGCCGACCCCCGCGCGGCCTTCCGCACCGCTCTGTCCCTGGCCGAGGAGGGTGACGTCATCCTCTACGCCGGCCCCGGTCACGAGGACTACCACGAGGTCGCAGGAGAGCGGATCCCCTACTCCGCCCGCGACGACGCGCGCAACGCGCTGCACGAACACGGATGGCTCTGACACATGCTCGATCTCACACTGACCGAGATCGCGACGGCGCTCCAGGGCGAACTCGTGATCACCGATGCCGCCTCGCGCGCGGGCTGGAGCCCGCAGACGATCGTGAACGGGACGGTCGACACCGACTCCCGGCTGATCGGCGAGGGTGACGTCTTCGTCGCCAAGCGCGGCGAGTTCGACGACGGCCACCGCTTCGTCGGCGCCGCGGTCGAGGCGGGCGCCGCGCTCGTCGTGGTCGAGCACGCCTTCGCGAAGGCCGACGGGCTGGATCTCGCCGTGCCTCAGATCGTGGTGGAGGACTCCGTGCTCGCCCTCGGGCACTTCGCGACCGAGGTCGTCTCCCGCGTGCGGGCCCTGGGCGACCTGAAGGTCGTCGGGATCACCGGGTCGAACGGCAAGACCACCACCAAGAACCTCCTCCGCGCCATCCTCGAGCGGGTCGGCGAGACCGTCGCCCCCCGCGACTCGTTCAACAACGAGGTCGGTGCGCCGTTGACGATGCTGAAGCTCACCCCGACCACGCGCTTCCTCGTGGCCGAGATGGGCGCGAGCGGCAAGGGCGAGATCACCCGGCTGATCCGGATGGCGAAGCCCGACGTCGGGGTCGTGCTCACGGTCGGCCTCGCCCACGCCGGCGAGTTCGGCGGCATCGAGACCACGACCAGGACCAAGACCGAGATGGTGATCGACCTCGAGCCCGCCGACACGGCCGTGCTCAACATCGACGACCCCCGGGTGGCCGGCATGGCGACGAAGACCGCGGCCCAGGTGCTGTGGTTCGGCCTCTCCGAGGAGGCGATGGTGCGCGCCACCGAGATCGACGCGACCGCCGAGGGCACCTCGTTCGTGCTCCACCTGCCGCCCACGGCGTCGGGCGAGGCCGACGGCACGGCGCAGTCCCGCCCGGTGCGGTTCGCCGTGCTCGGTGAGCACCACGTGATGAACGCCCTCGCCGCCGCCTCCGCCGCCCACGTGCTCGGGGTGCCGATCGACGAGATCGTGTCCGCCCTCGAGACCGTCACCCGCGCCGAGCGGTGGCGGATGGAGGTGCTGGGCGGCAAGGACGGCGTCACCGTGATCAACGACGCCTACAACGCCAGCCCCGACTCGATGGCGGCCGCGCTCAAGACCCTCGCGCTGATCGCGCGTCCCGGTCAGCGCACCACCGCCATCCTGGGCGAGATGAGCGAGCTCGGCCCGTACGCCGTCGAGGAGCACGACCGGATCGGCCGCATGGTCGTGCGCCTGAACATCGAGCGCCTGATCGTGGTCGGCGAGGGCGCGCGCGCCGTGCACCTCGCGGCCGAGCACGAGGGCTCGTGGGGCGGCGAGGCCGTGTTCGTCGAGACCGCCGACGAGGCCTACGAGCTGATCGCCGCCGACACCCGCCCCGGCGATCTCGTGCTGGTCAAGTCGTCGAACTCGGCGGGCCTGCGCTTCCTCGGCGACCGCATCGCGGAGGCCAATTCATGATCACCCTCCTCGCCTCCGCCTCCCTCTCCCTGGCGTTCACCCTCTTCCTGACCCCGGTGTTCATCCGCATCTTCAAGCGGTTCGCCTGGGGCCAGTTCATCAACGTCGACACCCCGGATGCGCACCACGTCAAGCGCGGGACACCGACGATGGGCGGCATCGTCATCATCCTGGCGGTGCTGTTCGGCTACTTCGTGTCGGCCCTGTTCACGCAGGAACCGCCGACCGTCTCGGGTCTGCTGGTGCTGTTCCTGATGACCGGTCTCGGGATCGTCGGCTTCATCGACGACTTCATGAAGGTGCGCAAGGAACGCAGCCTCGGGCTCAGCCCGGTCGCAAAAATCGTCGGTCAGGTGATCGTCGGTATCGTGTTCGCGCTGCTGGCGATCCAGTTCCCGAACGAGCTCGGCGAGACTCCGGCGTCGACCCAGATCTCCTTCATCCGCGATCTGCCCTTCGACTTCCTCTCCTGGGGCGTCGTGCTCGGCACGATCGCGTTCGTGATCTGGATCTGCTTCATGGTCATGGCGACCTCGAACGGCGTGAATCTCACCGACGGGCTCGACGGGCTCGCGCCGGGGTCGAGCATCCTGGCCATCGGCTCGTTCGTGATCATCGGCTTCTGGCAGTTCAACCAGTCCTGCGCCAGCCTCACGCTCGACGACGACGTGGTGAACAAGTGCTACGACGTGCGCGATCCGCTCGACCTCGCGGTCGTGGCCGCCACGGTCGTCGGTGCGCTGATCGGCTTCCTCTGGTGGAACACCAACCCCGCGAAGATCTTCCTCGGCGACACCGGCTCCCTCGCGCTCGGCGGCGCTCTCGCCGCCCTCGCGATCCTCGCCCGCACCGAGCTGCTCCTGGTGCTGATCGGCGGCATCTTCGTGATCGTGGCCGGCCAGGTCGCCGTACAGCTGACCTACTTCAAGCTCACCAAGGGCAAACGGATCTGGCGGGCCAGCCCGCTGCACCACCACTTCGAGATGAAGGGCTGGGCCGAGGTCACGATCGTGGTGCGGTTCTGGATCATCGCGGGCCTGTTCGTCGCCGGTGCGGTCGGGTCGTTCTACCTCGAGTGGCTGTCGCGCTGATGGCCGTCCCGCTCAGCGAGCTGACCAGCTGGCACGCCGACTGGAAGGGCCTCCGGGTCGCCGTGCTCGGCCTCGGTGTCACCGGGTTCTCGGTGGCCGACACCCTCACCGAACTGGGCGCGACCGTGCTCGTGGTCGCCGAGAAGGCCCAGCCCAAGTGGGCCGACCTGATCCCGGTGATCGGCGCGACGCTCGTGCTCTCGCCCTCCGGCGTGGTCCCGCCCGAGCTCGACGCCCTCGAGGCCGACCTCGTCGTCGCCTCGCCCGGCTACCACCCCGACGACCCGCTCCTGGTCTGGGCCGCCGACCACGGCATCCCGGTCTGGGGCGACGTCGAACTCGCCTGGCGCCTGCGTGACAAGGTCGTCGACGCCGTCACCGGCGAGCCCGCCGACTGGATCGCCGTCACCGGCACCAACGGCAAGACCACGACGGTGCAGCTCACCGCCACGATGCTGCTCGCGGCCGGCCACCGGGTCGCGCCTTGCGGCAACATCGGCATCCCGGTGCTCGACGCCATCCGCGACCCGGCCGGCTTCGACGTACTGGTCGTCGAGCTCTCGAGCTACCAGCTCCACTCCACCTCGAGCATGTCCCCGTACTCCGCGGTCGTGCTCAACGTGGCCGAGGACCACCTCGACTGGCACGGCTCCTTCGAGGCCTACGCCGCCGCGAAGGCACGCATCTACACCGACACCCGGGTGGCGTGCGTGTACAACACCGCCGACCCGCTCACCCGCACCATGGTGGAGGAGGCCGAGGTCGTCGAGGGCGCCCGCGCCATCGGCTTCGGTCTCGGGATCCCCGGGCCGAGCGACTTCGGGGTGGTGGACGGCATCCTCGTCGACCGCGCCTTCCTCGACGAGCGTCGCGACACGGCGCTCGAGATCGCGACGGTGGACGAACTCCGCGAACGCGGCCTCGGCGCCCCGCACACCGTCGCCGACGTGCTGGCCGCCGCCGCGCTGGCCCGCAGCTACGGCGTCTCGATCGAGGCCGTGCGGGCCGCCCTCGCGGGCTTCGAGCTCGACCGGCACCGGATCGAGCACGTCGTCACCGCCGGGGGAGTGACCTGGGTCGACGACTCCAAGGCCACCAACCCGCACGCCGCTGCGGCTTCGATCACCGCGTACCCCTCGGTCGTCTGGGTGCTCGGGGGCCTGCTCAAGGGCGTCGACATCGACCCGCTCGTGCGCGACGCGCTGCTGGATGCCTCCGGTGCGGTGGGCCAGCGGGTGCGCGCCGTCGTCGTGATCGGCGTCGACCGCACGGAGGTCGTCGCCTCCATCCGACGACACGCGCCGGAGCTGCCGCTGTTCGAGGTCGATCACGATGAGACTGATGACGTGATGTCCGCGGCGGTCGCTCTGGCGGCCGAGGCGGCGCATCCGGGAGACGTCGTGCTGCTGGCACCGGCAGCGGCGTCGATGGACCAGTTCGTGGACTACGCCGATCGGGGCAACCGATTCGCGGAGGCGGTGCGCAAGCACGTGGGAGGTAATGACGGTGACGACACCCTCCCGGAGCCTCCCGTGGTTCGGCCGGAGTAGGCCGGGCCGCTCCTCGCAGCCCGCATCCGGTCGCCCCGGCTCGCGCGGTCAGAGCGCGGCCTCCGGTGTCGCCTCGGCCCGCATCTCGCTCGGTCAGGTCTTCACCGCCGAGTCGAGCAACTACTTCCTCCTGCTCGGGACCACGCTGTTCCTGGTGCTGCTCGGGCTCGTGATGGTGCTGTCCTCCAGCTCGATCGACTCGTTCACCCAGCGCCAGGGCTTCTTCGGCGTGTTCTCGAAGCAGGGGCTGTTCGCGCTGATCGGCATCCCGCTGATGCTCGTGGTCTCGCGCCTGCCCATCCGGTTCTGGAAGCGGTGGGCGTGGCTGGCGATCTTCTTCGCCATGGGCGTGCAGCTGCTGGTGTTCACCCCGCTCGGCGACGAGGTGGGCGGCAACCTCAACTGGATCGCGATCGGCGGCTTCACCTTCCAGCCCTCCGAGCTCGTGAAGCTCGCGCTCGTGGTCTGGATGGGCGCCATCCTGGCCAAGAAGGAGGCCCTGCTCGGCCGGCTCGGCCACGTGATCGTGCCGATCCTGCCGGTGGCCGGCGGCGCCATCCTCCTGGTGCTCCTGGGCGGCGACCTCGGCACCGTGATGATCATGGCCGGGCTCGTCTTCGGCGCCCTCTTCTTCGCCGGCATCAAGCTCCGGATGCTCGCCCTGCCGCTCATCGTCGGCTCGGTCATCGCGGTGGTCGTCGCGTTCTCGTCCGAGAGCCGCACCACCCGCATCATGTCGTTCTTCAGCGGCACCAACGCCGACTACGAGGGCACAGACTGGCAGGCCCAGCACGGCGAGTGGGCCCTCGCCGGCGGCGGCGTCTTCGGCGTCGGGCTCGGCAACTCCCGCGCCAAGTGGTCGTGGCTGCCGGCCGCCGACAACGACTACATCTTCGCGATCATCGGTGAGGAGCTCGGCCTGGTCGGCGCGATCGTGGTGCTGCTGCTGTTCATCGTGCTGGCGATCGCGTTCGTGCGCATCATCCGCTCGACCAACGACATGTTCTCCAAGGTCGTCACCGGGGCGGTCATGGTGTGGCTGGTCGGTCAGGCCTTCGTCAACATCGCGGTGGTACTCGGGGTGCTGCCCGTGCTCGGCGTGCCGCTGCCGCTGATCTCCTCCGGCGGGTCGGCGCTTCTGACGACCCTGGCGGCGATCGGGATCGTGCTCTCGATCGCGCGGGAGAACGCCCTCACCGCGGGCGCCGCCGCACTGGCCCGGGAGGACGCCGAGTCGGCCGCCTCCGGCCGGGCATCGGCCGGGATCGCGGGCGCCGGCCGCGGTCGGGCCCGCACCACCTCCTCGCGGGTGACGACGCGATGACCACCTACCTCCTCGCCGGGGGAGGCACGGCGGGTCACGTGAACCCGCTCCTCTCCACCGCCGACGAGCTCCGCCGCCGCGACCCGAGGGCGACCGTGCTCGTGCTGGGCACCGCCGAGGGCCTCGAGGCCCGGCTTGTGCCGGAGCGCGGGTACGAGCTGCTCACCATCCCGAAGCTGCCCTTCCCCCGCCGGCCGAACGCGGCCGCGCTGCGCTTCCCCGGGGCGCTCCGGCGCACCATCGCGCAGGTGTCCGCGATCATCCGCGCCCGCGGGGTCGACGTCGTCGTCGGCTTCGGCGGCTACGCCTCGGCACCCGGCTACCTCGGTGCGCGCCGGGCCGGCGTGCCCTTCGTCATCCACGAGGGCAATGCCAAGCCGGGGCTCGCCAACCGCCTCGGGGCGCGCTCCTCCCGCTGGGTCGGTGTGACCTTCGCGAGCACCGCGCTGCGGATCGCGACACTCGTCGGCATGCCCCTGCGCGAGGAGGTGACCGCCCTCGCCGACCCGGCCGCCCGGGCCGCGGCCGCAGCCGAGGCCGCCGCCTTCTTCGGGCTCGACCCCGCTCGCCCCACCCTGCTGGTGACCGGCGGTTCGCTCGGCGCCCGCCGGATCAACGAGACCGTCCACGCCACCGCCGAGCGGCTCCTCGGCGCCGGCTGGAACGTGCTGCACATCGCCGGCAACCGCTCCGAGGTCTCTGACCCGGGCCTGCCCGGCTACGTCTACCTCGAGTACTGCGACCGGATGGACCTCGCCCTGGCGGTCGCCGACTTCGCCGTCTCACGCGCCGGCGGGTCGACGGTCTCCGAACTCGCCGTCGTCGGCATCCCTTCGGTGCTCGTGCCCTACCCGGTGGGCAACGGCGAGCAGCGCTTCAACGCCCTCGACCTGGTCGGGGCCGGCGGCGCGCTCGTGGTCGACGACGCCGACTTCACCCCCGACTACGTCGCCGGCGAACTGCTGGCCGTACTGGGCGACCGCGACCGCGTCGACGCGATGGCGGCGCGCTCGGTCGAGGTGGGCATCCCGGACGCCTCGTCGCGACTCGTCGCGCTGATCGAACGCGCGCTGGACGGACGCGGCCACGACGGACGCGCACAGGACGGACGCGGTTCGGACGGACGCGGGCCGGGCGAAGCCGCATTGGGCGAACGGTGAGCCGGGTGAGCGTAACGTTGAGCCGCGCACCTCGTGCCCTCCCCGACCCCCACCACAGAAAGGGCGTGACCGCATGATCAAGCCCGACCTCTCCATCCCGATCCCCGACGACCTCGGCGCCGTGCACTTCGTCGGCATCGGCGGCAGCGGGATGAGCGGCATCGCGCGGCTCTACCACGCCGCCGGCCTCACCGTCACCGGTTCGGACCGCACCGACTCCAAGACCGCGGCGAAGCTCCGCGCCATCGGCATCCCGGTGGCCGTCGGCCACGACGCCGAGAACGTGGGCGAGGCCGACACCCTCGTCGTCACGAGCGCCCTCTGGCCGGACAACCCGGAGTACCTGCGCGCCCAGGAGCGGGGGATGACCATCCTCCACCGATCGCAGGCGCTCGCCTGGCTCTCGAACCGGCACCGCCTCGTGGCCGTCGCCGGCGCCCACGGCAAGACCACCTCGACCGGAATGATCGTCACCGGCCTGCTCGAGCTCGACCAGGAGCCCAGCTTCGTCAACGGCGGCGTGATCTCCGAGCTCGGCACCTCCTCGGCCTTCGGCGACGGCGAGCTCTTCGTGCTCGAGGCTGACGAGTCGGACGGCTCGTTCCTGCTGTACGACACCGCGGTGGCCCTGATCACCAACGTCGACCCGGACCACCTCGACCACTACGGCTCGGTCGAGGCCGTCGAGGACGCCTTCGTGCAGTTCGCCGACGCCGCCGGCGAGCTCGTCGTCATCTCCTCCGACGACGCCGGAGCCCTCCGGGTCGCCGCGCGGCTGTCGCACCCGAACGTGCTCACCTTCGGCGAGGCCGAGGGCGCCGACCTGCGGGTGCACTCGGTCGAGACCGACGGCCCGGTGCGGTTCGTCGTCGACTACCGCGGTCAGAGCTACCCGGCGGTGCTCCGGGTGCCCGGGCACCACAACGCGATCAACGCGGCCGGTGCGGCGGCCGTGCTCGTCGGGCTCGGCTTCGCTCCGGATGCGGCCCTCGCCGCCATCGGCGCGTTCGGCGGCACCGGCCGTCGGTTCGAGCTCCACGGCACCGTCGGCGGCGTGAGCGTCTACGACGACTACGCCCACCACCCGACCGAGGTGGATGCGGCGCTCACCGCAGCGCGCACGGTCGTCGGCGAGGGGCGCATCATCGCGGTGCACCAGCCGCACCTCTACAGCCGCACGAAGCTGATGGCCGGCGAGTTCGCCGAGACCCTCGAGCGCACCGCGGACTTCACGATCGTGCTCGAGGTCTGCGGAGCGCGGGAGGACCCGATCGAGGGCGTGACCGGCGAGCTGGTCTCCGAGCGCTTCGACGACCCGTCGCACGTTGCCTACATCGACGACTGGCAGCGCGCGGCCGACTACCTGGCCACGATCGCCGAGCCGGGCGACTTCGTCGTGACGCTCGGCTGCGGCGACGTCAACCTGATCGTGCCGCAGCTGCTCGACTCGCTGGGGGCGAAGGATGCGGCGCAGCCCGTCGGCGCTGCCGGCGGTTCCGGTGGGGGAGAGTGAAGAGACCGCCCGGCCTGACGCCGCCGCCCCCACCGCCGCCGCCCCCGTCGGCGGGGTCGCCCGCGCCGGGTGACGCCCGAGGGGCGCGCGGCGGGAAGCGGCGACCCGTGCCGCCGAGGGCTTCGGCTGCGGAGCAGGTCGGGGAGACCCCCGCGAAGCCCGCCGCCGCGAAGCCCGCCGCCGCGAAGCCTGCGAGGGCCGCCGCCGCGCAGCCCTCCACGCCGCCCGTTTCGTCGAGCACCTCCGGCGTTCGCACCCCGGCCGCGCCGACCCGCGCCACCTCCGGGTCGCGGACCTCCTCGCTGGGCGAGGCCTGGTGGACGACACCTCGCGCCCCCGAAGCCCCGGCATCGGGTGACCGCGCCGGCAGCCCGACCCGGAACTCGGTGCCGAGCCGCGATCAGGAGCTGACCGAGCCGGTCGACGGAGCACGCGCATCCACCGGTCGCCGCGGCCCGAAGATCGCCGGACTCACCGGCGCCAAGAAGCGACCCGGCGCCGCCTCCTCGGCCCGGACGACCCGGACGGACCCCGGCGCGACCGAGCCGATCGCACGGCCGGGCACAGCAGGCAAGCCGAGCAAGCCGGGCAAGCCGAGCAATCCGGGCCCCGGCGTCACCGAGCCGATCGCGCAGCCAGGCAAGGCCAACCCTGGCGCGAGCCGACCGGCGACCGGGACGGCCGCATCCTGGCGCATCCGCGCGGGCGACGCCCGGCGCGAGCTCAAGCAGGCCACCCGCTCCCGCCGCCGGTACGAGCGCGACGAGTCGCGCCGCTTCACGCAGCGCTCGCGTCGCCGCCGCCTCGCCTGGCTGATCAGCGGGGGAGCCGTCGTCGGCCTGGTGCTGATCGTGCTGCTCGCCGCGTACTCACCCCTCCTCGCCGTCCGCGCGGTGGCGATCGAGGGCACCTCCCGGGTGGATGTCACCGCCGTCACGAACGCCCTCGACGACCAGGTGGGCCGGCCGCTCGCGCTGGTCGACTACGGCGCGATCGAGCGCGACCTCGCGCAGTTCCCGATGATCGAGTCCTACTCGGTCGAGGCGAGACCGCCGGACATCCTGGCGATCCGCGTCGTCGAGCGGCGTCCGGTCGCGCAGGTGCAGACGGCCACCGGTTTCGACCTGCTGGATGCCGCCGGCGTCACGGTGCAGCAAGCCACCGAGCGCATCCCGGGCTTCCCGGTGCTCGACCTCACCGGGACCCAGATCGGCAGCCCCGGATTCGACGCCGCCGCCGCGGTGCTCACCTCGCTGCCCGACACCCTGCTCAGCCAGGTCGACCGGATCAGCGGCACCACGCCCGACAGCGTCACGCTCGTCTTCGGCGGGGTCGGTCAGCGCGTCGTCTGGGGCAGCCCGGAGGACTCCGAGCTCAAGGCCGTCATCCTGCAGCGCCTGATCGCCACGCAGGATCCGGCGAGAGCCGTCGAGTACGACGTCTCGAGCCCGCAGAGCCCCGTCGTGCGATGACCGGCGACGAGAATCGCGGTGCGTTCGCGACACGCGGCGCGCGGTCGGGGTCGCGCGGGGCAACCTCGCGTAGCTTCACACCTAGGAAATACATACTCGGAATAACTTTAACTTTCAAGTAGAACTTTAAGGTTCCAGCGGAGGCCGGACGTGACTTCAAACCAGAACTACCTCGCCGTGATCAAGGTCGTCGGCATCGGCGGTGGCGGCGTGAACGCCGTCAACCGCATGATCGAGCTCGGGCTCCGCGGAGTCGAGTTCATCGCGATCAACACCGACGCCCAGGCGCTGCTGATGAGCGACGCCGACGTCAAGCTCGACGTGGGCCGCGAGATCACCCGGGGGCTCGGCGCCGGCGCCGACCCCGAGGTCGGTCGCCGTGCGGCCGAAGACCACGCGGAGGAGATCGAGGAGGCGCTCGCGGGCGCCGACATGGTCTTCGTCACCGCCGGAGAGGGCGGCGGCACCGGTACCGGCGGCGCGCCCGTCGTGGCCCGCATCGCGAAGTCGATCGGCGCACTGACCATCGGTGTCGTCACGAAGCCCTTCGGCTTCGAGGGCAAGCGCCGTGCGGCCCAGGCCGAAGACGGCGTGGCCACCCTGAAGAACGAGGTCGACACCCTCATCGTCGTGCCGAACGACCGCCTGCTGGAGATCAGCGACCGCGGCATCAGCATGCTCGAGGCCTTCTCGACCGCCGACCAGGTGCTGCTCGCCGGCGTGCAGGGCATCACCGACCTGATCACCACCCCTGGCCTGATCAACCTCGACTTCGCCGACGTCAAGTCGGTCATGCAGGGCGCCGGCTCCGCGCTGATGGGCATCGGCTCGAGCCGTGGCGCCGACCGCGCGATCAAGGCGGCCGAGCTCGCGGTCGCCAGCCCGCTGCTCGAGGCCTCGATCGACGGGGCGCACGGCGTGCTCCTGTCGATCCAGGGGGGATCGAACCTCGGCATCTTCGAGATCAACGACGCCGCCAAGCTGGTTCAGGATGCGGTGCACCCCGAGGCCAACATCATCTTCGGTGCCGTCATCGACGACACCCTGGGCGACGAGGTGCGCGTCACGGTCATCGCCGCGGGCTTCGACGGCGGCGAGCCGAACAGCAACACCCCGGCAGCCGTCGACACCCGCCGGGGCAGCTTCGTCGGCAACGCCGAGGAGGTCGACCCGTTCGGCCGCGGGGGAGCGGCCACCGCGACCCTCCGACGCGACCAGAAGCCCGAGGCCGCCGAGGAGCAGGCCGCGCCGAGCTCGCCGGTCTGGCAGAACGCGACCAGTGACCTGGGCCTCACCGGTTCGGTCGCCCTCGACCCCGCGTCCGAGGACGACGACGCCGACCTGGACGTCCCCGACTTCCTGAAGTGAACCCCCCTCTCGACGCCCCACCGGCCGGCCGCGTCGCCTGGATCGAGTCAGAACTCGACCAGGCGGCGCGGGATGCCGGGCGGGAGCGATCGGAGCTGACCCTGATCGCGGTGACGAAGTTCCACGCCGCCGGTCTGGTGCGCGAGCTCCACGCCCTCGGCATCCGGGACTTCGGCGAGAGCCGTCACCAGGAGGCGCGCGAGAAGGCCGCCGAGCTGGCCGACCTCGACCTCACCTGGCACTTCGTCGGGCAGCTGCAGTCGAAGAAGGCGCGACAGGCACGCGAGTACACCGGCGTGCTGCACTCGCTCGACCGGGAGGCGCTGGTCACCGCCCTGGCGGCGCCGGCCGAGGGCGAGGGGCCGCTCGACGCCTTCCTGCAGATCAACCTCACCGAGGATCCCGCCCGCGGGGGAGTGCCGCCCGAGCAGGCGGCCGCCCTGGCCGAGCAGATCGCCCGGACCGCCGCGGAGGGTCTCCGCCTCCGCGGTGTCATGGCCGTCGCGCCGATCGACGAGGAGCCCCGGCGCGCCTTCGCCCGGCTGCGGGCGGTCGGCGAGGAGGTCGCCGCGGTCGTCCCGGGCGCCGTCGAGATCTCGGCCGGCATGACCCAGGACTTCCGGGAGGCCATCGCCGAGGGCGCGACACACCTGCGGATCGGCACCGCAATCACCGGTTTACGGCCTCCGCGCGATTAATCTCGGGGGTACGAAGAAGCAACTGCAACCGGAGGTTCTGATGGCCAACCCACTCCGCAAGACCATGGTGTACCTGGGTCTCGCCGACGAGGAGCTCGAGTACGAGGCTCCCGCGACCCAGGCGCCCGTCGCGCCCGTCCCGCACCCGCAGGCCGCTCCCGCGCCCCAGGCGCCGCAGCAGCAGCCGGCGGCGACCTCGAACCGCGCCCCCGTGACGCCCCTCCGCAAGTCCGCGCACACCCCCAAGAATGTGGCACCTGCTGAAATGAACGAAATCCTCACCGTCCACCCCAAGCAGTACAAGGACGCCCAGGTCATCGCCGAGAACTTCCGCGAGGGGATCCCGGTCATCATGAACCTGTCGCAGATGACGGATGCCGATGCGCGCCGCCTGATCGACTTCGCCGGCGGCCTCTCGCAGGGCCTCTACGGCAAGATCGAGCGCGTCACGAACAAGGTCTTCCTCCTGTCCCCGTCGCACGTCTCCGTCTCCGGCGACAACGGCACCGAGGCACGCGCGGAGTCGTCCTTCTTCGTCCAGTCATAATTAGCGAGTGGGTTCCCTCGTCTCCATCATCGCGACCGTCGTCTATTTTGCTCTCCTGCTGTACTTCTTCCTGATGTGGGGACGCTTCATCCTCGACCTCGTCCGGACGGTCCGCCGCGACTGGCGGCCCTCCGGCGGGGTCCTGGTGCTGGCCGAGGTCACCTACACGGTGACCGACCCGCCGATCCGCTTCTTCCGCCGGATCATCCCTCCGCTCCGCGTCGGCGCGATCGCGCTCGACTTCGGCTGGAGCATTACGATGCTCCTGGTCATCATCGCGATGTCGGTGGCCGGCTTCCTCCGCGCGGTCTGACCCGTCAGCAGGCCTGGAGCCGGAACACGGCGTCGGACAGGGACGCGGTTCCGCCGACCAGGACCACGTGCTTCACTCCCAGGCGATTGAAGTCGTCGAGGACGCCTTCAGGGACGCAACCCGGAGGGACGATGTACAGAGGTGCTCGTTTGGTTGCCGCGAGCACGCTGCCCGTGAGAGCGTCGGGAAAGTTCGCCCCGGACGCTACATAGGCATAGTCCGATGAGCTGAATGTCCTTCTGATGAGCGAGAGCGACGTCGCATACCGGTCAGCTCCGCCGGCTCGGGCCGTAGGCACCCTGACGGCGAGATCGGCTTCGATGCCGCTCGACACGGATGACTGACCTCCGACGACAGTGGCTCGAGCAGCGCTGAAGTTCATGGCCTTCAGCGTGTCGGCGTCGATGGTCGGTTCGTTCCCTCGGACGAGGAGCACCGGATTCCAGCCGAGACCCGCGGCAGCCCCGGCCGACAGGGCATCGGGGAAGTTCGACCCGGTCGCGATGTGGAAATCGTAATTGTCTCGGGGAACCGACAGCTCCGTGAAGACATTGCGACTGACCTCGTATCGATCCGCCCCATCGACTCGGCGGATGGTCGCGCCGGGGACCAGGCTCGCTATGGCGCTCACGACGTCATCGGATACCGACATCCTGCCTCCGATGATCATGACGGCCGTCGGAGAGAGGGCGGCCAGGTGGCTGGCCACGGATGCAGGGATGCGATCCCGGTTGACGATGAGAAGATGCGCACCCCAGGACATCGTCGCCGGGCCCGCCGAAAGGGCGTCCGGGAAGGTCTCACCGGTCGTGATAAACACGACTGGACCCGGCTTCGGAGGCATCTGCTCGGAGATCTTCGCAGCGACTTCATATCGGTCTGCGCCGGAGATCCGCGTGACATCGGATATGGACGTCAACGACGGCCCGGCGTGCGCGGCCGGTGCAGTGGAGGTGACGGTCACCAGGATCAGGGCCGCCGCCCACGCGGCTCGGGGCAGTCGAAATGGCATGAAAGCTCGATTCGTCGGGGAAATTCGATCCCGCCACCTTAGCAGTAGTTGAGGTTTAGTCACTAAAGATGTTCCGCGCTGCTTCGCTCGGGGGCCTGTGGTGTGACCCATGTATCCTGAACGGGTAGAGCCTGGGGCGATATCGTGCCGTTCACGGGACGTTCGTCAGGAATGTTGCTACGGTTAGCAACGCGTTATCCCTGTTTGTCGAAGCAATAAAGGTGGAAAACCATGGCGTTAACTCCGGAAGATGTTGTTAACAAGAGATTTTCTCAGACCAAGTTCCGTGAAGGTTACGACCAGGACGAGGTGGACGACTTCCTCGACGAGGTCGTCGTCGAACTGCGCCGCCTGACGCAGGAGAACGAGGAGCTGAAGGCCAAGCTCGAGGCCGGCGGATCGTCCGAGGCAGCCGCCCCGGCCCCCGTCGTCGTCGAAGAGGCCGTCGTCGAGACGCCGGCTCCGGCGCCCGTCGCCGAGGTGCCCGCGCCCGTCGCCGCCGCTCCCGCCCCGGCCGCCGAGGTCGAGGACGAGTCGGTCTCCACCACGAACCTGCTGCAGCTGGCGCGCCGTCTCCACGACGAGCACGTCAAGGAGGGTGCCGACAAGCGCGACGCCCTCATCGCCGAGGGGCACGCCACCGCGGCCCGCATCGTGGCCGAGGCCGAGACGAAGCAGCGCAACGAGCTGGCCCGCCTCAACCAGGAGAAGGCCGGCATCGAGCACCGCATCGACGAGCTGCGCACCTTCGAGAAGGACTACCGTGCCGGTCTCAAGACCTACATCGAAGACCAGCTCAAGGACCTGACGTCCTCGAGCGTCGACGGCGAGAAGACCCCTTCTCCCACGTCGAGCTTCAGCGGCTTTGGCGGTTAGCGAGAGCTCGAAGGGCCGCCCCCGGGTTCTGATCGTCCTCGCGGTCGTCGCACTCGCGTCGATCGCGATCGATCAGATCACGAAGCTCCTGGTCGTACAGAACCTCGAATTGGGTGAGGTCGTCCCCGTCGTGGGCGACCTCATCCAATTTCGCTTTGTGAAGAACTCGGGCGCCGCCTTCTCGATCGGAAACGCCTACACCTGGATCTTCTCGATCCTCGCCGCCGCCGTCACGGTGTTCATCATCTGGTTCGCGCGGCGCATCCGCTCCTACGCCTGGGCCTGGGTCTTCGGGCTCCTGCTCGGCGGCACGATCGGCAACCTGATCGACCGGCTCTTCAAGGAGCCGGGCTTCGGGGTCGGCCACGTGGTCGACTTCATCACGATCCCGTTGCTGCCGGCGATCTTCAACCTCGCGGACGTGTCGATCACGTTCGCGATGGTGCTGTTCCTCATCCTCACCATCCGGGGCATCGGTCTCGACGGCACCCGGCACGTCTCCGCGCCGAAGCAGGCCGACGGCGAGGCCGGCAGCGCGACCGCCGACGAGCGCGAGCAGGTCTAGTGGTGGAGTCCCGGACCCTGCCGGTGCCCGACGGCCTCGACGGCGCGCGGGTCGACGCCGGCATCGCCAAGCTCCTCGGCTTCTCGCGCACCTTCGCCGCCGAGGTGGTGGAGGCCGGCGGCGTGAGCGTCGACGGCCGCACGGTCGGCAAGTCCGACAAGCTGCGCCGCGACACCTGGCTCGCCGTCGAGTGGTCGCCGCGGGAGGAGCCCACGATCGTCCCGGTCGTGGTGCCGGAGCTCGAGGTGGTCTACGACGACGACAGCATCATCGTGATCGACAAGCCCGTCGGCGTCGCCGCGCATCCCTCGGTCGGCTGGACCGGCCCGACCGTGCTCGGCGCCCTGGCCGGCGCGGGCTACCGCATCGCCACCAGCGGCGCGGCCGAACGCGCGGGCATCGTGCACCGGCTGGATGCGGGCACCAGCGGGCTCATGGTCGTCGCCAAGAGCGAGGCCGCCTACACCTGGCTGAAGCGCGCCTTCCACGACCGCGAGGTCGACAAGATCTACCACGCCCTCGTGCAGGGCCACCCCGACCCGTTCTCGGGCACCATCGACGCCCCGATCGGGCGGCACCCGAAGTCGGACTGGAAGTTCGCGGTCACCGCGGCCGGCAAGCCCTCGGTCACTCACTACGAGACGCTCGAGGCGTTCCGGGCCGCGACCCTGCTCGAGGTGCACCTCGAGACCGGGCGCACGCACCAGATCCGGGTGCACATGGCCGCCCAACGGCACCCCTGCGTCGGCGACACCATGTACGGCGCCGACCCGCAGCTCTCGGCCAGGCTCGGGCTCACCCGGCAGTGGCTGCACGCGATGCGGCTCGGCTTCATCCACCCCGAGACCCGCGAGTACGTCTCGTTCGAGAGCCGGTACCCGGACGACCTCCGGCACGCCCTCGACATCGTCGAGAACGACTGACGCCCGCCCGTCTCGCAACCCCCGCGCGGGTTCGCGGCGGCGGGTGCACGATGGCGTGCATGAGCGACATCAGCGACAAGACCATCGTGATCACCGGCGCCTCGAGCGGATTCGGCCGCGGTGCCGCCCGGGAACTCGCCGCGCGCGGAGCTCGGGTGGTGATCGCGGCCCGGCGCGCCGACCTGCTCGACGAGGTGGTCGCAGAGATCTCCACCGCGGGAGGGGTCGCGCTCGCGGTTCCCACCGACGTGAGCGACCCCGCCGCCGTCGAGCGGCTCGCGGAGGCCGCCGAAGAGCGCTTCGGCGCGATCGACGTCTGGGTCAACAACGTCGGCGTCGGCGCGATCGGCTTCTTCTGGGACATTCCCCTCGAGGCGCATGCGCGCATCATCGACGTGAACCTGAAGGGTCTGATCTACGGCGCCCACGTGGCGCTCACCCGGTTCCGCGCGCAGGGCGGCGGCATCCTGGTCAACGTGGGCTCCGTCGACAGCGAGGTTCCGCTCGCCTACCAGTCCTCGTACGCCGCCTCGAAGGCCGCCGTGCTCAGCCTCGGCCGCTCCGTGAACGAGGAACTGCGTCTCACCGGCGACGACGAGCGGATCTCGGTCGCCACGATCCTGCCCTGGGCCGTCGACACCCCGTGGTGGACGCACGCCGCCAACTACAGCGGTCGGACGCCGCGGATGGCGGCCATGGACGATCCGCAGCTCGTGGTCGACGCGATCGTCGAGGCCTGCAGCGATCCGAGACCGGAACGGCCGGTCGGAGGGAAGGCACGCGCGGCCGACGTCTCGCACCACCTGTTCCCCACCCTCACCGAGCGGCTCTCGGGCCGGGTGGCCGATGCCGAATCGAGGAAGGGCGATCCCGAGCCCCCCACCGACGGCGCGATCCACCAGCCGATGGCCGAGGGCCGGGAGGTCGACGGCGGGGTGCGCGAGCGGATGCGCCGGGAGGATGCGAAGCGGTAGCCCCGCCGTCGCGCGGGTCGTCGGCCCCGGTCGTCAGTCGGCCTGCGGGGAGCGCGGCACGCCGCCCCACTGCTGCGCCGTGCGCTTCTCGCGCAGCCGCCGCTCGACGTGGAGCGCCGGGTAGATGCCGAGGAAGACGGCCATCGGCGCGAGCAGTCGCAGCTCGCGGATGCCGTGGGCCGCGTAGGTGCGCTCGAAGCGCTGCACGTAGTACAGGTAGTCGCGGGGCGAGGAGTCGAGCCGGCGGGCCGACATCCCGACCACCATCGCCGAGACGTACCCGATCTTGAAGCCCTTGAGCGCGAGGTGCACCGCAAGGTCGAGGTCTTCGTGCATCAGGTCTTCACGGTCGGCGCAGACGTCGTCGCGCACCGCGAGCCAGGCGGCCTTGGTGATCGCCATGTTCGTGCCGAACAGGAAGACGTACTTGCCGGCGAGCTTGACCTGCAGCTTCCGGAAGGTGTCGTCAGCGTGGTGGCCGAAGGCCCGCATCGGCATGTCGTAGTACTCCACCGGGCCACTCGCGGCGACGAAGTCTCCGGTCGCGAACGCGCGCTGCACCTGCTCGACCCAGTTGGGCGAGAGTGCGCTGTCGGCGTCGATGCGGCCGATCACGGTGCCGGTCGCGGCGTTGAAGCCCGCGTTGCGGGTCGGCGTGATGCCCTGCTCGGCATCCTGGGTCACCAGCCGGATGTTCGCATCCGGGAAGGCCGCGGCCATCGCCTCGACCGCGGCGGCCGTGCCGTCGGTGGAGCGGTTGTCGACCACGATGATCTCGTGGGCCGGGACGGTCTGCTCGATCGCGGCCACGAGACAGTGCCGGATCCCGGCCTCCTCGTTGTAGGCGGGGATGACGATCGAGACGGTGGGCAGCTCGGAGGAGTCGGTCACGGCATCAGTCTGGCACGCGGCCCCGGCCGTCCGCGGAGCGCGACACCGGCCCGTCGCTCGGACGCGAGCCGATCGGCGCCCGGCCTCCTACGATGAATGGACATGACCGGCATCCGACCCGACGCCCCCGAGGCGGGCCCCGCGCCCGACGGGCTCCTCGCGCAGCTCAGCGACGACGAGAAGATCGCGCTGACGGCGGGAGCCGGCGCGTGGACCACGGTGGCGGTCGAGCGCCTCGGCATCCCCGCCCTCCGGCTCGGCGACGGCCCGCACGGGGTGCGCCGGCCCCATGACGGCTCCGGGATGTCGATGTTCGCCTCGCATCCCGCCACCTGCTTCCCGACCGCCTCCGCGCTCGGGGCCTCCTGGGATCCGGAGCTGGTGCGCGAGGTCGGCGAGGCGCTCGGCCGCGAGGCCGCCGGGCACGGGATCGGCGTGCTCCTCGGCCCCGGTGTCAATCTCAAGCGCACCCCGGTCGGCGGCCGCAACTTCGAGTACTTCTCCGAGGACCCGCTCGTCTCCGGCGCGCTCGGTGCCGCCTGGGTGCAGGGGGTGCAGGGCGTCGGAGTCGGCGCCTCGGTCAAGCACTTCGCGGCCAACAACACCGAGCAGCGCCGGTACGGGGTCGAGTCGGTGGTCGACGACCGGGCCCTCCGCGAGCTGTACCTCGCCTCGTTCGAGCACGTGGTGACGCACGCCCGGCCGGCGACCGTGATGGCGGCCTACAACCGGCTGAACGGGTTCCACTGCACCGAGAACGCCTCGCTCCTGAACGGCATCCTGCGCGAGGAGTGGGGATTCAAGGGCGCGGTGCTCTCGGACTGGGGCGCCTCCTGGGACCGCCGGGCCTCGATCGCCGCGGGCACCGACCTGACCATGCCCGGCCTGGGGCGGCGGGACGGCGCCTACGTACGCGCCGCCCTCGCCGCCGGCACGCTGGGCTGGAACGACGTGGACCGCGCGGTCCGGCGCATCCTCACCCTCGTCGAGGAGCACCGCGGGGTCGAGGACGGCGGCCCCGAACCCGACCTCGACGCCCACCACGAGCTCGCCCGCCGGGCGGCCATAGCCGGCACGGTGCTGCTGAAGAACGACGGAGGAGTGCTGCCGATCACGGCCACCCCCGGGCTGAGGGTCGCCGTGATCGGGGCCTTCGCCGAGGACCCGCGGTTTCAGGGCGCCGGCAGCTCGCACGTCGTGCCGACGCGCGTCGACACCCTGCTCGGAGCTCTGACGGAGGCGCTGCCGGCCCGGTCCGACGGGCCCGCCGTGCTCTACGCCCCGGGCTACGACCGGGAGACCAGTCGCTCGACGGCCGCTCAGGTCGCCGAGGCCGAGGAGGCGGCGGCGGTCGCCGACGTCGCGATCGTGGTGGTGGGCCTTCCCGAGACCTATGAGACCGAGGGCGTGGACCGCACTCACCTCGGCCTGCCCCCGGCGCACGACCGGCTCGTCGAGGCGGTGCGGGCGATGAACCCCCAGACGATCGTCGTGCTGCAGAACGGGGCGCCGGTCGAACTGCCGTGGCTCGACCGGGTGCCCGCCGTGCTCGAGGCGTACCTCGGCGGACAGGCCTCCGGCAGCGCCCTCGCCGACGTGCTGCTGGGCCGGGCCGAACCGGGGGGACGACTGGCCGAGACCTTCCCGGTGCGCTACGCCGATCATCCGGTGGCGAGCCTGCCCAACGGGCCCTCGACCGTGGAGTACCGCGAGAGCCTCTACCTGGGCTACCGGTGGACCGACACGGTGGATGCGGTGGTCGCGTTCCCGTTCGGCCACGGTCTCTCGTACACCCGCTTCGAGTGGACGGACGTCGAGGTGGAGGTGCTCGACGGGCCGGACGGCGCCCCGGCGGTCGAGGTGTCGCTCGTCGTGCGGAACACCGGCAGCCGCCCGGGGAGCGAGGTGGTGCAGGTCTACCTGCACCAGGACGACCCGAGCCTGTTCCGGCCCGCGCACGAGCTGCGCGCGTTCGCCAAGGTCGAGCTGGCGCCGGGGGAGAGCCGGACGGTTCGACTGACCGTCGACGAGAGGGGCTTCCGGGTGTGGGACCAGGCGACCGACGCCTGGCGGATCGAGACCGGGCGGTACGAGGTGCAGGTCGGGCGCTCCTCGCGGGACATCGTGCACCGGCTGCCGGTGGATGTTCCGCACGGCGACCTCGCGGGCGATCCCGCTTCTGGGGGCCACGAGGCCCAGCCCGCCCGGCCCGCCCGTGCCGTCATCCCCGCCTACGATCACCCCTCGGCGACGGCCCGGGTGCCGTTCCCCGCCGCCGACTTCGCGCGACTGCTCGGCCGGGCGATCCCACCGAACCTGCCCGCCCGTGCCGGCCGGTTCACCCTCGACACCGCGGTGCGCGACATGCAGGGCACGCTCGTCGGCCGGCTGCTGTTCCGCCTGATGCGCGCGGTCGCGGTCAAGACGATCGGCGCCCCGCCCGGGGCCGGTGTCGAGCGCGTCGCCGGCGAGGTGGTGGCCCAGCTCGCGTTCCGGATGTTCCCGACCGTCAGCGAGGGCGCCGTCGGCCGGCGAGGCACCCGCCTCCTGCTGCGCCTGGTGAATCTGCTCTCCGGATGGGGTCGATACCATGGAGGGTCCAGGGACCAGGGGCCGACGGCTCCGCACACGGAAGGACGCCATGGCTGAGAAGCTCGACTCCGTCCAGCTCGCGCTGTTCGAGCGGCTGATCGACGTGGGCAAGCTGCTCGAGCGCCGCGCCGACCGGGCGACCCGGGACCACACCGGCATCAAGTACTCGCAGTACGAGGTGCTGATCCGGCTGCGGAACGCCGGCGGAGAACTGCGGATGACGGAGCTCGCCAACAAGCTGGTGAGCACGCCGAGCGGTCTGACCTACCAGGTGGGCCAGCTCGAGAAGGCCGGTCTCGCCGAGCGCGCGCTCGCCCCGGACGACGAACGCGGGGTGCTCGCGCGCATCACGGAGGCGGGCCGGGCGCTGCTGCTCGAGGTCTCGCAGACCCAGAACGACATGATCGTCGACGCCGTGATCGCTCCGCTGGATCAGGAGGACGTGGCCGAGCTGCACCGCATGCTCGGCCGGCTCCAGCTCCACCTCCGCGGCGAGATCACCGGCGGGCTGCTGCCTGATCAGGTCGAGGCCGCCCGGCCCTGACTCGCAGGAGTCCGCCCGCCGCCGCACGGGTCGAGCTCATCGTCGAGTTTTACAAATTCGAAACACTTCGTGCCATCCGCGGTAACATGTCCGGAATAACTTCGAATTTGTAATAATTCGACTGGGCACGTGAAGGAGTTCTCGGATGATCTCGCTCGACCACATCGCCATCTGGTCTGACAACCTGTACCGCACGACCATGGACATCTCGCGCCAGACCGGACTCGGCAGCGCCGACGGGGGCTGGTTCCCCGGCCTCGGTCTCGGCCAGAAGATCATCTCGCTCGGGGGTCACGTCTACCTCGAGGTCGAGAGCATCGTCGACCACCGGATGATCGCCGAGCGACGACCGCTCGCCCTCGAGCTCGAGCGCCAGACCGCCACCGGCGACTGCTTCGCCGGGCTCTGCCTGAGGAGCGACGGCCCCGCGGAGATCGCCGCCTTCGCCCGGCACCGCGGCGTCGAGCCCTCGGCCGAGATCTCGGGCGGAAAGGTGCTGATGGTGCCCGGGCAGAAGCGCGGCAAGGCGCTGCACGCCCCCGACTTCCGCAACTCCTGGCTCCTCGGCCGGCCCAACATCTATCACGTGCCCGAACTCGGGTCGCACTCGAGCCTGCTCGACCCGCAGCCGGGCACCGGCAGCGTCGAGGCGACCGGGGTCACCTCGCTCGAGCTCGGCGGCACCGAGGAGGGTCTGCGCCACTGGCTGGGCGACGCGATCGATCCCGACGCCTGGGGCGTCGACCTGGCCTTCAACGGCGGGCCGGACGGCCTCTACGCCGTCGGCTTCGGCACCACGGACGGGCCGCGCACCATCCGCCTCAACCCGATCACCCTCGCCGCGGACACCGTGTCGGCGTCGGCGCCAGTACCGGACACCGCGTCGGCGACCCGGCCGGCCGAGCTCGCCCCGACCGCCCCCTGACCGCATCCATTCGCCACCTCATCTGCAACGGAGCACATCATGTCGGTAAAAATCAGCACAGGCACCACCCCGGTGCCGACGCAGGCGCGTCGCGCGGCGGTCTCCGGGTTCTTCGGCAGTGCGCTGGAGTACTACGACTTCCTCGTCTACGGCTCGGCGGCGGCCCTGATCTTCGGTCGCCTGTTCTTCCCGGACTCCGGGGCCGCGGCCACCCTGTTCTCGATCGCCACCTTCGGGGTCGCCTACGTGGTGCGGCCGCTCGGCGCGGTGCTCTGGGGGCACATCGGCGACCGGTTCGGCCGCCGGCGGGCGCTCGTGCTCACCATCGCACTGATGGGCGTGGCGACCTTCGCGATCGGCCTCCTGCCGACCTTCGCCGCGATCGGCTGGGCGGCGCCGGCGCTGCTGGTGCTGCTGCGCCTGCTGCAGGGGCTCTCGGCGGGCGGTGAGTCGCCCGGGTCGACCTCGTTGACGGTCGAGCACGCCCCGGTGGGCCGGCGCGGCTTCTTCACCAGCTTCACCATGAGCGGGATGCAGTTCGGTATCGCCCTCGGCAGTCTCGTCTTCATCCCGATCGCGGCCCTGCCCGAGGAGCAGCTGTTCAGCTGGGGCTGGCGCCTGCCGTTCCTGATCAGCGGCGTCTTCACCGTCATCGCCTACCTCCTCCGGCGCCAGCTCGAGGAGACCGAGACCTTCGACGCGCTGAAGTCCGAGGGCGCCCGGGCCAAGCTGCCCATCGTCGAGCTGCTCGCCCACCACTGGCGCACGGTGCTGCGGGTGCTCGCGCTCAGCACGATCAACGTCGTCGGCACGATCTTCAACGTCTTCGCGCTCGCCTACGGGAGTGCGAACGGCATCCCGAGCGCGGTGATGCTGACCGTGGTCTCGATCGCGAACCTCGTCGCGGTGTTCATGGCGCCGGTCGCGGGGCTGCTCTCGGACCGCTTCGGGCGGAAACCGCTGTTCATCGTCGGTTCGCTGGCTTCGAGCGTCTGCTTGGTGCTGCTGTTCCAGGCGATCGACGCGGGGGACATCCCGATGATCTTCGTCGCGGGGATCGTCGGGATCGGCATCTTCTACTGCATCCCGATCACGATCGGCGCGGTCTACTACCCCGAGATGTTCCCCGCCCCTGTGCGCTACACCGGAATGGCCGTCGGCCTCATGCTCGGCATCCTGCTCGCCGGTTTCGCGCCGGCGATCGCCCAGGCCTCCGGTGCCGGTGGCACGAACTGGCTGCCGGCGGTGGCGCTGTGCGGCGGGGTGTCGCTGCTCTCGTCGGTGGTCGCGGTCTTCAGCCCCGAGACGTTCCGCACGAAGCGGGAGGACCTCGGGGTCTAGGGCCCGGGGAGGTCGGTCGCCGTGCGCGACCGGCCTCCGCCCGTTCCGCGTCTGCCCCCCGTCTGCCGCCCGCTCCCGGCCTGCCGCGCTAGAGCGCGATGCGGCCGCGGCGGTCGTGGAACTCGCCCGTGGGGCCGTCGGGACCGACCAGGGCCAGCGCGACCGTCGCATCCGTGCCCTCGGTCACCGTCTGGTGGCCGCCGTGGCCGTTGAAGTCGGTCGCGGTGTACCCCGGGTCGGAGGCGTTGACGCGGAAGCCGGGCAGGTTCTTGGCGTACTGCACGGTCAGCGTGATCACCGCGGCCTTCGAGGCCGCGTAGGGGATCGCGGCGACGGGGAACTCGTCGTGGGCCGGATCCTGCAGGTAGCGGGGGAAACCGACGCCCGAGGCCACGTTGACCACGACGGGGGCTCCGGATGCGCGCAGCAGCGGGAGCGCGGCCTGCGTGACGCGGACGATGCCGAGCACGTTGGTGTCGAGCACCGCCTGCATCGCCTCGGCCGAGAGGTCGTCGACCCCGAAGGACGTGCCGAGCACGCCGGCGTTGTTGACGAGCACGTCGAGGGCGGGTAACGAGGCGACCGCGGCGTCGACGCTCGCCTGGTCGGTGACGTCGAGCTGCACGACCTCGGCGCCGAGCGCGCGGACGGCGTCGGCGGTGGCCGGGTCGCGCACCCCGGCGTAGACGGTGTGGCCGGCCTCGAGCAGGCGGCGGGCGGTTTCGAGACCGAGGCTCTTGTTGGCCCCGGTGATCAGTGTGATGGTCATGGCTCCATGCTCGGCCCGCCGCCCCGGTTCTGCCAGGCACCGCTCTACAGGGGGACCGGGAGTACCAGGGAGACCGGCGCGGCGGAGGGCAGGATGGGAGCATGACCGAATTCGCCAGCGTGCTCCGTTCCTGGCGCGACCGGGTGCGCCCCGCCGACGTGGGGCTGCCGACCGGCGGCGTGCGGCGCACCGGCGGACTCCGGCGGGAGGAGCTCGCGGCGCTCGCCGGGGTGAGCGTGGACTACATCGTGCGCCTGGAGCAGGGCCGGGCCTCGCACCCCTCGCCCCAGCTGCTCGGAGCGCTCGCGATCGCGCTCCGGCTGACGGAGGGGGAGCGCGACCACCTCTTCCGCGTGGCCGGGGTCGCCCCGCCGTCCCGGCGCGTGGTGCCTCAGCACGTGACGCCGGGGGTGCAGCGGATCGTCGACCGGCTCGGCGACGTGCCGTTGGCGGTCTTCACGGCCGCCCACGACATCCTGCTCTGGAACCCGCTCTGGGCCGCGGTCAACGGCGACCCCTCGGCGCACACGGGGCGCGACCGCAACCTGGTCTGGCGGTTCTTCACCTCGGGACACGAGGGCACCGAGTTCGACGCCCGGCACGAGGAGGAGTTCGCGAGCGATCTCGCCGCCGACCTGCGCTCGGCCCTCGGCCGCTACCCCGGCGACGCCGCCCTGGCCGACCTGGTGGCGCGGTTGCGGGCGGAGTCACCGGAGTTCGAGCGACGCTGGGCCGAAGCGAAGGTGGCCGAGCACCGCTCGAGTCGCAAGACCGTGACCGGAACCCCGGTGGGCCCCATCACGGTCGACTGCGACGTGCTCACCGTGCCGGGCGGCGACCTGCGGATCGTGGTCTACACGGTGGAGCCGGGCGGCGAGGACCAGGCGAAGCTCGACCTGCTGCGGGTCACCGGGCTGCAGACGCTGGCGACGGCACCGGAGTCGGCCGCGGAGTCGGCTCCAGCGCCGGCCGGCTCCCGGCTCAGCGACCGCTGAGCTGCGGGTACAGGGCGGCGACCGGGCCGGCGAGGGCCGACTTCACGTCGCGGCTGACCTGGTCGACGAGGACTTCGTCGTGACCGGCGGCCACCGCATCCCAGATCGCGGAGACGACG
This sequence comes from Herbiconiux sp. 320_LB, assembly GCF_059691755.1. Taxonomy (NCBI): domain Bacteria; kingdom Bacillati; phylum Actinomycetota; class Actinomycetes; order Micrococcales; family Microbacteriaceae; genus Herbiconiux; species Herbiconiux sp. 320_LB. The sequence continues at coordinate 457,404 of NZ_JCAWAD010000001.1, read as the reverse complement.
TCGGCCGGGTCGTTCTTGTCGGCCTCGACCCCGGTGGTCATCGGGGTGTCGGTGTAGCCGAGGTGGGCGCCGAGCACCAGGGTGCCCTGCGGCGCGAGCTCGACCCGGAGCGAGTTCGTGATCGACCACAGCGCGGCCTTCGAGGCGGAGTAGCCGCCCGCGAGCGCGAGCCAGCTCAGCACGGAGTGGACGTCGACCAGGGCGCCGCCGCCCTGCGCGGCGAGCGTGGGGGCGAAGGCCTTCGCGACCCGGAGGGCGCCGAACACGTTCGTGGCGAAGACGCGCTCGACCTCCTCGACCGAGGAGTCCAGGAGCTGTCCCGCTCCGCCGACCCCGGCGTTGTTCACGAGGATCGAGACCCCCGGGGCGGCCGCGACCGCCGCCTGCACGCTGGCCGCGTCGGTCACGTCGAGGGCGAGCGGGCGGACGCGCTCGTCACCCCACTCGCGGGGGGTGCGGGCGGTGGCGTAGACCGTGGCGGCGCCGCGGTCGAGGGCCTGGTGCACGAATTCCGCGCCCAGTCCGCCGTTGGCGCCGGTCACCAGCACAGTCGCTCCGTAGATGTCCATCGTGTGTCTCCTCGTCTGAGTTCGTGATGCGAACCTAGCACACTGACTCTCTTATCCGAACTCAGGTAGGATGACGGGATGCTCGGCATCCTCGGCGGCGACGAACGCTGCCCCATCGCCCGCTCCCTCGACGTGCTCGGGGAGAAGTGGACCCTCATGATCGTGCGCGACGCCCTGGCCGGGACGACCCGGTTCAGCCGCTTCCAGGAGTCGCTCGGCATCCCGCGCGAGGTGCTGACCGCGCGGTTGTCGACCCTGGTGGAGGGCGGCGTGCTCGAGCGCCGCTCCTACAAGCCCGAGGCCGGGCGAGCTCGGGAGGAGTACGTGCTGACCGGCGCGGGCCAGGAGCTGGCGATGGTGCTGCTCGCGCTCGGCGACTGGGCCGACCGCAACCGGCCCTCGTCCGCTCCGGCGGGGATGCGGTTCGTCGACGCCGAGACGGGGGAGCGGCTCGCGCCGGCCGCCCGGGCGGGTGACCGTCTGGTGGCGACCGACCGGATCCAGGCCGAGCCGGCACAGGGCTGACAGAGGGCGGAAGGCGGGCCTCGCTGAAGCGGCGCAGGCCGAGGCGGCGCAGGCCGACACGGCGCGGACTGAGGCGCGCGGCCCTCAGTACCGGAACGCCGGGCGGGAATCTGCGCCGGCCGGAACCCGCTCCCGCGGGTACCACCGCACCCCGCTCGCGGGCAGCGTGCGGTGGGGGAGCGCGGCCGCCCGGTCGAGCTGCTGCGCGAACCCGGAGCGGTCGGCCGAGTTCGCGAGGTAGCACTCGAGCAGCTGCGCGGTCGCCAGGGCGTCGACCGAGGCCCGGTGCGCGCCCTCGAGCGCGATGCCGAAGACCTCGCAGAGGTGCGCGAGCGAGCGCCGCACTCCGGGCAGGTAGCTGCGGGCGAGTCGCTGCGTGCAGAGCGTGACGGGGGCCGCGGCGAACCGGTAACCGATCAGCCCGAGCTCGGCGACCAGGAAGCGCAGGTCGAAACCGGCGTTGTGCGCCACCACGACCCGGCCGCGGAGGAGCTCGACCAGCTCGGGGGCGATCTGCCCGAAGGCCGGCGCGCCCGCCAGGGCCGAGCGCGAGATGCGGTGGATGTCGACCCGGCCGACCGGCCCGTCGACGCCGATCAGCGTGTCCCACCTCCCGGTGACCTCACCGTCCTCGTTCGAATGGACGACCGCGATCTCGAGGGCCCGCGCCCCGTGCGAGGGCGCCAGACCGCTTGTCTCGAAGTCGATCGTGGCGAAACCACGGGTGTTCATGGGGGCTCTTCTCGGTCGGTGCGGATGCATCCACGACGCTAGGCGCACCCTCCGACAGCGCCCGGCCCGGGGCAGACTGGGGGCATGGACGACGCCCGCCCCATCCGGAGCCTCGAGCTGGTGCTCGACGACGCGACGGAGGAGTGGATCCGGCGGCAGTGGACCGCACTCGCCGACGCGGGTCTGTCGAGCCTGGGGTCGCATCCGTCGCCCAGCAACCGACCGCACGTGACGCTGCTGGTGCGGTCGGGCGCGGGACTGCCCCTGGTGACGGCGGAGACGTTCGCCGACCTCCCGCTCCCGCTGCCGCTCGAGCTCGGTGTGCCCCTGCTGTTCGGCGAGGGCGACCGCCGGGTGCTCGTGCGGTCGATCGTGCCGACCCGGGCCCTGCTCGACCTGCACGCGGCCGTGCACGCCACCGTTGCGACCGCGGCTGCGGCCGCGGCTGCGACAGCGACCAAGCCTGCGGCAGAGCCCGTCGCCGGTGTCGGAGGTGACGCACCTCACACCACCCCGGGTGACTGGGTGCCCCACGTCTCCCTCGCGAGGCGGCTGCGGCTCGACACCCTCCCGCAGTCCCTGCGGCTGATCGAGGGCGCGGCCCCGACCCAGGCTGCGGCGGTCGGTCTGCGGCTCTGGGACCAGGCCACCGCCACGGTCACCCCCCTCGTGGGGCCGAGCTGAGGCCCCCGACCTGCCCCTCCACGGCCCGACCCCTCCCAGACCCGCCCCCTCCACGGCCCGCCCCCGGCTCACGCGTCCTCCAGCACCGCCTCGGCGCGCCCCGGGCTGCCCTCGGCGAGCCCCCGGTCGATCGCCTTCCGCGACCCGAGCCAGAGCGCCACGCCGAGCACGAAGACGATCGCCTCGGAGACGGTCAGCGACCAGATGATGCCCCCCAGGCCGAACCACAGGTCGCCCAGCAGCACGATCGGGATGAACAGCACCCCCTGCGACAGCGACATCAGGATGGCGGGCAGCGACCGCCCGGTCGCCTGGAAGAGCGAGGTGAGCAGCCCGGTGAACCCGTTCACGATCATCGCCACCAGTTGTGCGGTGAGGATCGTGACCCCGATCGCGAGCACCGACCCGTCGGACGAGAAGGCCGAGAACAGCGGCTCGCGGAAGGCCCAGACCGCTCCGGCCGACACCAGCACGATCGCCCCGACGGTGATCGCCGAGACCCGCACGGCCGAGCTCAGTCGTGCCCGGTCGCCCTTGCCGTAGGCATAGGCGAACAGCGGCAGGATGCCGAGCGTCACGCCCATCACCAGGAACTCCGGCACCTGCGCGATCCGCACGGCGACGCCCATGGCCGCGAGGGCGGTGTCGCCGTAGGCGACCGCCAGGTTGTTGAGCACGAGCGAGGTCACGATCAGGAACGCCGACTGCAGCAGCTCGCCCGAGCCGACGCCGAACACCGGCTTGAGCACCGATGGAGCGAGGCTGAACCAGCGCGGGGCGAGGCTGACGTGCTCGCTGTTGCGGTGCAGCCAGACCGCGAAGTAGGCCACGACGCCGAGGTTCGACAGCCCCATCGCGAGCGCGGCGCCGGCCACGCCCCAGCCCAGCGCCAGGATGAACAGCAGGTCGAACAGGATGTTCGCGACGGTCGATCCGATCAGCGCGATCATCACCTGCCGGGCGGCTCCCTCGGCCCGCACGATCTGCTCCAGGCAGAACGCGGCGGCGAGCACCGGCACGAAGGCCAGCATGACGCCGATGTAGGCGCTCGTGGCGGGGACCGCCTGCGCATCCGCCCCCAGCAGCGTGACCAGCGGGGTGAGGAAGAGCAGGCCGAGACCGCCGAGGACGGCCCCCGAGACGACTGCTCCCCAGAGGGCGAACGACGAGATGTTCTTGATCTCGCCCGCGCGCTCCGGGTCGTTCTCGGAGGCCCCGAGCAGGCGGGAGATGAGAGCGCCTCCGCCCACGCCGAAGACGCCGCCGACGGCCATCACCAGGGCGAGCACCGGGCTGCCGAGGGTGACGGCGGCGAGCAGGCTGCTGTCGTGGAGCGAGCCGATGAAGCCGGCGTTGACGACGTTGTAGACGGCGCCGACGATCATGGCGGCGGCCATCGGCACGCACAGGTGCACGAGGGCGCGCAGGATCGGCGCGGTGGAGAGGTACCAGCGGTTCGAGCGGATCATGACTGCTCCTTTCTGGGGCAGGTTCGAGCGCGCGCCGACGGACGCCGGCACGGCGGGGGAGAGGGTGTGGTCTATCGGGTCGCGCGGCCGAGCGCCGCGCCGCCGCTACGAGCGGGTCGGCTTGGGGAGCTCGCTCGTGATCTTCGCGAGCAGCACGCGCAGGGTGTCCCGCTCGGTGCTGCTGAGCGGGGCGAGGATCTGGTCTTCCGCCGAAGCCATGGCCTCGTCGAAGCCCGCGATCAGCTCGGCCCCGGCGGGGGTGGCGTACACGCGCTTGACCCGCGCGTTGCCCTCCTCGCTGCGCCGTTCGACGAGGCCGCGCCGCTCGAGCCCCTGCAGGAGACTCGAGACGCTGGCCGCGCTCGTGCGGGTGATCTCGGCGAGGTCGCGTTGGATCGCGCCCGGGCTCTGCACCAGGTAGCCGAGCGCGAAGCTCTGCTCGTGGCTGAGCTCGCGCTCACGGATCCAGTCCTCGCCCGCCTTGCGCTGCGCCCAGCCGATCCAGCGGAGCAGTTGCAGGGGGGTCGTGTACTCGAAGTCCGTCGCGTCCATGCTCAGAACTCTAACCGTTAGATCTCGAACAGTCAACCATCGAACCGATCGGCGTCCGCTCGCGGGGCACGACCGGGCCCGGGCTGTGTTTCAATGAGAGGAGAGTGCGCACCCCCGTTCGGGGGCGCGATGGGTGAGTAGTACGACGTCGGTCATCGAAGGGGATGCACGGTGACGGTTCCAGCACAGAACGGGTCCGGTCGGAACGACCATCTCGAGTTCATCCGGCGTGCGGGCCGAACCACCCGCCGTGCGATCGCCGAGCACACCGGGCTCTCCCGCAGCGTCGTCGCCCAGGCGGTCTCCGAGCTGATCGCACAGGGTCTCGTCGTCGAACGCCGGCTGGTTCAGGATGCGCTGCGCTCCGGCCACGGCGCGCAGCGCGGTCGTCCCACCGCCGTGCTCGAGCTCGCCCGCCAGGGCGGTGTCGTGGTCGCCGCCGACATCGGCCACCGGCACCTGACCGTCGCGGTCTGCGACCTGAAGGGGAGCGTGCTGCGGGAGACCCGCATCCCGTTCCCGGTCGACGACTCCGCCCGCGCCACCTTCCGCGAGCTCCACCGTCTCGTCGCCGGCTCGCTCGCGGGCCTCGGCCTCGGGCCCGACGAGGTCGTCGGGTTCGGGGTCTCCTTCCCCTTCCCGGTGACCCGGCGCACCGGCGTGGTCCTGGCCCCGGCGGCGCTCGCCGGCTGGCAGGGCGTCACCGCCGACGAGGCCCGGCCGCCCGGGCTGACCGGGCCGCTGGTGCACGACAACGACGCGAACTTCGGGGCCTGGGGCGAGCGCATCCACGGCGGCACCCCCGACCTCGACAACCTGCTCTACGTCAAGCTCGGCCACGGCATCGGGTCGGGCGTCATCGTCGACGGGATGCTGTTGTCCGGCGCCCGGGGGACCAGCGGCGAGATGGGCCACATCCAGGTCGACCCGCACGGCGAGCTCTGCCGCTGCGGGCGTCGCGGCTGCCTCGAGACCGTGGTCGCCGCGAGCCTGCCCGACCGCGAGCTGGCGGGAGCCCGGGTCGGCCGCGCCATCGCCCAGCTGAGCGCCTTCGTCGACGCCGAGGTGGTCATCCTCGGGGGGCGCTTCGGTGCCTCGGACCAGGCGCTGATGGACGGGGTGCGGGACGCCTTCACCCGGTTCGCGCCCGACATCGGAGTGTCCGGCACAGGCCTGCCCGGCGCCGAGCCCCTGGGGTCGCCGCGGGTGCGCATCCGCGCCGCCGCGCTCGGCGAGCGGTCGGAGCTCGTCGGCATCATCGACCGCACCCTCTCGGCCGCCTGGGCCTCGAGCGCGCGCCGTTCGGCGACACGCCGGACCGACGCGCATTCGTCCTGGGACCGGACGAATTCAGAGGTTCTACTGGAAATTCCGCTCGACGTCGAGCGGTTCGTCATGAAGGAGTGACTGTGCCCGCACCAGGTCCCCGGTCCGTTGCCACCCGTTCCCCCCGCCGCCCCCTGCGCGGCATCGTCGCCACCGGAGTGGTCTCGGCCCTGATGGCCGCGTTCCTGGTCGTCGGCCAGTCCGCCGTCTCGTCGGCGGTCGCCGCGGAACCGGATCTCGCGCTCACCGGAACGACCACGGCATCGGCGTCGCAGAACGACAAGGACGGCAACTTCCCGGCCTCCAACGCCACCGACGGCAACGACGCCACCCGGTGGGCGAGCGGCAACGGGCCCGACTCTGACACGACCTTCACCGCATCCCTCACCAGCGACCTCGGCTCGATCGCCACGGTCACGGGGGTCTCGATCTCGTGGGAGGCCGCGTACGCGGTCGCCTACGACGTGCAGGTCGCCTCGGCGAACCCCGCCGACGACTCGAGCTGGAGCACCGCCGCCTCGCGCACCGCGGGTGTCGGCGGCACCGAGCAGGTCGTCTTCGACGCCCCGGTGCAGGCCCGGTACGTGCGACTGGCGATGCTGAAGCGCGCGGCCGCCACCTGGGAGGCGCCGACGCTGCACTACTACGGCTACTCCGTCTACACCTTCGCCGTGCGGGGCACGGTCGCCGTGCCCACCGCGGGCTTCGACTCGCAGGCCGTCGACGTGGCCGCCGGCTCCGACGCCACCGTCGGCGTCTCCTTGAACAGCGTCTCGGATGCCGACCAGACGGTGCACGTGACCAGCGCCGACGATTCCGCCACCGCGGGCACCGACTACACCGCCGTCGACCAGGTCGTCACCATCCCGGCCGGCCAGACCAGCGCATCCGTCACCGTGCCCACGGTGTCGCACGGAGCGCTGACGCCGGTGCGCACCTTCAGGCTCACCCTGACCGACCCCTCGGACGGCATCACCATCGGCGGTCGCGACACCGCGGTCGTCACGATCCGCCCGACGGGCGAGCTCCCCAACGACGGCGCGACCACCGTGCTCCAGGGCTTCGAGTCCGGCGTCCCCTCGGACTACTCGACCTGGGCCAGCCGTGACGAGGTGAAGCCCGTGCTCTCGACCGTCGTCGACGACACGATCCCGGGCGCACCGGTCGACAACCACGTGCTCGTCGCGACCGTCTCGGGCACGCCCACGGGGTCCGACTGGTTCGGCTTCACCAACGACACCGCCGCGCAGGACTGGTCGGCGTCGGACGGCTTCAGCTTCTGGTTCCTCGGCACCGGCAGCGGCAAGTCCCTCGGCTACGAGGTCAAGTCCGGCGGGCAGCTCTTCGACCGCACGGTCATCGACGACACCGCCGGCTGGCGCCGGGTCAGCGTGCTGTTCACCGATCTCCGCGTCAAGAACGACCCGTCGAACCCGGCCCGCTTCACTCCCTCGGCCTCGACCGGTTTCGCCGTGACCCTCACCGGCCTGGGCGCCGGCACCTGGTCGTTCGACGACTTCGGCACCTTCGAGCGCGCCACCACCCTCGAGGACTTCCAGGGCGACGTGCCGCGTGGCACGGGCGCGAACCCGGTCGGGTTCTTCACCTGGGGCTCGGCCGAGAACCTCGCGACGATGGATGTCACGGCGCAGGCGCGCGGCGACGTCCCCGACAACAAGGTGCTCTCCGGCAGCTACCTGATCCCCTCGGGCGGCGCCTACGCGGGCTTCAGCGACAACCTGGCCTCCTCGCAGGACTGGAGCTCCTACAAGGGCCTCCGCTTCTGGTGGTACGCCTCGCAGGCCAGCAACCCCGCCTCGCCCACGGCCGGCGACGACATCAAGGTCGAGCTGAAGGACGGCGGGCCCGACGGCGAGCACTCCGAGCTGTGGACGACGACCTTCAAGGACAACTGGGGCAGCTCGACCAGCCGCTGGAAGCTCGTCGAGCTCCCGTTCAGCGCCTTCTCGATCGGCTCGTACCAGCCCGGCAGCGCCGCCACCCAGAACGGCACCCTCGACCTCACGAGCGCCTGGGGCTTCGCCATCACCTTCGCGCCCGGCAAGCCGACGAGCACCAACTGGGCCGTCGACGACGTGCAGATCTACGGCACGCCGGAGCAGGCCGCGAACCTGAAGGTCAGCACGACCCAGGACGTCTACCTCCTCGACCCGGGCGCCACCGCCCAGGTCGGGGTGACGCTCACCACCTCGAACGGCGAGCCGCTCACCGGGCCGGTCGACGTGACCTACGCCCCGGGCACGGGAACGGCCGAGATCGGGACCCACGTCGCCGGTTTCGGCGGCACGCTGAACTTCGCCGCGGGCACCGAGTCGGGCACCACGCAGACCTTCGACGTGTCGGCGCTGGCCGCAGGCACGTCGGGCGACCAAGCCCGGAGCATCCCGATCGTGCTCGACGCCGAGGGCGCGCAGCTCCCGGCGAGCGCCCCGAAGGTCGTGGTGAACGCCCACGGGCTGCCCTACCTCGACTCCTCGCTGCCGGTGGCCACCCGCGTCGAAGACCTGATGGGCCGGATGAGCCTGGCCGAGAAGGTCGGCCAGATGGCGCAGGCCGAGCGCCTGGGTCTGACCTCGCCGAGCCAGATCGCCGACCTCGGCCTCGGCTCGATCCTCTCCGGCGGCGGGTCCACCCCCGCCGAGAACACGCCCGAGGCGTGGGCCGCGATGATCGACGGCTTCCAGCAGCAGGCGCTGTCGACCTCGCTCCAGATCCCGCTGCTCTACGGGGCGGATGCGGTGCACGGTCACAGCAACGTGCTCGACGCCACGATCTTCCCGCACAACATCGGGCTCGGCGCGACCCGCGACCCGGCCCTCGTGCAGACGCTGGCCGAGGACACCGCGATCGAGACCAAGACCACGGGCGTCAACTGGGCCTTCGCCCCGTGCCTGTGCGTCAGCCGCGACGAGCGCTGGGGCCGAACCTACGAATCCTTCGGTGAGGACCCGGCGTTGGTGACCACCTTCTCCGCCGCCAACACCGTGGGCCTGCAGGGCGACGACCCGAGCGACAAGTCGGCCGCCGACGAGGTGCTCGCGACCGCGAAGCACTGGGTCGGCGACGGCGGCACGACGTACGACCCGTCGAAGGCGGGCAACGGCTACCCGATCGACCAGGGGCTCACCGAGTCGCCGTCGCTCGAGCAGTTCATGACCACCTACGTCGACCCGTACATCCCCTCGATCGACGCCGGGGTCGGCAGCATCATGCCCTCGTACTCGGGTGTCGACATCGGCGGGACCGGTGACGTCCGGATGCACGAGAACACCGCCCTGAACACGACGCTGCTGAAGCAGCAGCTCGGGTTCGACGGCTTCCTCATCAGCGACTGGGAGGGCATCGACAAGCTGCCGGGCGGCACCTACGCCGAGAAGGCGGTCCGCTCGGTCAACTCGGGCCTGGACATGGCGATGGCGCCCTACAACTTCAAGGCGTTCATCACCAGCATCTCCGACGCGGTGACCACGTCGAAGACGGTGTCGCAAGAGCGCGTCGACGACGCGGTGCGCCGCATCCTGACGCAGAAGTTCGAGCTGGGGCTGTTCGAGAGCCCCTTCGCCGACCGAAGCCTCGCCGACGAGTTCGGGGGAGCGGCCCACCGGGCCGACGCCCGCCAGGCCGCCGCCGAGTCGCAGGTGCTGCTGAAGAACGACGACGTGCTCCCGCTCGCGAAGAACGCCCACGTCTACGTCGCCGGCTCCAACGCCGACGACCTGGGCAACCAGATGGGCGGCTGGACGATCTCGTGGCAGGGCGGCTCCGGCGCCACGGCGACGACGGGCACGACCATCCTGCAGGGCATGAAGCAGGTGGCCCCGGATGCGACGATCACCTACTCGAAGGACGCCTCGGCCCCGATGGCCGGCAACGACGTCGGCGTCGTGGTGGTTGGCGAGACGCCCTACGCCGAGGGGCAGGGCGACGTCGGCAACAACGGCCACAGCCTGTCGCTCACGGCGAGCGACAAGGCCGCGATCGACGCGGTCTGCGGCGCGATGAAGTGCGTGGTGCTGGTGGTCGCCGGCCGCACGCAGCTCGTCACCGATCAGCTCGGCGAGATCTCGGGCCTCGTGGCCTCCTTCCTCCCCGGCAGCGAGGGTGCCGGCGTGGCCGACACCCTGTTCGGCCAGACGCCCTTCACGGGTCGACTGCCGCTGACCTGGCCGGCCTCCGCCGATCAGGTGCCGATCAACGTCGGCGACGCGGCCTACCAGCCGCTGTTCGCCTACGGCTGGGGCGAGCGCACCGATTCGCCGCTGGCCCGGCTGACGGCGCTGTCCGGTTCGCTGGCCGAGGGTTCGGCCTCGCGTGCCGCCGTCGACGCCCTCATCGCGGCGCCGATCTGGGATGGTTCCGGGTCGGTCGTCGACTCGGCCGAGGCCCGCGCCCAGGTGGCGCAGCTGGCGGCGAACGCGGCGGGTGCCCTCACCGGCCCGGCGGCGACCACGCTCTCGGCGACCGCCTCGGTCACTCTGGCCCAGGCGGCACCCGTCACCCTCACCGGGCTCGACGCGCCGACGCTCGCCGCAGCCGACGACCTCGTCTCGGTCGTGCGCGACCTCGCCCAGGCCGCGGTGGTGGACGGGACGACCGCGACCGGCGACTCCTCGTCGGCCGTGACGGCGGATGCGGAGCACGCGCTGCTCAGCGGCGACGCGCTCACCGCGGTGCGCCTGCTCGCCTCGGTCTTCGGCGTCACGGTCGTCGACCCGCAGCCGGGCACCGACCCCGGCACCGGGGTCGATCCGGGCACCGGGAACGGGAACGGGAACGGCTCGGGCACCGGCGTGGGTGCGGGTAACGGAACCGGGACGGGCACCGGCTCGGGCAGCTCGTCCGCGGCCGGCTCGGGCTCGGGGCTGGCGATGACCGGCAGCCAGGCGATGGTCGGGGTGCTGGCCGCGCTGCTGCTGCTCGGAGTCGGTGGCGGGCTGATCGTGGCCCGACGGCGGCGCCGGACGGTGTAGCCCGGCAGTCATGCGGGAGGGCCGGGCCTTCGGGCCCGGCCCTCCGTGCGTGGTCGGCGGTGCGTGGCCGGCGGCGTGTACTCGGTGGTGCGTGCTCGGCGGCGTGTCAGGCGATCGGTCTGAGGCGCACCGTCAGGGCCTGGATGCGACGGACCAGCAGGGTGAAGGCGCTGTCGTAGGCCTCCGGCGTGTCCAGCGGGGCGGGATCCGGGATCGACCAGTGCAGGTCGTCGCGCCCCTCCATCAGCTCGTGGGCGCTGTCGCAGACCGTGATCACGAGGTCGCGCTCGGCGAGCACCTGATCGATGTGCTTCGGGCCGGTGGCGGGGTCGATCCGCAGACCGTGCCGGCCGGCGGCCTCGACGGCGCCCGGGCGGACTTCGGGACCTGGGGCCATCCCGGCCGAGGCCGCCGGGATGCCGCTGGTGTCGCGCCAGATCGCCTCGGCGAGCTGCGACCGCGCCGAATTGGCCGTGCAGACGAAGACCACCCGCTCTGGGACCTCGAGCGCGCGCGGGGTCAGGGTGTCGAAGATCTCCGGATGCAGGGAGATGTAGGTCCGCCGCCGGTCGGACTCCGAGCGGGTGCGCGAGACGATCTGCGCCTTCTCCAGCACTCGGAGGTGATGGGCGACGAGATTGGAGCGGAGAGCGAGCACGTTCTCGACCTCGGAGGAGGACAGGTCGCCCACGGTGAGCAGGTCGACGATCCTCAATCGCGTCGGATCGGCCAGCGCGGCGAAGACCTCCACGCGTCGCTTCAGCTCGGTCATCACGGATTCCTTCGTCACGGACGGATCGGATCAACTCAATCGTTATTGACTCAATCATGGTAGGCATGTTCGGAGACGGCACGCAGTCCCGGTGAGGGTCAGAAGATTCTCAGCCGGCTGCAGTCGGCACCGCGAACCGTTCGCGGTGCGAGAGGAGAGCACATCTTGGGTATCGGTTCAGGCATCGGCCTGTTCGTGATCGGAGCCATCCTGGCGTTCGCCGTGAACGTCGATCTCGGCGGCTATGTCAATCTGTCACTCATCGGGTACATCCTGATGGGCGCGGGCGTGGTCGTCTTCCTGATCAGCCTCATCTTCGTGCTCCGTCGTCGTCAGTCGACGGCCACCACCCGAACCGCGGTCGACCCGGCCAGCGGTGAGCAGGTGACGCGTAGCACCCGCGACACCAACGGTCCGCTCGTCTGATCCCTCTCATTCCCCGCAACAAAGGAGCAACACAGTGAACATCCTTCTCGTCATCATCGCCGTCATCGCGATCATCCTGCTGTTCACGGGCGGTTTCGTCTCGTCGCTGAACTTCCTCATCTGGGTCGGCGTCATCCTGCTGGTCGTCGCGGTCATCGTGTTCCTGGTGCGACTGCTCACCGGCAACCGTCGCGTCTGATCTGCTGACGGAGTGACGCCTTGAGGCGTCACTCACGCGAAGAGGCCCAGGGGATTCCCCCTGGGCCTCTTCGCGTGCACCCCGCGTGCTACCGGTCGAAGCGGGCGCCGGCCGGGTTCGGTGAGAGCACGGCGAACACGATCAGCACGATGCCGCCGAAGGGCACGAAGCCGATCAGGATCCACCACGCGCTGTGGTTGACGTCGTGCAGCCGACGGGCGAGCAGGGCCAGGAACGGGACGAGGGTCGCCACCGCCCACAGACCCCAGATGACGAAGACGACGACCGAGCCCGCACTCGGGGTCGCGTAGGTCTGATCCATCTGCAGGCCGTAGCCGCCGGTGGCGAAGGCGAGGATGTTGAACACCAGGTTCACGAGGGCGTTGACCAGGTACCACCACCAGAACTCGGCACGGCCCGCCCGCCCGGTGAACGTGGCGTACTTCTTCCAGAACCGGGCGACGGCCTCGCCGATCGGAGCGCCGTAGTACGGGGCGTCGAGCGGAACGGCGGCGGGGGAGGTCGTAGGGACGGTCACGATGGGCCTCTCGGTGGCAAGGACGGGGCGACGGCACTGCCGACAGTAGCGTGGCGCTCCCCGGGCCTGACAAGCCCCCGATCGGGTGGCGCGTCCCGGCACCCTCCACAGATAGGGTGCCGGTCGCGGGCTACGCGTCCTTCTGGTGCGAGAGCGTGCTGCTCGAGGGATTCACGTACACGCCGTCGGCCGGCTCGGGGTCGGGCTGGTTGGCGTGGGTGTTGTCCTTGCCCTCGTAGAACGCCGCGTCGGCGCGCTCCTGGGCGTCGCGGCCGTCGGCCTTGTCGTCCTCGCTCGCCTCGTCGGCGCCGCTCATGATCGGGCCGTCCTGCACGGTGTCGTCGTTGTCGGGGGTGTTGCTGTCGTCGCTCATGTCCGCGACCCTAGCCCCGTTCGGGCGATCGCGCCTCTCGGGGCGTCCCGGCATCCTGAACCCCGCGGGCGGTCTCGGAGAGCCCGCCGTGGTTCGGTGCGACGTGCGCGAGGATGCGGGCCCACTGGGTCGCGATGGCCAGCGCCCCGCCGGAGGAGACCCGCACGACCCGCGCCGACCGCAGCCGCGAGCGGTACCAGTACCCGTCGTAGCGGTCGACGTAGGTCATGTCGTCGGCGTAGATCAGGCGCACGTCGGCAGTGGCCGAGCCGAGCTCCCGCGCCCAGGAGCGGTCGCGGAGCGCTTCGCGGTCGGCCGCCGTGCCCGCCCCGCCCTGCGTGGCCGCCTCGGCGAGCATCCGGTCGAGCCGGTTGCGGAGCCCGGGGCGGTCCAGTCGCGGGTCGTCGCGGGGGATGCCGAGGGATTCGAGACCGAACGGCGGGAGCGCCTGGGTCGCCGGGTCGAAGGTGAAGCCGTGGGGAGCCGCGGTCTGCACCGTGGCGACGCGATCGACGAGCTCCGGATGCCGCGACGCGAGCGAGAGGGCGACCATGCCGCCGGTGCCCCAGCCGACGACACCGGCCGGCCCGAGCACGGTGCCGTTGGAGTGCCGGGCGTCCTTCTGCGAGGCCCTCAGGTAGGCCGCGAGGTCGTCGGCGCGGTGCTGGATGCTCGGCCGGTCGGCGGTGCCTCCGGCGGTCGCCGAGTCGCGCACGCGGGTGCTGGTGTCGATGCCCGGCCCGACCGACCCGACCGGGGGCGTCGCGCCGTAGCCGGGTCGCTCCAGCGACACCAGGTGCACGCCCCACCGGTCGGTGACCATCGGGTCGGGGTCGAACATCCCGCCGCCGGGCGTCGGCAGGCAGAACAGCACGAGCCGCGTGGCGAGGGGATCGCCGGTCGCGGAGAGCCCGACGACGTCGCCGGAGGGGAGGGTGGTCAGTTGGTTGGCCATGGGATCCGTTCTCTGTCCGTGCGCGGGCTCAGTGGTCGGAGAGGTCGGCGACGTCGATCAGCACCTTGCCGACGACCCCCTGTTCCACGGCGTCGTGCGCGGCCGCGGTCTCCTCCAGGGCGAACCGCACGAGCGGCAGCCCGGCCGCCGTACCCACGGGCAGTGCCCCGTCGGCCAGGGCCGCCGTGATGTCCTCGGCCGCCGCGGCCAGCGCCTCCCGACCGACGGTGTAGAGCAGCAAGAACTGGTACCGCGCGTTGATCGCGAAGTGCGCCCGCACGTCCAGGGTCATCGTGTCGCCGCCGTCGTTGGCGTAGACGGCGATGCTGCCGTGGTTCGCGAGCACCGCCGCATCCAACCCGGCATCGGCCGAGGGGGAGACCTCGACCACCTGATCGACGCCGTCGGGGGCCGCCGCGCGGATGCGCTCGGCGGCATCCTCCTCGCGGTAGTTGACGACGACGTCGGCGCCGGCGGAGGTGGCCGACGCCGCCTTCTCGGCGGAGGAGACGGTGGTGATGACGGTCGCGCCCGCCCAGTGCGCGAGCTGGATCGCCGCGTGCCCCACCGCCCCCGCTCCGCCGGCGACCAGCACCGTGCGGCCCTCGAGCGCGCCGGGGTGCAGGCGGGTCGGTCCGTTCTCGTGCACGGTCAGGGCGCGGTGTGCGGTCATCGCCGGCACGCCCATCGAGGCGCCCTCGTCGAAACCGACGCCGTCGGGCAGCTTCACGACCCGCTCGGCCGGCACCACGGTGTACTCCTGGGCCGTGCCGGTGGGCCGCTGGTAGGCGGAGAGGAACAGCCAGACGCGATCGCCGGGCACGACCGAGGTCACGCCGGATCCGACCGCGTCGACGATCCCCGCCCCGTCCTGGTTCGGCGTGCGCTCGCCCGTGTCGCCGGCGCCGGTGCCCCCGCCGGAACGGTTCTTCCAGTCGGTCGGGTTGACGGCCGACACGGCGATGCGCACGCGCACCTCGCCGGCCGCCGGTTCGGGCACGGGTCGCTCCTGGAGTCGCAGGACCTCGGACGAACCGCTCTCGGAAAACACGATCGCTCTCATGTCTCCAGTGAACCCCTCGGGGTGCGTCGCCCGCTAGGCGCTCCGCTCGTCCTGCCCGACGTGCTCGGCGTGTTCGGCGGGCCGGGCCGGTCTGATCTCGACGGCCAGCGCATCCAGCGAGAGCCCGAGCGTCGCCGCGAGGGCCGCGACGACGCCGAATGCCGGGCTCGGCAGCCTCCCGGTCTCGATCTTGCGGAGGGTCTCGGGCGAGATGCCGGCCGAGAGGGCGATCTCGGCGAGGGGCCGTCGGCCGCGCGCGACGCGGAGGGTCTCGCCGAGGCGCCGCCCGGCCTCGAGCTGCTCGGGCGTGAGCGGAGCGCGGACCATCATGACGACCTCCCGGGACCGTGGATTGGAGTTGGTATTATTATACCGGAATGATCGAATTGCACACCCCCGCCGAGATCGACCGGATGCGCGCCGCCGGAGCCTTCGTCAGGCGCACCCTCGACGAGCTCGCCGCGCAGGCCGCCGTGGGCGTCAACCTGCTCGAGCTGGAGGCCGAGGCCCGGCGGCGGGTGGCCGAGCGCGGCGCGGTCTCCTGCTACTGGGACTACGCGCCGTCGTTCGGCAACGGACCGTTCCGCAACGTGATCTGCCTCTCGGTTAACGACGCCGCCCAGCACGGACTCCCGCACGACTACGCGCTCCGCGACGGCGACGTGCTGAGCCTGGACTTCGCCGTCTCCGTGGACGGCTGGGTGGCGGATGCGGCGGTGACGGTCGTCGTCGGACGGGCGGATCCCGCCGACCTGCGGCTGATCCGCTCGACCGAGGAGGCCTTGCGCGCGGGCATCGCCGCCGCGGTGCCCGGGAACCGGATCGGGGACATCTCGGCGGCTATCGGTATGGTCGCCTCCGCGTACGGGTACCCGGTCAACCACGATTTCGGCGGCCATGGGGTGGGGCGGACGATGCACGGCGACCTGTTCATCTGCAACGACGGTCGCGCCGGCCGCGGGTACCGCATCCGGCCGGGGATGGTGTTCGCCCTCGAGCCCTGGTGGGCGAAGACGACGGCGCGTCTGCGCACGGATGCGGACGGCTGGACCCTGCGGTCGGCCGACGGCAGCCGGGCGGCTCACACGGAGCACACCCTGGCCGTGACGGAGGACGGGCCGCTCGTGCTGACCGCGTGACGGCCCGACCGGGAACTCGACCGGCAGCCGGTGCGGGTCAGGCCGCGAGGGCGAACGCGGAGGCCGAGGTCGACACGGTCGTCACCACGGTCGCCGGGGCGGCTGCGGGCGCGGCTGCGGGCACCGTGGTCTCGGCGGTCAGCCGGGCGGCGGCACCCCGGGTGAGGTCGACCAGGGAGAGGTCGAGCGCCGTGCCGAGGGCCGCGAGGATCTCGCTCGAGGGTTCCTTGGAGCCGCGCTCGATCTCGGAGAGGTACTGGGGAGAGACCCGCGCCCGACCGGCGACCCGGCGGAGCGACTCGCCGCGCGTCTGTCGGACGGTGCGGAGTTCGTCACCCACGACCTCGCGCCACAGACGCTCGGGCCGGATGGGGGACGGGTCGGCGTTCGAGGGGGCGGCAGCGTGGCTCATGGTGACAGTCAACCCGCCGGACGACCGCGGGGGCACGTGGTTCCGCTGACAGCAGACACACGTGCCCCCGGGGCCGCAGAGGGACCGCCTAGTTCTCGAGCGCTCCGCGCGGCGAGGTCGGTACCGACTCCGACTTGGTCGTCGCCGTTCCGCAGGTCTGGAGCTCGTCCAGCGCCGGCGAGGCGAGCGAGGCCGGTCCACCGACCAGGTAGACGTACGAGGACTCGAGGTCCTCGATGTCGGCCAGCACCACGTCCGGCAGGCAGTCCTGCTGCGACAGGTACATCGGCCCACCGAAGAGGGCGGCGATGGGGCCGGCGGCCAAGGCGTCGGGGAAGGTCTGTCCCGAGGCGATGAACACACTCGGCGCGCTGCCGAAGAACTCGACCGCCACGGCGACCGAGGTCTGGTAGCGGTCCTCGCCGCTCAGACGGATGGTGGAATCCTCCTCGCCTCCGATGATGCCGGCGATCGCCGCGACCGTGTCGTCCGACACCGACGACTCGCCGCCGACGATGGCCGCCTGGCTGAGTCCCAGGTGCTCGATCAGCTGCGCGGTCGCGTCGTCCAGGCCCGTCGGGGGCACCAGGATGACGGGGCCGCCCACGTGGGCGCCGGCAGGGCCCGCGGAGAGCGCGTCGGCGAAGTTCGCGCCGGAGGCGAACAGCCCCGTGCGCACTCCGCAGGTCTCGGCCTCGGGCTCGGGCTCGGGGCAGAAGGCGTCTTCGGCGATCTTGCGCGAGGTCTCGTAGCGGTCGACGCCGGCGACCCGGGTCGTGGCGCCCGGCGCGTACTGGGCGATCTGCTCGAAGGTGCCCTCCGAGATGGAGTTCACCCCGCCGACCACCACGATGCGCGCGGGCTCGAGATCGCCGAGCTGGTCCGCCGCCAGCGCGTTCAGCGAGTCACCGGTCGTGAGCACGATCGCCCCGCCGACGGCGCCGGCGGCCGGTACGGACGACAGCGCGTCCGGGTAGGAGTAGGCGTTGGCGACGTAGACGACCGGCGGCGTGGGCACCTCCGGAATCGAGAAGGCCGAATTGAGGCTCTGGTTGGTCTCGAACCGGTCGGCTCCCTGGAACCGGTAGGTCGACGGCGGATCGGACGGCGACGGAGACGGTTCGGCCGCCCCCGCTGCGAGAGCCGGGCTGCCGGCGAGGATGACTGCTGTGGTCAGAACTGCGAGCGCGGTGCGCCTGATCATGATTCCCCCCATTGGGATCCGCGCCGACACTCGTTGGCGGCGCGGGCTCAGCGTAGCAGCGGGGCGAGGTGCTGCCAGACCAGGTCGGGACGGCTGAGGAAGGGGTGGTGGCCGGTCGGCAGCTCGGCCCGCCGGGTCGCGCGCGCGGCGTGCCAGCGCTGCAGGTCGACGGTGGTGCTGCGGTCGTCGGCGCAGACGAGATAGGTGGAGTCCACACCGGTCCAGCCGGCCGCGGTCGTCGGGGTGACGAAGGAGGCCGCCGCCTGCTCGGTCACCCGCTGCCAGGCCTCGCGCTGCACCTCGGGCTGCGCATCCTGCAGGAAGCGGGCGGCGAAGGCCGGCTCGTCGATGTCGTCGAGCGCGAGCATTCCGGAGCCCGCATCCCGAACCGCGACCGGGTCGGGCTCGTCGCCCAGGATCGCGGCCTGCGCCAGGCCGACCTCGGGCAGGTACGAGGAGATGAGCACGAGGTGGGCGACGGCCGGATGCACGCCCGCCTCGGCGATCACCGTGCCCCCGTAGGAGTGGCCGACGACGAGCGCCGGGCCGTCGACCTCGTCGAGGGCCGCGCGGAGGGCGGCGGAATCCTCGACCAGCCCGCCTTCGCCCGCGGGCGCGCCCGTCTCGCCGCACGAGGGCAGGGCGAGGGCGCGACTGCGGATGCCCGTGTGCTGCTCGATCAGCGACGCGGTGGGCCGCCACCACCACGCGCCGTCGCGGACCAGGGCGCCGTGCACGAAGATCAGTTCCATGGCCCGAGCCTAGGATGCGCGGGGTGCGTCGGCCCGAGTCGTCCGCTCACGGCAGCCACGGCAGTCAAGGCAGTCAAGGCAGGCACGTCAGCCGCGGCAGCCCACGGCGACCACGACCCGCCCTCGCTCAGTACGCCTGCTGGATGGCGGCGGCCACCGCCCCCACGTCGTCGTTCGCCCCGAACACCCCGGCGGCATCGGCCGAGAAGCCCTGGTTCATCATGATCGTGAAGGCCAGGTGCCGGCCGCCCGCCGTGTCCATGACCCCGCCCAGGGTCTTCGTGACCAACCGGAAGCGCTCGTTGAACTCGTCGTAGCCGAGCAGCGTGCCTGTCTTGGCGAACACGTGCCCCGCCGCCGGGGTGCCGGTCTGCACCATCGCCAGCGAGCCGTCGACGCCGAGCACGGGGAGGGTCGCCCGCCACCTCTCCGCATCCGGCCGCTCGGCCATGATCGATTGGATCTGCACCGCGTTCTCCGGCGTGATCACGTTGCCCGAGAGCCCCGAACCGTCGATCAGCGAGGCGCCCGTGACGTCGAGGCCGGCGGCGGCCCAGATGTCGTGGGCCTGGCTCATCCCGTCGTCGCAGTCGGTGCTGCCTGCGGCGGCCGCCAGGCGGCAGACCAGTGTCTGGGCGCCCCGGTTGTAGCTGATCTTCATCACGTAGGTGATCTCCTCGCCGAGCGGCAGCGAGACCAGTTCGGCGACCGAGGGCAACGCGCCGACCGCCGAGACCTCCGGCAGCAGCGACTCCGGGTTCGCCGCGACCGGATCGGCCGTCACCGACACCCCCGCGCGGCCGAGCGCCTCGATGAAGGCGGTGCGGGCGAAGCGGGCCGGGTCGGCGAAGGCGTAGACCTTGAGCTGTGGCCCGGCGTCGGCGGCGACGGTGCCGCTCACCCGGATCGTGCCGTCGGAATCCGCCACGGGGGCGGAGATGGCCGTCGCCCCGCCGGCGGCGACCGTCTGCACGTCGGAGACGATCGTCCACGGCGCCACGACCGGGCTGAGCGTGGCGCCGGCGGTCTGCCCGACGGCCCCCGGCGTCACCACCACGTCGATCAGGTTCTGGTTGACGATGATCGGGGTGATCGGCTGATCCTCGAGAGTGCCCTCGAACAGCCGGTCGTCGATCACGACATCGCCCTGCACGGCCGTGATGCCGGAGGCCTTCACCTGGGCGGCGAGGTCGTCGAGGCCCGTGAGCGGATCCTCCGGGGTGAGCGTCGCCCCGGGGAGCGGGTTGGCGTCGTTGTGGTCGAGGTTCGTGAAGTCGACCGTGCCGTCGGGCTTCGTGCGGCCGCCGAGAGTGAGATCGCCGGCGCCGACCAGCACGAGGTCGCCGGTGAGCGTGCCGCCCTCCACCTCGCCGGTGCGCTTCACCGGGGTCGTGACCGTGCTCTCCGGCCCCCACTTGACCCAGGCGGCGCCGGCGCTGTACGTCTTCACGAACGAGCCGGGCTCGGCCATCCGGTCGCCGTCCAGGTCGATCAGCACCTCGCCGGTGTCGAGGTCGTGCACCGAGATCAGCCAGCGGGCGTGGGAGTACTGGGGCTGGTTCATCACCGGGAGCGCCGCATCCGGGAGCCCGGGGATCGACGAGTACCCCGCCGCCGCGCCGCTCGGGGAGGAGGTGGCCGCGGGGGAGCCCCCGACGCATCCGGTCAGCGCGACCGAGGCCGCGACGATCAGCACTCCCGTCGGCACGATCAGCCGACGACGAGAGCGGCCTGCCGCGCGCGTCACTTGGCGTCCTCCGTCGCGAGGATCTTCTCGAGGGCCCGGAAGGTGGCGTCGGCCGGATGCACGTCGGGCACGTTGGACTCGTTCATGAACACCGCGATGCTCGCGCCCGAGTCGGGATCGTGGAAGACGGCGGCGGTGAAGCCGAGGCCCTCGCCGTTGTGCCCCCACCAGCCGTCGGTCTCGCCGATGCCGAGCGCGTACTGATCGTAGGGCGGCCCCTTCGCCAGCGGGGTGCCCTCCTGCCGCAGCCGCTGCATCCCCTCGCTGAGGAACGACCCCTCGCCCAGCGCGTCGGCCCAGACCCGGGCGTCGTCCAGGGTGCTGACCAGCGACCCGGCCGGCCCGAAGATCGACGGGTTCTGGTCCTGCGCGGCCGGAACGCCGTCCTGCACGATGTACCCGGCGGGATGCGGACCGGGCCACTCCGCATCCGTCGTGAGGTACCGGGTGCCGGTCTGGCCCAGCGGCTGGAGGATGCGCTCGTCGAGCACCTCGGCGAAGTCCTGATGCGTGGCCTTCTCGATCACCGCGCCCAGGAGGTTCGTGTTCGCGTTCGTGTAGACCGCCTCGGCGCCCGGCTCGAACTGGGCGGGCTCGCCGAGCACGAAGCCGTTCAGGTCGTCGAGCGTGAAGACCCGCTCCGGGTCCTCCGAGTAGGCCTCGAGGAAGCGCTCGTTGGTGTAGTCGGCGACGCCGCTGGTCATGTTCGCGAGTTCGCGGAGGGTGATCCGGTCTCCGTCCGTGACCCCCGAGAGGTACTCGTCGATCGTGTCGTCCAGGTGCACGGTCCCCTCGTCGACCAGCTGGAGCAGGAGGGTCACGGTGTACGACTTCGTCACGCTGCGGAGCGGCCACGCCATCGAGGTCGTGGCGGGGGTTCCGCTCTCGACGTCCGCGAACCCGGTCGCCGTCGTCCACGACCCCCGACCCGGGATCCAGACGCCGGCGACCGCGCCGGGCACGGAGTAGTCGGCCATGGTCGACTCGACGGCGGATTCGAGCCGAGCCTGGAGGTCGGGGGGCAGCTCGCCCGCCGGGGCGGCCGGCCGCTCGATCTCGATCCCGGGATCGGCGGAGCGGGAGCCGTGGTCCTGGTCGCTTCTGCCGGACGTCGAGGCGCAGCCCGCGAGCAGCAGAGTGGTGGCCGCGAGCACCGCCGTGGCCCTGACTGCCGTGGTGGCCCGGTGCCGGCGGCGCCGAGGGCTGATCCGATCGTGGTTCCGCATCCGTGCCGCCTCCTGCGTGTCCGGCCGCCGTGACCCGGGCGGCCGGGTGGATCGACCGGGAGTGGTGGTCTGCTCAGCGTGGCGGTTCCTCGCCTCGTGCGCAAGCACGGGATGACGGGGCCCGGTGCGTGCCCTACCTTTGTCCCAGGGGCGACCCGTCCGGGCACGACCCGCCTCGGGCGGCGGGCTCCGGGGGAGACCGCGCCGGACGGCGGGCGGTCGACGAGCCGAAGGGGGCGCGGATGGCCCGGCGTACGCACTACGGAGACCGCTCGAGCTCCGGGCGCGCGCGCGATCTCGCCTCCGAGGCCCAGAGCCACGCCGACGTGCGGGCCCTGTTCGTCAAGCACGCGCTGACCCGGCTGCCCCTGATCGGCGCCCTCGTCATCACGATCAACCTCTTCGTGCAGGTGCGCGGCAACATCGGTCTGGCGGTGGCGGTGGCGCAGAACCTCACCTTCGGCGGCCTGCTCGTCGTGGTGCTGCTGAACCTCGCCGTCTACATCATGATCGGCGTGATGGTGGCGGCCATGCCCCTGGTCTTCGATCCCGAGTACAACCTCTGGACCAGGATCGTCGGCGCCGCGGTGCTGCTGCTCCTGGCGGCGGTTCTCGCCAACACCGCGTCCTGGCTGCTCCTGGTGGGGCTGTTCGTCGTGTTCGTCGTCGTCTCGGTGATCGTGCTGCGCGGCCGGCGCCGCGAACCGCTGCTGCACAGCCCCGAGAGCGTCCGCGACGCCCTGCTCGAGCCGGTGCCCCCGCTCGACGACGAGCTCAGGGCGCTGTGGGCATCCGGTCGCGCCATGCTGCGGCTGGTCTCGCCCGAGCCGGTGCCCGTCACCCCGGCCGAGCAGGCGCTCACGCCCCCGGCCGAGCCTAAGACCTTCGCCAGCGTGGCGGAGGAGTGGAACGGGCGCACCGCGACCATCCGGGACCCGCGCTCGAAGTCGGTGACCCGGCTCGCCTTCGCGGGGATCATCGGGTTCATCGCCCTGTTCGGGCTGAACATCCTGACCCAGCCGATCCGCTTCGCCCCGCTCGAGCTGGTCTCGATCGACGGGGCGGAGCCGATTCCGGGGTTCGTGCTGCTGCAGGGATCGCAGGGCGTGTTCATCCCGAACCCCGAGGGCATCGCCCAGTTCATCACCCCGAGCGACGTCACCTGGCGGGCGCTCTGCGACGACGCGCCGACCTGGTGGACCATGTCGGTCCTGGACGTCGTGTCGCCTCAGCAGCGCAGCGGCGTGGACTGCGACTAGCGACCGGATGGCCGAGCCGCCCCTTGAGAGCGCGGCCGGCCGCCGACACCCGGTCGGCGGTGTCCGGTCGGCAGTGTCCGGTCGGTCTAGTCGCGCAGCTCGAGGTAGCGCGCGATCAGCGCCTTGGTCGAGGAGTCCTGCGACTCCAGGGCCGCCTCGTCGCCGTCGACCGCGGGGGCGATCTGCAGCGCCAGCTGCTTGCCGAGCTCGACACCCCACTGGTCGAAGGAGTCGATGCCCCAGATCGTGCCCTCGGTGAACACGATGTGCTCGTAGAGGGCGATCAGCTGACCGACGACGCTCGGCGTGAGCGCCGGCGCGAGGATCGAGGTGGTCGGGCGGTTGCCCGGGAACACCCGTGCCTGCACCACGTGCTCGGCGGTGCCCTCGGCCCGCACCTCCTCGGCCGTCTTGCCGAAGGCGAGCGCCTTGGTCTGGGCGAAGAAGTTCGCCAGGAACAGGGAGTGCACGTCGGCGCCGGGCTGCACGGCGTGACCGTCGCCGGTCTCGTCCTTCAGCGGATGCGCGGGGTTGGCGACAGCGATGAAGTCGGCCGGGATCAGGCGGGTGCCCTGGTGGATCAGCTGGTAGAAGGCGTGCTGGCCGTTGGTGCCGGGCTCGCCCCAGAAGATCTCGCCGGTGTCGGTGGTGACGGGCGAGCCGTCCCAGCGCACGCGCTTGCCGTTGGACTCCATGGTGAGCTGCTGCAGGTAGGCGGGGAAGCGGTGCAGGTACTGCGCGTAGGGCAGCACGGCGTGGCTCTGCGCCTTGAGGAAGTTGGTGTACCAGACGTTGAGCAGCCCCATCAGCACCGGCACGTTCCGCTCCAGCGGGGTGGTGCGCATGTGCTCGTCGATGGCGTGGAAGCCGGCGAGGAAGTCGCGGAACCCGTCGGGGCCGATCGCGATGGCCACCGAGGTGCCGATCGCGGAGTCGACCGAGTAGCGGCCACCCACCCAGTCCCAGAAGCCGAAGGCGTTCTCCGGGTCGATGCCGAAGGCCGCGACCTTGTCCAGCGCGGTCGAGACGGCGACGAAGTGCTTGGCGACCGCATCCGTGCGCGACTTCTCGCCCTCGGTGGTCTCGTCGGTGCTGACGGCTCCGGATGCGCCGAGCCGCTCCCAGAGCCACTGCCGGGCCAGGCGGGCGTTGGTGAGCGTCTCGAGCGTGCCGAAGGTCTTCGAGGCCACGATGAACAGCGTGGTCTCGGGGTCGAGGTCGGCGGTCTTCTCGTAGATGTCCGAGGGGTCGATGTTGGAGACGAAGCGGCACTCGAGACCGGCCTGCACGTAGGGCTTCAGAGCCTCGTAGACCATGACCGGGCCGAGGTCGGAGCCGCCGATGCCGATGTTGACGACCGTCTCGATCCGCTTGCCGGTCACCCCGACCCAGCTGCCGTCGCGCACCTGGTCGGCGAAGGCGAACATCTTGTCGAGCGTGCCGTGCACCTCGGCGTCGATGTCCGCGCCGTCGACCACGAAGCCGGCCGGTGGCTCGAGGTCGGTGCCGGTCTGCGGGCCGCCGTCGGGGCGGCGGAGGGCGGTGTGCAGCACGGCCCGGTCTTCGGTGACGTTGATGTGCTCGCCCCGGATCATGGCCCGGTAGCGGTCGGCGACCCCGGCATCCTCGGCGAGGGTGAGCAGGTGGGCGAGGATCTCCTCGGTCACCAGGTTCTTCGACAGGTCGACGGTGAGGTCGGCCGCCTGGAACGTGTAGGTGGCCGCGCGGTCGGCGTCGGCGGCGAACCAGCCGCGCAGATCCGGCTCGAAGCCGGTGGCGATGCCCTCGAGCGCCTTCCAGGCGTCGGTTGCGGTCGGGTCGATGGGCGCCGATTCGGCCATGCTCACTCCTGTGGTCTCGTCCCAGGCATCCGGCCGTCTCGACGGGATGCGCTCACCTGTCGAACTTACCCGCTCGGGGTGCCCGGGCGCTCGGGATGGCCCGGTCGGGGCTACCCTGGGGCGGTGGTCGATCGGGTGAGCAGCGGGGGGCTCCCGATCGGGCCGCCCACGACCCCTCGCGACGCGACGGGCGCCCCGCTGCGGCCCCGGTCGGAGGCCTGGCGGCGGATCATGGCGGGCGAGCCGCCGGAGCGGGTGTCCCCATCCTGGCCGGCGTTCGGTCGGCTCGTCGAGGTCGGCGGGGTGGGGTTTCGTGAGGTGACGTTCGTGGCGGAGGCCGCGGGGTCTGGGGGCACTGTGGATGCTGCGGGCACTGCGGATGCCGTGGGCACTGCGGGTCCCGTGGCGATCGTGGTCGACGGGATCACGGAGTCGCATCGGGCCGATCTGGTGGGGGCGATGCTCGACGAGGTCCCGGGCGGTCGGCTGCGGGTGATCGACTACCTGCTGCCGGACGAGCTGGTCGTGAGCTACGGCTTCGTCAGCGCACCGTGGGTCGACCGGGCGGCGGGGGCGAGTTGGGAGGGGTGGTTCCGGCTGCAGGATGCGCTGGTGCCGGATGCGCGCAATCCGCGCCGGCTGCCCACCCAGTTCGGCCGCACGGCGTCGGTGCTGGTCGGGCCGGCGGGTGTGGTGCACCCGGCGTGGGCGGAGGCGGAGGATAGCGAGGGGGAGCTGGCTCGGATTCCGGCGCGTGTCGCGGTGCCGGCCCGGGTCTCCGCGGGTGTCGAGGTGCCGTTGGCGGGGGAGTTCGCGGGGCGGTCCGTGGTCGTGCTGCCGTGGGGGAGTCCCGGCGAGACAGTCCTCCTCTTCGACGGCGAGGAATGGGAGCGCGTGGGCATCCGCTCGGCGCTCGCCCGTCTGTCACTGTCGGCGGGCGCGCCGGGAGACGACCGGATCGCCGGGGCCGCCGAGAGCGCGGGCGGGGCCGTGGTGCTCATCCCCTCAGGGACCGTCGAGGAGCGCTGGGCCGTGCTCCCGCATCCCGAGCGGGCGGGGGCGCTCGCCGCAGCGGCGCTCGACGCGCTGGAGGGCCACCGCGGAGGGCGGCCCGACCCCGCGCGCACGATCGTCGCCGGGCAGAGCTTCGGCGGACTCGCGTCTGCCGCGGTGGTCGCTCTGCGGCCCGGGCTCGCCGCCACGGCGATCGTGCAGTCCGGTTCGTTCGAGTTCGCGGCCGACCTGCCGCCGGAGGCCTGGGGCAGCCGGCCCGGGGATCTCGTCACGACGCTTGCCGCGCTCGGCGGTACGGACGCCCTGCGCGGCCGCCGCTTCCACGTCCAGTCCGGCACCGAGGAGCACGGGGCGACCGCCGTCTCGACCGCCTTCGCCACAACGGCCGCCGCCGCGGGCGCGACCGTCACCATCCGAGTCGTCGCCGGCGGCCACGACTACGCCTGGTGGCGCACGGCCCTCTTCGACGCCCTCGAATCCCCGAAGCTCCTCGACCCCCGCTGAGCGGCTGCGCCTCGGGGTCAGACCGCGCGGGTGACGGCTTCGGCGAGGGCCGCGATCGCGCGCTCGTCGCGGCGGTAGTGCGACCACTGGCCGATGCGGGTGCAGCTGACCAGGCCCGCGCGCTGCAGGATCGCCATGAACTGCGAGGCCGTCGACTGCGAGATCCCCGCCCGCGCCTGGATGTGCTTGAGGCAGACGCCGACCTCGGCGGCCGGGCGGTCCTGCGGCGGGAACGACTCCGGCTCTTTGAGCCACTCGAGGATCGCCAGCCGGGTGGGGTGCCCGAGCGCCTTGAAAACCGTGACCAGGTCGGTGTCGGCGGTCGCATCGGTCATACGGCCACTGTATCGCAATATTGCGATATTGCGGTTCACCGATGCAGTGTGCGACAGTTCATCGGTGAATTGCGATCTGATGGAGGAATGGGAATGACGGGCACGAACGGCAAGACGGCCAAGACGGCTCTGGTGATCGGCGCACGCGGGGTGATCGGCGCAACGTTGATCGACCACCTCCGCGACAGCTGGGGATGGGACGTGATCGGGGTCTCCCGCCGCGGGGGTGTCCCCGACGACGAGGGTGGCGCCGGCGGAGACGGAACCCGTGCCCGCGGTTCCGTGACCCACCTGGCCGTCGACCTGCTCGACCGCGACGCGACCCGGGAGGCCTTCGCCGCATCCCGAGCCCTCGCCGAGGTCAGCCACGTCTTCTACGCGGCCTACCAGGAGCGCCCGACCTGGGCCGGCCTCGTCGCCCCGAACCTCGGGATGCTCACGAACGTCGTCGACGCCGTCGAGCCCGTCGCGCGCCGGCTCGAGCACATCAGCCTCATGCAGGGCTACAAGGTCTACGGCGCCCACCTCGGCCCGTTCGCGACCCCGGCCAAGGAGTCGGATCCGCCCCACATGCCGCCCGAGTTCAACGTCGACCAGCAGAGGTTCCTCGAGCGGCGGCAGGTCGGCGCGCGCTGGTCGTGGTCGGCCATCCGCCCCTCGGTCGTGGCGGGCATCGGCCTCGGCAACCCGATGAACCTCGCGCTGGTGATCGCGGTCTACGCCTCGATCAGCAAGGAGCTCGGGATCCCGCTGCGCTTCCCGGGCTCACCCGGTGCCTATACCAGCCTGATCGAGATGACGGATGCGGGCCTGCTCGCCGAGGCGACCGTCTGGGCCGCGACGACCGACGGCGCCCGCAACCAGGCGTTCAACGTCGCGAACGGCGACCTCTTCCGCTGGTCGGCGATGTGGCCGAGGATCGCCGACTTCTTCGAGCTCGAGGTGGCCCCGCCCCTGCCGATGGAGCTGACCGAGGTGATGGCCGACAAGGAGGAGCTCTGGAACGCGATGGTCGCGCGGCACGGGCTGGTGCCGACGCCGTACTCCGACGTCTCGTCGTGGGCCTTCGGCGACTTCGTCTTCCGGTGGGACTACGACGTGATCGCGGACGGGTCGAAGGTGCGGCGGGCGGGCTTCCATTCGTACGTGGAGACGGAGGAGATGTTCCTCCGCATCTTCACCGATCTGCGGGAGCGGCGCTTGATCCCGTGACGGCGGCTGTGGCTGTGACCCCGGCTGTGGCTGCAACCGAGGCGGCGGCGCGGCGGCGGGTGGCTCGGGCTCTGACCAGAGCGATGAGGGCCAGGAGGGCGAAGCCCGACGCGAGGGCCGCGCCGGCGGCGATGCCGAGGGGTGCGGGGGTCGCGCCGGTCGCCGCCAGGGCGGGGCTCGAGCGGCGGGAGGTCGTGCCGCTGCCGGTGTCTCCGGTGCCGACCGCCGCGGGGGTAGCGGTGGCAGAGGGGGACGGCGTCGCGGTGGGGTCGGGGGCTCCGACGCCCGGGTCGACCGCCACGGTGATCGCCTGCGACACCTGGGCGGCGAGGAAGGCGACGCCGGAGTCGTTCGGGTGCAGGGCGCCGAGGGCGACGAACAGGGCCGGGTCGGGCGTCGGCGTGCCGCCGGTGGTGCTGAGCGTGATCCCGTTGATGAACGCCTGGCCGGCCGGGGCGCAGGCCGTGTGGGTCTGGGTGAGCGGGAAGGTCGAGAGGTAGGTCGCGCCCGCCCGCGTCGCCGCCCCGCCGATCGCCGCATCCAGTCGCGCCTCGGTGCCGTGCAGGTAGAGGGTGTCGACGTCGGTGAAAGGGAAGGCGTTCTGCGGGAACGGCGGCTCGAACGGGTTCGTCCCGGTGCCGAGCGGCGAGGAGTAGCAGCCGCCGGCCGGGGTGTTCTCCGCATCCGGGGTGATCGCGGGGTAGCCGATCACGAACACCTTCGCGTTCGGGGCCTTCTGGTGGATGAGCGCGAAGGTCGCGTCCAGCGCCGGGGTGACGACCGTGTCGAGCTGGTACTTCAGCCGGTCGATCTCGACACCCCCGACGACGGGCGCGTAGTACTGCTTGCAGTTCGGCAGGTCGACGCCGATCACGTCGAGCACGAGCGGCCCCTGGGCGCTCTCGGCGACGCAGGTCTGCGCGACCGTGGAGAAGCCGAGGTCGTTGCCGCCGATGGTCACGGTGACGATGTCGGTGCCGGGGCCGAGCGCATCCGACTGCACCGGTGCGGTGCCGGCGCCGGTGATCGTCGTCTGCGGGGTGTCGCGGATGTTCGCCGTCACCGCTCCGCTGCAGGTGCGGTCGTCGAGCACCAGGCCGAGCGACTCGGCGACCAGGTGCGGGTAGTTCTGATCGGCCTGGAAGCAGCCCGAGGCGGGGAGGTCGCTGAACGGCGTGAGCCCGAACCCGGCCGAGTAGGAGTCGCCGAGCGCGACGTAGGAGGAGCCGTCGAGGGCCGGGTCGGCGGCGGCCGCTGCCGCGTGCGGCGCGGTTCCGGCGGCCGTCACTGTTCCGGCGGCTGTCGCCGCCCCACCGCCGAGGACGAGGGATGCGGCGACCGCCGCGAGGGCCGTGGCCAGTGCTCCGATGCGCTTCACGGTGTCACTGTAGCGAGCGCGGGGCGGCCGGCGACAGGGGGTCGGGCCGCGACGTGGAACTCAGGCGGCGACGTGGAACGTGGTCGCGAAGCGGTCGAGCAGCTCGCCCCGGCCGTGGAGCACATCGACCGCCCCGGTCGAGATCGCGCGGGCCGGTTCCAGCTCACCGGTGATCAGCTGCTGGAGGCCGGCCCCGGTGTCGGCCGAGAAGGCGAGGTCGACCGGCCCGATCCCGCCCGAGACCTCCAACGCCGAACCCCGCACCCGGATGAAGAGCTCGGCACCCGCCACCCGAGCCCCGTACGCCGTCGGGGGCAGGTCGACCGCGACCTGCGGGCGGAAGGCCGAGCGCAGATCCATCGTCATCGAGTCGGTGGTCACGGACTGCTCGGCACGCGGCTCGCCCATCGCCTTGAAGCCCCAGGCCCCGAGCGCCAGCACGACCGGCTCGAGCTCGCGCCCGTACGGGGTCAGTTCGTAGAGGATCACGCGCGACCGCGGCGCGCGCCGGATGATCCCCGCCGCCTGCAGCTCCTTCAACCGGGCCGCCAGGATGTTGCTCGGGATGCGGTGCAGCCCGGCCGCCAACTCACCGTACCGCCGTGGTCCGACCAGCAGGTCGCGGACGATCAGGAGCGCCCAGCGCTCGCCGATCAGCTCCATCGCCCGGGTGATCCCGGAGTACTGCCCGTAGTCGCGTGCCGCCATCCTCACCCCTCCCTCTGTCGCCCGGCCAGGCATCCCCTCCGGCCCGGTATCCTCCTCGCTCCGGCATCCCCTCCGGCCCGGCATCCGCCCGGCGGCTCACGCCGCCGGGCGCGTGGCTCAGCCCTGCTGGGCGGCGAAGGCCTCGGGGCCCTGCTCGGCGGCGACCGGATCCATCCAGCCGAACTCGAGCACGTTGCCGTCGGGATCGGTGAGCTGCCGCTGGTACATGAAGCCGTAGTCGGAGGCGGGCTGCGCCTCGACACCCCCGGCGGCCAGGCCCGCGGCCACCGTGGTGTCGACCTCGTCGCGGGTGTCGAGGAAGATCGCGGTGGTGACCGACACATCCTTCGACGGATCGCCGATCGGCCGCTCGCTGAAGGTCTGGAAGTACTCGCGGGTCAGGAGCATGAACGCGTTGTGGTCGGGGTCGACGACCACGCAGGAGGCGTTGTGGTCGGTGAACTTCGGGTTCACCTCGAAGCCGAGGGCGGTGTAGAACGCCTTGGCGCGATCGAGATCGGTCACCGGCAGGTTGACGAACATCATGGGCATGAGAAGCCTCCTCGTGAGTGGCGCCCGATGTGGACGCTGTACACAGACTTGCAAAAAGCAAGTACCCCGTCAAGAGGGAGTATCTCGGTGTCGGGCCCGCGGCCCTGTGGAGGAGCCGCCGCGATCACAGCGTCGTCGTGAGTACACCCCCGTCGACCCGTAGCGCGGCCCCGTTCGTCGCCGAGGCGAGCGGGCTGACGAGGTAGGCCACGAGGTTCGCGATCTCGCCCGGATCGATGAAGCGCTCGAGCAGCGTCGTGCGGTTGCCCCCGATGATCGCGGCCTTGAGGTCGTCGACCGCGAGCCCCTGCGCCTCCGCCAAGGACTTCACGGTGGCGGCCACGCCGTCGGAGTAGGTCGGGCCCCCCAGGACGGTGTTGACGGTCACCTCGGATCCGCGGGTGAGCTTCGCGAGCCCGTTGCCGAGCGCGATCATCGCCGCCTTCGTCGCGCCGTAGGGGATCATGTCCGCCGGCACGTCCACGCCCGACTCGCTGCCGACGAAGACGATCCGTCCATGACCGCGATCGAGCATCCCGGGCAGGAGCGCGCGCGAGAGCCGCACGCCGCTCATCAGGTTGACCTGCAGGTACCGGAGCCACGTCTCGTCCGAGACGGAGTCGAAGGCGGCGACGTCGAAGAGGCCGACGTTGTTGACCAGGATGTCGACCGCGCCGAGCCGGTCGACGAGCGCTGCGACCTCCTCAGGGTGGGCGAAGTCCGCCGCGATGCCGTCGATCGAGGCGTCGGGGAACTCCGCGCGAAGACCGTCGACCGCATCGCGTACTCGTTCCGGGGCGCGCCCGTTGATGACGACCGCCGCCCCCTCCCTGGCCAGCGCGCGGGCCACGGCGAAGCCGATGCCCTGCGTCGATCCACTGATGAACGATCGTTCCGTCGACAGCCTCAGATCCATGACCCATCTTCCCTTTTGCTTGCTCAGTCAAGTAAAAGCGTACCCGAGAAACTTGCCGGGTCAAGTAAATCCCTCGTCTTCGGTCTAAGCTGACGGCATGACCGATCCGCGTCCACCGGCCCCGCTCGCGGGGGATGACCTCGAGACCTGGGCCGGGCTCGCCACGGTGCTGGAGTGGCTGCCGCCCGCGCTCGACGCCGGTCTGCTGCGCGATTTCGACCTCACCCATTTCGAGTACGGCATCCTGTACGCCTTGGCGAAGGCGCCCGAACGCGCGCTCCGGATGAGCGTTCTCGCGGGCTATGCCAACAGCTCGCTGTCGAGGTTGTCCCGAGCGGTGTCGCGGCTGGAATCGCGGGGGTGGGTGGAGCGGTCCCGCGATCCCGAGGACGGGCGGTCGGTGCGTGCGGCGGTGACGGCATCCGGGCTCGAACTGGTCCAGCGGGCGACACCCGCGCACGAGGACACGGTGCGTCAGCTGGTGCTCGATCCGCTGACCGCGGCGCAGAAGCGACAGCTGAGGGCGATCACACTGCGCATCCGTCGCGCGATGGCCGATGATCCGGGGTGGACGGCCTGATGGTGTGCGGCCCGGGGATGGTCACGCCCGGTCTCGGTCGGCCGTGATTCAGGGGCCGCCGAGCCAGTGGTCGATGCGGTGGTGGTCGGGCGTGAAGCCGTGGGCGACGCCCCAGAGCACCGCCTGCGTGCGGCTCGCCACCCCGATCTTCTTGTAGATGCTGCGGATGTAGGTCTTGACCGTGTTCGGGCTCAGATAGGTCAGCGTCGCGACGTCGGCGTTGCTCTTGCCCTGGGTGATCAGGGCCAGGATCTCGGACTCGCGGTCGGTGAGGCCCTCGTGTCGGCCGGGCCAGTCGAGCCCGTTCGCGACGCCGGATCGGCGCGGGGGAGAGCTCACGACCTTCTGCCCCTGGTGCACCCGCTCGAGCGCGTCGACCAGGTCGCGGGCCGGGAGGGTCTTGGAGAGGTAGCCGTGGATGCCCTTCTGCTCGGCGCTCTCGATCAGCTCGGGGTGGAAGTTCCAGGTGTAGACGACCACGCGGCGGGTCCGCGGGTTGTCGACCAGGGCGCCGAGCTCCTGCAGATCGGCCTCGGGCTGTGCGAACGAGTCGTACAGCACGATATCGACCCGGTCGTCGAGGGAGGCGTTGGCGTCGATCTCGCAGATCAGGATGCGGTCGCGGTAGCGGTCGAACATGTGGGCGAGGCCCGAGAGCACGACGTCGTAGTCGTCGACCAGCGCGACCCGGATCGGCTCGCCCGACGGCGTCGATCCCTCGCCCGACGGCGTCGATCCCTCGCCCGACGGCGTCGACCCCTCGCCCGGCGGTGTCGATCCCTCGGCTGTCGGCGTCGATCGCTCTTCCTCCGCCGTCGACCCCTCGCCCGCCGGCTTCGTCCCGTCGCTCACCGCGCCACCACCTGTCCGCTCATGTCCTGACCGTACACCGGGAGGGGGTGTCGAAGACCACCCCTTGGGGTGACGCGGCGACCCCCGCATCCTGGTTCGCTGAAGAACAGCCGACCACGGTCAGCTTCGGGATGCGCACCCTGCGCCCCCGACCTCACGGAAAAGGATGCACCCCATGCTCGGTCTCATCATCAGCCTCATCATCATCGGCCTCATCGCCGGAGCGCTCGCCCGACTCATCGTGCCGGGGAAGCAGAACATCTCCATCCCGATGACCATCCTGCTCGGCATCGTCGGCTCGTTCGTCGGCGGATTCCTCGGATTCCTGATCTTCCAGCACGACCCGATGGACGGCTTCTTCCAGCCCGCCGGCATCATCGGCTCGATCATCGGCGCGATCATCGTGCTGCTGATCTGGACCCGTTTCGCCGGTCGTCGCTCCGTCTCGCGCTGATCGCCGCGACGCTGATGACGGATGCCGCGGGCCTCGGGTCCGCGGCATCCGTCGTTTTCACGCCGTCGGCTCCTCGGTGAGGGCGGCGGCGTAGGCGCGCACCGATCGGTGATAGCGGGGGAGCGAGGCCTCGATCGCCTCGAGCGCGACCCGGAGCGCCTCGGCCGAGCGGCCGGCGCTGTGCAGGGCGAGCGCGAGGAAGACCGCGGGCGCCTGCCCGGTCGCCGGATGCTGCGGTGCGTCGCGCAGCATCGCGATCGCCTCCTCGACGCGGCCGAGATTGCGGAGGGTCGAGGCGTGCTGGATGGCGAGCTGGGCGGCCCGCGCCGGGTCGAGCTCCGCGAGGCCCTCCCGGGTGGCGGCGGCGTACTGCTGGTCGGCCTCGGCCTCGTGGCCCGAGGAGTCGAAGGCGCCGCCGAGCTCGAACGCGCCGAGGGCGGGATGTGGAGCGCGGGCCGCGACCAGCCGCATCCGCTCGAGCCGCTGCTCGTCGTCGACCTCCTCCGCGGCCCACACCGCGGCCACCTCGGCCTCCCACTCGGCCGCGTCCGGCGTCGGCGCTGTCATCCCGTCGGCGGTCGAGTTCTCGGCGGCCTGGTGCGCGGCGGCCGAGTGTACGGCGGCCTGGTGCGCGGCGGCCGGGCTGTCGGTCACGGGGCCGGCGGCGCTCGGGTGCTCGGTGGTGTGCGGTGTCTGCTGTTCGATGTCCACCCGGTGACTCTAGCCGCGACCTCGGCACGACCCGTCCGCGCTGCGGGTGCGGGTTCAGGGCAGGATGAGGTCATGGGAACTTCTGCCTCCGGGCCCACCGACCGGGAGACGGTGCTCGTCGTGGGCGCCGGGATCGCGGGGCTCGCCTGCGCGCGGGCGCTGCAGGAGGCGGGCGTGCCGGTGCGGGTGGTCGACCGCGGGCGCCGGCCGGGTGGACGGATGTCGGGACGCACCCTGCACGGCCGGGTCGTCGACCTCGGCGCCTCGTACTTCACGGTGCCGGAGGGCTCGCCGTTCGGCGGGGTCGTCGACGACTGGGTGCGGCGGGGACTGGCCCGCGGCTGGACGGACACCTTCGCCGTGATCGACGCGGCCCGACCTGCGGCCTCGGACCGGGATGCGACCTCGCGCGCGGACTCGGGCCTCGATGTGGACGCGGCCGCGCACTCGGATGGGGTCGCGCACTCGGATGCGGTCTCGGACCCGGATCCGACCTCGGACACGGACCCGTCGTCCGACGCTCATGCGGCCTCGACCCCACCCCTCATGCCGGGCCGGGCCGCGTTCCGCACCACGACCGGCCCGCTCCGGTACGCCGCCCCCGGTGGGCTGCGATCGCTCGTGGTCGACCTGGCCGAGCGGCTCGTGGAGGCGTCGGGGAGTTCAGGAGGGAGCGGCGTCTCGTTCGCCGAGGTGCTCGGCGAGCACGTCGTCGAGACGGTCTCCGCCGAGGCCGGGGCCGGGGCCGGGGCCGACGCCGGGGCCGACGCCGAGGCCGGGGCCCACGTCGACTCCACCCGCTACCGGGCCGTCGTGCTCGCGATGCCCGAGCCGCAGGCGCTCCGGCTCCTCGAGCTCGACTCCGAGTTGGCCGGGCGGCTCGACCCCGGCGCCTGGCAGCCGACGGTCGCCGTGGCCCTGGGCTATCCCGAGCGGGTCTGGCCGGCCGAGCTCCACGGCGCCTTCGTCGACGGGTCCGACGTGCTCTCGTTCGTGGCCGACGACGGCGACCGCCGCGGCGACCACGCGCCCGTGCTCGTCGCG
Organism: Herbiconiux sp. 320_LB; assembly: GCF_059691755.1. NCBI lineage: Bacteria > Bacillati > Actinomycetota > Actinomycetes > Micrococcales > Microbacteriaceae > Herbiconiux > Herbiconiux sp. 320_LB. The sequence continues at coordinate 422,390 of NZ_JCAWAD010000001.1, read as the reverse complement.
CACACCACGGCCGAGTTCGCCCGCGCCCACCTCGCCGAACCGGCGGGCGCGGTCGAGGAGGTCGTGGCCGAGCTGCAGCGGGTGCTCGACCTGCCCTCCGGCAGCCGCCCCGACTGGACCCACCCCCACCGGTGGACCCACGCTCGCGCCACCCCGACGCATCCTGAGCCCTTCGCGCTGTGCGGAGCCGTGGGGGTGTGCGGAGACTCGTGGGGCGGCCGCTCCTCGGTCGCGACCGCCTGGGCCTCAGGCGACGCGCTCGGTCGGGCGATCGCGGCCGGCCGCTGAACCTCCCCGAAGGAATGCGGCACGGACGCCTGACGCGTGCCCAGCCTGGCGTACCCCGGGCGTCACACGGAAGGGCCGGGGCCGCCCTCTAGCGGACGTGTCCGGAAGAGGCCGCACCGGCAGGAGGCCCCGCGCTCGCACTCCACGCCGGCACTCCGTGGTGGCACCCCGCGCCGGCACGCCGCGCTGGCACGCCGCCGCTGGGATCCGCGCTGGCACGCCGCCGCTGGCATCCGCGCTGGCACGCCGCCGCTGGCACGCCGCCGCTGAGACCCGCGCTGGCATGCCGCCGCTGGGACCGCGCTGGCACGACGCCGCTGGCACCCCGCGCCGACACCCCGCCGCCAGCACCCCGCGCCGGGCTCGCCGCTACGCCTCCGGCTCGACCCCCGCCGTCACGGCCGGATCGGTCGCCCACGCCACCCCGAGCGCGAACAGCGTCGACACCCCGTAGTGCGCCATCGCGGCCGCGATCCGTCGTCGGCCGGTGCGCGGATTGACCCCGACCTGGCGCGACGCCGTCTCCAGGGTCACGCCCCGGCGCATCAGCCGCAGCAGCCCGGTCCACGGCTGCTCGGCGGTCGTGACGGGCTCGGCGCGGCGCCAGAGCTGCTCGAAGTACTCCAGCGCCATGCCGGCGAGGGCCGCGTTCCGCACCCCGAGCACGCTCGTGGGCCGGCCCTCGCCCCATTCGAAGGGCACGGCCAGCTGGTCGCCGTCGATCCAGAACCAGCTGGGCGGCGCGTCGAGCAGGCGGTACTCCACACCCGCCGCGCGGTAGTGCTCGACCGACTGTTGCGCCGCCGCGTCGCCGGCGGCCCAGGTCGGCATGATCACCCGCACGGCCTCCTTGCCGGCGAGCGCACGCCCGAACCGGGTCGACCGCTCGTCGCCGCTGCCGACGAAGCGGTCGATCTCCGGCAGCACCGCGTGCAGGGTGCCGACGTCGTGCCGGGCGGTGTCGAACCAGAGGTCCTCCGAGGCGTGCGGACCGTGGCGGGTCACGACGGGCACCAGATCCGCGTTCGCCTGACCGACCGCCCAGTTGCCGAGCAGGTCGGGAAGCGCGCCGACGATGCCGTCGATGTCGGCGAGCGCGTCGTGGCTGCTCCGACGCAGTTCCGCCGAGCGAGCGGCGACGGCCTCCGCGGCCCAGGCGGCCGGATGCGGGTACACCAGATCGTCGTCGCGCCCGCCGAGCAGGCCCCTGAGCCGCAGCCCGGCGACGGCGCGGCGCGCCTCCTCGACCGGCACGTGCGCGAGGGTCGCCAGCTCGGTCACGGTCGCGGGCCTGCCGCGATGCGCCACCCCGAGAAGAACTCCGTCGTCCATGCCCGTCCTCCGAGTTCGCGAGTGTTCGTACTGAACAGGTGAGCGGCCGCTCGCAGGTCGTCCCTCGCCAGCACCATCGTGGCAGCACTCGCGGCCGGCCGCCCGCATCCCGATCGCGCCCGCCGCGGCGCACCCGTCACCAGCGGTCGCGATGCCGTTCCTGGTCGACGACGGCCTCCCGGTCGACGAGGCCGCGGAGGCCCGCCAGCGACTGCGCCATCCGGTGGTTGCCCCGGATGCGCGGCTCGACCCGGTCGAGGAACGCCCAGTACCCGGCGGTGAACGGGCACGCGTTCTCGCCCAACCGCACCTTCGGATCGAAGACGCAGCCGCCGCAGTAGTCCGACATCCGGTTGATGTAGGCGCCGCCGGCGGTGTAGGGCTTCGTCGCCACCAGACCGCCGTCGGCGTGCTGGGACATGCCGATCACGTTCGCCGGCATCACCCACGGGGTGCCGTCGACGAACATGTCGACGAACCAGTCGTTGAGGGCCACCGGGTCGTAGCCGTGCTGCAGCGCCCAGTTGCCGAGCACCATCAGCCGCTGGATGTGGTGGGCCCAGCCGTGACGCCGCATCCCGTCGATCGTCTCCCGCAGGCAGGCGGCCTCGATCACCGAGGGGTCGAGGGCGCGGAAGGCGGCCGGCAGCGGTTCGTGGGCGCCGAGGTAGTCGCTCCGGGCCGGGTAGCTCTCGCCGAGGTGCCAGTAGAGGTGCCAGACGTAGTCGCGCCAGCCGACGATCTGCCGCACGAACCCCTCGACGCTCGCGAGCGGTGCCCGGCCGGCGTGGTACTCGGCGACGACCCGTTCGGCGACGTCGAGCGGATCGAGCAGGCCCAGGTTCATCGGTGCGCTGAGCAGGGAGTGCGCCATCGTCCAGTCACCGCCGAGCATCGCATCCTCGAACGGGCCGAAGTCGTTCAGGCGCGAACCGATGAAGTCCTCCAGGGCCGCCGAGGCCTCCTCGTGCGTGGCCGCGAACCGCCGCGGACCGTCGTCGCCGACGAGCTGTACGGCCCCCTCCTTCTGCCACCGGTCGAGGTCGTCGCGCACCGAGGCGTCGATCTCGTCCTCCTCGGGCCACCACGGGTCGGGCAGACCGAGCCCGGCCGCGTTCTTCGGGGGCGGCTGGCGGTTGTCGCGGTCGTAGTTCCAGCGCCCGCCCTCGGGCTGGTCGCCGCGCATCAGCAACCCGGTGCGGCGCCGTACGGTGCGATAGAAGTCGTCGAGCAGCAACCGCGAGCCCTGCCGGCCCGCCGCCCACTCGGCGAACTCGGGCTCGCCGGTCACGAAGCCCCGGCTGGGCAGCACCGTGAGGCCGTGCCGGCGCACGAACCGCCGGGCCGACCAGGAGGTGGGGTCGACGACCTCGAGATCGGTGCGCCCCGCCACGACCTCGGAGTATCGCTCGACCCGGTGGTACTCGACCCGGTCGCCGAGCTCGGCCGCCCGGTGCCGGAGGGCCGAGAGGATGAGGTGCGCCTTCGCCCGGTGCATCGGCCGCCGCCCGAACACCGATCGCGCCTCGACGATCATCAGCGGCCCGCCGTCGTCGAACACCGGCCCCAGCTGCCCGGCGAACAGCCAGCGGGTGCGGGGCGAGGAGCTCATGGCTTCACCCTAGGCACACCCCACGACACCGGCATCGGGATGCACGGGGTCGCCCACCCTGGCCCTGCGGGCATCCTGTGCGCCACAATGCAGCCGGGAGGGTACATGACCGGGACGACCGACTTCGAGACCGAGCTCGCGCACGAGCTGCGGCACCGCCTGCGCCCGATGCGGGGGCGGGACCCCCGTGAGCGCGGCCGCGCGACGACGCCGCTCGAGCTGCTCTACGACCTGACCTACGTCGTCGCCTTCGCGACCGCGGCTGACCTGCTCGCCGAGCACCTGGGCGAGGGCTCGGTCTGGCCGTCGATCGGCGCCTACGCCTTCGCCGTCTGGGCGGTCAGCTGGGCCTGGCTCAACTTCACCTGGTTCTCGTCTGCCTACGGCAACGACGACGTGCTGTTCCGCCTCGCCACGATCGTGCAGATGATCGGGGTCATCGTGCTGAGCTACGGCCTGCCGGTCTCCTTCGAGGCCGCCGCGCACGGGGAGAGCCCGAACAACCTCCTGATGGTCATCGGGTACATCGTGATGCGGGTGCCGCAGATCGCCCTCTGGCTCCGCGCCGCCCTGCGCGACCCGGCCCACCGGCGGAACGCCTACTCCTACGTGATCATCATCTCGGTGGCGCAGGTCGGCTGGCTGCTGACCGCCGTGCTCCCGCTCCCGGCCGGTGCGACCGTGATCGCGATCGTGCTGCTGGCGCTCGCCGAGATGGTCGCCCCGGTGCTGGCGACCCGGCGCTACGGGTACTCGCCCTGGAACGCCGGGCACATCGCGGAGCGCTTCACCCTGCTCACCCTGATCACGATCGGCGAGGTGATCGCCGGCACCACGGCCGCGGTCGGCGCTCTGACCCAGGAGCAGGGCTGGACCGCCGAGGCCGTCCTCCTCGCCGCGTCGGGTCTCGTGATCGCGGCGGCGGTGTGGTGGACCTACTTCCTCGTGCCGTCCCGCCTCGTGCTCGAGCGGCGCCCCGAGCGCACCTTCGCCTGGCGGTACGCGCATCTGGCCCTGTTCGGTTCGATCGCGGCGATCGGCGCCGGGCTGCACCTCACCACGATCGCGGTCGAGCGGGGCGAGGTCACCCTGCTCGGGATCGCGCTAGCCCTGGCCATCCCACTCGCCCTGACGTTCATGCTGATCTTCCTGGTGTGGAGCGTGCTGCTGCACGCCTACGACCTCACCCACCTGCCCCTCCTTCTGCTCACCCTGACGCCGTTGGCCGCCGCGGTCGTGGTGGGCGCGGCCGCCGGCGCGCATCCCTTCGACGTCGAGGAGCGCGGCTCGCTCACCTCGCTCAGCGTCGTTGTGGGGCTCGTCGCTCTCGGGGCGATCATCGAGGTGGTCGGCCACGAGCTGGTCGGCTACCGGCACACCCTCCGGGCCTGGCGGGCGGGCGAGGCCGCCCCCCGCTGACGAGGGATGGACACGCAGGCCCCGCGACGGTAGACCGGGAGGATGAGCGACGACGCGATCTCTCCCCGCGACTTCCGGGCCGCCGAGGGTACGACCGACTGGCGAGTGGTCGGCGACGGCGCCCGCGCCTACTTCGACACGACGTCCTCCGGGCGGGGCTCCTTCTCCGCCGGAGCCGCCTTCGTGGCGGCCGTGGCCGACCTGGCCGAGGCGGCAGGGCACCACCCCGAGCTCGACCTCCGCTACGACGGCGTCGCCGTGCGCCTGATCAGCCATGACCTCGGCGACATCAGCCGACGCGACCTCGAGCTCGCCCGCGGCATCTCGCGGGCGGCGCAGGACCTCGGCGTCCGGGCCGATCCCACCCGGGTGCAGAGCCTGCAGATCGCCATCGACGCGGTCGACGTCGCGGCCGTGCGCCGGTTCTGGCAGGCCGTGCTCGACTACCGGCCGGTCGAGGATGCCGATCTCACCGATCCGCGCCGGCTCGGTCCGAACGTCTGGATCCAGCAGATCGACGCGCCGCGGCCCGACCGCAACACCATCCACCTCGACGTCTACCTGCCGCGCGACGCGGTGGAGGGCCGGCTCGCGGCGGCGCTCGCCGCCGGCGGCCGGATCGTCAGCGACGCCGACGCGCCCGAGTGGTGGACCCTGGCCGATCCCGAGGGCAACGAGGTCGACCTCGCACCCTGGCGCGACGACAGCCCCTGGAGCTGACCGCCGGCCCCCGGTACGCTTCGGGCATGGAGCAGGAGAACGCACCCCACCTCACGCCCGAGCAGCTCGAAGCGTCCGAGCACGTCGAGAAACGCAGCGTCGAGGGAGAGGCCCGCTACTACGTCAAAGACCTCCAGAAGCACCTCCGTGCCTTCGGTCATCCGAACCCCGACGGGCTCGTGGCGTACTTCACACCCGACGGAAAATTCCACGCCCAGGGTGTCGATCGCGAGCAGCAGCTGAGGGTCATCGGCGCCATGGGCGGCGTGGTCGCCTGAGGTCGGCGGGTCGGCGTTTAGACTTGGAACCCACGCCGAACACGCCGGAGACCCAGTGCCCTCGAACGATTCCTTCGTGCATCTGCACGTCCACAGCGAATACTCGATGCTGGACGGTGCCGCGCGGGTGAAACCCCTGATCGAGGCCGCGAAAGAGCAGGGGATGCCCGCGGTCGCGGTCACCGACCACGGCAACGTCTTCGGTGCCTTCGACTTCTGGAAGACGGCCACCGAGGCCGGCATCAAGCCGATCATCGGCACCGAGGCGTACCTGACCCCGGGCACCCACCGATCCGACAAGACCCGGGTGCGCTGGGGCAACGGCGGGGGAGACGACGTCAGCGGTGCCGGCGCCTACACCCACATGACGCTGCTCTCCCAGAGCACCGAGGGGATGCACAACCTCTTCCGCCTCTCCAGCAAGGCGAGCATCGAGGGCTACTACTTCAAGCCCCGGATGGACCGTGAGCTGCTGAGCGAGTTCAGCACCGGCCTGATCGCGACGACCGGCTGCCCGAGCGGCGAGGTGCAGACCCGGCTCCGGCTCGGCCAGTACGACGAGGCGGTCAAGGCGGCGTCGGACTTCCGTGACATCTTCGGCAAGGAGAACTTCTTCTGCGAGATCATGGATCACGGTCTCGACATCGAGCGCCGCATCATGACCGACCTGCTCCGGCTGGCCAAGCAGCTCGACCTGCCCCTGGTCGCCACGAACGACCTGCACTACACCCACGCCCACGACGCCACGAGCCACGCCGCCCTGCTCTGCGTGCAGTCCGGCTCGACCCTCTCCGACCCCAACCGGTTCAAGTTCGACGCCGACGAGTTCTACTTGAAGTCGGCCGCCGAGATGCGCCAGATCTTCCGCGACTACCCGGAGGCCTGCGACAACACGCTGCTGATCGCCGAGCGCTGCGAGGTCGCCTTCGACACCAGCGCCAACTACATGCCGCGCTACCCGGTGCCCGAGGGCGAGACCGAGGCGACCTGGTTCGAGAAGGAGGTCGAGGCCGGGCTCGCCGAGCGCTACCCCGACGGCATCTCCCGCGAGGTGCGCGAGCGCGCCGACTACGAGGTCGGCGTGATCAAGGGGATGGGCTTCCCCGGTTACTTCCTGGTCGTCGCCGACTTCATCAACTGGTCCAAGCGCAACGGCATCCGGGTCGGGCCGGGCCGTGGTTCCGGCGCAGGGTCCATGGCGGCCTACGCCATGAAGATCACCGACCTCGACCCGCTGGTGCACGGCCTGATCTTCGAGCGGTTCCTCAACCCCGACCGCGTCAGCATGCCCGACTTCGACGTCGACTTCGACGACCGTCGCCGCGGCGAGGTCATCAAGTACGTGACCGAGAAGTACGGCAGCGAGCGGGTCGCGCAGATCGTCACCTACGGCACGATCAAGGCGAAGCAGGCCTTGAAAGACTCCGGTCGCGTGCTGGGCTTCCCGTTCAGCATGGGCGAGAAGCTCACCAAGGCGATGCCGCCGCCCATCATGGGCAAGGACATCCCGCTCTCCGGCATCTTCGACAAGGCGCACCCGCGCTACAAAGAGGCCGTCGACATCCGCACCGTGATCGAGACCGACCCGGAGGCGCGCACCGTCTTCGACACGGCCCTCGGCATCGAGAACCTCAAGCGTCAGTGGGGCGTGCACGCGGCGGGCGTCATCATGTCCAGCGACCCGCTGATCGACATCATCCCGATCATGAAGCGGGAGCAGGACGGCCAGATCGTCACCCAGTTCGACTACCCGGCGGCCGAGTCGCTCGGGTTGATCAAGATGGACTTCCTGGGTCTGCGCAACCTGACGATCATCGACGACGCGCTCGACAACATCCGGGCCAACCGCGGCGAAGACCTGGTGCTCGAAGACCTGGCGCTCGACGACAAGCCCTCGTACGACCTGCTCGCCCGGGGCGACACCCTCGGCGTGTTCCAGCTCGACGGCGGGCCCATGCGCGGGCTCCTCCGCCTGATGAAGCCCGACAACTTCGAAGACATCTCGGCCGTGCTCGCGCTGTACCGGCCGGGTCCGATGGGTGCCGACTCGCACACGAACTACGCCCTCCGCAAGAACGGCATCCAGCCGATCACCCCGATCCACCCCGAGCTGGAGGAGCCGCTGCGCGAGGTACTCGGCGGCACCTACGGCCTGATCGTCTACCAGGAGCAGGTGATGTCGATCGCGCAGAAGCTCGCCGGCTTCACGCTCGCGCAGGCCGACCTGCTCCGCCGCGCGATGGGCAAGAAGAAGAAGTCCGAGCTCGACAAGCAGTACGAGGGCTTCTCCAAGGGCATGCACGACAACGGCTACTCCGAGGCCGCGGTCAAGACGCTCTGGGACATCCTGCTGCCCTTCTCCGACTACGCCTTCAACAAGGCGCACTCCGCGGCCTACGGCGTGGTCTCGTACTGGACCGCCTACCTCAAGACGCACTACCCGGCCGAGTACATGGCGGCGCTGCTGACGAGCGTCGGCGACTCGAAGGACAAGATGGCGATGTACCTCAGCGAGTGCCGTCGCATGGGCATCAAGGTGCTGCCGCCCGACGTGAACGAGTCGATCGGCTTCTTCACCGCCGTCGGCACCGACATCCGCTTCGGCATGGGGGCGGTCCGCAACGTCGGGATGAACGTGGTCGAGCTGATCAAGACCGCCCGGGAGGAGAAGGGCGCGTTCACCTCCTTCGGCGACTTCCTGAAGAAGATCCCGCTCGGGGCCACGAACAAGCGCACGATCGAGTCGCTGATCAAGGCGGGCGCCTTCGACTCGCTGGGCTCGACCCGGCGGGCGCTGATCGAGGTGCACGAGGCGATGATCGACAACGCGGTCTCCGAGAAGCGCAACGAGGCCAACGGCCAGGTCGGCTTCGACTTCGACTCGCTGTGGGATGCGCCCGAGGAGGTGCACGACATCCCGGTGCGCCCCGAGTGGGCCAAGCGCGACAAGCTCGCCTTCGAGCGCGACATGCTCGGGCTCTACGTCTCCGACCACCCGCTGGCGGGGCTCGAGATCCCGCTGGCCAAGGTTGCGTCCACGAGCATCCTGGATCTGCTGGAGAGCGAGCACACGCAGGACGGCGACCAGGTCACGGTCGCCGGGCTGATCACGAGCGTGCAGCACCGCACCGCGAAGAACTCGGGCAACCAGTACGGCATGATCACGGTCGAGGACTTCGGCGGCGAGATCACCGCGATGTTCATGGGCAAGACCTACCAGGAGTTCGGGCCGGCGCTCACGAACGACGCCATCGTCGTCGTGCGCGGGCGGGTCTCGCTGCGCGACGACGGGATGAACCTGCACGCGTTCAGCCTGTTCCAGCCCGATCTCGGGCAGGTCGGCACCTCCGGCCCGCTGCAGATCTCGCTGGCCGAGTACAAGGCGACGACCGACACGGTGCAGGCCCTGAACGACGTGCTGATTAGGCACTCCGGCGACACCGAGGTGCGGTTGCGGCTGGTGAAGAGCGACAACGTGCGGGTGTTCGAGGTGCCGTACGGCGTCAACGTCACCGCCGACCTCTACGGCGAGCTCAAGTCGCTGCTCGGCCCGAACTGCCTGGTCTGACCGCCGGCGGAGGTGGCTGCGGCCCACGAATATTGTGCGTGCCGCAGCCTCCTCGCTAACGCCCCTCGGCCACGACGAGCGCGTCGCGCGCGGAGGCGGGCTCGCGACCCAGCAGGTCGGTGAGCAGCGGGTCGGTGCCGGCGAAGAACCCCTCCGACGCGGCCAGGTACATGCCGAGCAGGAACCGGGCGGCCCCCTCGGGCGTCCCGGCGGCGACCTGTCCCGCCACCCACTCCTCGGGGTCGAGCTCGATCAACTCGACCGGGCGATCCCCGAGCGCGCTCGCGATCCGGGCGATCTCGCCGAAGTCGGGCGCATCCGGTGCGGTGAGGGTCACCGGCCCGTCGTAGCGCCCGTCGCTCAGCAGGACGACGGCGGCGGCCTCGGCCGCATCCTCCCGCGAGGTCCACGAGATCGGGCCGTTCGCGGGCACGGTGATCGCGCCGGTCTGCCGCCACGAAGCCGTCACCCAGCCGAGCGTGTGCGCGTAGAAGCCGTTGCGGAGCGCGGTCCACGGCAGGCCCGAGGCGGCCAACAGCTCCTCGGTCGCCGCGTGGTCCCGCGCCGGGGCGAACGGGCTGTCCGCGGCGGCGCCTTGATGGCTGGTGTACAGGATGCGACCGACCCCGGCGGCGACCGCGGCCTCGATCGCGGCGCGGTGGAGGGCGACCGCATCCGCACCCTGGTCGTTCGACGAGACCAGCAGCAGCTGATCGCCGCCGGCGAAGGCGGGGACGAGGGTCTCGGGCCGCGCGTAGTCCCCGCGGCGGATCTCGACCCCGAGGGCGGCGAGCTCGCCCGCCTTCGACGGGTCGCGCACGACCGCGGCGATGCCGCTCGGGGGCACGGTCGCGACCAGATGGCGGAGGGTTCCTCCGTTGAGGGCGCCGGTGGCTCCGGTGATGACGATCATGATCGCTCCATTCGTTAGCGGTGGAATCGCTGTAACGGTAGCACTGATATTCCAGCGATAGCGACTATGCGTTATCATCGGAAACATGACAGCAGATCTGCTCGAGGCCGACCGGACGGTCGACGGTTCCCGCCCCCGCATCATCCGCGCCGCAGCCGAGCTGCTCCGCGAGGGCGGGGCGGCCGCGGTCACCACCCGCGCGGTGGCGTCGCGCGCGGGAGTGCAGGCGCCGACGATCTACCGGCTGTTCGGCGACAAGGACGGCCTGCTGGAGGCGGTCGCGGAGGACGCGATGGCGACGCACGTCGCCGCCAAGCGCGACCGGGTCGACGAGGCCGCGGCGGCGGGAGCGGATCCGATCGACGACCTGCGGCGCGGCTGGCAGGACCAGATCGAGTTCGGGCTCGCGAACCCGGCCCTGTTCCGGCTGATGAGCGACCCCGATCGGGCCGCGCGCTCCGACGCGGCGGCAGCGGGCCTCCGGGTGCTCGCGGCGCGGATGAACCGGGTGGCCCGGAGCGGGCTGCTGCGGGTCACCGAGGAGCGCGCCGTGGCGATCATGCACGCCGCCGGACTCGGAGCGGTGCAGACCACGCTCGCCCTCCCGCCCGAGCTGCGCCAGGCCGGGCTGTTCGACGACCTGCTCGAGGCGGTGCTCGGTCGCATCCTCCTCGAACCGGAGAGCGGCGCGTCCCGGCTCGAGCCCGATCCGGGCGCCGATTCCGACGCCGCTCGACCTCCGGCGACCGGACCCGACTCCCGCACGGCGGCCGTCGTGGCGCTCCGCGCGCACGCGGCCGACCTGCCGTTCCTCAGCCCGGTCGAGCGCGCTCTGCTCGTCGAGTGGCTCGACCGCCCGGGCGCCGCCGGCTGAGGTTTCGCTCACCGTTCGGGGGCTGTTAGGAAGCTTTATGGCTAGACAATCTAGGGTTATGGTTGACAAGCGCGACCGGATACGGCCGCGGGAGGATTCCAGCAGTAGGGCGAGCAGTGGGCATTCAGACATCACTCGACGGCGTGCTCGAGGCCGACCGGATCGTCGAGGCCATGCGCCGCGCCGACGACCTCGCCTTCGAGGCAAGCCGGGAGCCGGGGCTGCGCACCCTCCGCATCCTCACCGGAGCGCTGGACAGCGCAGACGACGTGGCGGCGGTCGCCGCCGTGCACGCCTTCGGCCAGATCGTCGACGACGAAGCGAACCACGTGCTCACCGGGCTGCTCTCCGAGGAGCGCGGCTTCCTCCGCGAGCACGCCGCCTGGGTGCTCGGCGCGCGCATCCCGTACCTCGACGGCGTCGGCCGGCTGATCGGCATGGTGGTCGAGGGCGGCTTCGGCGGCATGATCGCCCAGCGCTCCCTGGAGCAGTGGGCGCAGACCGCGCCCGACCACGTCGCGGTCGGTCTCGAGGGGGCGCTCCTCGGCATCCACGAGCCGGGCGCCCGGTACCGCCTGGTCGAGACGCTGGGCCTCATCCGCGGCGAGGGCCCGGCGCGCCGGCTGATCCAGGCCGCGTCGGATGCGGGGGAGCACCCGCTGGTCCGCACCGCCGCGATCGCCGGTCTCGGCCAGCACCGCGGCGACAGCCGTGCGGCGGCCCTCCTCGACGACCTCGCCCGGGGGGAGGACGGGCCGCTCGCCGACGTCGCGCGCCTGGGCCTGATCGACCTGGCCGGGGGTGTCGTCTCCACCCGCAGCACCGGTGGTCCGCTCACCGTGGCCCAGCTGTTCCTGCACGCCGACGTGGATGCCGCGCTCAGCGCGGCGGGCAGCGGCGACAACGGGGGAGTCGCGACCCTGTTGGTGCGGCTCGGCGACGCCCTCGTCGGCGATCGCCCCGGATCCCCGGTCGGTCGCGTGCTCACGATGTCGCGCGGCACGGTCCCGGATGCGATCGAGAGCGTCGCCGACATCGCCGCGCACGAGTCCGGTCACCGCTACGGCCGCATCCCGCTTCTCACGCCGACGGCCAGCAGTGCGACCGCGTGGCCGCAGCGGGTGGCGGCCCGTCGCGGCATCCGACGCATCCTGCGCGCCGCCGGCACCGTCGACGTGCTGCACCTGCGGATGGCGGAGGTCGGCAGCCTGGCCGCCTCGGACGTCGCCCGCGAGCTCGACATCCCCGTCGTCTTCACGGTGGCACCCGACCCGCACGCGGTCATCCAGTCGATGGACTCGGCCGGCACCCTGACCCGCACGAACTTCGGCGCGGCCGACGAGCGCGAGCACTTCTGGTTCCGGGCCCGGCTGGTGCAGCGGCTCGCCTCGAACGCGAACCACACGGTGCTCTTCCCGCGCCCCGAGCTGCGTCGCGACATGCGCACGCTCGTCGGCATCGACATCGACTCGCATCCCGAGCGCCACACCATCGTGCCGGAGGGGATCGACCTCCGGGTCGTCGACCTCGCCGTCGACGAGGCCCGCGCGCACCACGAGGGCGGCCCGGCCGGCCCCGAGCTCGCCGAGCTGCGTGCCCTGGTCGAGACCCTCCCGGCCGAGCGCCGCGGCCTGCCGCTGCTGGTCAGCGTCGGCCGGTTCCACCAGGTGAAGGGGATGGCGGCGATCGTCGCGGCCTGGCAGGGCAGTGCGGCCGCCGACCGCGCGAACCTGCTGCTGATCGGAGGGAACCTGCTCGAACCCTCCGTGGCCGAGCGCGAGCAGCTCGACGCGATCGAGGCGGTCGTGCCGGTCGGCGAGCGCGCCCGACGCGGCCTGCTGCTGCCCGGACACCGGCCGAACGACACGGTGGCCCGCTGGATGGCGGCCGCCCGCACCGGGCTGCCGGGCCTCAGCGCCGGCCGGGGCGTCTACGTCTGCGGCAGCCTCAAGGAGGAGTTCGGCATCGCGCTGCTCGAAGCGATGGCGACCGGGCTGCTCGTGGTCGCGCCCGACGGCGGCGGCCCCGCGACCTACGTCGAGGACGGCGTGACCGGGTTCCTCACCCAGACCTGGGATCCGGCGGCCCTGACGGATGCCATCGACCGCGCCTCGGTGCGGGCGGCGGCCGAGACCACCGACGACCGCGCCCGGCGCTCACGCGCGGTGGTCGAGTCGAGCTTCACCATCCAGGCGATGGCCACGGCGCTCGACGGCGTCTACGAGCAGGTCCGGCGCGAGAACAGCGACCTCGCGTGGCCGGTGCCGCAGTCGTGACCGTCCTCGTCATCAGCCCCGACTACGCCTCCCACCTCCTACCCCTGGTCACCCTCGCGGGGGCCTGGCACGCGCGGGGCGAGCGGGTCGTGGTCGCCACCGGCGACGCGACCGACTCGATCGTGCGCCGCCTCGGCTTCGAGCGCATCCCGCTCCAGCTCGGCCGGGGCTCGAACCCCGGCGTGATCCGGGCCGACGAGCAGCCGGAGGAGGAGGACACCTCGCTCCGCGGCTTCTTCGCGGCGACGCGGCTCGGCATGCTGCCGACCCTGCGGTACCAGGCCGAGGAGCGGCTCACCGACCTGATGTGGCAGCCGGTCGAGAAGGCGAGGGCCACGGTCGCGGTGGTCGAGGCCGTGCGGCCTGACACCGTGCTGGTCGACCATCTCGCCTTCAGTGCGCGCCTGGGCCTCGCGGCCGCGGGCATCCCGTACGTCGACGTGGTGCTCGGTCACCCCTCCGCCCTTCCCACGGGCGACGAGCTCTACGGATACCCGGCCGCGTGGCCGGCGGCCTTCGAGCCGGATGCCGACGAGCTCTCCCGGCTCCGCGAGCTCTGCGAACGGGTGAGCGTCTCCTTCACGGCCGAGTGGAACGCCGCGCTCGCGCAGCTGGACCCGGCCGCGCAGCCCTCGCCCTCGGCCTTCTCGGAGACCGGCGACCTGCTTCTGTTCAACTACCCGGCCGAGCTCGCCGACCCGGCCCGCGACGCCGGCCTGCCTCCGCATCGGCACCTCGGTTCGATGCCGCGCGACGACTCGGGGGATCCCGAGGTCGAGCGCTGGCTGGCGGAGTCGGACGACCCGGTGGTCTACGTCAGCTTCGGCAGCTTCCTCTCGGTGCGCGACGACGTGCTGGCCGTCGTGGCCGAGGCGCTGCGCCGGCTGGCGGGTGGCGGGGATGGCGCCGGAACCGGATCCGACCCCGGCAGTGGTACCGGCCCGGTCACCAGGGTACGCGCCGCGATCGCGACCGGCTCGGGCGATCCGGCCCGGCTGGGCGAGCTGCCCTCGACCTGGCTGGTGCGCGAGTACCTGCCGCAGGTCTCCCTGCTCCGGCAGGCGGCCGCCGCCGTCACCCACGGCGGCAACAACAGCGTGACGGAGGCCGTGACCTTCGCCGTGCCCACCCTCGTCCTCCCGTTCTCGACCGACCAGTTCGCCGGTGCCGCGGCCCTCGAGCGAGCCGGTCTCGGCGTCGCGCTCGACCCGAACGCGCTGACGGTGGATGCGGCGACGACCGCGCTCGGCCGGCTGCTCGACCCGGCCTTCGCCGGCCGCGCACAGCTCGGCGCGATCGCGGCCGGCCTCGAGACCGAACCCGGGCCCGACCGCGGCTACCGCGCCGTGGCCGAGTCCGCCGCTCGCTAGGCTGGGAACGCCATGATCAAGACCATCGACCTCCGCGGTCAGACCCCCACCCGAGCCGAACTCGTGAGCCTCGTGCCGCGCGCCGACACCGACGTGACGGTCGCCTCCGAGGCCGCCCTCGCCCTGGTCGAGGCCGTGCGGGAGGACGGCCTCGTCGCGCTCCGCGACCAGGCCTTGCGCTTCGACGGGGTCGTGCCCGAGCACGTGCGGGTTCCGCAGGCCGAGATCGACGCCGCGGTCGACGGGCTCGACCCGGCCGTGCGCGACGCGCTCGAGGAGGCGATCACGCGGGTGCGTCTCGCGACCGCCGCCCAGATCCCGGATGCGCGGGTGACGACCCTGGACGACGGCGCCGTCGTCGAGCAGCGCTGGCACCCCGTCGAACGCGTCGGGCTCTACGTGCCCGGCGGCAAGGCGGTCTACCCGTCGAGCGTCGTGATGAACGTGGTGCCGGCCCAGCTGGCCGGGGTCGGCTCGATCGCCATCGCGTCGCCGCCCCAGAAGGAGTTCGGCGGGTCGATCCACCCCACGATCCTCGGTGCCGCCGGGCTCCTCGGCGTCGACGAGGTGTACGCCGTCGGGGGAGCGGGGGCCGTGGGTGCCCTCGCCTACGGGGTCGAGGAGATCGGGCTCGACCCGGTCGAGGTGATCACCGGGCCGGGCAACGTCTTCGTGGCCGCCGCGAAGCGGATCGTCCGCGGGGTCGTCGGCATCGACTCGGAGGCCGGGCCCACCGAGATCCTGATCATCGCCGACGGCAGCGCCGACCCGGAGTTCGTCGCCGCCGACCTGGTCAGCCAGGCCGAGCACGACGAGCTCGCCGCGGCCGTGCTCGTCACCGACTCGCCCGAGCTCGCCGCGGCCGTCGTCGACGCGCTGTCCCGCGTCGCCGCCTCCACCACCCACGCCGCCCGGGTCGCCGTCGCGCTCGACGGCCCCCAGTCGGCCATCGTGCTGGTCGACTCGATCGAGCAGGCCGCCGCGGTCAGCAACGTCTACGGGCCCGAGCACCTCGAGCTGCAGACGGCCGATCCGGATGCGACGCTCGCCCTCATCCACAACGCCGGCGCGGTCTTCCTCGGCGCGTACTCGCCGGTCAGCCTCGGCGACTACCTCGCCGGGTCGAACCACGTGCTGCCCACCGGGGGGCAGTCGCGCTTCTCGTCGGGCCTCGGCGCCTACACCTTCCTGCGGCCGCAGCAGGTCGTGCGCTACGACCGCGAGGCGCTGCAGACGGTGGCGGCGCGGATCGTGGCCCTCTCGACCGCCGAGAACCTCCCGGCGCACGGCGACGCGGTCACCGCCCGCTTCACCCCCTGACCCCGGGGGAGAGCCGCGAGCGTCGGCGGAGCCGGTACGATTGAGGGGCCATGTTCTGCCCTTACTGCCGCTACCCCGACTCCCGCGTCGTCGACTCCCGCACGACCGACGACGGCCTGGCCATCCGCCGCCGTCGCCAGTGCCCGGACTGCGGTCGGCGCTTCAGCACGACCGAGACCGCGAGCCTGAACGTGATCAAGCGCTCCGGTGTCGTCGAGCCGTTCAGCCGCGAGAAGATCGTCAGCGGCGTGCGCAAGGCCTGCCAGGGCCGGCCGGTCACCGACAGCGACCTGGCGGTGCTCGCCCAGCGCGTCGAAGAGACCGTGCGCCTCTCCGGCGCCGCGCAGATCGAGGCCAACGACATCGGCCTGGCCATCCTCCAGCCGCTCCGCGAGCTCGACGAGGTGGCCTACCTCCGCTTCGCCAGCGTCTACCAGGGCTTCGACTCCCTCGACGACTTCGAGGCCGCGATTACGCTGCTTCGGGTCGAGCACGAGCAGTCGGCCGCCGGGGGATCCGCGACCGTCCGCGACGCGGCCGAGTAGCCGAGGGCCGACGTGTACGACCTGCTGTTCCGGCACGTGCTCTCGCGCATGGATCCGGAGCGCGCCCACCATCTCGCGTTCGGAGTGATCAGCGCCATCCCGAAGCTCGGTCTCGAGGCGCTCTTGGCCCGGTTCACCCTGCCGCGCGACACCGACCTCTCGGTCGAGGCGCTGGGCCTCACCTTCCCGACCCCGTTCGGGCTCGCCGCCGGTTTCGACAAAGACGCCAAGGGCATCCGCGGCTTCGGCGCCCTCGGGTTCGGGCACGTCGAGGTCGGCACGATCACGGCCCGCGCACAGCCCGGCAACCCGCGGCCACGCCTGTTCCGGCTGATCCCCGACCGCGCCGTTGTCAACCGAATGGGCTTCAACAACGCAGGGGCCGCCGCCGCCTCCCTTCGCCTGGCTCGGGTGCGCTCGACCGCGCATCCCCGGCCCGTCATCGGCGTCAACATCGGCAAGAGCCGGGTCGTGGATGTCGAGGATGCGGTCGGCGACTACCTGCAGAGCGCCCGCGCCCTCGCCCCCATGGCCGACTACCTCGTGGTCAACGTCAGCTCGCCCAACACGCCCGGCCTCCGCGGGCTGCAGGAGCTCGACCGGCTGGCCCCTCTGCTCACCGCCGTCAAGGCCGAGGCCGGCCGCACGCCCCTCCTGGTCAAGATCGCCCCCGACCTCACCGACGAGGAGGTGGGCCGGATCGCCGAGCTCGCGGTCGAGCTGGGGCTGGACGGCATCATCGCCACCAACACCACGATCTCCCGCGAGAACCTGCGGACCGACCCCGCCACGGTCGAGGCGGCGGGTGCCGGAGGGCTCTCGGGCGCCCCGCTCGCCGCGCGGTCGCTCGAGGTGCTGAAGCTCATCCGTGCCGTGGTGCCGCCCGAGCTCTGCGTCATCTCGGTCGGCGGCGTCGACACCGCCTACGACGTCGATCAGCGGCTCGCCGCGGGGGCGACGCTCGTGCAGGGCTACACGGCCTTCCTCTACCGGGGGCCGTTCTGGGCGCGCAGAATCAACATCGGCCTGGCGCGACTGCGCCGGACCAGGCGTGCGGGCGCCTGAGGCTCAGCCCGATCGCCGGCGTTCGGCCCGAAGCCGCCGGCGTCCGAAGCTCAGCTCGGGTACTGACCGCGCTTGACCTGCGGCTTCGGCAGGCGCAGCCGACGGAACTGCAGAGCGCGCATCGTGGCGTACCAGCGCACCCGCTCGACCTTGTCGGCGCCGAACTTCTCGCGCAGCTTCTTGGTGAGGCGGAAGCCCATCCACAGGCTGTCGGCGATCACGATGACGACGAAGGCGTAGAGGCCCAGCATCACGGCGGCCTGCACGTCGGGCGCGGGCACCAGCGTGAGCAGGATCACGATGAACATCGCGGGGATCAGGAACTCGCCGACGTTGAACCGGGCGTCGACGTAGTCGCGCACGTAGCGCTTCTGCACACCCTTGTCACGGGCGGGCAGGTACTTCTCGTCGCCGTTCGCCATGCCGACCCGCGCCTTGTCGCGCAGCTCCTGGTTGCGGCGGCGTGCATCCTTCGTCGCTTCCTTGCGGTCACCGGGCACCAGCGGGCGCTTGTTGGCAGCCTCGCGCTCCTTGCGGGTGGGGGTCGCGTGACCCTTGCCCACGGTCGGCTCGACCGGTGCCTCGATCGTCTCTTCGATGCTGCTGGATTTCTTCGCCACGGTGTCCTCGTTCGTCGGTCTCTTAAGATTACCTGCATGACCGACAGCTCAGACTCCTCGTTCGCCCAGAGAACAACAGCGCAGGGAACGACAGCGCAGGGAACAACGCCGGATCCTTCCACAGCGCTCACCGCCCCGGAGGCGGCGCTGGTCTCCGCCATCGAGGCCGCACTGCCGACGAGCATCGCCGAGCTCAGCGACCTCGTCCGCATCCCCTCGGTCTCGTGGGCGGCGTTCGACCCGGCGCACGTGGCCGCCAGCGCCGAGAAGGTCGCCGAGCTCGCCCGGGCGACCGGGGTCTTCGAATCGGTCGACATCCTGCAGGCCCCGACCCCCTCGGGCGAGCTCGGCCAGCCCGCCGTGCTCGCCACCCGGGCGGCCCGCAACGGCCGGCCGACGGTGCTGCTCTATGCGCACCACGACGTGCAGCCGCCCGGAGACGACGCCGCCTGGGAGTCGCTGCCCTTCGAGCCGACCGTGCGCGGCGACCGCCTGTACGGTCGCGGGGCGGCCGACGACAAGGCCGGGGTGGAGTCGCACCTCGCGGCGGTCCGTGCCCTGACCGCCACGGTGGGCGACGACCTCGACCTCGGGCTCGTGCTCTTCATCGAGGGCGAGGAGGAGTTCGGCTCCCGCTCGTTCGGCGCCTTCCTCGAGGCCAATCGCGACCGACTGGCCGCCGACGTCATCGTCGTGGCCGACTCGGACAACTGGGACACCGAGACCCCCTCGCTCACCATCAGCCTCCGCGGCAATGTCACCTTCAAGCTCACCGTCTCGACGCTCGCGCACGCCTCGCACTCCGGCATGTTCGGCGGAGCGGTGCCGGATGCGATGCTCGCCGCGTTCCGCCTCCTCGCGAGCTTCCACGACGAGAACGGCTCGGTCGCGGTCGAGGGCCTGACCGGTCGCGAGATCCAGGCGCCCGAGTACACGGAGGAGACGCTCCGCTCCGAGGCGGGCCTGCTCGACGGCGTGCAGCCGATCGGGGAGGGCTCGATCCTGTCGCGTCTGTGGTCGAAGCCCACCGTGACGGTCACCGGCATCGACGCGACGACCGTGGCCAATGCCTCGAACACCCTCATCCCGAGCGTCTCGGTGCGGGTCAGCGCCCGGATCGCCCCGGGCCAGGACGCGCAGGAGGCCTTCGAGGCGCTCGAGGCGCACGTGCGGGCGCACGCCCCCTTCGGTGCCGAAGTCGACATCAGCGAGGTCGACACCGGCAGCCCGTTCCTGGTCGACACCAGCGGCTGGGCCGTGACCGCGGCGAAGGATGCGATGCGCGACGCGTGGGGCGCCGAGCCGGTCGAGGCCGGCATCGGCGGGTCGATCCCGTTCATCGCCGACCTCGTGCGGGTCTTCCCCGAGGCGCAGATCCTGGTGACGGGGGTGGAGGACCCGCACACCCGGGCCCACAGCCCCAACGAGTCGCTGCACCTCGGCGTCTTCAAGCGCGCGATCACGGCGGAGGCCCTCCTCCTCCTCCGCCTGAATGGGCGAGCCTCCTGACGAGCGTCGGACGCAACGGGCCGTACCCGACGACCCAGCGTGAGCGCGTCGCCGGGAGGTGCGACCGCAGGCCGCGCCTCACGACGACACGCGAACATGTCGCCCGCGCCGCAGGAGCGGCGGCGCGGAAAACCAGAACAGGGAATTCCTGAGCCGACTTGCCGGTTTCCGGAGTTAGACTGCCGTCATCCTTACGATCCTCGATCCTGTTCGAGCGAATGGAGTGAACATGACTGACACCATCCTCACCGCGGGCGTCGACGCCCAGGCCGTCGAGGCCCCCGCGCACAAGGTCGGGATCACGCCGGCCGCGGGCAGCAAGGTGAAGAGCCTGCTCGAGCAGGAGGGCCGCGACGACCTGCGTCTGCGCGTCGCCGTCCAGCCCGGCGGATGCTCGGGGCTGATCTACCAGCTCTACTTCGACGAGCGGATGCTCGACGGCGACGGCGTGGTCGACTTCGACGGCGTCGAGGTCGTCGTCGACAAGATGAGCGTCCCGTACCTCGAGGGCGCCACGATCGACTTCGAGGACACGATCCAGAAGCAGGGCTTCACGATCGACAACCCGAACGCGTCGGGCAGCTGTGCCTGTGGAGACTCCTTCCACTGATACCAGGTCGTGATCCGTCACGATCCAGGGGCCGTTCCTTCGGGGGCGGCCCTTTTTTCGTGCCCGGATCCATCGCCGACACGCCGTGATCGGGCCCCGGACACACCGCTATCCGACCTCCCTGTGGCAGCGCCGGGGAAATCGACACAGTAGGCTAGGAGGAGGTCAAATACACTGAGGTGTAGCTTCCCGAAAGGTCACTGGTGCGCTCTAACCGACGTCTCCGATGGGCCGCGATCCCTATCGCGGCCGCAATGTCCGTCGTCCTCGCGGGATGCACGCAGGCACAGCTCCAGGGCTGGCTCCCGACAGAGCCCGGCACGACGAACAACGTCGACCGGGTGATCGGCCTGTGGGTCACGTCGTGGATCGTGCTGCTGATCGTCGGCATCATCACCTGGGGTCTCACGATCTGGGCGATCGTCGTCTACCGCCGCCGCAAGGGCCAGACCGGTCTCCCCGCTCAGCTGCGCTACAACATGCCGATCGAGATCTTCTACACGATCGTGCCGCTGATCCTGGTGCTCGGCTTCTTCGCCTTCACGGCGAAGGACCAGCAGGCCATCGAGCAGCCCTACGCCGACCCCGACGTCAAGATCCAGGTCTACGGCAAGCAGTGGGCGTGGGACTTCAACTACGTCGACGAGAACGTCTACTACGCCGGCGTGCAGGGTCAGGACGACCCGGCCGACCCGAACGGCAACCTCGTCGAGTCCGAGCTGCCGGTGCTCTACCTGCCCGTCGGCAAGACCGTCGAGATCGAGCTGCAGTCGCGCGACGTCATCCACTCCTTCTGGGTCATCGACTTCCTGTACAAGAAGGACATGCTGCCCGGCAAGACGAACTACATGTACGTCACCCCCGAGCGCGAGGGCACCTACAGCGGCAAGTGCGCCGAGCTGTGCGGTGAGTACCACTCGATGATGCTCTTCAACGTGAAGGTCGTCTCGCAGCAGGAGTACGACGACTACATCCAGACGCTGAAGGACTCGGGCAACGAGGGCCAGCTCGGCGACGAGTACAACCGCAACCAGAACCTTCCGGGCATCGGCACGCCCGCAGAGGGAGAGTAGGAACCCGACATGACCGCAACAGTGGATGTCACCTCGGCCGGGTCCCCGGCGCTTCCCGAGCCCACCCCGTCGAAGACGGTGGGGCGCAAGGGCAACATCCTGGTGCGGTGGATCACCTCCACCGACCACAAGACGATCGGGTACATGTACCTGATCGCCTCATTCCTGTTCTTCTGCCTCGGCGGCGTGATGGCTCTGGTCATCCGTGCCCAGCTCTTTGCTCCCGGGCTCGAGCTGCTGCAGACCAAAGACCAGTACAACCAGCTGTTCACGATGCACGGCACGATCATGCTGCTGATGTTCGCGACGCCGCTGTTCGCGGGCTTCGCCAACGTGATCATGCCGCTGCAGATCGGTGCGCCCGACGTCGCGTTCCCGCGTCTGAACGCCTTCGCGTTCTGGCTGTTCCTGTTCGGTTCGCTGATCGCGGTCTCCGGCTTCCTCACCCCTCAGGGTGCGGCCTCGTTCGGCTGGTTCGCCTATTCACCGCTGTCGTCGACGACGTTCACACCGGGTGATGGCGGAAACCTGTGGGTCTTCGGTCTCGGTCTGTCCGGCTTCGGCACGATCCTCGGTGCGGTGAACTTCATCACCACGATCATCACGCTGCGTGCGCCGGGCATGACCATGTTCCGCATGCCGATCTTCACCTGGAACATCCTGGTCACCTCGATCCTCGTGCTGATGGCCTTCCCGGTCCTCGCCGCCGCCCTGTTCGCGCTCGGCGCCGACCGGGTGTTCGGAGCCCATGTCTACGACGCGGCCAACGGTGGCGTGCTGCTCTGGCAGCACCTGTTCTGGTTCTTCGGGCATCCGGAGGTCTACATCATCGCGCTGCCGTTCTTCGGCATCGTCTCGGAGGTCTTCCCGGTCTTCAGCCGCAAGCCGATCTTCGGGTACAAGACCCTGATCTACGCGACGATCTCGATCGCCGCCCTGTCGGTCACCGTCTGGGCGCACCACATGTACGTCACCGGCTCCGTGCTGCTGCCCTTCTTCGCGCTGATGACGATGCTGATCGCGGTGCCGACGGGTGTGAAGATCTTCAACTGGGTCGGCACGATGTGGCGCGGTTCGGTGACCTTCGAGACACCCATGATCTGGGCGATCGGCTTTTTGATCACCTTCACCTTCGGTGGTCTGACGGGTGTCATCCTGGCGTCGCCGCCCCTCGACTTCCACGTCTCCGACACGTACTTCGTCGTCGCCCACTTCCACTACGTGGTCTTCGGCACCGTCGTGTTCGCCATGTTCTCCGGCTTCTACTTCTGGTGGCCGAAGTGGACGGGCAAGATGCTCAACGAGCGGCTCGGCCACTGGCACTTCTGGCTGCTGTTCATCGGCTTCCACACCACGTTCCTCATCCAGCACTGGCTGGGCGTGATCGGGATGCCGCGTCGTTACGCGACGTACCAGCCCGAAGACGGCTTCGAGTGGATGAACCAGCTCTCGACGATCGGTGCCTTCATCCTGGCCGCGTCGATGATCCCGTTCTTCCTGAACGTGTACATCACGGCCCGCACGGCGCCGAAGGTCACAGTGAACGACCCCTGGGGCTACGGCCGTTCGCTCGAGTGGGCGACCTCGTGCCCGCCGCCGCGGCACAACTTCACGTCGATCCCTCGTATCCGTTCGGAGTCCCCGGCCTTCGACCTGAACCACCCCGAGGCCGGCATCCCGGTCGGCGTGGGGCCGGCGAAGGATGCTCCGGATGCCCCCACGTACGACATCGCGCAGGACAAGGTGAAGTAACCGATGAGAGCGAACACCAACCTCTTCTGGATCCTGTTCGGGTTCATGCTCCTCGCGGACGTGGCCTACACGATCTGGTCGCTGATCTACTTCGACGGCCAGATCGAGTGGGTCGGAACCCTCGCGATCGGGCTGGCGGCGATCCTCTCCGCGTTCCTGGCGTTCTACCTCGGCCGCGTGCACAAGGCGCAGGGCGCCGAGCTGCCGGAGGACCGCCTCGACTCCAACATCGACGACGGCGACCCGGAGATGGGCTTCTACAGCCCGTGGAGCTGGTGGCCCATCATCCTCGCGGGTGGTGGTGCGCTACTGATGCTCGGCCTCGCGGTCGGCATCTGGCTCAGCTTCATCGCGGGTGCCCTCACCCTCGTGGCCATCGTCGGCTGGACCTACGAGTACTACCGCGGCTACTTCGCCCGCTGACCCCCCCGTACCACCGAAAAGGCCCGGCCACCCAAAGGGTGCCGGGCCTTCTTCGTTATGCGCTCGGGGCTACGGGCAGACGGGAAGGTTCCCGAGAGCGTCGTCGAGGCTCGACGGCCCGCCGAGCAGCACGATCCTGGCCGGGTTCAACCGCCGCACCTGGGCAGCCACTTCGGCCATCATGCACGACTTGCTGACGAGCAGGATGGGTGCCTTTTTCTGACCCGCGAGCACGCCGCCCGCCAGGGCATCGGGATAGGTCGCTCCAGTCGCGAGGTACACGGTGTCGCTCGGCGGTGTCGCAGGGAAGAAGGCACCGGCCACCATCGCCGAACCGACGTAACGATTGACACCCTCCACCCGGGTCGCCGTACCCGCAGTCATCCGAAGATCGTTCTCGATGCCCGTGCTGAGCGTGTCGGAGCCGCCGAAGAGAGTCGCTTTGGTGATTCCTCGGGCCGTGAGCAGCGCCTTCTCGTCTGCGGTCAGTCCTGTGGCTCCGCCGTTCACCAGGAGGACGGGTGTCGCAAGCGTGCTGGCGGCCGGGCTTGCGCTCAACGCGTCGGGGAACACCTGGCCGCTCGCGACGAACAGACCGCTGGAAGGCGTGGGCGAGCCGAATCGCGGATCCTGGATCAGCGCACGGGAGACCGCGTAGCGGTCTACCCCGCCGATTCGCGTGATCCGTGCGGCGGGCTCGGCGGCTTGCAGCGCCTGCAGCACGGACGGCTGGAGGGTGATCTCGCCACCGATGACCACGATCTCGCCGGGGTCGTAGGCCGAGACGGCGTGGAGGACGACCTGGGGAACGGTGGCGGACATGCTCAGCATGAGCGGGGCACCACGCTGGGCGGCGATCGCGGATGCACTGAGGGCGTCTGCGAAGTTCTCCCCGCTCGCGATGTAGACGATCGGTGCTTTCGCGGGCTGGACCTTCTTCGCAGTGAGCACCGAGGTCTCGTAGCGGTCTGCCCCTCCGATCCGTTCCGTCGTCCAGGAATCGCCGGCCACATCGACGTGGCATGACTTCGACTCGGTCTTGCCCATGCTGTCGGTGACGGTCATCGTGAAGTCTGGACGAGTGGGGGAGGGACGACGAAGGCCCGGACCACACGGGGTGGGCCGGGCCTTCGAGGAGGGCGGGGGAGCGGACGGGTCAGACCAGGCCGGGGCCCTTTTCGATCTCGCCGTGGGTGCCGCCGTGACCGTGGTCGTGAGCCGCCTCGAGCTCGTTCGTACGAACGGGAGCGATGCGGTCCTCGAAGAACCACTTCGACATCGAGGAACGCAGGCGCTGCGCACCCGTGATCTTGCCCTTGGCGTTCGGACGCAGCATGAGCGGCTCGTAGACCTCGTAGTCGACCAGCTTCCAGCGCTCGTAGTCGTCGACCTGCTCGTGCACCTCGATGTACTCGCCACCGGGGAGACGCACGATGCGGCCGGACTCGAAGCCGTGGAGCACGATCTCGCGGTCCTTCTTCATCAGCGCGATGCAGACGCGCTTGGTGACGAAGTACGCCAGGAACGGGCCGAGCACGACCCAGGCCTGGATGACGTGGATCACGCCCTCGATCGACAGCTGGAAGTGCGTCGCCATCAGGTCCGAGGATGCCGCCGCCCAGAGGCCCGCGTAGAACGTGACACCGGCGGCGCCGATGGCGGTGCGGGTCGGCGCGTTGCGCGGACGGTCGAGGATGTGGTGCTCGCGCTTGTCGCCCGACACCCAGCTCTCGACGAACGGGTAGATCGCCACGAGAGCGAGCAGAGCGACCAGGGCGATCACCGGGATGATGATGTTGAACGACCAGGTGTGCCCGAGCCAGACGAACTCCAGGCCCGGCGGGATCAGTCGCAGAGCACCGTCGGCGAAGCCGATGTACCAGTCGGGCTGCGTACCCGCCGACACCGGGGAGGGGTCGTAGGGGCCGTAGTTCCAGATCGGGTTGATCGTGAAGAACGCCGCCATCAGCGCGATGACACCGAAGACCAGGAAGAAGAATCCACCGGCCTTCGCCGCGTACACGGGGAGGATCGGGTAGCCGATCACGTTCTTCTCGGTGCGGCCGGGACCTGCGAACTGGGTGTGCTTGTGCACGACCACGAAGACCAGGTGGAGCGCGAGGAACGCGACCAGGATCGCCGGCAGCAACAGGATGTGCAGCGTGTAGAACCGGCCGACGATGTCCGTGCCGGGGAACTCACCGCCGAACAGCAGGAACGAGGTCCAGGTGCCGATGAACGGTAGGCCCTTGATCAGGCCGTCGATGATCCGGAGGCCGTTGCCCGAGAGCAGGTCGTCGGGGAGCGAGTAGCCGGTGAAGCCCTCGGCCATCGCCAGGACGAAGAGCAGGAAGCCGATCACCCAGTTGAGCTCACGCGGCTTGCGGAACGCCCCGGTGAAGAACACGCGGAGCATGTGCAGACCGATGGCCGCGATGAACAGCAGCGCCGCCCAGTGGTGGATCTGACGGACCAGGAGCCCACCGCGCAGGTCGAACGAGATGTGCAGCGCCGAGTTCATCGCCGCCGACATCTCGACACCCTTGAGCGGCACGAACGAGCCGTCGTAGTGCGTCTCGACCATGGAGGCCTGGAAGAAGAACGTCAGGAACGTTCCCGAGAGGATGATGACGACGAAGCTGTAGAGCGCCACCTCGCCGAGCATGAACGACCAGTGGTCGGGGAAGATCTTGCGGCCGAACTCCTTGACGACGCCCGAGATGCTCGTGCGCTCGTCGATGTAGTTCGCGGCCGCACCCGTGAAGCCGCCACCCTTTGCCGGCTTCGAGACCGGAGCCTCGGGGGCATCCGCTCGTTCGATCGTGCTGGTCATGGACGCTCCCAGAAGCTCGGCCCGACGGGCTCGTTGAAGTCGCTCTTCGCGACGAGGTAGCCCTCGGAGTCGACCTCGATCGGCAACTGGGGCAGTGGGCGCTTGGCGGGGCCGAAGATGACCTCGCACTCGTTCACCACGTCGAAGGTCGACTGGTGGCAGGGGCACAGCAGGTGGTGCGTCTGCTGCTCGTACAGCGCCACCGGGCAGCCGACGTGCGTGCAGATCTTCGAGTAGGCGACGATCCCGTCGTACGACCAGCCCTCGCGGCCGGGGCTGATGTTGAGGTCGTCGGGGTTCAGGCGCATGAGCAGCACGGCCGCCTTGGCCTTCTGCTCCAGCTTGTCCTCGCGCTCGTTGAGGCCCTCGGGGATGATGTGGAAGACCGATCCGATCGTGATGTCGGCGGCCTTCACCGGGATGCCGGTGGGGTCGAGGGTCAGGCGCGACCCCTTCTGCCACATGGTGTGGCTGAGCAGCTCCACCGGGTCTTCGTTCTGAGGACCGAGACCGCGGAACAGCACCAGGCCGGGCAGCGGGAAGGCGACGAGGGCGCCGATCAGGCTGTTGCGGATGAGGGTGCGCCGGCCGAAACCGGACTCCTTGTCGGCCTGGTCGAAGATCTCGACGGCACGGGCGCGGGTCGCATCCGTTCCCCGGACGGGGTGGCGCTCGTCGATGCCCTCCTTGTCGTACATCAGGGCCTTGCCCCAGTGCACGGCGGCGAGGCCGATGCCGAACAGGGCCAGGGCGATGCCGATGCCGATGAAGAGCGTGTTCAGGCGCAGAGCGGTCGGGTCGCCGTCTTCGATCGGGAAGGCCATGTAGGCCGCGACGGCGAAGACGCTGCCGGCGATCGAGAGGTAGAACAGCGTGTAGACCGAACGCTGGGCCTTCTTGTTGGCCTTCGGATCGAGATCGGTGACGCGCTTGCGGTGGGGCGGCTCACCCGGGTTCACGACGTCGGAGGCGATGACCGTGGTGCCGGCCGTGGTGCCTCTGGTCGTCTCGACGGCCGACGAATCGGAAGCGGCTGTATCGGTGCCGCTCACCTCGTCATGTGCCATTGGTTATCCCTTTCGAGCTTTGCTGTGATGTGCTGTGGCGTTGTCACCCGGACGGGTGCGGACTAGTTCGACTTGGCCGTGAGCCAGACCATCAGGGCGATGATGGCTCCCAGACCGAAGATCCAGACGAACAGGCCCTCCGCCACCGGGCCGAGCGATCCGAGTTCGAACCCACCAGGGGAGGGGTTGTTCTCGAGGTACTTGAGGTACGTGATGATGTCGCGCTTGTCTTCGGGCGTGAGGTTGTCGTCGTTGAAGACGGGCATGTTCTGCGGGCCGGTGAGCATGGCCTCGTAGATGTGGGTCGACAGCACGCCGGTGAGCTCGGGGGCGAACTTGCCCTCGGTCAGGGCGCCGCCGGCGCCGGCCACGTTGTGGCACATCGCGCAGTTGATGCGGAACAGCTCGCCGCCGTTGGCCGCGTCGCCGTCGGCCTGGAGGTAGCGCTCGTCCGGGATGGCGGGGCCGGGGGAGATCGAGGCGACGTAGGCCGCGAGGGCCGCGGTCTGCTCGTCGGTGAACTGCACGGGCTTCTGCATGGCCTGCGGGCCCTGCATCGCCATCGGCATGCGGCCGGTGCCGACCTGGAAGTTGACGGCCGCCGCTCCGACGCCGATCAGGCTCGGCCCGTCGGGCGTGCCTTCGAGGTTCATGCCGTGGCAGGTGGCGCAGTTCGAGGCGAAGAGCTTCTGGCCCTCGTCGATCGTCTCCTGGCTCGAGGCGCTGGTGTCGGCGGATGCGGTCGTCGTGCTGCTGAAGGCCGCGTATCCGCCTCCCGTGACGACGAGGCCGATAGCAATCAGCACGACAGTAGCCAGGGGGTGGCGTCTGTTGGCTTTCCTGCTCTTGCGGGCCATTCTCTCTACTCTCTTTTCGGGGCGGCTTCGGTGAGGATCGACTGTGTCTGAGCCTGCTACTTCAGCACGTAGATGACGAGGAACAGACCGATCCAGACCACGTCGACGAAGTGCCAGTAGTACGAGACGACGATGATCGACGTCGCCTCCTTGTGACCGAAGTTCTTGACTGCGAAGACGCGTCCCAGCATGAGGAGCATCGCGATGAGGCCGCCGGTCACGTGCAGGGCGTGGAAACCGGTGGTGAGGTAGAAAGCCGAGCCGTAGGCGTTGCCGTCGATCGTGATGCCCTCGGAGACGAGGGTCGCGTACTCGAGCACCTGGCCGGAGACGAAGATCGCGCCGAAGGCGTAGGTGAGGAACAGCCACTCGGTGATGCCCCACTTGAAGGGGCTCCAGCCCGTGCGCTTGACCTGGCCGCGCTCGGCGGCGAAGACCGCGAACTGGCACCAGAACGACGAGATGACCAGGATGATCGTGTTCACGAGCGCGAACGGCACGTTGAGCGTGTTCGCCTGCTCGGCCCAGGCGGCGGGGTTCGTCGACCGCAGGGTGAAGTAGATCGCGAACAGGCCGGCGAAGAACATGACCTCGCTGCCGAGCCACACGATGGTTCCGACCGCCACGATGTTCGGGCGCTGGACCATGGGGGCACTCTGAGAATGGGTCAATGAGCTGCTCGTCACTGTTCCATTATGTCCGAATTCCGGGCGCGGTTTTGCAATTGGGCAGCCTGGAGCCGATGCATCGGCGTGTCCCGCCCCGGCGGCGGCCCGTAGGATCGCTGGTATGGCAGAAACGCAGTCCTGGCCCGGAATGATCGCTCATCTTCTGACGGGATCGGATCTGTCGATCTCGGACGCGACGTGGTCCATGAACAAGGTCATGCTAGGAGAGGTGACTGAGGCTCAGCTGGCAGGTTTCCTGGTCGCGCTGAGAGGCAAGGGCGAGAGCGTCGGCGAGATCGTGGGCTTCCGCGACGCCATCCTGGAGCACGCGCTGCCCCTGCCGGTCGACCCCTTCGTGCTCGACATCGTCGGTACCGGAGGCGACCGCCACGGCACCGTGAACGTGTCGACGATGGCGTCGATCGTCGCGGCGGCGGCCGGTGTCCCGGTGCTCAAGCACGGGAACAAGGCGGCCAGTTCGCTCTCCGGCTCGTCGGACGTGCTCCGCGAGCTCGGGATCGACCTCGAGCTCTCTCCCGAGCGGGTCGCCGAGGTGCTGCTGGAGACCGGGATCTCGTTCGCCTTCGCCGCGAAGTTCCACCCCGGGTTCAAGAACGCGGCCGCCGTGCGTGCCGAGCTGGGCGTGCCCACGGTGTTCAACTTCCTCGGGCCGCTCTGCAACCCCGCGCGGGCCGAGGCCTCGGCGGTCGGGGTCGCGCACCTGGACAGGGTGCCTCTCATCGTGGGCGTCTTCCAGACACGGGGCGCGACGGCGCTGGTGTTCCGCGGCGACGACGGGCTCGACGAGCTGACGACGACCGGGCACAGCCACATCTGGGAGGTGTCGCGGGGCTCCGTCAAGGAGCACGACCTCAACCCGCGCGACCTCGGCATCCCGCTGTCGACGCTGGAGGACCTCAAGGGCGGCGACGCGGCATTCAACGCGGACGTCGTGCGTCGGGTGATGGCGGGGGAGTCGGGCCCGATCCGCGACATGGTGCTGCTGAACGCGGCCGCGGGCCTCGTGGCCTTCGAACTCGCCTCCGACCCCTCCCAGGTCGACCGCGGCATCATCCCGCGGCTGACGGAGAAGATGTCGATCGCGGCCGAGGCGATCGACACGGGGGCGGCGCAGCGGAAGCTCGAGGATTGGGTCGCCGCTAGTCGTTCATAACCGCGCCGCCGCCTCTGCGGCGCGGGCGACATGATGTGCTTATTGCCGCGCCGGTCCCCGCCCGGCGCGGGCGTCATGTTCGCGTGCCGTCGCGAAGCGCGGCCTGCGGTCGTGCATCGCGGCGACGCGCTCACCCTGGGTCATCGACAAAGGCCCGCAGCTTTCATATCCGTCCCAAATCTTCGGGGCGGAATGGAATGCTGCGGGCCTTTGTCGATGACCCAGGGTGAGGGCGAGGCCGCGATAGCGACCTCACCCGAACATGTCGCGCTGCGCCGGGCAGGGACCGGCGCAGCCCGGGATACGCGCGCGAAGCACGCGCATCCCGGCAGCTAGCACAGCCGGCGCAGAACTACTGGGTGTCGGCGTCGACCCAGTCGAGGGTCTTCGTGACCGCCTTCTTCCAGTTGCGGTAGAGGCGCTGGCGCTCGGCGTCGTCCATCTCGGGCTCCCAGCGGGAGTCCTCCTGCCAGTTGGCCCGCAGCTCGTCGAGGTTGGCCCAGTAGCCCACGGCGAGGCCGGCGGCGTACGCGGCGCCGAGCGCCGTGGTCTCCGCGACGACCGGGCGGATGACCGGCACACCGAGGATATCGGCCTGGAACTGCATGAGCAGGTTGTTGGCGATCATGCCGCCGTCGACCTTGAGCTCGGTGAGGTCGACGCCGGAGTCGGCGTTGACCGCATCCAGCACCTCCTTCGTCTGGAACGCCGTGGCCTCCAGCGCCGCGCGGGCGATGTGGCCCTTGTTCACGTACCGGGTGAGGCCGACCAGCGCACCACGTGCATCCGACCGCCAGTAGGGCGCGAACAGGCCCGAGAAGGCCGGCACGAAGTACGCGCCGCCGTTGTCGTCCACCGTCTCGGCGAGCGTTTCGACCTCGGGGGCCGAGGAGATGATGCCCAGGTTGTCGCGCAACCACTGGATCAGCGAGCCCGTGACCGCGATCGACCCCTCGAGTGCGTAGTGCGGCACGTCGTCGCCGAGCTTGTAGCCGAGCGTCGTGAGCAGCCCGTTCTTCGAGTGCACGATCTCGGTGCCGGTGTTGAAGATCAGGAAGTTGCCGGTGCCGTAGGTGTTCTTCGACTCGCCGGCGTCGAACGCCGCCTGGCCGAAGGTCGCCGCCTGCTGGTCGCCCAGGATGCCCGCCACGGGCACCTCGCGGAGGAGCGAGGAGGTGTGGACGGTTCCGTAGACCTCGGAGGACGAGCGGATCTCGGGCATCATCGACTTCGGCACGCCGAACTCGGCCAGGATGTCGTCGCGCCACTGGAGCGTCTCGAGGTCCATGAACAGGGTGCGCGAGGCGTTGGTGACGTCGGTCGCGTGCACGCCGCCGTCGACGCCGCCGGTCAGGTTCCACAGCACCCAGGTGTCGGTGGTGCCGAACAGGAGGTCGCCGCGCTCGGCCTTCTCGCGGGCGCCCTCGACGTTCTCGAGGATCCAGACGATCTTGGTGCCCGAGAAGTAGGTGGCCAGGGGCAGCCCGACGATGCTCTTGAAGCGCTCGGGGCCCTCGTCGCCGCCGAGGCGGTCGACGATCTCCTGGGTGCGGGTGTCCTGCCAGACGATGGCGTTGTAGACCGGCTCGCCGGTGGTCTTGTCCCAGACCACCGCGGTCTCGCGCTGGTTGGTGATGCCGACGGCCTTGACGTTGTGCCGGGTGATGTTGGCCTTGGACAGCGCCTGACCGATGACCTCACGGGTGTTGTCCCAGATCTGCTTCGGGTCGTGCTCGACCCAGCCCGCCTTCGGAAAGATCTGGTCGTGCTCGAGCTGACCGGTGGAGACGATCGATCCCGAGTGGTCGAACACGATCGCCCGGGTGCTGGTGGTGCCCTGGTCGATCGCGATGATGTAGTCCGTCATGAGAACTCCTTCGTTGTGGACGGCGTCGTTGTGGACGGCCGGGTCGGCCGCACGGAGAGAGCGGGCCGGCCCACGTCATCGTGGACCGGCCCGCTGGGTGCTACGTGAGGATCGGCAGCAGCGGGATCGCGAGGAACCCGGCGAGGATGCCGCCGATGATCGGGCCGACGACCGGGACCCAGGAGTAGGACCAGTCCGAGGTGCCCTTGCCCTTGATCGGCAGGATCGCGTGAGCGATGCGGGGCCCGAGGTCACGGGCCGGGTTGATCGCGTACCCGGTCGGGCCACCGAGCGAGGCGCCGATCCCGATCACGAGAAGCGCCACCGGCAGAGCCCCGAGAGCCGCGAGACCGCCGTCGCCCTGACGTCCGCCACCGAAACCGATCACGACGAACACCAGCACGAAGGTGCCGATGATCTCGGTGACCAGGTTCCAGCCGTACGACCGGATCGCCGGGCCGGTCGAGAACACGCCGAGCTTGTTCGCCGGCTCCGGCTCCTCGTCGAAGTGCTGCTTGTACGCCAGCCACACGAACACCGCACCGATGATCGCACCGATCAACTGAGCCCCGATGTACGCGATCACCGACAAGAAGTTCACGTCGACCGCGGTCGCCTCCGACCCGAAGGTCTTGGCTCCGTTGGCGACGAGCCCGAGGGTGACGGCCGGGTTGAGGTGGGCACCCGAGGCGTACGACACGATCACACCGGCGAAGACCGCGAGGCCCCAGCCGATGTTGACCATGAGGAACCCGCCGTTGAAGCCCTTGGTGCGCACGAGCGCCACGTTCGCGACCACGCCGCAACCCAAGAGCACTAAGAGAGCCGTCCCCACCAGCTCTGAGACGAAATCGATACCGAGATTGTCCACGATGACCTTCCTTCGCACTGTTCGGCCGCCCAGCGCGGCCCCCGTGGTGACCGGGCATGCCCCACAATATCCCCAGGAAGTTGCCAGGGATACGTCCTCGGATACCGAGTCGTCCGCAGGCGCGCCCTTTCGAAAGCCGAGGCCGCCAGCGTAGATTTGCCCTGGATGGCCGGGCTCCGGCTCCCGTCGCGGGCGACGAACGTCCGATCGAAGGGATTTTCAATGAAGAAGCTCATCAACGACCCGAAGAACGTGGTCGACGAGTCCGTCGTCGGCTTCGAGGCGGCGCACGGCGACATCGTCACCGTCTCGCACGACCCGATCTTCATCGTGCGGAAGGACGCCCCCGTCTCGGGCAAGGTCGGCATCGTCAGCGGCGGCGGCAGCGGTCACGAACCGCTGCACGGCGGCTTCGTCGGCTACGGGATGCTGGATGCGGCCGTTCCCGGCCCGGTCTTCACCTCGCCGACCCCCGACCCGATCCTGGCGGCCACCAAGGCGGTCGACGGCGGCGCCGGAGTGCTGCACATCGTCAAGAACTACACCGGAGACGTGCTGAACTTCGAGACGGCCGCCGACCTGGCCTCGGCCGAGGACATCGAGGTGCGCACGGTCATCGTCGACGACGACGTCGCGGTGAAGGATTCGCTGTACACCGCGGGGCGGCGCGGAGTCGCCGGAACCGTGCTGGTCGAGAAGATCGCCGGTGCCGCCGCCGAGCGCGGCGACGACCTCGAGGCCGTCGCGGCCGTGGCCACCAAGGTCAACAGCCGGGTGCGCACGATGGGCGTGGCGCTCACCCCTTGCGTCGTGCCGCACGCGGGCGAGCCGAGCTTCACCCTCGCCGACGACGAGATCGAGATCGGCATCGGCATCCACGGCGAGCCCGGCCGGGAGCGGATCAAGCTCGAGCCGGCCGACGCGATCGTCGACCGTCTGCTCGGGCCCATCCTGGAGGACCTGCCGTTCGAGTCGGGCGACAAGGTGCTGCTCCTGGTCAACGGCATGGGCGGCACGCCCCAGGTCGAGCTCTACATCGTGTTCCGGCACGCCGCGCAGGTGCTCGCCGACCGCGGCATCGAGGTGACCCGCTCGCTCGTGGGCAACTTCGTGACCTCGCTGGAGATGCAGGGCGCGTCGATCAGCGTGCTGAAGCTCGACGACGAGTTGACCGAGCTGTGGGATGCGCCGGTGCAGACCGCGGCGCTCCGCTGGGGCCGGTAGACGCCGACCACGGCACGACGGATGGCTCCGGGCGTCTGCCCGGAGCCGGTTGACGGACGAGAACGAGAAGGGCAACAGCATGGGCTTGGGCATCGGCTGGACGACGGACTGGATCAGGCGGAGCGCGGCGGTGATCGCCGAGCACCGGGTCGAATTGGTCACCCTCGACCGGGAGATCGGCGACGGGGACCACGGTGAGAACCTCGACCGGGGCTACTCGGCCGTGCTGGCGAAGCTCGACGACCTCCCGGCCGACGCCGTTCCGGGCGACGCGCTGAAGCTGGTCGCCACGACCCTCATCTCGACGGTCGGCGGCGCCTCGGGTCCGCTGCTCGGCACGGCGTACCTCAAGGCCGCCGGAGCGGTCGGCAAGGAGCCGGAGCTGGACGGCGCGGCGCTGGTCGCCCTGCTGACCGCGGCGCGGGACGGCGTCGTGCTCCGCGGCAAGGCAGATCCGGGCGACAAGACGATGATCGACGCCTGGACCCCGGCGGTCGACGCCGCGGCGGCCGCGCAGGCCGCGGGGGAAGACGAGGTCGCGATCCTCGAGGCGGCGGCCTCCGCCGCGGAGGCGGGCGCGAAGGCGACCGAGCCTCTGGTTGCCCGGAAGGGCCGGGCGAGCTACCTGGGTGAGCGCGCGATCGGGCACCGCGACCCGGGGGCGCAGTCCTCCTCGCTCATCCTGAGGGCGGCGGCGGATGCGGCGGCCGACTCGGGCGCCGGCAGCGCGGGTTCCGGTGGCGACTCCGGCGCCGACAGTACGGGTTCCGGCGCCGGCAGCACGGGGG
This sequence comes from Herbiconiux sp. 320_LB, assembly GCF_059691755.1. Lineage (NCBI taxonomy): Bacteria > Bacillati > Actinomycetota > Actinomycetes > Micrococcales > Microbacteriaceae > Herbiconiux > Herbiconiux sp. 320_LB. The sequence goes on along the minus strand of NZ_JCAWAD010000001.1, from coordinate 387,474 downwards.
AGGGCGACCGGTGACCGGCACACTCGGCAAGGTCGGAGTGGTCTTCGTCTCGCACAGCCAGAAGATCGCGGAGGGCCTGGTCGACCTCGCCCGTCAGATGGCGGGGACGGCCAGCCTCGTCGCCGCCGGCGGCACGGACGACGGCGGCATCGGCACGAGTTTCGACCGGGTGAGCGCCGCGGTCGCGGAGGCCGACTCGGGTGAGGGCGTCGTGGTGCTCTGCGACCTGGGCTCCGCCATCCTGACCACCGAGACGGCCCTGGACTTCCTCGACGAGGAGGTGGCCGCCCGGGTGCGGATCGCCTCGGCGCCACTGGTCGAGGGCGGCGTCGCGGCCGCCGTCGCCGCCGAGTCGGGCGGGTCGCTCGCCGACGTGGTCGCCGCCGCCGAGACCGCCAACCTCGGCCAGGCCGACGGGGTCGGCGGGGCGGACGGCGCGGACGGTGCCGGCGGTGCCCGGGCCGGGGACGTGGCGGCGGTGCCGGTCTTCGAGGCCGAGCCCGCGGCATCCGGCACCCCGTCGCGCACGGTGACGATCGTGAACAAGGACGGCCTGCACGCTCGCCCGGCGGCGGAGTTCGTGAAGCTCGCCAGCACCTTCCCGGTGAAGGTGACGGTCGACGGGAAGGATGCGAAGAGCCTGCTCGGCATCATGTCGCTCGGGCTCACCAAGGGCTCGACCGTCGAGATCGCGAGCACCGACCCCGACGGGGCGGCGGCGGTCGACGCCCTCGCCGACCTGGTCGAGACGGGGTTCGGCGAGGCGTAGGCGCCGGCCCCGGCACGGACGGGCATGGGCCCGGGCGCAAGCCCCGGCCCTGGCCCAGTCCTCAGCCCGGGCCCAGTCCTCAGCCCTCGTCGTCCTCCTCGCGCCGGGTGAGCACGAACACCGGGATCTCCCGGTCGGTCTTCACCTGGTAGTCGGCGTAGGACGGGTAGGCGGCGACCGAGCGCTCCCACCAGAGCGCCTTCTCGTCGCCGAAGACCTCGCGGGCCGTGTAGTCGTGCTTCTCGGTGCGGTCCTGCAGCTCGACGTGCGGCTCGGCGACGATGTTGTAGTACCAGACCGGATGCTTCGGCGCGCCGCCCAGGGAGGCGACCACGGCGTACTCGCCGTCGTGCTCCACGCGCATCAGCGGCGTCTTGCGGAGCTTGCCGCTCCGGGCGCCCCGGGTGGTGAGGATGATGACCGGCATGCCGCGGAGCGTCGTGCCCTCGGTGCCTCCGGAACCCTCGTAGAGCTCGAGCTGCTCGCGCGCCCAGTCGCTGGTTCCCGGTTCGTACTCTCCTGTCAGTGGCATGGACCAAGTCAATCAGGTGTCGAGCAGTGCGCTTCCATCCGTTGTCGAATCGATCGGTGCCGGGCCGATCGGGTGTCGAGGTCCCCTGGTTCCGTGCGAGAATTTTTCGCGGGGTGGAACGGGGAATCCAACGAGCGATCGGAAAGGTCGAGACAGAACAATGGCAAGTGCAGGAACCAAGTGCCCGGTGTGCGGGAAGTCGGTGGCTGTCGGCCTGGTCTCCGGCACTCTGATCCAGCACGAGGACAAGCTCGGCCAGCGCTGCGCCGGTAGCGGGCAGCAGCCCGCGGCGGTCGCTCCGCGCAAGACGCCGGCGCCGCGCTCGGCCTCGGCCGGCGGTTCGGCCTCGACCGGTGGGTCTGGCCGGAGCGCCGCGAAGCGCACGAGCCCCGCCACCAAGGGCGGCGTGACCGTGCGCCGCGTGGAGGTCGACCCCGAGCTGGTGCGCGAGCGCGCCGAGCGCGCCGAGCGCCTGCGCATCGAGCGCGCCGAGGCCGCCCGGGCCCGCAACGAGGTCAACGTCTCGTACTTCGACGAGCCCGGGGTCTGAGCACGCGCACCCGCGTCCTGCCCCTGTTCGTCGAGACGGCCGGGAGGCGGCGACGTGCGGGCCTGGTCGTGCGGGCGCTGCCCGAACGGATCGTCGCCTACGTCGAGCCGTACCTTGGTTCGGGCGCGACCGCCGTCTCGGCGCTGCAGGCGCATCCCGAGGCGCGGTTCACGTTCGCCTCGGACGACCCGGAGGTGGTCGGCACCTGGAACGCGGTGCGTGACGAGGTCGATGCGGTGATCGAGGAGCTCCGGCTCCTGGTGAGCGGGCACGGTGCCGCCGCGTACGCCCGTGCCCTCGCGCTCGGGGAGGCGGAGCGCGATGCGCTTCCTCCGGCGGCGCGGTCGGCGCGGCAGCTCTATCTGCGCGGCGCGGCCGGGCCCGACGCCGAACGGCCCCGGGAGACGGTGGCGGTCGACGAGGCGAACCTCCGCGCGCTTTCCGACCTGCTCGCCGACCGGGACGCCGAGTTCGTGCTCGCGACCCCGTTCGAGCTGCTGCCGAGCATCCAGGAGGAGGACGTGGTGCTGGTCGACCCGCCCTTCGACGGCAGCCCGGGCGTCGACCGCGAGGCCCGGAGCCTCGTCAACGCGCTGACCGCGCGCGGCGCGCTCGTGCTCGGCGACGTGCGGTCGGGCAGCGGCGCCGACGCTCCCTACGCCTCCTGGTCCGGGATGTCGGCGGTGCCGCTCCCGGGCGGGGACGACGACGAGCGCGCCTGGGTGAACGGCGGGCTCCTGCGGGCGCTCCGCCGCGACGCCCGGTAGGGCGGACGACACCGCACGCACACTCGAGCGGGCCTCGGCGGGTTCTCGACGGCGGATGCATGCGCCCTAGCCGCCGCGTTGATAGCGTGACGGGCGAATCATCCACCCCTTCGAAAGGAGCGTGCCGCCGATGTCCGACGCCACGACGCCCGGCCACCTCAGCCAGCACCACCGCACCACCCTGGAGCACCTCGCCGCCCACCCGACGAGCCACAATCTGGAGTGGAAGGACGTGATCGCCCTGCTCGAGGAGATCGCCGAGGTGCGCGAGGAGCACGACGGCAAGTTCATCGTGAAGCTCGCCGACCAGCGGATCGTGCTGTCGAAGCCCCGGCACAAGGACATCGACGAGCAGATGGCCGTCGACCTGCGCGCCATGCTCACGCGAGCGGAAGTGCTCCCGCTGCCGAAGCGCTGAGCCCGCGTCAGGCCCGCGCGGCGACCAGCCAGCCGTGCGGGCCGACGGTGAACCCGCCGGCGCCCCGGCCACCCGACCCGGCCGAAGGCTCGGCCCCGCGGCCCGCGAGGAAGACCCCGGCCTCCGGGACCTCCAGCGCCTCGTCCGAGATGTTCAGGGCGACCAGGATCGCCTCTCCCGGTGCCGCCGGCGCGGTCAGCTCGATCACCAGGCTCCGGTTGGCGACCGCCAGCGTGCGGCTCGTCGCCCGGTGCAGCCACGGGAAGCGTCGCCGGAGGCCGAACAGCTCCTGGTGCAGGGCGAAGGTCTCGGCGGCACGGGTACCGGAACCGGGGCCGTCGGCCGCCAGCGGATCGGCCGGGAACGCGGGCCGGATCTCGTCGTCGCCGCCGAACCGCTCCTCCTTGACTCCGCGCAGCCCGAACTCGTCGCCGTAGTAGACGGCCGGGGTTCCGCCGAGCGTCGCCAACAGCACCAGCGCGTGCGCGTGGTGCCGGTCGTCCTGGATCGCGCTGGCCAGCCGGGTGACGTCGTGGTTGCCGACGAAGGTGTACGGCACGAAGTGCTCGAGGAAGCCGTCGTGCCGGGTGAGGGCCCAGTCGAGCTCGAAGAGGTTCAGGGTCTCGATGCCGTGCCAGATGCCCTGCCACAGCTCGTACTGCGTCACGCTGTCGAGCGTGCCCTCGGTGACGGCGGACACGTAGTCCCCGTGCAGCACCTCGCCGACGACGTAGACCTCCGGATGCTCGCCGCGCACGCGGGGGAGGACGGCCGCCCAGAAGGCGTCGGGGACGGCGTAGGCCGCATCCAGCCGCCAGGCGTCGGCGCCCAGCCGGAGCCAGTAGGTCATCACGTCGCCGACCAGTCTGGCCACCTCGGGATTGTCGTGGTCCAGCGCCACGAGACCCTCGTGGCCTTCGAAGGTGCCGAAGCCGCCGTCGTCGTCCGCCCGGAGGAACGCGGCCTCGGGTGCCGCCGGATCCGCCAGCGCCGCCTGTACGAAGGGGTGCTCGCGACCGACGTGGTTGAACACGCCGTCGAGCATCACCCGGATGCCCCGGGCGTGGGCGGCCTCGATCAGGTGCACCAGGTCGTCGGTCGTGCCCAGCCGGGGGTCGACGGCGAACCAGTCGGTCGTGTCGTAGCCGTGCGTGCTCGAGGCGAAGACGGGGCCGAGGGCGAGGCCGTTGGCGCCGAGGGCGATCAGGTGGTCGAGCCAGCCCTCGAGCTGACGGATGCGCGGGGCCGGGCTCCGGTCGCGGCCGGTGGTGTCGGCGCCGGTGAAGCCCAGGTGGTAGACGTGCCACCAGATGACGTGCTCGGTCCAGTCGCTCATCCGAGTGACTCTACCGCCGTCCGCCCCCGGGGCGGCGCGACCGGGCGGCCGGCGGATCGCGCAGCCGTGCGGGTCACGCGGGTCATTCGGCGCGCTCGCGCTCCAGTCGGTCGCTGACCTCGTGCAGCACGCGCGCGACGATCGCGGCCTCGGCCGGATCGAGCCGTTCGACGACGGCGACGACGCTCTCGTGGAAGGCGCGGAACGCGTTCTCGATCCGGAGCGCGGCGGTGCGGGTGGGCACGAGCAGCTGCGCGCGCCGGTCGCCGGGATGCACGCGGCGCTCCAGGAGCCCGAGGTGTTCGAGCCGGTCGATGATATTGGTGACCCCGGCGTTCGAGATGGCGAGCATCGCGACCAGATCCTTGGGACCGGTGTCCCGCCCGTCCCGCTGCGCCTGGAGCAGGTAGCGGATCGCGTGGAACTCGTTGCTGCTCAGCCCGCTGACACCGCGGATCCGTTCGAGCTCGCCCTCCTCGGCCTTGCGGAGGCGGAGCAGCGCGTCGACGGCGTCGCGCGCCTCGGCATTGCCGGGAGCCGCGGCATAGAGGTGGCGGGCTTCGCGCCGGACGACGTTACGGGGCACGGCGGGTCGGACTCGGGGTCATCGCAGTCGGGCGGAGCTGAGTCTGGCGTGGAGGAGTCGGACTGGTCGAGGTCAGGCGGCCGCGTGCTGGGACGTCAGCGGCATCGGGATCAGCCGTGCCTCAAGTGCGCGCTCCGCGGTCTCGAGATCCGCGTACTCGCCCAGGTACTCGCCGAACTGGTTGCGCACGTAGTAGTGGGTGCCGTGCTGGTCGATCGTGCCGGCGAAGCAGCCATCGTGGTTGCCGACCCAGAGTCCGGCCTCGGCCATCCGCCAACGCACCTGGGGGGTCTCGGTCGCAGCCATGGTCGATCTCCTTCGTGTCGAGCAACGGAGCCCGATCGGCTCCACTGAAAAACATTCCACGGTGTGAACTATTCGGCTACCTTCCGACCTGAGGGTTGACAGGGAGGGTGCGCTCGGTTACGCGTCGGGGTCAGTCGACGCTGGCCACGACCACGCGGATGGCGGAGACCGGGATGCCGGCCGCGTCGAGGAGCTCGTCGATCACGCGATAGACGGCCCGGCAGGTCTCCGAGGCCGACACCTCCTCGGCGACGCCGATGGAGAGGGAGACCTCGAGCCCGTCCGCGGACTCGCGGAGCGCGACCCGGGGCGAGACCGCCTGGCCGGTGACGACGGCGACGGCCTGGTCGAGCACGGCCTTGGCCAGCGGTTCGGCGGGGTAGACGGCCCGGACCCCGGGGACGGCGGAGACGGCCTCCTGCAGCACGACGGCGAGGTCGAGGTCGGCGGTCATCGCGCGTCCTCCTCTGCTCCGGTGTCCGGCTCTCCGCCAGTGTCCGGCTCTCCGCCCGTGACCGGCTCTCCGCCCGTGACCGGTCGGTCGTCCGGCTGGGGGGGCAGGTGCACGTCGTGCACCGTGATGTCGACCGCCACGACGTCGAGGTCGGTGTGCAGGGCGAGCGACTCGAACACGGCGACCCTCAGCTGCTCGGTGACCTGGGGGATGCTCCGGCCCCAGTAGACGGTCGCGTCGATCGAGACCGTGATCGGCGCACCCGGCTCGGTCACGTCGCCCTCGAGGGCGCAGCGGCCGATCATCAGGCCGTCGATCGTGTCGCCGGCCGCGCGCACCAGCGCCCGCACCGAGCCCTCGGTGATCGCGAGCCGGGCGGTGGGGTCGGGATGGGGGATCGGGATGCTGCGGCCGGACCGCACCTCGCGGGAGATGTTCTGGAGGATCCCGGTGATCCACCCCTCGTCCGGCTCGGGTTCTCTGGCGGCTTCCGCCTCGAGCATCTGGGTCGAGACCGAGCGGAGGTGCTCTAGCGCCGCGAGCGCCATCCGGCAGCCGGGGGAGGATTCGATCGAGGGGTCGACCGGGGTGCGACCCGAGTCGAGGTAGTCGCTCAGCTCGTCGATGGTGTGGCCGTCGAGATCGTCGGGTTCGAGGCCGAAGGGGCCGTGATCGGTCATCGCCATGCCTCCATCTCGCGGATCAGATTCTTCCGTGCCCGGGCGATGAGTCCTCTCACCGTCGAGGAGGGCAGGTCGAGCTCCCTCCCGATGTCCAGGTAACTGTAGCCCGCCAGTTCGCGCAGCACCCAGCAACGTCGTTGCTCCTCGGGCAGACCGGCGAGGGCCTCGGAGAGCGCCTGCTCGAGCGAGCGGGCCGCCCACATCCCCTCCGGCGTGCTCGAGGTCGGGGCGCCGGGGTCGTGGTCGGCGATGTCGTCCTCGTCGTGGCGACGGCGGATCCGGTCGATGCACTTGTTCGAGGTGATCCGCATCAGCCACGACTTGACCGAGCCGAGGTCGCTCAGCGTGGGCAGGCTCCGCCAGGCCTGGATGAACGCCTCCTGCACCACGTCGTCGACGTCCGAGTTCGAGCCGAGGATGCGCCGGGCGTAGACGCGCATCAGTCGGCCGTAGCGGCGGACGAGCACCTCGAACGCCCGCACGTCGCCGTCGGCGGCGCGCCCGGCGAGGATGCGGTCATCGGCGGATTCGAGATCCTGCCGGTGTTCCTGGTCGGCCATGCGTTCATCCAACACCACCCGGTGCATCCGTCGCAGATTCTGCAGGATCTGCAGTTTCCCGACCTCTGAGGATCGCCCGAGGGGGCCGCGGGTCGCCGGGAGCGGAGTAGCGTCGGAGGGTCAGAATCCGATCACCGGGCCGCAAGGCGGGATCGGGCCGATCCACCCGAGGAGAATCCATGAGCACCCACGTCGACGTCGTCGTTCTCGGAGCCGGACCCGGCGGTTACGTCGCCGCGATCCGCGCCGCGCAGCTCGGCAAGTCGGTCGCCGTGATCGAGAAGCAGTACTGGGGCGGGGTGTGCCTGAACGTCGGCTGCATCCCCTCGAAGGCCCTGCTGCGCAACGCCGAGCTCGCCCACATCTTCACCCACCAGGCCCAGCAGTTCGGCATCTCGGGCGACGTCTCCTTCGACTTCGGCGCCGCGTTCGACCGCAGCCGTTCGGTCGCCGAGGGGCGCGTCAAGGGCGTGCACTACCTGATGAAGAAGAACGCGATCACCGAGCTCGACGGCACGGGCCGCTTCACCGACGCGAAGACCATCGAGGTCGAGCTGTCGGCCGGAGGCACCGAGACCGTCACCTTCGACGACGCGATCATCGCGACCGGCTCGACGGTGCGCCTGCTGCCGGGCGTCGAGCTCAGCGACAACGTCGTGACCTACGAGACCCAGATCCTCACCCGCGACCTGCCGGGCTCGATCGTGATCGTCGGGGCGGGCGCCATCGGCATGGAGTTCGGCTACGTGCTGAAGAACTACGGGGTCGACGTCACCATCATCGAGTTCCTCGACCGGGCGCTGCCCAACGAGGACGTCGAGGTCTCGAAGGAGATCCAGAAGCAGTACAAGAAGCTCGGCATCACGATCCTCACCTCCACCCGGGTGGACTCGGTGGTCGACCAGGGTTCGTCGGTCGCGGTCTCGTACACGGCCGCCGACGGCACCGCCGGGCGGATCGACGCCGACAAGGTGCTGATGTCGGTCGGCTTCGCCCCTCGGGTCGAGGGCTACGGCCTCGAGACCACGGGTGTCGCCCTGACCGAGCGCGGCGCGATCGCGATCGACGACCACATGCGCACGAACGTGCCCCACCTCTACGCGATCGGCGACGTCACGGCGAAGCTGCAGCTGGCCCACGTGGCCGAGGCGCAGGGCGTGGTCGCCGCCGAGACGATCGCCGGAGCCGAGACGATGACCCTCGGCGACTACCGGATGATGCCGCGCGCCACCTTCTGCCAGCCCCAGGTCGCCTCGTTCGGCCTCACCGAGCAGCAGGCGCGCGACGAGGGCCACGACGTCACGGTCGTCAAGTTCCCCTTCACCGCCAACGGCAAGGCGCACGGCCTCGGCGAGCCGACCGGCTTCGTCAAGATCGTCGCCGACTCGGAGTACGGCGAGCTCCTCGGCGCCCACCTGATCGGACCGGACGTCTCCGAACTGCTGCCCGAGCTGACCCTGGCCCAGAAGTGGGACCTGACCGCGGCCGAGCTGGCGCGGAACGTGCACACGCATCCCACGCTCAGCGAGGCCCTGCAGGAGGGCTTCCACGGCCTCACCGGCCACATGATCAACCTGTGACCTCGGCGATGGCCGGCGGCAGGGCGATCGGCGGGGCGACCCATCGATCCGGCGGGCCGCCCCGAACGACCATCATGAGGGGACGACGGATCACCGGGGCGATCAGGATCGTCGCCGGCCTCGCGCTGTTCGCGACCATCGCCATCCAGATCGGCGACCGCGTCGCGAACCAGGCCTTCGACCCCTGGGAGTACTTCAGCTACTTCACCATCCAGACCAGCCTGATGAACATCGTCGTGCTGGTCGCGGGTGGCCTGCTGGCGCTCCGGCTGCCGCGGGACACGGGCCTGTTCACCACGGTCAGGATGGCGACGCTCACCTACGCGATCGTGACCGCGGCCGTGTACAACCTGCTGCTGCGGAACATCCCGTCGGAGGGCTACGCCGGCCTGGCCTGGCCGAACGAGGTCGTGCACGTCTGGGTGCCGGTGCTGCTGGTGCTCGACTGGCTCCTGGCCCCCGGGCGGCCGTCGCTGCCGTGGCGCTCGCTCTGGGTGGTGCCCGCGTACCCCGTCGCCTGGGCGATCTACACGTTCATCCGGGCCGGGTTCAGCGGCGGCACGATCTACCCCTATCCCTTCCTCGACCCGGCGACGGCCGGCTGGGGGAGCGTCTTCGCGTACATCGTGGGGCTCACGCTCGCGCTGGTCGCGCTGGGTGCGCTGGCGGTCTGGTACACCCGGCTCCGGGCACGTCGCGCGGCCTGATCGCGCGGATGGTGAGAACGATCGCGCGGATGGTGAGAACTCCCCATGGGGAGCGCGGCGAAACGCTCGTAGGGTGGTTGACGACCTCCGGAACGTTCGGAGGACACTGACTAAGGGGGCGCCATGAGCGACGATCAGAACACCCGTGAGCCGCAGCAGCCGGGGCAGGGCTGGCAGCAGCCGGGCTCGCAGCCGCCCGCCGGCCCGCCGCAGGGCCAGCCGCAGGGGCAGCCGCCGCATCCCGGGTACGGTCAGCCGCCGCAGGGCCAGCAGCCGCACCCCGGCTACCCGCCGCAGGGCCAACCGCAGGGCCAGCAGCCGCATCCGGGGTACGGCCAGCAACCGCAGGGCCAGCAGCCGCATCCGGGCTACCCGCCGCAGGGGCAGCAGCCCCACCCCGGCTACGGAGCACCCCAGCCGGGCGGCCCCGGCACGCCGGGCGGGCCCCGCAAGAAGGGCCTGGGCACCGGCGCCATCATCGGCATCGTCGGTGGTGGTGTGCTGCTGCTGATCATCATCGCGGTGATCATCATCGCCGTCGTGGCCGCGCGCTCGGTCACCTCCTCCTCGGGCGGGGGCGGCTCGAATCAACCCGCCGCCTCGCCGTCGCAGGTGGTCACCGAGTACCTCACCGCGATCGCGGACGGCGACTCGGCCAAGGCCCTCGGCTACATCGGCACCCCGCCCGACGACACCTCGCTGCTGACCGACGACGTGCTCGCGGCCTCCAACGAGCTGGCCCCGCTCACCGGGATCACCGTCGTCACCGAGGACACCAGCAACGGCAGCTCGGACGTCACGGTCAGCTACGCGCTCGGCTCGACGCCCGTCACCACGGAGTACAGCGTGCTGGACTACGACGACGACGGCGTCTGGGAGATCAGCGGCGGCACGGGCTACATCAGCACCGCGCAGTTCAAGGGGCTCGGCCTGACCGTCAACGGGGTCGACATCGACGCCGACGAGGTCGAGGTCTTCCCCGGCTCGTACCAGCTCGCGACGTCGCTGCCCAACTTCACGCTCTCCGGCGATTCCGTCGTGGTGGTCGACGAGCCCTTCAGCTCGGCCGACACCTCCGGCATCGAGCCGGTGCTGACGGATGCGGCGCTGCAGCAGTTCCGCAGCCTGGTGCGCGCCTCGGTCGAGTCGTGCCTCGCGTCGACCACGCTGCAGGCCGGGTGCGGCCTCACCATCCCGGCGACGCTGTCGGACGGCACTCAGCTGACCGACGGCACGATCCAGCGCACCCTGCCGGCCGACACGAGCACCACCCTCGACTCGCTCGAGGCGACGCTCAGCTACGACAACCCGACCCTGGCGCAGGGCGAGTACATCGGCAGCATCTCGGTCAGCGGTCAGTGCACGAAGGACGGCTCGACCGGCACCTGCGATGTGCTCTTCGGACCGTCGCTCGGCACGGCCTCGGTCGACATGGCCTCGGCCAACCCCACGGTGCTCTGGGACTGAGCCCGCTCGCCCCCGCCGGCACCCCCACTGACCGCCCTCGACCCGTCACTCGTTGCCGCTATCGCACTGCCGTAGCGACAACGAGTGACGGGTCGGCGACAGTCGGGGGTGGGTCGGCGACAGTCGGGGGTGGGTCAGCGGCCCTGCCGCTTCTTGAAGGGCTTCGGCTCGCCCTTCACGACCGGTGCCCGGCCGCGGCCCTTGCTGGCCTTCGCCTTGCCGCCCGCCTTCGGTGCGGGCGGCGGGGCGCTCGCCACCCGGGCTCGGGCCTCGGCGCGGAGGGCGAGGCCCGCCTCGGTCAGCGACAGCTCGCCCGAGTCGTCGGCATCCGGCACCACGAGGCGTTCGCCCCGCTCCTCCTCGAGCGCCGCGACGGAGGCCTGCACGGTCGCCCGGGAGACGTGCGCCGCGTTGGCGGCGCGCGACCAGTGCCCCTCGTCGACGACGGCGAGGAAGTGCTTCAGCTGATCGATCTCCACGCCCCCAGGCTAGCCGGGGCCGACACGGCCGGCGGACGGCCGGTGCGTCGCGGATGAAGCAGAATGGGCGGATGGACCTCGAGACCAGAGTGAGCATGGACGCCCGGGTGGCCCGCGCCGAGCCCGAGGCGCTCGACGAGATCCAGCGCGCCGACTACAACCCGGAGTACCGGATCGACCTCGAGCGGGTCAGGTTCTCGCCCTACTTCTCCCGGCTCTCCGCCGTGACGCAGGTGATCTCCCAGGCCGGCGCGAGCCCCCTGATCCACAACCGGCTCACCCACTCGCTCAAGGTGACCGCCGTCTCGCGCGCGATCGCGGTCGCCGTCGACAACGGTCTGGTCGGCTCGACCTCGTCGCTGTCGCCGCAGCACTCGCCGGGCGGATGCGACGCGGTCGTCGTGCAGGCCGCCGCCAGCGCCCACGACCTCGGCCACCCGCCGTTCGGCCACCTGGGCGAGAACGTGCTGAACCGCATCGCGCGCGACACCCTCGGCCTCGCCGACGGCTTCGAGGGGAACGCCCAGACCTACCGCATCCTTACCGCCCTCGATGTCTGCGACGGCGCGACCCAGGGGCTGAACCTGACCGCCGCCGTGCGCACCGCGGTCTCGAAGTACCCGTGGACCCCGGCGCTGGAGGGCCTCGCCCTCGGCGACGCCGACGGGCCGGGGCTGCCGAGGGGCCTCAAGCGGGTCGGTGGCGAGGTCGTCGCTCGCAAGTACTCGGCCTACTTCCTCGAGCAGGACGACCTCGACGAGGCCCGCCGCTCGGCTCCGGGGCTCGCGCCCTGGGAGCAGTCGCTGGAGTGCTCGGTGATGGACATCGCCGACGACATCGCCTACTCGATCCACGACGTCGACGACTTCTACCGAGCCGGCATCCTCAGTCAGGTCGCGGTCTCGCGCGAGTTCAAAGGCTGGCTCGACAACGCGGCCGAGCTGCGGCTGCTGGCCGCTCCCGAGCTCGAACTGGCGGGCATCCGCAACCACGCGGGCGAGGGGCTCGAGGCGCTGCGGCGCCGCATCCACCGCGACGACCCCTGGATCGCCGACGACGACGCGTTCGCCGAGGCGGTCAGGGTGGTCTCGGACGACCTGGTCGAGGGCCTGCTCTCGACGGTCTTCGACGGCTCGATCGCGGCCGAGCGCCGGCTCTCGACCTTCACCAGCACCTGGATCGCGCACTTCGAGCGCTCCATCGTCGCCGCTCCGCCGGACACCCCGCGCACCGGGATCGTCACTCTCGACACGCGGGCCTGGCACGAGGTGAAGGTGCTCAAGTTCGTGCACAAGCACTTCATCCTGAACCGCCCCGACATCGCGATGTACCAGCGGGGACTGAGCCAGGTGCTGGTCGGGCTGGTCAGCGCCTTCACCGAGTGGCTCGACGACGACCACGACCGCAAGCGGGTGCCCCGGCGGCTGATCGAGATGGTCGACCTCGCGACGGAGGGGTACCACCGGCTCGCCGCCGTGCGCCCCCATCTGCTCGAGGACACCGGGTCGGCGCAGCTCGGCCGCCTCGGGCGAGGGCGCGGCGTGATCGACTACGTCGCCTCGCTCTCGGACGGTCAGGCGATCGCCGTGGCCGAGGCGCTGAACGGGCGCACCGACCGGTTGTGGGACATCGGCCAGAGCCTCTGAGCCGGCCCCGGCGGCGCTGGATCGTAGCCGAATCGTGTTGCGTCATGTGACGGCTCGGCCGGAACGGGACTCCCCGTCTCGATAAACTCGACGGACGGCGGATCGGGTGTCCAGACCCCGTCTTCCCCGCCGCATCCACCGCAGCGCGTTTCCGTAAGGGGAAAACCATGTCTTCACTCGCACGCCGGGGAGCCGCCGTCGCCCTCGCGGCCGGCCTCCTCGTCTCCGTCGCCGCGTGCTCCAGCTCGGGCGGTGCCTCCAGCACCGGAGCCGCGGGCGACGGCGACGCCGCGAACTCGATCATCCTGATCACCCCGACGCCGATCGGCTCCAACAACTTCCTGCAGCTGGCCTCGGACGGCGCGAAGGAGGCCGGGGAGAAGTACGACGCCTCGGTCGACGTGTACGAGAGCGAAGACCCCACGAGCATCCAGCAGAACCTCGACGCGGCCATCCGCGAGAAGCCGAGCATCATCATCGGCGTCTCGTTCAACGTGCTCGACCAGTTCACCGAGGCCGCGGCCGACAACCCCGACCAGCAGTTCCTGCTGATCGACACCTCGGCCGAGAACCCGACGCCGAACCTCACGGCCGCCGTGTTCAAGGAGTACGAGGCGACCTACCTCACCGGCGTCGAGGCGGGCCTGCTGACCCAGAAGAACAACATCGGCGTCGTCGCGGCGCTCGACACCCCGTTCATCCACCGCTGGATCGACCCCTTCTACGCCGGCGCGAAGAGCGTGAACCCCGGGGTGAGCACCTCGGCCCAGTTCGTCGGCGGCGACAACCCGTTCGGCGACCAGGCCCGCGCGAAGGCGCAGGCGCAGATCCTCGCCGACGGCGGAGCCGACTACGTGCAGGCCGCCGCCTCCGGCGGCAACACCGGGGTGTTCGAGGCGGCCGCCGAGAGCGGCTTCAAGGCCTTCGGCGTCGACACCAACCAGTGCCTCGAGTCGCCCGGCAACGTCGTCGACAACGCGATCAAGCGCGTCGACGTGGCACTGGTCAACTCCGTCGGCGACATCCTCGACGGCACCACCGGCGGCTTCACGGCCTACGGACTCGCCGAGGGCGGCGTGGGGCTCACGGGGCTCGAGGACGGCGTGGCCGACTCGCAGTGCCTGATCGCCGACCACCCGGACGTGATCGAGAAGGTCGCGGCGGTCCGCGACCAGATCGTCTCCGGTGCGATCGTGGTCGCCGACCCGCTGACTGCGGGATGACCTCGGCCCACCCGAACGACGCCGATGCCGCGACTCCTTCGGGGGCCGCGGCATCCGGCGTGCCCGTCTCGCCGTTCGACACCGACGTGCCCGCGGTCGAACTGACCGGGATCGGCAAGCGCTTTGGCGCCGTCGTCGCCAACGCCGACGTCGACCTCGTGCTGCGGCGCGGCACGGTGCACGCGGTGATGGGCGAGAACGGGGCCGGCAAGTCCACGCTCATGTCGATGCTGTTCGGCCTGCTCGAACCGGATGCGGGGGAGATCCGGGTCGAGGGCCGCCCGGTCCGGTTCCGGGGCCCGCTCGACGCGATCGCGGCGGGGCTGGGCATGGTGCACCAGCACTTCCGGCTCTTCGACACGATGACCGTGGCCGAGAACGTCGTCTACGGGGCGGAGCCGCGCCGGCCGGGCCTGTTCGGCCGCGGCGTGGTCGACCGTCGGGCGACCGCCGAGCGCGTGCGCGAGCTGAGCCGGCGGTACGGCCTCGAGTCCGACCCGGATGCGGTGGTCGGCACGCTCTCCGCGGGCGCCCGCCAGCGGGTCGAGATCCTGAAGGCGCTGCACCGCGACGCCCGCATCCTCATCCTCGACGAACCGACCGCGGTGCTCACGCCGAACGAGGTGACCTCCCTGTTCGCCGTGATCCGGCGCGCGGCCGAGGGCGGAGCCACGGTCGTGCTGGTGACGCACAAGATCCACGAGGTGCTCTCGGTCAGCGACGAGGTGACGGTGCTCCGCGACGGCCGGGTGACCGGCCGGTTCGCCACCGCGGAGGCGACGGCCGCCTCCTTGGTGCACGCCATGACCGGTCGCGCCGTCGACGAGGTGCGGAACCCCCGCACCGGCACCCCGGGGGACACGGTGCTCGAGGTCTCCGGCCTCACCGTCGGGCACACGGAACCGGTCTCGGATTCCGATCCCGTCGCCGGGCCCCGAGCGTCATCGGGCGGTGTCTCCGCCGTCTCGGACGTGTCGTTCACGGTGCGGGCCGGCGAGATCGTCGGCATCGCCGGGGTCTCGGGCAACGGCCAGCACGAACTCGTCGCCGCGATCCTCGGCACCGTGCCCGCGTCGCGGGGCGGGGTGCGGATCGCCGGCGCGGACGTGGCGGGCCGGTCGGTGCGCGACCGCCGGGCGCTCGGGCTCGCCGTCATCCCCGAGGACCGGCGCGGCGAGGGCAGCGCCGTCACGATGTCGATCGCCGAGAACGTCACCCTCGGGCACCACCGCACCCCGCCGATCGGCGCCCCCCGGGGCCTCCGCCGTGGGTGGATGTCGATCCGGGCCGAGCGCGCCCGTGCCCGCGAGCTGATCCGCGACTACGACGTGCGCACCTCGGGCGAACTCCAGCCGATCGGCGCCCTCTCCGGCGGCAACGCGCAGAAGGTGGTGATCGCCCGCGAGCTCTCCCATCGAGCCCCGCTGGTGATCGCCGAACAGCCCACCCAGGGCGTCGACGTCGGCGCGATCGAGTCGATCCACGGCCGGCTGCTCGAGCACCGTGCCGACGGGGGAGCGCTGTTGCTGGTCTCGCACGAGATCAGCGAGCTGCTCGCCCTGGCCGATCGCATCCTGGTGATGTACGCCGGCCGCATCGTCGCCGAGTTCCCGGCCGAGGAGGCCACCACCGCCCGGATCGGCGCGGCCATGGCCGGCGCCGCCGAGACGCCGACCCGACCCGACCCGGAGGATCCCGCGTCATGACCTCGACGACGACACCGCCGCCGCGCCCGACTCCGCCCGCCGCCGGGCCGGACGCGCCGGCGCCCGCCCGGCCCGGCGCCCGGCTGCTCCGCGCCGCCCTCCGGCATCCCGCCGTCGTGCCGATCGGCGCCGTCGTGCTGGCCCTCCTGATCGGAGCCGTGGTCATCCTGGTCGCCGGGCTCGACCCGATCACCGCCTACGCCGCCGTGATCTCCGGCGCCCTGGAGCCCGGGTCGCTCGACTACACCTTCTCGGTCTGGGGCTTCATCATCGGCATGGCCCTCGCGGCGGCGATCCCGCTGCGGATGGGCGAGTTCAACCTCGGCGGCAACGGGCAGCTCGTGCTCGGCGGGCTCACCGCGGCCGTCATCGCCGGCAACCTACCTCTTCCCGGGCCGGTCGTCATCCCGCTCGCGGTGATCGGTGCGGCCGTGGTCTCGGGGGCCTTCGGGGCGATCTCGGCGCCGCTGGCGACCCGCTTCGGCATCCCGATCATCATCTCGACCCTGCTGCTGTCGCCGATCGCGGTGGCCGTGGTGTCGTTCCTGGTCCGCTTCCCGCTCGGCGAGGCGGGCGCGGCCTCCGCCCAGACGCCGCGCCTGCCCGTGGACGCGCGGATGTGGGCGCTCGGCGACCTCTCGTACTCGAACGTCGGGCTGCTGATCATCCTCGCCCTGCTCGTGGTGTTCTGGCTCGTCGATTCCCGGAGCGCGGTCGGTTTCGAGCTCCGGGTGGTCGGGGCCAACCGGCGCTTCGGCGCCTACGGCGGGGTGCGGGTGGGTCGGCTCGCCCTCGGCGCGATGGCCGCTGCGGGCGCCGCGGCGGGCGTGGTGGGTGCCGTGATCGTGATGTCCTCGCCGTTCCGGCTGATCGACGGGGCGTTGATCTCGCCCGGCTACACCTTCGCCGGGCTGGCGGCGGCGCTGCTCGCGGGCGGTCGACCGGCGCTGATCCCGGTCACCGCCATCCTGTTCACCGTGCTGCAGGTCGGCGGCGCCGCCATGGAGCGATCGGCCGACGTGCCGCGCCAGCTGTCGGACGTGCTGCAGGGCGTCGTGATCGTCGTGCTGGCCCTGCGCACCGTGCTCGACCAGCGCCGAACCGAACGGAGCTCCGCCTGATGCACGTCTTCGAACTCGGCTTCGTGGCGGCCGTGCTGCTCGCGGCGACTCCCGTGCTCTACGCCGCCCTCGCGGGCGCGCTGTCGGCCCAGGCCGGCGTCTTCAACATCGCGCTCGAGGGCCAGATGCTCTGGGGTGCCTTCGCCGCCGTCGCCGGCAGCTACTACACCGGCAGCGCCTGGGGCGGTCTGCTGACCGCGGTGCTCAGCACGGCGCTGTTCTCGGTGATCCTCGCCGTCGGGGCCGCGCGGTGGAAGGCCGACCCGATCATCATCGCGATCGGCACCAACCTGCTCGCGATCGGACTCACCGGCTTCCTGCTCCGGGTGCTGTTCGGCGTCTCGGGATCGTTCTCGCCGCGCGAGCTGCAGGGCCTGCCGAAGCTGGCGTTCCTCGCCGATGTGCCGGTGATCGGGCCGGTCTTCGCCGGGCAGACCGTGCTGGTGCCGCTCGCCTTCGTGGTGATCGCCGCGGCGGGCGTGTGGCTGAAGGTGTCGCCGGCCGGGCTCCGTCTGCGGGGCGTCGGCGAGCATCCGGATGCCGCGGCCAGCCTCGGCATCGAGGTCGCGCGCTACCAGACCTGGGTCACGATCGTCGGCGGTGCCCTCTGCGGCGTCGCGGGCGCCCAGCTGGCGCTCGGCAACGTGACCGTGTTCACCGAGAACATGACCGCCGGCCGCGGCTGGATCGCGGTCGCAGCCGTGATGCTCGTGGCGGGCCGGCCGCTCTGGCTGCCGGTCGCGTGCCTGGGCTTCGGCGCCGCCGAGGCGCTCGGCTTCCGGCTGCAGGGCATCGGCGCGCCGCAGCAGCTCACCGACGCGGCGCCCTACGCCATCACGCTGCTGGTGCTGATCGCCACCCGCATCCGGCTCCCGCGGCGCCGCACCGCGGTCGCCGCGAGCACCTCCGCCGGCGCCACCACCTCCAGCGCCACCACCGCGGGCTGAGCCGACTCAGCCGCCGCCCGCCCGTCTCCCGCGCCCCATCCGCCCGCCCCCGCCGGCGCCCAGCGCCCCGGCTTCCCAGCAGAAAGCACCATCATGACCGACCAGAGCACCCCCACAGACCAGCCCGAGCCCGGCGACGACGGCATCCGTCACATCGTGCTCGACACCGACACCGGGATCGACGACGCCCTCGCCCTGCTCTACCTGGCCGGGCGGCCCGACGTCGAGCTCTCGGCGATCACGAGCGTCTACGGCAACACCCCGGTGGAGTCGGCCCTGACGAACATCGCCCGCGTGCTGACGGTCGCCGGGCTCGAGGACACGCTGGTCGCCCGCGGCGCCGCCGGCCCCCTGCTCGGCGACGCCCGGATCGCCTCGCACGTGCACGGCGTGGACGGCCTCGGCGACCTGTGGCCGGAGAAGCTCGAGCCGCAGAACCTCTCGCCGCTCAGCTCGGCCGAGCTGCTGGTCGAGCTCGGCCGCTCGCGCCCCGGCTACTACGACCTGCTGCCGGTGGGGCCGCTCACCAACCTCGGGCTCGCGCTCGAGATCGAGCCCGAGCTGCTGACGCTGTACCGGTCGGTGGTCATCATGGGCGGGTCGGGCCCCTTCCCGCCGCTCGGCACCGTGCAGATGGTGGATGCGAACATCCACAACGACGCGGAGGCCGCCGCGCGCGTGTTCGCCGCCCCGCGCCGGAAGCTCGTGATGGTGGGGGTGAACGTGACCGCGGGCACGATCGTCGACGAGCAGGCCGTGCAGGCGCTGCACCACGCGGGCACCGAGTGGGGCACCTTCTCGGCCCAGGTGCTCGAGGCCTACATGGACTTCTATCAGTTCGCCTGGGGGCGCCGGGTGTCTCCGGCGCACGACGGTCTCGCGGCCGCGCTCCTGGTGCAGCCGGACTGGATCACCTCCTCGGTCACCGGGCCCGTCGGCATCACCACCGACGGTTTCGCCACCCGGGCCCACCTCCTTCGCACGGCGGAGGGGCTGCCGGTCAGCTGGCCGACGGATCCGGCGCCGGACACCGTGGTCGTGCTCGACGTCGACCGGAAGGCCTTCCTGGCCGACTTCGTGCGGGTGCTGTCGGGACGGTGAGGACCGGCGCCGGCCGGGCCGCGCGCCGGCTCGGCTACCGCCGCCAGCGGTAGGGGGTGGTCGTCGAGACGCGGATGAGACCGGCACGTTCGAGGATCGGCCGCGAGTACTCGGTCGAGTCGCTGTGCACCAGCGTCGCACCTGCGGCCCTGGCCGACCGCGCCCGGGCGGCGGTGAGGGCGCGGTAGATGCCCCGACCGCGCCAGGGCTCGAGCGTCGCCCCGCCCCAGATGCCGGCGAACCCGGTCCCGGCGACGGGCTCCAGGCGGCCGGCGCTCACGATCCGGCCCTCGGCCTCGGCGACCCAGAGCTCCATCCCGTCGGCCCGTTCGAGACGGCGGAGGATCGCGTCGGCGTACTCGTCTGAGACCGGCTCTCCGAACACCTCGTCCTGCATCGCGCTCATCGCCCGGACATCCAGCTCCGACGTGACCCGGCGGAGGGTCACCCCCGCGGGGAGCGGCACGTCCACGGCGAGGGCGGCGACCGGCCCGATCATGATCGACTCGGTCTCGTCGGGTTCGAAGCCCTCGGCGATCAGCGACTCGTGGAGTCCCGGTGCGTGGTCGTGACCGCGGGTCTTCCACTCGACGCGGGTGATCGCGGGGTCGGCGCGGAAGTGCTCGAGGGCGCCGACGACCAGGGCCCGAACGGCCTCCCGGTCGAGACGGGCTGACCCGGCGGATGCGGCGGCCGTGGTGGATGCGCCGGCAGCGCCGGGTGCGGATGCGGATGCGGATGCGGGCGACCCGCCCACGAGGTCGCGGTAGGTCACGAATCCCCGGACGCCCGCGAAGGTCACGAGTCGCAGAGGGCCGAGCCGGCTCACGGAGAGGGCGCTCGGTGTCTCGGCCTCGGTGCGCAGCTGGTCGTCGTAAGCGGCGAGGAGGGCGGCGGCATCCATCCGGCCAGCCTAGGCGCGAGCGGGCAGCAGCGTCGCCATCGACTGCGCCGCCTTGAGGCCGGAGCCCGTGAGCACGAGCACGGTCGTCTCGTCGGGGGAGAGCACGCCGGCGGCGAGCAGCCGACGGGCCGCCGCCGGGGCGAGGCCGCTCGTCGGTTCGACGTACAGGCCGACCGCCAGGAGCTCGCGCAGGGCCGCGACGATCTCCGCCTCCGAGATCGCCAGGACCGCGCCGCCGGATGCCCGAACCGCCCGGAGCACCTCGAGGTCCCGCACCGGGGCGCCGATCGAGGCGCCCTCCGCGATCGTCGGCGCCCAGCGATCCGCGCGGCCGGTGTCGGCGCGCTCGGCGCCGGAGTCGAAGGCCTCGGCGAGCGGGGCGCAGTTCGCGGGCTGCGCGGCGAAGACCCGCGGCATCCGCTCGATGGCACCGGCCCGCCGCAGCTCGTCGAAGCCGAGGGTGAGTCCGAGCACCAGGCTGCCGCCTCCGGCAGGCACGACGACGGCGTCGGGGGCGCGGAAGCCGAGATCCTCCCAGAGCTCGTAGGCCAGCAGCTTCACTCCCTGCAGGAACGCCGGATGCCAGTTGTGGCTCGCGTAGAAGACCGCCGCCGCCCGGCGCACGGCCTCGGCCGCCGTCTCGGTGCGGGTGCCGTCGAACTCCTCGACGCGCGCGCCGACCAGGCGGGAGAACTGCTGCTTCGCCGCCGAGGTGCCGCGCGGCACGAGGATGGTCGCGTCCAGCCCCGCCGCGGCCGCGTAGGCCGCCGCCGAGGAGCCGCCGTTACCCGAGCTGTCCTCGAGGAAGGCGCCGACGCCCTGCGCGAGGAGGGTCGAGACGAGCACCGACATCCCGCGGTCCTTGAAGCTGCCCGTGGGGTTGGTCCACTCCGCCTTCGCCAACAGGCGCGTGCGCCCGGAACCGGTCGAGTCCGGGAGCTCGAACGGCAGCAGCGGGGTGAAGCCCTCGCCGAGCGTCACCTCTCGGGCGAACGCCGCGGGCAGCGCCGCGCGGTAGCGCCAGTGCGACCGCTCCCGCGGGTCGATCGCATCCGCCGTGATGCCCGGCAGTGCGGAGATGGCGAGGGGAGAGCCGTCGTCGCCCCGCCAGCGCGGTTCGTCGAGCGAGTAGTCCGTCCCGCTCCGGTCGACGAGGAAGGGCACGGAGGCCCGCCCGGAGATCGGCCCTGAGATCGGCCCGGCGATCGGTCCGTCGGTCGGCTCGGCCATCAGAGGTAGCCGTGCCGCAGCGCCAGCTCCTCGAGCGCGGTGCGGGAGGAGACCCCGAGCTTGCGGTAGACGCTCCGCAGCTGGCTCTTCACGGTGTTCCGCGAGACGAAGAGCTCCGCCGCCATGTCTTCGAGGCTCTGCTCCGACGCGGCGCTGCGGGCCACCGCGAGCTCGCGCGGTGTCAGCTGCAGGAACGGGTCGGCCGAGGGATCCGCCGAGGGGCCGGCGCGTTCGGCGAGCAGAGCGGCGCGTGTCTCGGCGGGCACCGCGGGGGGCACGGAGTCGGGCGCCAGGTCGAGCAGCAGCGCGAGATCGGCCACCGGAACCATGGTCAGCGGCTCGAACAGGCGGTGCTGCTCGGCCAGGTGCAACGCCATCCGCACCTGGGTGGTCGCGGCATCCGTCTCCCCGGCGCGCAGGGCCGAGGCGGCGGCGATCGCCAGCGCCCCCACGAGCACGCGCGGCGAGGCGGTCGAGATCCGGATGAGGGCGGCGGCCTCGCGCCGAGCCCGCGTGGCGTCGCCGGTCGCGAGCCGGGTGGCGGCCTTCCACAGCCGCACCTGCAGCACGCCGGAATCCTCGTCCGGCGCGTCGGCGTCGATCGCGTCGAGGGCGCGGCGCGCATCCACCCGGTTGCCCAGCCGCGAGAGCAGCACGGAGCGGGCGATCGCCACGAAGGGCTCCCAGGCGCCCTGCTCGAGCGACTCCGCCGGGCGCGCCTTGGCCGAGGAGTCGATCTGGGTCAGCAGGTCGACGCAGCCGGCCGGGTCGGTCTCGGTGAGCGCGAGCAGGTACTTCTGCGCCGGCCAGCGCTCGGTCACGCCCTCCAGGCTCACCTGCGCGAGCTCCTCGCGAGCCGCGTCCCACTGGAGCTCGTCGATCAGCAGCAGGGTGCGGGTGAACCGGGCCGTGACGGATGCACGGTTGCCCCACCACGCGCCCGTCGCGTCCGGCAGGCGGTCCAGCCACATCCGGGCCTGGATGTTGCGACCGGCGAGCGCGTGCATCCAGGCCAGCGCGCCGGCGGCGGAGGCCTCGGCGAGGCGGTGCCGTGCCGCCGCCGCGGCGTCGAAGCTCTCGGTGTACTCGCGGGTCGCGGCCGTGGAGTCGCCGAAGTACTCCCACGCCATCGCCCACTGGAAGAGGATCTCCGGCAGTGCCTGGAGGAGGGAGGAGCGGGTCGCGTCATCTGCCTCGTCCAGCAGCGCCCGGGCGTCCTGCACGGCCTCGACCGATTCGGCGTACCGGCCCGCGGCGCGTTTGGCGGCGATCTTGGCGGTGAGCTGGGCGAGTACGTCGAGGAGCGTCGTCGGCTCGGGGATCGGGCCGCCGCCGCGGAAGATCGTCGTGGTCGCGCGGCCCTTGGTCACGAAGCGGTTCACGTACTCCAGCGCCATCGCCCAGCGGGGGTTGGCCTCCAGCGCCTCCGCGGGCAGCGCGTTGATGGCCCGCTGCACCGCCGCCGGATCCTCCGAGAGCACGAGCGCCCACTGCTGGTCGAGCATCGCGACCACGGCCGTCCAGTCCTGATGGGCGACCAGAGCGTCGAGCCGTCGACCGAGCCCGGCGCCGGTCTCCTCATCGCTCTCAGTCATCCCACGTCGAATCTATCGTGCGCGGTAGGGGGAAGCCATCCCCGGCGGCGACGGTGCCACACTGGGCGCATGACGAAGGATGCCGGGCGCACCCCGGAGAAGCTGCTCCTGCTCGACACGGCGTCGTTGTACTTCCGGGCGTTCCACGGCGTGCCGGACACGATCCGGCGCTCCGACGGCACACCCGTCAACGCCGTCCGCGGGCTCCTGGACATGATCGCCCGCCTGGTCACCGACTTCGAGGCGACCGAGCTGGTCGCGTGCTGGGACGACGACTGGCGACCGGCCTGGCGGGTCGAGCTGGTGCCGTCGTACAAGGAGCACCGGGTCGCCCGTCTCGGCGGCGGCGACGCGCCGGACGTCGAGACCGTGCCCGAGGGGCTCACCGCGCAGATCCCGCTGATCCGGCAGGTGCTCGGCCTCGCCGGCATCGCGGTCGTCGGCGTGCCCGGGTACGAGGCCGACGACGTGATCGGCAGCTACGCCGCGCAGGCGCGGGAAGGCCTGCCCGTCGACGTGGTCACCGGGGACCGCGACCTGTTCCAGCTCGTCGACGACGAGCAGCCGGTGCGGGTGGTCTACACGGCGCGGGGGATGAAGAACCTGGAGGTGCTCACCGCGGCGACGGTGGTCGCGAAGTACCGGGTGCTGCCGGAGCAGTACGCCGACTACGCAACGCTGCGGGGGGACACCAGCGACGGTCTGCCCGGCGTCGCGGGCATCGGCGAGAAGACGGCCGCCTCGCTCCTCGGCGAATACGGCACGCTCGACGGTTTGCTCGCGACGGCGGCCGACGAGAAGGGCGGGGTCTCGGCGGCGATCCGGGACAAGCTCGACCGGGCCGCCGACTACCTCGCAGTTGCGCCACGCGTGGTGGCGGTGGCCCGCGATCTGGAGGTGCCGAACCCGGCGGAGGCCGGGGCGGGGCTCGGCCCCGTCACCGGGGAGGCGCGAGCCGAGCTCGAGCGCCTCTCCGCCGACGAGAACCTGGGCGGAGCGGTCGACCGCCTGCTGAAGGCCTTCGACCGCTTCGCCTGAACCGGGCCGGGTCAGTGCGACTTCTTGGCCGGCTTCCGGTTCTCGGCCGAGACCATCCAGGCGTACTGCTCGAGCTTCTCGATGATCCCGTGCAGGATGTCGGCGCTCGTCGGGTCGGCCTCGTCGACCTCGTCGTGCACGTCGCGCATGGTGCCGACGACCGCCTCGAGGCGGGTGGTGATCAGGTCGACCGTCTCGGCCGTGTCCACCTCCCCGTTCGGGTATTCCGGCAGCGTCGTGGTCGCCGCGACGGTGTCGCTCCGGCCGTCCGGCGATGCGTGCAGCGCGCGGAGCCGCTCGGCCACGACGTCGCTGAACTCCCGGGCGGCGTCGATGATCTCGTCGAGCTGCAGGTGCAGGTCGCGGAAGTTCTTGCCCACCACGTTCCAGTGCGCCTGCTTGCCCTGGAGGTGGAGCTCGATCAGGTCGACCAGGACCTTCTGGAGGTCGTCGGTGAGGGCCTTCGAGGCGGTGAAGCCGCGCTCGGCGTTCTGGCGTCGAGTGGTCTTCGCGCCCGCGTCGGACGGAGCCTCGACTGTGCGTTCGATGGTGGAGGTCATCGCCATTCCTTTCGTCTGGGACGCTGTGGACGCTACGCCCGAACCCGGCTCCCGCCGAGGGCCGATGGTCCCGGATTCAGGGCTTTTGGAGGCTTCGGCGGATTCGTGGCCGGTCGGCCGGGTCCGGCATACGGTGAAGAGCATGGCCACGATGTACACACCCCAGGACCCCATCCACCAGTACCCCCAGCCCCCGTTCGAGCCCCAGCAGCAGTCGGCCCCCGGCGACGTCCACGCGATGGACCCCGAGCCCGACCACGGCGAGAAGAGCTATGTCGGCAAGGGCCGGCTGGCCGGCCGCAAGGCGATCGTCACCGGCGCCGACTCCGGCATCGGCCGCGCGGTCGCCATCGCCTACGCCCGCGAGGGCGCCGACGTCGCCCTCTCCTACCTCCCCGAGGAGCAGTCGCAGGCCGAAGAGGTCGCCGCGCTGGTCGAGGAGGCGGGGCAGAAGGCCCTCCTCTTCCCGGCCGACCTGCAGGAGGAGTCGGCGAACCAGGAGCTGGTGCGCCGCACCGTCGAGGAGTTCGGCGGCGTCGACATCCTCGCGATCATCGCCGGCGTCATGCCGACCGTCGACAGCATCGACGACTTCGAGACCGAGACCCTCGATCACGTGCTGAAGGCCAACATCTACCCGCTGTTCTGGCTGACGAAGGCGGCGTCGCCGCACCTCGAGCCGGGCGCGTCGATCATCACGACCTCGAGCATCCAGGGCTTCCAGCCCTCGCCCTCGCTCGCCGAGTACGCCGTCTCCAAGGCCGGCATCGCGAACTGGACCCGGGCGATGGCCCAGCAGCTCGCCGAGCGCGGCATCCGGGTCAACGGCGTCGCACCCGGACCGGTCTGGACGCCGCTGCAGCCGGCCTTCGTGCCGAACGAGAAGATCGAGGAGTTCGGCTCCGAGGCCGCCTACGGCCGCCCGGGTCAGCCGGTCGAGCTCGCCCCGCCGTTCGTGATGCTCGCCTCGCAGGAGGCCAGCTACATCAGCGGCGAGACCATCGCCGTCACCGGCGGCACACCCGTGCACTGATCGGCGCGCGAGCACCGAGAACACCCATCGCAACGACGAGAGGATCATCATGAGCGACGACAAGACGAACAACGGCCCCGAGTCCGAAGGCCGCCCCGACGCCGACGAGCTGCCCGACGGCTCGTCCTCCGACGGCAGCACGAGCACCGACGGCGAAGACGTCGCCTCGGGCGGGGGAGCGGACGACGAGTGACGACTGAGCCCCGCCTCTGGCGGGACACCGGGGCGATCCTGGTGGAGAGCCTCTGGTGGGACGCCGGTCGGCGGAGCATGCTCTGGACCGACATCACCGCCGGAGCCCTGCACCTCAGCCCCGTCGATGCCGCGATCGACGGCAGCGGCGACGAGACCCTCCTGGTCCCGCCGCCGCTCCCGTCGTTCCAGCCTGCCGCGGCCGGCGGCTTCGTCGCCGCGCTCGGCGATCGCGTGGTGCTCCTGGATGACCGGGGCGGCATCCGCGAGACCCTCGCCACGGTCGAGCACCGGCACCCCGAGATGCGGTTGAACGAGGGCAAGTGCGACCCGTTCGGCGCGTTCGTGGTCGGGTCGATGGACCTGAAGGACGAGGCGCCCGACGGAGCCCTGTACCGCGTGCATCCCGACGGCCGGCTCGAGACCCTGCTCGGCGGGCTCGGCGTCGCCAACGGCTTCGAGTGGAGCGATGACGGCGCGACCTTCTACTTCACCGACACGACCGTCTCGACGGTCTACGCCGCCGAGTACCGTGCCGACGGGCCGCTCGGCGAACCGCGTGCCCTGCTCACCGGGCTGCCGAGCGACGGGCTGGCCCGGGACGACGAGGGCGGCTTCTGGAGCGGGCTGTACGGCGAGGGCGCGGTCGTGCGACGGCTCGCCGACGGCACCGTCACCGATCGCATCGCCCTGCCCGCACCGAACATCACCTCGGTCGCCTTCGGCGGCGACGACCTGACGACGCTGTTCGTCGGATCGGCCCGCGAGAATCTCGAGGAGTCCGCGCTCGTGGAGTATCCCGGCAGCGGCGGCGTGTTCGCGGTCGAGACGGGCCGACGCGGCCGGCCCGTCGAGGTCTTCGGCTGACGCCGACACCGCACCTTTTCACCACCATCGAAAGGACCTCCATGGACCTCGGCATCACCGGCCGGAAAGCCCTCGTCACCGGGGGCGACTCCGGCATCGGCTGGCACACCGCCCGCCTCCTCCTGGCGGAGGGCGCGACGGTGGTGATCTCCGACCGCGACCAGCAGAAGCTCGATCAGGCCGTCGAGGCGCTCGACGCCCCGGCGGGCCGGCTGTTCGGCTTCGCCGCCGACATCACCGACGTCGACTCGCTTGCGAGCCTGCACCGCCAGGTGGCGGAGGCCGTCGGCGAGATCGATATCCTGGTGCAGTCGGCCGGTGTCACCGGCGCCCAGGGCCTGTTCCACGAGATCGACGACGAGGGCTGGGTCTCCACGATCGAGACCGACCTGCTCGGCCCGGTGCGGCTGGTCCGCGAGTTCCTCCCCGATCTGCGGAGCGGCGGCTGGGGCCGACTGGTCCTGCTCGCCTCCGAGGACGCGGTGCAGCCCTACGACGACGAGCTCCCGTACTGCTCGGCCAAGGCGGGCGTGCTCGCCCTAGCGAAGGGGCTCTCGCGGTCGTACGCCCTCGAGGGTCTCCTGGTGAACGCGGTCTCGCCCGCGTTCATCCACACCCCGATGACCGACGCCATGATGCAGAAGCGCAGCGAGGAGCGAGGGGTGCCGGTCGACGAGGCGATCGAGTCGTTCCTCGACGAGGAGCGCCCCTACATGGAGCTCAAGCGCCGCGGCGAGCCCGCCGAGGTCGCCAATGTCGTCGTCTTCCTCTGCTCCGACGCGGCCTCGTTCGTGAACGGCTCGAACTACCGCGTGGATTCGGGTTCCGTTGCGACGATCTGACGCCCGAGCCCAAGCCGAAGACCACGCCCCCGACCCCGCCTCCGCCCTGCCCGGCGGCCGACTCGAACGCACGGAGGGCTACGCCGACCTTCGCGGCTACGCGATGATCGGCGACGGCCGCACCGTCGCCGCCGTGGCCCGCGACGGCCGGATCGACTGGCTGCCGATGCCGGCGCTCGACTCCTCGCCCGTGTTCGCAGCGCTCGTCGACGCCGACCGCGGCGGTCACGTCTCGATGCGCCCGGTCGGCTCGTTCGAGTCCGAGCGCGAGTACCTGCCCGGCACGAACGTGCTGCGCACCACCTTCCGCACGCCCACCGGGGTGGCTCAGGTGACGGATGCGCTGGTCACCGGCGTCGCCGGCCGCCTGCCCTGGGCCGAACTCGCCCGGCGGGTCGACGGCGTCAGCGGTCACGTCGACTTCACCTGGGAGGTCGTCCCCGGCGGCCTGTTCGTCGAGGGGCCGGTGCAGCGCATCGACACCCTTCACGGGCCCATCCTCCGCATCGGCACCATCGACCTCGTGCTGGTGGGCTTCGAGCACGGCCGGCTCGATCCGCACGAGCCCGCCGCCGGCCCGCACGAGCAGGCAGGCGCACCGGA
The DNA here is from genome assembly GCF_059691755.1 of Herbiconiux sp. 320_LB. Classification (NCBI taxonomy): domain Bacteria; kingdom Bacillati; phylum Actinomycetota; class Actinomycetes; order Micrococcales; family Microbacteriaceae; genus Herbiconiux; species Herbiconiux sp. 320_LB. The sequence continues at coordinate 359,672 of NZ_JCAWAD010000001.1, read as the reverse complement.
CGGTTCGGCCGACGCGGGAGGCACGCACGCCCCCGCGTTCGGCCCCTCCGACGGGCCGGCCCGCTTCGAGGGCGCCTTCACGACCTCGGCCGGGTCGCGGCACCTGATCGCCCTCTGCGGCACCGACGACGAGCCGATCCACCTGCCCGATCCGCACATCGTCGACCAGGGGATCGACCGCACGATCGAGAACTGGTCGAACTGGTCGACCGTGTTCCGCTACGAAGGGCCCTGGGCCGAGGCGGTGCACCGCAGCGCCCTGGCCCTCAAGCTGCTGATCTATTCGCCCACCGGAGCGATCGCCGCCGCGGCGACGACCGGGCTGCCCGAGAACGCCCAGGGCCGCAAGAACTACGACTACCGCTTCGCCTGGGTGCGCGACCTCTCGTACACGGTCGGCGCGCTCACCCACTTCGGTCTGCGGGAGGAGACGCACGCCGCCGTCTCCTGGGTGCTCGCGACCATGAAGCGCCACCAGGATCTCGGCATCTTCTACACGCTCCAGGGGCGCACCCCGCCCGGGGTCGAGAAGACCGCCGCCGCGGGCTGGCGCCGGATCGGCCCGGTGCGGGTCGGCAACCCGGCCTCCGGCCAGCTGCAGCTCGGCGTCTACGCCGACGTGCTGGGCGTCATGCGGCAGTACGTCGAGGCCGGCAACATCCTCGACGGCAACACGGGGGCGCTGCTGGAGCAGTTCGCGAACAGTGCCTGCCGGATGTGGGAGTCGAAGGACTCCGGCATGTGGGAGCTGCCGAAGAAGCGGCACTACACGACCAGCAAGATCGGCTGCTGGCGCGCGCTCGACGACGCCTGCCGGCTCGCCGAGCTCGGCGAGATCACGCCCGCGGCCGAGTCCTTGGGCCGGTGGAAGAAGAACCTCCGGCTGCTCGAGCGGTGGATCGCCGAGCACGGCTGGTCCGAGAAGCGTCAGGCCTACGTGATGTACCCCGGGTCGAAGGCGCTCGACGCCTCGGTGCTCCTGCACGCCACCTCCGCCTTCGGGCCGGAGGAGCGGATGCGCGCGACCGTCGACCGCATCCGGGAGGAGCTCGCCGTCGGGCCGCACGTCTACCGCTACAGCGGCGTCGACGAGGAGGAGGCCGCGTTCGTGGCCTGCGGGTTCTGGCTCGCGCAGGCGCAGGCCGAACTGGGGCGGGTGAGCGAGGCCGAGCAGCGGATGGATGCGCTGGTCGCCGCGGCGAACGACGTCGGCCTCTACTCGGAGATGATCGATCCCGACGACGGCGCGTTCCTCGGCAACCTCCCTCAGGGGCTCAGCCACCTCGCGCTGGTCAACGCGGCGACCGCGATCAAGGAGGCCCGGGGCGAAGGCTGAGTGCGCTCAGCTGAGTGTGCTCAGCCCTGGCCCCGGCCCCGGCCTCGCTTCACCAGTCGGTCGGACCGTCGCTCCCCGCGGCGTACTCCTCGAGCGGCGACTCGCCGGCCGCCCACGCGCTGAGCACGGGCGTGACGATCCGCCAGCACTGCTCGGCGACGTGACCCGGCACCGAGAGCAGGGTGTCGCGCTGCAGGATGCCGGCGAGCACCTGGGCGTACGCGCCGAGTTCGGCCTTTCCGGGGCTCGCCGTGAGGGGGATGCGCCGCAGCCGCCCGGGCTCGTCGGCGCCGGTCACCACGAGGTCGAGGGCGACGTCGCCGCCGCGGAGCGACATCCGCAGCACCGTCGGACCGGCGGGCTCCAGCCCGGTCGGCAGCGGCGAGTCGCGGAAGTGCACGGCCACCTCGGCCCGCCCGCCGCCGATCGCCTTGCCCGAGCGCAGCACGAAGGGAACGCCCTGCCAGCGCGGCACGTCGACCTGCAGCAGCATCTGGGCGAGGGTCTCGGTGCCGCGCGCGGGGTCGACGTCCGGCTCGTCGACGTAGGAGGGGAAGAAGCGGTCCCCGACCCGCCCCTCGGTGTACCGGGCCCGGCGGGCCGTCGCGGGGTCGTCGCGCCAGAGCCGTGTCTGGCCGAGCACCTCCGCCATCCGCTCGTGCACCGCCTCGGCGGTGATCGCCTCGGGCCGCTCCATGGCGGTGAGGGCCAGCACCATCAGCAGGTGGCTCTGCAGCATGTCGCGGAGCGCCCCGGTCGTGTCGTAGAACGCGGCACGCCCCTGAAGGCCCAGCTGCTCGTCGTAGACGATCTCGACCTTCTCGATGCTGTCGGCATCCCAGCCGGCCTCCAGCAGCCGGTTCCCGAAGCGGAGTCCCAGCATCCCGAGCACGGTCTCGTTGCCGAGGAAGTGGTCCATCCGCCAGAGCCGGTCGTCCGGGATGACGGCGGCCAGCGCGCGGTTCAGCGCCTCGGCGTCGGCCAGGTCGTCGCCGAACGGCTTCTCGATCGCGACCAGCAGCTCCTCGGGCAGTTCGAGCTCCGCGAGGGCGGCGGCGATGCTGTGGCCCACGGCGGGCGGGAGGGCGATGTAGAGCACGGGGGAGGAGGGGCAGGCGTCCAGCAGCGCCTTGAGCTCCTCGGGGTCGGTAGCGTCGGTGGGGATGAACCGGGTGCGGCCGACGAGGTCGTCAACGGTGTGCGCCGAGACCCCCGCTGTCTCCAGGCTCTGTCGTACCCGCGCCTTCCAGTCCTCGTCGGAGACGGGCGTGCGCGCGGCGCCGATGATCGTGAGCTCGATGCCGCGACCGGCGTCGACGACCTGGCCGAGCCCCGGCAGCAGCAGTCGTTCGGCGAGATCGCCGTTGGCCCCGAGGATCGCGATGGTCCGCGCCTCCGGGGTGATGGACTCGGCGTCCGGGATGCCGGGCTGGTCGCTCATCGTTCCTCCTGCAGGGGCGGCTCGGATGCCGCCGGCTGCTTCCGACCCTAATCACGTCGTCGGCGATCGGCTCGCGCAGCGCCGTTCTCCTGGCAGGCTTGAGGGATGGACGAGCCAGGCGACACCCGAGCACCCGCATCCGGCGAGGAGGGCGCTGACGCGGACCCCATCGAGATCGACGTGGACCGCGTGCGCGCCGACGGCGCCGTGACCCGGGTGACGAAGGTGACCACCGACAGCCCGGACGACGCCGCCTCCTTCGTGCTGGTCGCCGGCATCGGGGTGGCCTCCACCTACTTCGAGTTCCTGGCCCCCGTGCTCGCCGAGCGCGGAGACGTCTACGCGCTCGACCTCCCCGGCTTCGCCGGGATGCCGCGTCCCGAGGGTCAGCCCTCCACCGCGTTCTTCGCCGACCAGGTGGAGGGCGTGATCGCGCACTACCGCATCCGGAACCCCGTGCTGATCGGGCACTCGATGGGCGCCCAGGTCGTCACCGAGCTGCTGGTCCGGCATCCCGAGTACGCGCACGGCGTGCTGGTCAGCCCCGTGATCGACGAGTCGGCGCCCTCGCTCGCGGCCCAGGCGGCGCGGTTCGCCCGCTCGGCCGTGCACGAGACGGTGCACCTGGCGTTGACGGCGCTCTCGGCGTACATCCTCTGCGGCTTCGTCTACTTCCTGACCGTGCTGCCCTACATGATGCGGTACCGGATCAGCGACCGGATCCGGCTGCCCGAGGCGCGCATCCTGCTCATCCGCGGTCAGTACGACCGCTCGTCGCCGCGGCGCTTCCACGAGCGGCTCCGCGCCCGCGCGAAGAACGCGATCGCCTGGGAGATCGAGGGCGCGGCGCACTCGATCATCAACGCGCACGCCGTCGGGGTGGCCAAGCTCACCCTCGGGCTGATCGACGACGACCTGGCCGCCCGCGGCCGGATGTCGTCGGAGGAGGCGAGGGTGCCGGAGCCGCCGCACGGCGGGATCGCCCTGGTGCTCAGCGCGACCGGCAGCCGGTTCGCCGAGTGGGTCAGCTCACTGCGCGGCGACGAGGCCGGGGTCGAACGGGCCAAGCGTGAGCACGCCCGCGTGCTCTGGCGGGCCTTCGCCCGGGCCGGGTCCCCCGACGGATCCTGAGCGACGGATCCTGAGCGGGGTCGGGCCGCGCCCGCGGCGACGGATGCCGGGTCGGCTCAGACCGCGCCCGCCACGCTCCAGAGCCGGTGGAGCTTGATCGCGAGGTGCAGGCTGCTGCGGCTGAAGCCGTCCTTCAGCGCCTCGCGCACCACGGCGGGGGCGTTGTCAAGGCGGTAGTAGAGCGTGGTGCGATGGATGTGCAGCCGCTCGCAGGCGACGCTGTTGCGGCCCGCCGCATCCAGGTAGGCCTCGACGGTCTCGCGGTAGACCTCGTTGCCAGGCCGGAACAGCACCTCGGCGGCGGGGGAGATCTCGGCCATCCGCACCGAACCGGGTGCGATCTGGCTGAGCAGCACCCAATGGCCGAGCTGCTCGTACCAGCCGACCGGCTGCAGCTCGGGCAGCGCGGCCGTCAGCTCGGCCGCCGCGCGGGCCTGCCGTGCCGCCGGGGCGAGGTCGGAGTGACCGGCCGTGACGACCGAGGCGCCGATCGCGGTGACTCTCGCGTCGAACCGGGCGGCGAGCGTGGCGACCCGCTCGTCGAGCCCGGCGTCGGCCTCGGGGTCGCGGGTCACGAAGTGCAGGCAGCCGTCGACCTCGCCGATGAAGAGCGTGTTGGTGTGGGAGGTCGCGGCGATGTTGCGGGCGAGCGCCAGACGGCGGACCGTGCCGACCGACGGGTCGAGCGAGACGGCGCGAACGGCCGTGCGCTCGGTGCGGTCGACCCAGCGGTTGCGCACCGCGACCTGGAACGCCTGGCGGCGGACCGCCTCGTCGTCGTCGAGCAGCTGGTGCTGGATCGCCTCGCGCTCCGGCAGGACGCCCCTGGCCGTCTCGGCGGGAGCGATCGGCCCGGCCTGCCCGGCCCGGGTCGCCGGGGCGAGCGCCGGGGCGTCGAGCAGGTCGCGCACGACGGTCGACGCGGCATCCAGCAGCGCGTAGTCCGAGGCGGTCATCGGCTCGGTGCCGTCGTCGAACAGCCGGAACGCGGCGATGTCGCGCTCCTTGCCGCGGATGGGGATGGTCGCCCGCACCCGGGCACCCGGACGGGCGTTCCCGCTCATCGCGATCGGGCGGTCGTCCCCGCCGACCAGCGCCACCGGCCGGCTGATACCGGCGACCAGCTCGTCCGTCACGTGCTGCAGATCCATCTCGACGTGCTGAAGATCCATGCTCGACTCACATCCTCGGTCTCGGGAATTCCTTGCCAGGCACGAGCCTAGGATCGGGAGGCCGCCGGGCGCGTGGTCCTGACTGTGTCACCTTCGCTCAGCCTCGGCGTGGGCCCCGACCGGGCGGGCTCCAGGCCCGCCGTTCCGCGGATCGCAGCGTGCTCGGATCGTCCAGTGGAGTTCCGACGGCCGTCCGATCCGCGGTCGGGGCGCGCTCCGTACCCTGGCCGGATGACGAATCCGCAGAACCGACCGTTCCCCGCCGCCTCCCGCCCGGTCTCCCGGGCCGCCGCCGAGTTCGCCGGGACCTTCCTGCTCGTGTTCGGCCTGATCGGCGCCGCCCTCCTGACCTCGCCGGACTCCAACGGCCACGCGGCGCAGCCGGGCACGGGGCTGCTCGGGGTGGCGCTCGCCCTGGGACTCGCGGTCACCGCCGGCGGGTTCGCGTTCGGACCGATCTCCGGCGGCCACTTCAACCCGGCCGTGACGCTCGGCACGGCGATCGCCGGGCGTCTACCCTGGGGACTCGTGCCGCTGTACGTCGTGGCGCAGCTGGTCGGCGGATTCGCCGGAGCGGCGGCGGTGTTCGGGCTGCTCTCCGGCGCCCAGGGCGGCACCCTCGACGCGGCGGTCGCCGGCGGCTTCGCCTCCAACGGCTTCGGCGCCCTGTCGCCCGGGCTCTACGACCTGGTGCCGGTCGCCGCGGTCGAGCTCGTGGCCACCGCGGTGCTCGTCTTCGTCGTGCTCGCCACGACCCACCCCACGAAGGGGACCCCGCTGGCCCCCCTCGTGATCGGGCTCACCCTCACCTCGATGCTCTTCGTGGCACTGCCCATCGACAACGCCTCGATCAACCCGGCCCGGTCGATCGCCACCGCGGTCTTCGGCGGCGGCGACTGGCTCGGCCAGGTGTGGGTGTTCATCCTCTTCCCGCTGGTCGGAGCCGCCATCGCGGCGCTGGTCTACCCGCGGCTGTTCGCGCCGCGCGAGGAGACCGCCGCGCCGCGTCGATGAGGGGGTGGCGGCACCGCGACCAGGTGGTCGACGACGGGTTCGACCGTGCTCAGGTCCCGCGCATCCTTCAGCACGGAGGTGTCGTACTCGGTGAGCCGGTCGGCGTGCTGGTCGAGGTACTCCCGCCAGGAGCCGAGGGTGAAGGCCTCCACGAGCACCCCGGCAGCCTCGCGGTCGTCGTAGAGCTGCCAGCGTCGGGCGCCGGTACGCTTGCGGCTCTGCTCGACCAGCGCCATCCGCTCACGGAACCGGGGCCGGTCGGACTCGGGCACGGTGTAGCGCACCAGCACGAGCACCTCCTCGCCGTCGTCGACCTTCTCGGCGGGCACGGCGGGCAGGTCGGTCAGGGGCAGCGGCACGATCCCGCGGCCGATGCCCGCGGTGCTCGGCAGGGGCCGCACCAGCAGCGAAGCGGCGACCGCCAGCATGAGCACGCCACAGGCGACCAGGGTGGCGGTCAGCCCGTAGGCCTGCGCGGCGGCGCCGACCTGAACCGAGCCCAGCGCCGTGCCGCCGTAGAGCACCAGCTGATAGATCGACAGTCCTCGCGTGCGCACCCAGGGCGGGAGGAACGACTGCACGCTGCCGTTGATCGTCGCGATCACGCCGAGCCAGGCGGCCCCGGACAGCAGCAGCACCAGCGACGCCGACCACAGCGCCGGCACCAGCGGCAACAGGATGCTGCCCACGCCGAACACGACGACCGACGCCGTCACGAGTCCGCTGGCGCCCAGCCGCCGCCGGAGCGCGGGCAGCGCGAAGGCCCCCGCGATCGAGCCGGCGCCGAGCGCGGCGAGCAGGATGCCGTACCCGGCCGATCCGAGCGCGAGGCCGTCGTGCGCCACCAGCGGGAGCAGTGCCCAGATGCCGTTGGCGGGCAGGAGGAATAGGGCCAGCCGGAGGTACATCGAGCGGATGACGGGGGAGTTGACGACGTAGCGGACCCCGGCGATCGAGGCGTCGACGAAGGTCTCGGGCCGCGCCCGGACCGGCTTGTAGCCACGCCAGAACAGCAGGGTCAGCACGAACACGCCGAAGCTCGCCGCGTTGAGGGCGAACACCGCGGCGAGCCCGAACTGCGCCACCACGAGCCCGGCGGCCGCGGGGCCGAGGGCGCGCGCCACGTTGACCCCGATCGACGAGAGGGACGCCGCGTCGGAGATGTCCTTCGTCGGCACGATCTCGGGCACGATCGCCTGGTAGGCCGGCAGTTGCAGAGCCGAGCCGACGCCGAGCACGACCGTGAGTCCGAGCAGCACCGCCGGCGTCGCGGCATCCAGCATCGTCAGCACGGTCAGCAGGGCGACGACCACCAGCTGACCGGTCTGCACGACCATCAGCAGGATGCGCTTGTTCACGAACTCGCCGAGCACGCCCGCGGGGATCGCCAGCAGCAGCACGGGCAGGGATGCCGCGGTCTGCACCAGCGCGACCAGCCAGGTCGGACTGTTCTGCTCGACCAGGAGCCACTGGGCACCGACCGTCTGCATCCAGGCGCCGATGTTGCTGACGATCCCGGCGAGCCAGAGAGCCCGGAACGCGGCGTTCCGAAGGGGGGAGAACGCCGTCATCTCTCAGACCGGCGCGCCGGACCCGGGCTGGCGGGCCCCCTCGCCCGGGTCGTCGTCGGCCTCGCCCTCGCCGCCCTCCTCCTCGGAGGGGCCGGGTTCGAACGCGTCGCCGTCGTCCGGGATCGCCTCCTCGAGGATCGCGCCGTCGGAGGAGGGCTCGCTCTCGAAGCCTGCGGACTCGATGCCGCTCTGGTCGGGGTCGCTCGGCAGGCTCATGCCGTGCCTCCCTCGATGAAGCCGGCCTCTTTGAACATCCGGCGCAGGCTCAGCACCGTCTGCTCGCTCACCGGGGTGCCCTCGGGCCGGGTGAACTCCTCCCGGAGGTTGCCGAGCTTCACCACGATCTTCTCGCCGCCGTGGCTCTTCTCGACCTCGGCGACTTCCTCGAGCATGACGACGAGGTCGTGCCAGCCGAGATCGTGGGTCGTCGGGTGGTACTCGATCTGGTCGAGGGTGCGTCGTGCACCGGGAGTGAGGTCCTCAGGGGCGTGCATGGTGTGTCCTTCCTAGTGGAGCGTGGAGCGTGGAACGGGAGTCGAGACGAGGGCGGGGTCGAGCCACGGGTCGGGGCCGGGTCGCCCGGGGTCGAGGGTCAGACGTGGACGGTCCGGGTTCCGGCCGCGGGCGGCAGCCCCGCGAGCGGCAGGGTGTCGCCGAGGCGCCGGCCGTAGTCGGCGATCGACCGTCCGATCGGCAGCCGGTTGCGCTCGTAGCGCGTCAGCGCCTGCGGCAGGGGGGCCGCGTCGAGGTAGTCGGTGAGGGCGATCGCGTCGCCGGCCGCCTTCGCGGCCCCCATCGCGGTGTGCGGGCGCACCATCACGGCCGCGTCGCCGAGCAGCGCGACCCGGCCCCGCACCATCCGCGGCGGCAGGTAGTCGAAGATCGCCTGGAGGAAGGGTTCGGGCTCGGCGGCGACGGCGGCGGCGAACGCCGGCGGCAGCTCGGCTCCGGCGGCCTCGACCAGCTCCTGACGGAGCTCGGCCGGCAGATCGCCGGGAGCCAGGGAGACACTGCCGGGCGGCCGGCCCGACCGGACGACCAGGCCCTCGAGCTCGCGCGCGGGCAGGGGTCGGTACCAGACCCAGTTGTAGCGCCGGCCGGGCGGGTCGACCTCCCCCTCGGGCCCGGGCACGAGGTAGCCGAGCATGTGGGCGCCCGGGCCGGTGTAGAACGCGAAGCGGCCGAGCAGCGCCTCGGCCGCGGCGGCCGGGAGCGCGCTCTCGGGCACCAGACCGCGCCAGGTGACGTAGCCGACGTAGCTGTTCTCGTCGTGGTCGGGTGCGACGGCCTCGCGGGTCACCGAGTTGAGGCCGTCGGCGCCGATGATCAGGTCGAAGGAGAGCCGCCGCCCGTCGTGGAGCTCGGCGATGGCCGCGTGCTCGGAGGAGTGCACCGAGGCGACCGCGTGATCGACGAGGTAGGAGCCGGAGGGCAGCAGCGACAGCAGGACCTCGTACAGCGTGTCCCAGGAAAGCTGGGTCTGCGGCGTCGGGTCGCGGTGGAGCACCCGTCCGGTGCGGTCGACCGTGATCCGCTCGTGCGCCACGACGCCCACCCGCGCGGCGTCGTCCCGGCCGACCCGGCGGAGCAGGTCGTACAGCTCCTGCTGGGCTACGAGCCCGGCACCGCGCTTGGCCAGTCCCGTCTTGGATCGCTCGAGCACGGTGACGCGATGTCCCGCTCTGCCGAGCAGGGAGGCCGCGAAGAGTCCGCCGATCGAGCCGCCGACGATGCCGATGTCCAGTCGCTGAGTCCGTTGCATGCGCCCGAGAGTAGCCGGGGCTCGCCGAACGGTCCTGCTACAGACGTCGCAAGCGGTGCGCAGTCGTCCTGGCCGTCTCAGGGACACCTGATGGCCCTGCGCCGCGCGCCTCGCCTAGGCTCGGAGGCCTCGGAGTCGAAAGGGACACACGACGGGCATGGCAACGGGCGGTTCGGCATTGAGCCAGTACCTCAGGGCGCGGCGTGCGCTCGTCACGCCCGAGGAGGCCGGTCTCCCGCGCGAGCCCGGCCGACGGGTCAGCGGCTTGCGTCGCGACGAGGTCGCCGCCCTGACGGGGGTCAGCCCCGGCTACTACCACCGCCTCGAGCAAGGGCGCGATCGGCACCCCTCCGAGCAGGTGCTGCTCGCCCTGGCGACGGTGCTGCGGCTCGACGACTTCGCCGTCGAGCACCTCTTCCGGCTGGCGGCGGCCGAGAGCGGCGCCCTGGTGCCGGATGACGCGGCCGGCGCTCCGGGACCGGTCGGGGTGACCGAGGTGGTCGACCACTGGGTGCAGAACCCCGCCTTCGTCACCGACGGAACGCAGACGGTGCTGGCGTCGAACGTGATCGCCCGGCGGCTCGGCCAGGGCCGGCTCGACCCGGGGCAGAACCTGGTGCGGTGCTGGTTCACCGAGGAGGCCAGGAGGTTCTCTCCGCTCTGGGACGAGTCGGCCGCGAAGCTCGTGGCCGCCCTGCGATTCCAGAGCGACCCCGCCGACCCGGCCCTGCACCGCCTGGTGAACCGCCTGTCGGCCGAGGACGACCGGTTCGCCGCGCTCTGGGCCCGCCACGACGCGCGCCCGCTGGGCGACGGGGAGGTGCGCTTCGACGTGCCCGCGGTCGGCGCGGTCGACCTGCGTTACCAGAGCCTCGCCGTGCCGAGCCGCCGTGGGTGCTCTCTGACGGTGTTCTTCGCCGAGCCGGGAACGCCGGGCGCAGCCGCCCTCGCCTACCTTTCGGCCCTCTGACACTCATCTGCGGAGATCGCAGAAACTTCATTCCGCAGATGAGGATGGTCCCCGCGCACGTACTTAGTGACTCCGGGCCCTGAAAGCGCTTTAATGGAGGTCCCACTCCATATTGAAGTGGTGCGGATGCCCGATCCGCGAACCGGAGACGAGGTGCGCGGTGGTCGCGGTCATCGAGTTCCCCGTCGCCGCCCGCCCCCGGATCGGGATCCTCCTGTTCGATCAGGTCAAGATGCTCGACTTCACCGGGCCGGCTGAGGTCTTCCACGAGGCCGGGCAGCGCACCTCCGGCTACGACATCGTCACCCTCTCGCTCGACGGCGGGGACGTCGTCACCTCCATGGGAGTGCGGGTGGGCGTGCACGCCTCCGTGGCGGAGGCGGGCGAGCTCGACACGCTCATCGTGCCGGGAACGGAGAGCGCTCTCTCGGTCTTCGCCGACCACCGTCTGCTCGAGGCCGTCCGCCGGCTCGCGACCGGTGCGCGGCGGGTCGCGGGGATCTGCACCGGCGCCTTCGCGCTCGCGGCCACGGGGCTGCTCGACGGGCGCGCCGCGACCACTCACTGGAAGTTCACGTCGGCGATCGCCGAGCGGTTCCCGCGCGTCGAGATGCATCCGGAGGCGATCTTCATCCGCGACGGCGACGTCTACACCTCGGCGGGGGTCGCCGCCGGCATCGACCTGGCGCTCGCACTGCTCGAGGAGGACCACGGACCCGAGATCGCGCGCACCGTGGCGCAACTGCTCCTGGTGCACATGAAGCGTTCCGGCAACCAGTCCCAGTTCTCGGCCCTGTTGTCCGGGCCCGTGGCGCGGACCCCGCTGGTCAAGCTCGTGACCGACTACGTGGGGGAGGATCCCTCCCGCTCGTACACGGCCGCCGATCTGGCGGCCCGGGCGAACGTGAGCGTGCGCCACCTCAACCGGATCATGCGGGACGAGATCGGCATGTCGCCCCTGGGCTATGTCGGCGCCCTGCGGCTGGATCTGGCGGTCGGGTACCTCGATGCCGGAGCGAGCGTCGCCGAGGCCGCGGCGGCCTCCGGCTACTCGACGCCGGTGGCGCTCCGGCGTGCCTTCGTCGCCCGCTTCACGATCACGCCGTCCGAGTACCAGCGGCGGTTCCAGTCGACCGCCCGTGACGGTGTCCGGGCCGGTGACGGTGTCTCCGCCGGCGAAGGGGTCCCTGCCGCGGCCACGTCCGCCGCCGCCGCCCCGCACTAGATTGGCCGCATGACAGCACGCGCAGAACCGGGTGGAGGAGCAGAGCGGCTCCGAGACCTGCTCTCATCGTGGTCGGACGTGCCGGCCGTCCTGATCGATCGACACCTGACCGTGATCGAGTCCAATCCCTTGGCGAAGGTCTTGACGCCGGGGTTCCTCCCGGGTGTGAACCTGGCACGCTTCACCTTCCTCGATCCCGAATTGGACCTCGCGGTCGGCCTGTGGGAGCCCATCACCCGTCAGGTCGCCGGCATGCTGAGGGAGTCCCTCGACGAGAACGACGAGGACAGCGCCTTCCACGAGGTGATCGGCGAGTTGTCGGCGCGGAGCCGGGAGTTCAGTGCGGCCTGGGCGGCGGAGTCGCTTCCGGTGAACCGCACCGGCCACGCCATCTTCCCCGGGACGCCCGCGGGGGACGTCCAGCTCCGGTACACGCTGTTGCGGGTGCCGGGCGAGGATCAGGAGACGGTGATCGTCCTCGGTTCTGACGATCCGTCGGCGAGGTCGGCGTTGCGCGTGCTCGCGGCATCCGCGGATTCGGACCGCTCGGCCTGAAGCAGGGTCGACAGGTAGGCGATCGCCGCCGCGGCCTGCGAGCCGGGCTCGCCGGAGAACGTGGTGAGGTACTGCCTGCCGGGCCGCGGGATCTCCAGGGTCTGCCAATGGAAGTCGACCCAGCCGAACGGCGGGATGTCGATGCGCTTGACACCCCCGGCCTGGGCCTCCGCCACGTGCTCGCCCCAGGCGCGGCGGAACAGGACGTGGCGGGTCGAGAGCCGACCCACGATCTCCTGGAGCCGCGGGTCGTCGGGATCGCACTGGAACCGCAGCTGCGCGATCATCTCGCGGAGGGTGAACTCCCACTCGCCCCGGACGCGGTCTGCCTCGTCGTCCTCGAGCATCGAGAGCTCGGCGAGGGCGTTCCCGTAGTGCTCGAACGCCGACTCGAGGAGGTTGGTGCCCGGTGCGTGGAAGCCGGGGACGACCATCCGGCTCAGTCCGTTCGAGGCGAGCACGTCCAGGTTCGCGTCCGTCACGTAGGCGGGGGTGTGCGACCACTGGTGGAGGAGCCGCTGCACGCCCTCGCTGACCGCGGTCTCCTTGAGCACGGCCTGGAGGACCGGGCGGGGCCGCGCGAGTCTCAGCAGGTAGGTCCGGCTCGCCGAGTCGATGCGCAGCGCCCGGGCCAGGGCTCGCACGACCTGGTCGGACGGGCGGCGGTCGCGACCCTGCTCGATCCGGAGGTAGTAGTCGGGGCTGATCCCCGCCAGGCTCGCCACCTCCTCCCGCCGGAGGCCGGGGACCCGGCGGCCGGCGCCGCGGGGGAGTCCGACCTCCTCCGGCTGCACCTGCTCGCGACGCGCGCGGAGGAATTCTCCGAGCTGATTGCTGGAAGTGCCCACGGGGTGCTTTCTCTTCGAATCGACGGTTCCGAGAAAATCGTATTTGATCTTCCATCACCCGTGATCGATCATGTGAGACTCATCCGGCCGAGAATGGTGCCTTTTGGGACATCTCAGTGCGGGCAGGCAGGCCGTCGCCCATCAGCAGGCCGCCCGTTCAGTGCGCCGCCCGTTCAGTGCACCGCCCGTTCAGTGCGCCGATAGGGCCCGGCGTCGCATCAGGATGCCCGCGGTCACCGTGGCGACCAGCACCAGGAGCACGAAGACCAGCAGCACGGCGGCCGGGGGAGCGAAGGTGAGCGCCGCGCCCACGATCAGGACGGGGACGGCGAGCCCGGAGTAGGCGACGAGGAAGATCAGCGAGAGCGTCTCGCCCTTGCGGGCCGGATCGGCCAGAGCGACCGTGGTGCCCACCGCGCCCTTGAACAGCAGGCCGACGCCGAGGCCCGCGACGACACCCCCGGCGATGAACACCACGATCTCCGGCAGGATGGCGCCCGCGGCGACGAGCACGAGCCCGACCGCGCACGCCGTGATCGCGATGGCGAGCTGGAGCGTCATGCGCAACCGGGCGAGAAGGAGCTGCCCGGCGGCGGCGGCCGCGAACACGGAGAACGAGGTCGCGCCGGCGAGCAGGTGGTCGCGCGCCATGAAGGTGGTGCCGAGGAAGGTGGGCGCCAGCGAGGTGAACAGCCCCAGCACGGCGAAGCCGGAGAAGGCCCCGAACGCGGCGACGAGGAAGGGTCGCCGGGCCCCCGCCGGCACCGACAATCGCTGCGGTCGGTAGCGGGGCGGGTCGTCGGGCTTCTCGACCGTCTCGGGCACGAGCAAGAGCAGCACCGCCGCGACGATCAGCAGCACCAGGAAGACGATGTGGGGCAGCATCAGGGGATCGGGCAGGAATTCGGCGAACAGCCCGCCGATCAGCGGCCCGAGCGACAGGCCGCCGAGATTGGCCGCACCCGAGACCGAGGCGGCGACCAGCGCGTTCTCGTCGGGTCGGGCGATCGAGCGCAGTTCGCTGAGGTGGGCGGTCGCGGTGGCGGTCAGGATGCCGATGCTCGCGCCGTTGACGAAGCGTGCCACCAGGAGGCCGGGCACCTCGGTCCAGAGGATGAACATCACCGCTGACAGGGCCGAGATCAGCACCGCGATCACCAGCACCCGGCGGCGGCCGAGCCAGTCGCTGACGTGCCCGGCGAGGTAGAGGCTCACGATCACGCCGACCGCGTAGGCGGCGAAGATCGCGGTGATCACGAAGGCGGGGAAGCCGTCCTGCTGCTGGTAGAGCGGATAGAGCGGCGTCGGCACCGTCGAGTAGGCCATGACCAGCAGGAAGGAGGCCGCGACGATCCAGAACCCGGCCGCGTGCTGCACGGCGGGCCGCGCCTTCTGCCGGTACGTCGTCCCCGTCATCCGCGTCGTCCTCTCGTCCGCGGGGCCGGCCCCGGGCATCCGGAGCCGCCGACCGCCCAGGACTCCGACGCTAGAGCACTCGGCGCGCCGCCGGATCGGATCGATGTCGACACCCGGTGCGACGAATGTCGAGTCCTGTCGGCGCAGGCTCACCGGCCACCGCGGCACGATTACAGTGATGCCGTGGCCGAGGACGACATCGAGGCGGGGCTACCCGCCGATCTACGCGAGCTCATCGACTCCTGGTCCGGGACCCCCGCCTTCGTCAGGGACCGGCACCTCGACGTCGTGGCCGCGAACGCGCTCGCACGCGCGGTGTCGCCCGCGTTCGTGGAGGGTGTGAACCTGGCGCGCAACACCTTCGTGGAGAACGACCGGATCGAGGACCACCCCGCCTCGGCGGAGATCGCGCGCGCGGTGACCCGGGCGCTCCGCGGGTCGCTCGACCGGCACGAGGCCGACGCCCAGTTCCTCGACCTGGTGCGCGAGCTCGAGGCGGGCAGCGGCCGGTTCGCGGGCGCGTGGGCCGACGTGGCGCCGGACGAGGAGGACGAGGTCCTCACCTTCCGCACCGAAGCCGTCGGACCGATCCGGTTGCGCTACCAGGATCTGCGCATCCCTGACGAGAACGAGTACACCCTGGTCGTGATGCGGCCGGCCGACGAGTCGTCGCGTCTCGCCCTGACCCGCCTCTCCGAGCTCGCCACGGGCCTGTCGGAGTCGTGATCGCGTTCGCCATCGGGTACACTGGTCTCATCAAGGGGAGTACTCCCACGCGATGAGCCCGTCAGTACGGATGTGAAGACGCATCCCGGGCCATCGGTTCCGGTTCCACCGGGGTGGAGGAGACCTTGGCGTCATCTGTTCGCCAAGCCCTTGGGAGTTCCTCCATGCAGGTCACACCGCTGGTCTGGATCATCACGATCCTCGTCACCATCGCCTTCTTCGTCTACGAGTTCTTCGCGCACGTGCGGAAGCCGCACGAACCGACCATCGCCGAATCGGCGCGCTGGTCGGCGTTCTACATCGGGTTGGCCCTGCTGTTCGGCGTGGGGATCGGCGTCGTCTCGGGCTGGAACTTCGGCGGCGAGTACTTCGCCGGCTACCTCACCGAGAAGGCGCTGTCGATCGACAACCTGTTCGTGTTCCTGCTGGTGATGACCGGCTTCGCGGTGCCGAAGGCGTACCAGCAGAAGGTGCTGATGATCGGCATCGTGATCGCCCTCATCCTGCGAGGCGGGTTCATCGCCGTCGGCGCGACGCTGATCGAGAACCTGTCGTGGATCTTCTACCTCTTCGGCGCCCTGCTGCTGTTCCTGGCCTACCGCCAGGCCTTCAGCAGCCACGAGTCCGATCCCGCGAACGGGCGGTTCATGGCATTCGTGCGCCGGGTGCTGCCGGTGAGCGACGAGTACGACGGCGACCGCCTGACCGTGAAGAAGAGCGGCAAGCGCTTCCTCACCCCGATGTTCCTCACGATCATCGCGATCGGCTTCATCGACCTGATCTTCGCGGTCGACTCGATCCCGGCGATCTACGGGCTGACGAACGAGGCCTACATCGTCTTCACCGCGAACGCCTTCGCGCTGATGGGGCTGCGGCAGCTGTTCTTCCTGATCGGCGGTCTGCTCGAACGCCTGGTCTACCTCTCGCAGGGGCTGGCCGTGATCCTGGCCTTCATCGGTGTGAAGCTCGTGTTCCACGCGCTGCACGTCAACGAGCTGCCCTTCATCAACGGCGGCGAGCCCGTGCTCTGGATCCCGGAGATCCCGATCTGGTTCTCGCTGCTGTTCATCGGCGCCACGATCACGGTCGCCACCGTCGCGAGCCTGGCGAAGACCCGGAACGACCGCAACCGGGGCGACCGCGACCGGGTGCAGGGCGAGCCGATCGACGCCGCGGAATCCCGAAAGGATCTCGCATGAGCACCTTCTCCCGACTTCTCGGCCTCGCCCAGAAGGCCCTCGACTCGGCCTCCCAGCCCTCCCGCCCGGTGGGCGGTTCGGGCCATCGGCCTGCAGCTGCACCTGCAGCTGCGGCCGCGCCCGTGCCTCCGAGCCGCGACGCGGTTCCGGATGCGGCGGACCGGCAGGCCATCGCCCGGTACGACTACCTGCTCCGCACCGCGGAGCCGCGTCAGCTCGAACAGGTGCACCGCGAGGCCTTCGCACGGCTCAGCCCTTCGCAGCGAGCCGTGGTCGAGGAGCGGATGCGGGCCGAGCTGCCGCCGCGCGAGCAGCCGCGGTCGGCCGGTGCGGACGATCTCGCCCGGGCCGCCACCCGCTCCGAGGTCGCTCGGCCCGGTTTCGTCACGGGGCTGCTGGCTCGAGCAGGACGAGGTCCCGGCGGTGCCGGCCGAGGCGGGTCACTGGGCGGTGGAGCACTGCGGGGCGGGGCGCTGGCGGGCGGTGCCGTCGCCGGGGCGGGGCTCGCGGCCGGCGGGGTGCTCGCCGCCGTCGCGGGTGGTGCCGCGCTGAGCGCCGTGGGTGGCCCGCTGCTCGAGCAGGCCGCCGGGCTCGGCGTCGACTTCGACGCGCTCGCCTCCGGCGTCGACCTCGACGCCCTCGCCTCCGGGGTCGACCTGGAAGCCCTCGCCTCCGGGGTCGATCTGGAGGGCCTCACGGGCGGCCTCTCGGCTGAGGCCGGAGAGTTCGCCGGAACCGCGGGCGATGCCGTCTCCGGGATCGGCGACCAGGTCTCGGGCGCCGGGCGCCAGCTCTCCGACCTCGCCTCGGGCTTCACGCTGCCGGGGCTGGACGACCTCTTCGGCCGGTGATCCCGACTGCAGTGTCCGGCTGCTGATCCCGGCTGCTGAGCCCGGCCGCTGAGCCCAGCTGCTGGTCCCGGCTGCTGAGCCCGGCCGCTCCGGTGGCCGGGCTCAGTCCTCCGGCTGGAGGGCGTCCGGCTTGTGCACGGCCTCCTTGCCGGTCTTGTCGCTCTTGACGAGGAACTGCGGGTCGTCCTTGCTCGCCTTGACGGTGCGACCGGCCGCCTCGGTGTCCTCGGTGATCTTCTTCTCGACGGTGCCCGTGGTCTCGGTTCCGTGCGTCTTCCAGGAGACCTTGTCTCCTCGGGATGGGTTCTCGCTCATGCCCGCGACCGTACTCCCGATCCCGGCCACCGCATCCGCCTGTCCGGCCCGTGCCGGTGTCGGTGGCCCGGCGTAGGGTTTCCGGCATGAGCGATGCACACGACACGTCCCCCGCGCAGGCCGAGGGCGCACCCGAATCCTTCTCCGAGAGCGAGCAGATCGCCGAGGCGCCCGACGTCGAGATGCTCGGCGGCTCCGGCCCCGACTCCTCCTCGGCGAGCAAAGACCCCGAAGACTGGGTCACCGGCGACGAGCCGATGACCGGTCCGCAGAAGAGCTACCTCGACACACTGCTGCGTGAGGCGGGCGAAGAGCTGCCCGCCGACCTCACCAAGGCCGAGGCCTCGGAGCACATCGACCGGCTCCAGAAGCTCACCGGCCGCGGTCAGTGAGCCCGGCCGCGCCGGCCGAGGGCGACGGTCGGCGCGGCGACCGCCCGGCGGGGGAGTCCGTCTTCGACGAGCTGCGCCGCGAGATCGCGGCACACGACTCCAACGCCTGGGCCCGCGAGGCCGGGTACGAACCGTTGTTCGTCGCATCCGAGCGCTCGCGGGTGCTCATCGTCAGTCAGGCACCGGGCCGGCGTGCCCAGGAGACCGGGATCCCCTGGAACGACCCGAGCGGGGTCCGGCTCCGCTCCTGGCTGGGGCTCTCCGACGCGGAGTTCTACGACCCGGCGAACCTCGCGATCCTGCCGATGGACTTCTACTACCCGGGCAAGGCGCGAAGTGGTGACCGTCCGCCCCGCTCCGGGTTCGCCGACCTGTGGCACCCGCCGGTGCTCGAGAAGTTGACCGAGGTGCGGCTGACCATCCTGATCGGCTCCTACGCCCAGCGGCACTACCTGGGCCGACGCGGCGGAGCCGGGCTCACCGAGACCGTCCGCGCGGCCGAGTCGCATCTGCCGTACTTCCCGATCGTGCATCCCTCGCCGCTGACCCTCGGGTGGCGGGCCCGCAATCCGTGGTTCGAGGCCGAGACCGCCCCGCGGCTGGCCGAACTGGTGCGCTCGGCGCTGTCCCCGGCGGCCTCCCCGTAGGCTGGTTCCCCGTGAGTCTGATCCGCCTGAACGACGTCTCCCTCGAATTCGACGGCCGCCCCGTGCTGAAGGAGGCCTTCCTCAAGCTCCGTCCGGGCGATCGGATCGGGCTGATCGGCAAGAACGGCACCGGCAAGTCCAGCCTGCTCGAACTGGTGCTCGGCCGTCGGGAACCGACGAGCGGCACCGTCGACGTGACGCTCGGCACGACGATCGGGTACTTCTCGCAGTTCTCCGAGCTCGACGGCGACCGCAGCATCCGCGACATCCTGAACGACCACTTCGTCGTGGTGCACGAGACCCAGGCGCGGCTGGATGCGATCGGCGAGCAGCTGGCCGAGCGGATGGACGAGCAGGCGATGACCGCGCTGCTGGTCGAGCAGGGCGAGCTGTTCGAGCGGATGGACGCGATCGACGGCTGGTCGTTCGAGAACGCGATCGACACGGTGCTCACCAGTCTCGGCTTCGACCAGGAGCGCCGGGCCCTGCCGGTCGACCGGCTCTCGGGGGGCTGGCGCAACCGTGCGGCGCTGGCGCAGATCCTGATCCAGGCGCCCGACGTGCTGCTGCTCGACGAGCCGACCAACTTCCTCGACCTCGACGGGGTGCGGTGGATCGAGAACTGGCTCGCCCGCTATCAGGGTGCCGTGCTGGTCGTCACCCACGACCGCCAGTTCCTCGACGGCGTCGTCACCCGCATCGTCGAGATCGAGAACTACCGGCTGCAGGAGTACGAGGGCGACTACTCGGCCTACGTGCACGCGAAGCAGTCGCGGCTCAAGATGCTCGAGCGCCAGTTCGCGCACGAGGAGGAGCTGCTCGCCTACGAGCAGGCCGCCAGCACCGCCCGGCGCGAGGCGGCCCGCAACCCGGCCAACGCCGTCGCGCGGCGCCTCGCCGACATCAAGAAGCGGCAGGCGCCCCGCCCGATCGACCAGATCATCACCGACATCTACGGCGGTCTGCGCGTGAGCAACGACCTGCTCGAGGTGGTGAAGCTCACCAAGGGCTTCGGCGGCACGCCGCTGTTCGAAGATCTGAGCTTCAGCCTGCACCGCGGCGACCGGGTGGCCGTGCTGGGGTCGAACGGATCGGGCAAGTCGACCCTGCTCGACGTCGTCACGGGCGAGACCGAACCGGATGCAGGGCAGGTGCGCTGGGCGAAGGGCGCCCGGTTCGTCTCGTACAACCGGGTCTACGCCGAGCTCGACCTCACCGATTCGGTCGGTCACGCGGTGAACGCCTACCCCGACTCCCTCGCATTCAGCGCCACGAAGAAGAGCGTGGCGCGCTTCCTGGCGATGCTGCAGTTCTCCGATGCCGATCTCCAGCAGAAGATCGGCACGCTCTCCGGCGGGCAGCGGGCGCGGGTCGCGATCGCGCAGTGCCTGCTCTCCGGGGCGGCCGTGATCGTGCTCGACGAGCCGACCAACCATCTCGACATCACGAGCACCCAGGTGATGGAGCGGGCGCTCACGCACTTCCCGGGCGCGGTGATGGTGGTCTCGCACGACCGCTTCTTCGTCGACAAGCTCGCCGACCGCCTGCTCGTCTTCGACGGGAGCCCTCGGGTCTCCGAGCAGGCCGCCAGCGGCGCGCTCTGAGGTGTGCGGCGGTGCGACCGGGCCGGCTACCGGAGCGGCTTCACGGCCTCGAGGGTGTACGACAGCGGCGCGACCCCGGCGCGTTCGGCGAGCGCGTACTCGCCGTCGGGGCGTTGGGTCATCTGGCCGGGCAGCGCCTCCCAAGGCACGCTGTCGTGCTCGACGAGGGTGGTCAGCACGAGTCCCCGCTCCAGCAGCGCGGTGACGATCTCGCCGAGGCCGTGGTTCCACTCGTAGGAGCGGGTCGCCGTCAGGGGGCGCCCGGTGGCGACGTAGGAGGAGTCGTCGTCCCACGACAGCGGCGTCTCCTGCTCGAAGTACGGGTAGCGGAGGTGCAGGTCGTCGTCGAGGGTCTCGTCCATGGCCCAGAGGATCGGATGCCCCTCCCGCAGGAACAGCCGGCCGCCCGGCTTGAGGAGGGCGGCCACCACGCCGGCCCAGCGGGCGATGTCCGGCAGCCAGCAGAGCGCCCCGATGCCGGTGTAGACGAGGTCGAAGCCGCCCTCGCCGAGCACCGCGGTCGCACGATCCACCTCCGACACGACGAAGTCGACCGCGCGCTCGTCGCCGCTCTCGGCCACCAGCGCCCTCGCCTCGGCGATCGCGACCGACGAGAAGTCGAGCCCGGTGACCCGCGCGCCGAGGCGGGCGAGCGAGAGCGTGTCCGTCCCGATATGGCACTGCAGGTGCACCGCGCGGAGGCCCCGGAGGTCGCCGAGCCGTTCCCGGTCGAAGGCCACGACCTCCGAGATGCGGTCGGGGTCGTCGACGTACCGCCCGACCCGGTAGCCGAGACCGTCGCGGGCCGCGTGCGCGGCCGCCCGGTCGTCCCAGTTCGCCCGGTTCGCCGCGATGTGCTCGTCCATGACGGTCAGGATAATGGGCCGGGGGAGCTTCGGGTCAGCCGGCGGCGGGCCGGCGCTGCACGAGGAGCACCGCATCCTCGATCACGGCCTGCTGCCCGTCGGGCCCGACCGCCTCGCGCTCGCGGTTCTCGCTGACCAGCACCTGCCAGTGCTCGGGGCTCAGGGCCAGGGCGGCCGCGACCTCGTCGGCGCTGGGGAGGTCGGCGTGGTCGTGGTGGCCGGGCGTTTCGTGGGGTGGGTTGGCCTCCGAGTCGCCGTGGCGTTCATCCGTCTCGTCGCGGTGGTGCATCGCCGACCACGGCGGGAAGGCCGCGTGCCCGACGACCAGGAGGAGCCCGCCCGGCGCCACGGCCTCCGCCGCCCGCCGCAGCACGGCCTCGCGCGGGAACTCGACCGGCGAGTGCAGGAAGCAGCCCGAGACCAGGTCGTACTCCGCATCCGGGCTCCACTCGGCGAGGTCGGCCTGTCGCCAGTGGATGCGGTCGGCCAGCGACCCCGCCTCGAGTCCGCGATCGCGCTCCTGCTCGCGGGTGTGCTCGGCGGCCCGGGCGAGGGCGGTGGGGGAGATCTCGACCCCGTCGACCCGCCAGCCGAGACCGGCGAGCCAGAGCGCGTCGCCGCCCTCGCCGCTGCCGAGATCCAGGGCCCGGCCGGGCGTGAGGTCGCCCGCGACATCGACGAGGGCCTTGTTGGCCCGGCCGCTCCAGACGCGCGAGCGCTGTTGGTAAAGCTCCTCCCAGAACTCGGTCGGGTCCTGGTCGGGGCCGGAGGGGGTGTGCGCCGTCATGGCCTCAGCCTGCCGCCCGCGATCGGGTGGTGCAAATCGCTTTGCCGCTTCGGCATGCGCGCGCCTCGGTCAGAGCGCCAGCGAGGCACGGATGCGGTCGCCCGGTCAGAGTCCGAGCGCGGCGCGGATGCGGTCGCGCTGGGCGACCAGGTCGGGGAACTCGCCGAAGAACGCGACCTTCTGCGACGAGATCTGCTCGCCGGAGGGATCGCGGGGCCGCACGCCGGGCTGGTCGGCGAGCACGTACTCGGCCCAGCTCTCGGCCAGATCCTCCACCGGGTTGGTCGCCGCGTAGCGGGTGACGAAGGTGTCGTAGCCGCCGTTGTCGTCGAAGAAGGCATCCACCTCGTCGTCGTCCGAGCCGTCGTCGGCCGGGATGTCGGCGCCGTAGGGCGCCCAGAACCGCTCCTGGAACGCGGCCATCGCCGTGCCCGTGCCCGCGCAGCCCTCGGCGAGCTCGAAGGTGGGGCAGGCGCCGGAGAGCTCGGCGACCTGGTCGTCCGAGAGGGAGAGGATGTGACCGAACTCGTGGATGAGGGTGTGCACGAGCTCGTCGCGGTCGTCGGCGAACGCGGCGTTGACGTCGGCGTGCCAGAACGCGGTGCGCTTCTCGTCGCGCCAGACCGAGGCGAGTGAGTTCGAGTCCGGATCGGAGTAGACGGCGAAGCTCCGGACGCGGGTCGCGTCCGGCCCCATGACCGTGCTGAACCGGCTCCACAGCTCGACGGCCACGGCGTCGGGCTCGCTGCCGTCGGCCGCGGGGGCGAGGACGCCGTCGCGCACCACGTAGGTGAGTGCCTCGTCGACGGTGCGGACGTCCGAGCTTCCGCCGCCCTGCGAGAACCCGGAGGCGAGGTCGGTGCCGGCGTCGACGACGCCGACCAGCGTGACGAGCGCCCCCACCACGACGAGGATGCTGCTCAGCACCATGCCGAGGGCGACGAGGGGGCTGCGCTTCATGCTCGAACTGTAGCGGAGGCCCCGCCGTCCGGGGGACGACGGGGCCTTCGCCTCGGTTCAGGTGCATGGTGTGCTCGCCGCGGGCTACCGGGCCGTCGTGCGGGTCATCGGGCCGTGGCGCGGGCTACCGGGCCGTCGTGCGGATCATCGCGGGGCCGGCCCAGAGGATGAGGGCGAGCACCAGCACGACGAACCCGAGGAACACCGGCACGATCGGGAGAGCCAGCAGTGCCGCGCCGACCAGCAGCGGCGGGATCGTCATGCCGGCGAAGGCGAGCAGGAAGATCCCGGCGGTGATCTCGCTGCGGTTGCCGTCGGTCGCGAGCGATCCGGCCGTGGCGAGCGCCCCACGGAAGACCAGGCCGACCCCCGCGCCGGCGACGATGCCGCCGACGACGAAGACGAGGGCCGAGCCGCTGAGGTCGGCGATGCCGAGACCGACGAGCCCCACGACCATCGCGACCACCCCGAGGACGAGTTGCGGGCGGGTGGCGAGGCGGGCGAAGACCACCTGCGAGAGCGCCGCCGCGCCGAAGACCGAGAAGGCGACCAGGCCGGAGACGAAGTGGTCGGTCTCGTGCAGGATCTGGGCGAGGAAGGTCGGGGCGACCGATCCGAACAGTCCGGTGATCGCGAAGGCGGCGAAACCGCCGATGCCCGCGGCCCAGTAGGTGCGGAGGCTCTGCTTGGGCACCCGGACGCGCTGCGGGCGGTAGGGGGCGTGCGGGGCGCGGCGGTCGACCGTCTCGGGCACGAAGGCGTAGGCGAAGCCGATGGCCACGAATGCGCCGAGGAACACGACGAAGGGCACCACGAGCGGTGAGGGGGCCCACTCGGCGAAGGCGCCACCGATCAGCGGGCCGAGCGCGAGCCCGCCCATGTTGGCCACGCCCGCGATGGTCGCGGCGAAGCCGAGCGACGCACCCGGCTTGGCGATCCGACGGAGGTCGGACAGGTGCGCGGTGGCGGTGGCGGTCAGGATGCCGATGCCGAGCCCGGCGATGAAGCGGGCGACCACGAGACCCACCGGGTCCGACCAGACCAGGAACAGGGCGGCCGCGAGGGTCTCGATCACCACGGCGGCGAGGATGACCCGGCGCCGGCCCAGGCGGTCGCTGAGGTGCCCGGCGAGGTAGAGGGCGACCATGACGCCGATGGAGTACGCGGCGAAGACGACCGTGATCATGACGGTGGGGAAGCCGTCGCGCTCCTGGTAGAGCGCGTACAGCGGGGTGGGGACGGTGTTGAAGGCCATCATCACGAGGAACGCGACGGCGGTGACCCAGAAGCCGGCGTGGTGCGGGAGGGCGGGGCGGCCGGTGCGCTCGGAGCGGACGGGGCGGCCTGTACGCGCGCTGGCGGCGCGGGGGGAGTGGAGCGAAACGGTGCGGATCTCAGTGCGCTCGGACGAGTTGTGCGGGTGTTCGGTGTCGGGGTGTTCGGTGCCCCGCTGAACGGGGAGGGAAGTCGTCATGCTTCGATGATGCTCCCGCGCACTCATCGAGTCCAACGAATTGTTCTGCTGAGTGTCATCGGTTTCATCTATGATCGGTGGATGGAGACCCGCCTGCTGGAGTACTTCGTCGCCGTCGCCGACGAGCTCAACGTGACCCGCGCATCCGAGCGCCTGTTCGTGGCGCAGTCGACGGTGTCGGCGGGGCTGCGGAGCCTCGAGCGCGAGCTCGGCGTCGCCCTGCTCGAGCGGACCACGAAAACCGTTCGGCTGCTGCCGTCGGGGGAGGCGTTGCTGCCGCTGGCCCGCGGGCTCCTCGACGACCTCGAGGGGATTCGCCAGGTCGCCACCGAGTCGGGAGCGGGGCTGCGCGGGCGGGTGCGGATCGGCACCTTCGCCTCCCTGCAGGTCTTCGACCTCCCGGCGGCGCTGGGAGCGTTCCGCCGGCGGCATCCGCTCGTCGACCTGCAGCTGCAGGCCTCGCCCTCCGGCTCCATCGGTCTCGCGGAGGAGCTCGCGCGGGGGCGGCTCGACCTCGCGTTCTCGGCCCTGCCCTCGATGCCCGGCCTCCAGTCGTGGCCACTCGCCCGGCGCGAGTTCGTGGCGCTGCTGCCGGCCGATCATCCGCTGGCCGGTCGCGACCGGATCGCGC
Source organism: Herbiconiux sp. 320_LB (assembly GCF_059691755.1). Taxonomy (NCBI): domain Bacteria; kingdom Bacillati; phylum Actinomycetota; class Actinomycetes; order Micrococcales; family Microbacteriaceae; genus Herbiconiux; species Herbiconiux sp. 320_LB. The sequence continues at coordinate 334,779 of NZ_JCAWAD010000001.1, read as the reverse complement.
TCGCCGATCTCGCCGACGACGACTGGGTCGACGTGCTGCCGGGGTTCGGAAACCGGGTGCAGCTCGACCGCGCGCTCGCCGACCGCGGGATCACCCGGCACATCGCCGCCGAGGTCGCCGAACTGCCGAGCGTGGCGCAGTGCGTCGCCGCGGGGCTCGGTGTGGCGGTGGTGCCTGATCTGGCTCCGGACCCCGGGCCCGACGAGTCCGCGCCGTCGTTCGTGACGCGTCCGCTCAGCGATCCGCTGCCGCCCTGGGTGGTGTCGCTCGCCGCCCGGGCGGGCGCCGGCAACCGGCCGCAGATCATGGCGTTGGTGGAGGAGCTTCGAGCGGCGGCGGTCTGAGGCGCGGGCCGCTCCGACGAATGTCGCTTGCCGACCGGGCGTCGCCGTGATGGGCTGGGGGAACGCGTGCCCACACCGGGCGCCGAGACGAGGAGCGTGATCGCGTGAGCGACCCGAGAGACCCTGACAGCACCCTGGGCGATGCCGGCGACGAGCCGTTCTTCGACCGGATCGAGGCGGCCGACGAGGCCGACGAACTGGTCACCAACGACGCCGTCGCGGGCGAGACCGTCGACCCCGGAGCCGGCGAGGGCAACGACGGCCCGACCGGCGGGTCGCCCCGCGAGGGCGAGCCCGACTGGTCGCGGGAGGCTCCCGGTGAGTCCTGGCCGGACGAGTCGCAGCCCTTCGGCGACCGCACCCCCGACGACCTCCGTGGCGACGACCCCGAGACCGCGCCGGATTCCGGTGCCGGCGACGGCCCGGAGGACGGCGACTGGACCGAGCAGACGGTCTGAGCGAACGGGCCGGCCATGATCGAGGTGCGCCCCGCCACCGTGTTCGACGACGTGGCGATCATGGTCGGCCCGAGGCGGCCCGACGCCGACGTCTGCTGGTGCCTGTCGTACCGAGTGCCCTCTGCTGAAAATCGGGCACTCCGGAAGACTGCGCGGGGGGACCGGGTGCGCGAGCTCGTCGGCGAGGATCCGCCGCCCGGGGTGCTCGCCTACGACGGCGACGAGGTGGTCGGCTGGGCGGCGGTGCATCCGCGGGCCGACACCACGTTCCCTCGCAACCGGCGCATCCCGAGGCTCGACGACCTGAACGTCTGGTCGATCTGGTGCCTTCGGGTGAGGCCCGGGCATCGTGGCCAGGGCATCGCTCACCGTCTGCTGGAAGGGGCGGTCGCGTTCGCGTTCGATCGTGGTGCGCCGGCGATCGAGGGCTACCCGGTCGACAACGGGTCGGCGAAGGTCGACCTCACGATGGCCTACGTGGGCACGAAGTCGCTGTTCGAGCGGGCCGGGTTCCACAAGGCGTCCGACACGACGTCCGTGCTGAACGGCTTCCCCCGGGTCGTGATGCGGATCGGGCCGGGGGCGCCGCTACGCTGACCGCATGACAGCGATTCTCCTCAGTGCGGTCGGCACCAGCTCGGCCGACAACGGATTCCTGGCCCTGATCGTGGTGATGGCCGTGATCTACGGCGGGATCTTCCTGCTGGCCATCGCGGTCTGGGTGGTGACGGGTTTCGCGCTGATGTCGCTGTTCCGCAAGGTCGGCGTCAAGCCCTGGGTCGCCTGGGTGCCGTACTACCGCACCTGGGTCTGGTTGCAGCTCGGGGGGCAGCCCGGCTGGATCGCGCTCGCCCCGCTGGTCGGTCTCAGCATCGCTTCGACGGTCTTCCTGATCATCGGCATGAGCCGCATCGGCACCGCCTTCCGCCGCGACAGCGGGTTCGTGGTGCTCGGCGTGTTCCTCCCGTTCGTCTGGGCGTTCATCCTCGGCGGGAAGGATTCGGTCTACGAACCGGGCCTGCTCGGCTGGCACGGCTACCCGCCGCCCCTGGTGGGGTACGGCTCGGTGGTGCCGAACGCCGCCACGGAGCCGTTCGCGGCGCCGACCGCGGCGCCGACCGCGGCCGGTGGCCCGGGGCCATCGGCGCCCTCGGGGTTCTGAGCGTCGGTCTGGATCTCGGCCGAGGTCTCGGCCGAGGCGATGTCCCGTCGAGACGGTGCTCAGCCGAGGTCGATCTCGAACCCGGAAGTCCCGTCCGTCTGCACGCTCGCCAATCGGAAGTCGAGGATGCGCGGCAGCCCCTCCGTCGCCGGTGAGTCGAGCGCGCCGACCACCACGACCCGCATGCCCGCGGCGAGGGCCGAGCGGATGCCCGCGTCGGCATCCTCGAACACGATCACGTCCTCCGCGGCCAGCCCCAGGGCCTCGGCACCCCGCCGGTAGGGCTCGGGGTCGGGTTTGCCCGCGGTGACGTCGTCGGCGCTGACCAGCACCTCGGGGGAGGGCAGGCCGATCGCGGCCAGGCGTGCGCCGGCCAGATCGCGCGGGGCGGAGGTGACGAGTCCCCAGCGCGGAACGGCCAGCGCGAACGCGCGGGCGCCCGGGATCTCGACGATGCCCTCGACGAGCCCGAGCTCGACGTCGTTCAGGGCGGCGACCTCGGCGGCCACGTCGGTGCCCTCGGGTGCCCAGCGTCGCACGGTCTCGGAGGCGGTTCGCCCGTGGGAGGTCGCCAGCAGAGCGGATGCGTCGACGGCGTGCCGATCGGCGAACCGGCCCCAGACGTGCTCGACCACGGCGGTCGAGTCGACGAGGGTGCCGTCCATGTCGAACAGCACGGCGAGGGCGCGGAGTGTGGTCACCGCTCGATTCTGCCCCATCCGCCGATCCGGTCGCCTGATCCGCCCGCCAGCCCTGTCCGCCCACCCGTCCGATCCGCCCACCCGGCGGTCCGCCTACCTGCCCGGTCCGCCCACTACCCTGTCCGCCTACCTGCCCGGTCCGCCTACCCGCCCGGTCCGCCTACCTGCCCGGTCCGCCTACCCGCCCGGTCCGCCCACCGCCCGGTCCGCCCATCCCCACCCGGGCCGGCGGCTGTGTTTCGCTATGTGACTCCCCGCCGTGCCCGGCGCCCCGCGCCTCTATAGCCTGAATCCCCGGCGCCTGGAGCGCGCCGATCGCAGGACATCACAGCAGAAGAGGCCCCCATGAAATCTCTCCGAATCGCACTGGCCGGCGCCGCGGGCGCCGCTCTCTTGGTCGGACTCGCGGCGTGCAGCGGAGCAGGAAGCCAGGACGCCTCCGGCACGGACGGCACCCCCGCCGCGAAGACCGCCCTCACCGTCGGCTTCAACCCCGGCCCGTACAAGGAGATGTTCGACGGCGGCATCCGCCCGATCCTCGAGTCCGAGGGCTACACCGTGCAGGAACAGGACTTCACCGACGGCATCGTGGTCAACGTCGCGGTGGCCGACGGCGAGATCGACGCCAACATCATGCAGCACCCGGTCTACATGAACTTCGTCAACACCCAGGAGGGCATCTCGAACGCCGCCCTGGTGCAGGTGCCGACGCCGCGGATGGGACTGTTCGGCGGCAAGTCGACGTCGCTCGACGACGTGAAGGACGGCGCGACCGTCACCGTGCCGAACTCGCCCTCGAACCTCTACCGCGGCCTCCTGATCCTCCGCGACGCCGGGCTGATCGACTTCGACGACGTCGCCGACCCCAACACCGCGAGCCTGTCGATCATTACCTCGAACCCGCACAACCTCCAGATCACCCCGATCGAGAACGCGCAGCAGGTGCCCGCCCTCCAAGACGTCGACTTCGCGACGATCCAGGGCAACTTCATCATCTCGGGCGGTCTCAACTACGACGACGCCCTGGCCGTCGAAGACCAGCCGGTCGACTTCTCGAACGTGGTCACCGTGCGGTCGGAGGACGTGGACTCGGACTGGGCGCAGGCGATCAAGTCGGCCTACCAGTCGAAGGAGTTCATCGACTACATCACGGCCGACCCGCAGTACGCCGGCTACAACCTGCCCGACTGGTTCGAGTGAGCGCCCGAAAGGGTGCGACCACACCGAATGCCCCGACCCCGAACGATCCGACCCCGAACGATCCGGCCTCGAACGACCCGTCCCTGATCGCCCGATCCTCCGGCGACCGCACCGAGGGCCGGATCGTCTTCGACCAGGTGTCCAAAACCTTCCCCCGCCCGCGGAAGCGCGACGAGGCGACGACAGCCCTCCGCGGAGTCAGCCTCGACGTCGCCCCCGGCACGATCTTCGGTGTGATCGGCTACAGCGGCGCCGGCAAGTCGACGCTGATCCGGATGGTGAACGGCATCGAGAGACCGACCGCCGGACGGGTGGTGGTCGACGGCGTCGACGTCGGCGCCCTCCGCGGCTCGGCGCTCCGCACCGCCCAGAAGCGCACCGGCATGATCTTCCAGCAGTTCAACCTGCTCGAGACCGTGCGGGTGCGCGACAACGTCGCGATGCCGCTCAGGCTGGACGGCGTCTCGGTGCCAGTCGCGCGGGCCCGCGCCGAGGAGGTGCTCGACTTCGTCGGGCTCGGCTCGAAGGCCGGCAGCTTCGCGGACGAGCTCTCCGGCGGGCAGAAGCAGCGTGTGGGAATCGCCCGTGCCCTTGTGCGGAACCCCCGCATCCTGCTGTCGGACGAGGCCACCAGCGCGCTGGATCCGACGACGACCGCGCAGATCATCGACCTGCTCCGCAGCATCAACGCCGAGTACGGCACGACCATCCTCGTCGTGACCCACGAGATGGACGTCATCAAAGACCTCGCGCACGAGGTGGCCGTGATGGCCGACGGCGAGATCGTCGAGCAGGGCACGGTGCTCGACACTTTCCTGCACCCGCGCTCCCCGGTGACCCGCGACTTCGTCACCACCGTGGTGCCGCAGGGCCTGCCCGACCGCGTGGTCGAGCACCTGGGCGGCGACGGACTCTGGCGGCTCCTCCTCGTCGACGACGAGGTCACCCAGCCGCTGCTCTCGGGCCTGATCTCCGAGATCGGGGTGTCGGTCAACATGCTGCACGCGGACATGACCGAGATCCAGGACCACACAGTCGGGCAGATGATCGTCAAGGTGACCGGACCCGCGGAGCGGGTCGCCGCCGCCCGCGCCTACCTCGCGGAGCGGGTCGTCCACATCGAGGAGGTGGCCAGATGATCGCCGCGACGACCCCGCCCTGGACCCTGATCACCCCCGAGCTCTTCGTCAAGGCGCTCGGGGAGACCCTGCAGATGCTCGGGGTCTCGCTCGTGCTCGGCTCGATCCTCGGCGTGCTGATCGGTGCCGTGCTCGCCCTCACCCGGGCCGGGGGAGTGCTCGAGAACCGACCCGTCAGTCTGGGTCTTGCGATCGTGGTCAACCTGATCCGCTCGCTGCCGTTCATCATCCTGCTCGTCGCCATCCTTCCGTTCACCCGGCTGCTCGTCGGTACGAGCATCGGTGTCTGGGCAGCAATCGTGCCGCTCACCGTGATGATCGCGCCCTACATCGGCCGACTTGTGGAGAACTCGTTGCTCGAGGTTCCCCGTGGAGTAATCGAGGCCGCCCGGGCGATGGGCGCCTCGCCTCTGCAGATCTTCTGGCGCTTCATGCTCCCCGAGGCGCGGGGATCACTCATTCTCGCGGTCACCATCGCCTCCGTCGGGCTCCTGGACGCCACCGCGATGGCGGGCACGGTCGGCGCGGGCGGCATCGGCGACCTGGCGCTCTCCTACGGCTACCAGCGCTACGACGGCTTCGCGATGGTGATCACGGTCGTGACCCTCATCGTGCTGGTGCAGGGCATCCAACTGCTCGGCACGGTCGTCGCCCGCCGATTCCGGAGGCGGTGAGCATGGTCGTGTTCCAGCCCGCCGCCCGGGTCGCCGCGATGCCGCCGAACTTCTGGGGCGCGATGGACCGCGAGATCCTCCGCCTCTCCTCCGAGCCCGGCCCGCGGATGATCGACGTCTCGAAGGGCAACCCCGACCTGCCGACGCCCGAGCACATCGTCGCCGCCATGCAGCGCGAGGTGGCGGATGCGCAGAACCACCGCTATCCCTCCTACGCCGGGCGGGCCGCCTTCCGCGAGGCCGTGGCGCACCGATACCGCGAGGACCACGGTGTGACCGTGGATCCGGATGGCGAGGTCGCGGTCTTCCACGGCTCCCACGAGGCCATCATGGCCGCGGTGCTGGCGATGACCGACCCCGGGCAGGCCGTGGTGCTGCCGGATCCCGGCTACCCGATGTACGCCGCGGCGACCGCCCTGGCCGGCGGGCACGTCGTGCCGCTGCCGCTGGACGAGCCGCAGCACCAGCCCTCGTTCGCCGCACTGGACGACCTCGACCGGGCGGCCGTGCTGCTGCTGAACTACCCGAACAACCCCACGGGGGCGCTCGCGAGACCCGGCACCTTCGAGGCCGCAGGGGAGTTCGCGCGGCGCACCGGGGCCGTGTTCGTGCACGACTTCGCGTACTCCTCCCTCGGCTTCTCGGGCCGGCCGCCGCTCTCCGCACTCGCGGTCGACCCGGCGCTCGAGGTGACGGTCGAGGCGCAGACGCTCTCGAAGACCTACAGCATGGCCGGTTGGCGGATCGGCTTCGCGGTGGGAAACCCCTCCGTGATCGCCGCGATGAAGCGCTACCAGGCCCAGGCGTTCAGTACGATGTTCGGAGCCTCGCAGGAGGCCGCCGCGGCGGCCCTCTCGGGCGATCAGACCGCGGCGACCGCCCTGGTCGAGGTCTACCGCCGGCGGCGCGACCTCGTGGTCGAGGGCCTCCGGGCGATCGGCTGGGAGGCCGAGGCTCCGGAGGGCACGTTCTTCGTCTGGGTGCGACTGCCCGGCGGAGAGGACGCCACGGAGTTCGCCTCCCGTCTCCGCGAGGAGGCGCGGGTGGCGGTCGCCCCGGGCGACGGCTTCGGTCCGCGCGGCCGCGGCCACATCCGGATCGGGCTCGTCAGCGACGAGTCCGCCCTGCACGAGATGATCGAACGCCTCGACGCGTTCACGAGGAGGAACTGATGGCAGAGATCGAGAGCTTCACCCTGGACCACACCGCGGTGCTCGCACCGTACGTGCGGCGGATCGGGGTCGAGCACGGCCCCGGCGGCGGAACGATCACGAACTTCGACGTGCGGCTCACCCAGCCGAACGTGCAGGAGATCCCGACCGCGGGCATCCACACCCTCGAGCACATGCTCGCCGGCCTCCTCCGCGACCGCATCGACGGGGTCATCGACATCAGCCCGTTCGGCTGCCGCACCGGGTTCCACCTGCTGATGTGGGGCGAGCCCGAGATCCCGGACGTCGTCGCCGCGCTGACCTCCGCGCTCCGCTTCATCGCCGACGAAGCGGTCGAGGCCGACATCCCGGGCGTCTCGGCGCTGGAGTGCGGGAACTTCCGCGACCACTCGCTGCACACCGCGCGTGAGTGGGCGAAGGTCGTGCTCGACGCCGGCATCAGCCTCGACGCCTACGAGCGCGTCGGCGTCTGACGACCTCGATCGCGGGGAGTCGATCGCTCGGCGGTCGACCGTGCGGAACGCGATCGCCCCGAGCCCCATACCAGCGGCGCGGACCGCTCAGAGGGAGTAGCCGAGGGCCGCAGCCGCGATCGAGAGCACGCCCGTCACGCCCGCGGCCAAAGCGGCCCGGCCCCATCGACGTCGTCGCAGCAGGTCGGCGGTGTCGACACTCGCGGTGCTGAACGTGGTGTATCCGCCGAGGAAGCCGGTGCCCGCGATCGCGAGCCAGGCCGGCCCGACCGAGGCGAACGCCGCGCTCATCACGAGGCCGAGCAGGAACGACCCCGAGATGTTGATCAGGGCGGTGCCGATCGGGAAGCCGGTGCCGGCCGCCTGCTGGATGTGACCTCCCACGACGAGCCGGACCACCGCACCCAGCCCGCCGGCGAGCGCCACCCCGATGATCGTGAGAGGCAGGAAGTCGGTCACGGAGCCGCCTGCCGATCGGATGCCGGCACCCGCCGGGCCGAGACGGCGTCGACGAGCGCTCGGCCGGCCAGCGCGGCCGCGATCCCGAGCAGGATGCTGCCGATCGCGTAGAGCCCGGCATCGCCGACCGAACCGCGCGCGGCTGCGGCGGCGACACCCACGGAGAACGACCCGTACGTGGTGAAGCCGCCCAGGAAGCCGGTGCCGACGAGCAGCCTCACCCGGCGCAGCACCGGGGGCGTCCGCTTCCGCACGACGAGGGCCGTGTAGAGCACCGAGAGCGCGAACGACCCGACGATGTTGATGACGAAAGTGGCGTAGAGCAGGTAGTCCGGCGGGGTGACCAGGTCGAGCGACTCGCGGCTGAGCGTTCCGAGCGCGCCGCCGACGAAGACCATCAGAGCGGCCGTCCACGAGCGGTGATCAGGTCGGGTCGCACCCGGCGTCGGCGCCAACGTGCCGACGGGCGTGCGGTGGGTTCGCCCCTTGTCCATCCGCATCCACCTCGCTCGTCCTGCATCCGGTCGTCTGGCATCCGGCCGTCTGGCATCCGGCCGTCCTGCAGCCGGTCACTGGTTCGGACTCTAGGGGGCGCGGGCCGCGCCGAACCAGGGACGACTGTCGAATTATCGTGCGGGCGGCCCGAGGGTCACCCACTCCTCGTCGACCACGTATCCGACCTTCGCGTTCGCCCGGAGGCTCGCGGTGTTCTCGGCCGCCCCGCCGGTGCGGAAGTGGCGGTGGCCCTCGGCGGCGAGGGCGAGCACGGACGCCGCTTTGACCGCCGTGCCGAGGCCCCGACCCCGCCACCCGCGTCGGACGACCGTGAACCCGGTCTCGACGGGCGCGACCTCGGCATCCGGCCCAGCTGACTCGGCATCCGGCCCGCTCAGCTCGAGCATCGTCACCGCGACGAGAAGTTCACCGCTGTACGCGCCCCAGGCGCGACGCACCCCGGAGGCGACGGGTTCGTCCTCTGGCAGCAGATCGTGGGCAGTGGCGACATCACCGGGGTAGTCGTCGGCGGTCGCACGGTCCAGCTCGAGCACATCGGCGGTGTCTCGCGGGCTCGAGGTCAGTTCCCGGATGCGGATCACGGCCGGCCCGGACTCGCGCTCGACGCGACGGACCAGCTCGATGAGCGGGTTCAGCTCGGACACCCGGCCCAGCTCGGGCACCCGGCCCAGCTCGCCGCGGTCCGGGTCAGTGACATCCAACGCAGCCGCCCACGACCGGGCGACCACCTGCCACCCGTCGGCCTCGAGCGCCCGCTGCTCAGCCGACCCGCTGCGGACGACACGACGCTCCGCCTCGCGGGGAGATCCGCCGGTCACCGATCGTCGAGCCGTCGCACCTGGATCAGGCCTGGCGCTTCTTCTTGCCGACGTTGCGGCGCACGAAGCCGAACACGAGGGTGCCGATCAGCAGGATGATGCCGATGATCGCGAGCCAGAGCAGGCCCTGGATGGCGAACCCGACCACGGTGAGGACCGCCCAGAGAACGAGGAGGATGACGATGACGGTCATGGAGTTGTCCTTTCACAGGACATCGTGTTCGCGGACGGGATCCCGGGGGACTCGCCTTTCAGCCTAGCCCTCAGAATCCGGAGATCAGGTTGACGACGCTGGCCAGGATGACCGCCCCGAAGAGGTACGACAGCAGGGAGTGGCGCAGCACTGTCATCCTGATCGTCGACGACGAGATGTTCGTGTCCGAGACCTGGAAGGTCATCCCGAGCGTGAAGGCGAGGTAGGCGAAGTCGCCGTAGCGCGGCGGATCGTCCTGGTTGAAGCTGATGCCGCCCGGGGTGCCGGAGTAGTAGAGCACCGCGTAGCGCAGCGTGTAGAGGGTGTGGATGAGCAGCCAGGAGAGCGCGATGCTGAGCACGGCCACCCCGCCGAGCACGTCGCGCTCGAGACCGGCCGAGGCGCTCGAGAGCACCAGGATGAACACCACGACCACCAGGCTCACCGTGCTGGCGAGCAGGAGCAGCAGGTCGCTCGTGGTGCGGGAGGGGTTCTCGCGATACGACCGGATGCCGGTCGCCTTCGCGTCGAGCCGCCCGATCACGTGCCAGACCCAGACCAGGTAGACGATGCACGCGGCCGACCAGCCGGCGATCGGCGCGATCTCCCAGTAGCCGAGCGCGGCGATCACGGCGGCGACAGCGACGCCGACGACAGCCATCACGACGAAGCGGATGCGGGCGCGCCGGAGCCGCTGTTCGCGGATCGTCGGATCTTCCATGCCCCGATCGTCGCACGCCGGGGGAGAGGAGAGGCACGGGCGCGCCAGAAGCCGAACCGCGGCGGAGGGAACCGAATGGCCGCTGCGGACACTCCTGGTCATGGAGACGGATTCGACAGGTGACGGTAACGGTTCGAGCGGGCGTGGTGGGCGGGTGCCGCTCCGGATCGCGGGGATCGGGCTGGCCGTGCTGCTACTGGGCGGGATCGCCGCCGGAGCGATCGCGCTCTCAACCGGCGGGGCGGGCGGGCCGGGCGGAGCGGGTGCACCCGGATCCGCGCCGATCGCCGCGGGCTCGCCTTCGAACGGGGCGGGTGGTGCCGGATCAGCTGGCGCGGGTGGTCAGGGCGGGTCGGCCGGTCAGCCGGGTCCGACACCGGCCGGGCCCTCCGCATCCACCGACCCCTCGGACCCGGGCGACGGCACGGGCGACGGTGGAGGTTCGGATGCGGGTGCCGCCGCCGAGAACCCCGCCTTCGCGCCGGTGCGGGTGCCGCTGGACTGCGACGCCCTGCTGCCGGAGGGCGTCGCCGAGGAGCTGACCGGCGCCGACCTCGTCCCCGCCGCCTTCACCTCCGCCGAGCCGCTCTCGTATGCCGACGAGCGGGCCGGGGCGCTCGAATGCGACTGGGCCGCGCCCGACGCCGCGGAGACGAACTCGTGGACTCCGGTGGCCCACCTCACGATCGTGCCGGCCGTGTCGGCCGACGACTACCGCTCCACCTCCGAGGGCGTCGACTACGGGCCCTCACCGACCATCCCGGGCCGGGGCGACGACTCGCGACTGTCGTGCATCACGGGCGTCAGCTTCCCGGTCTGCGGGATGGTCGACCTGGTCGGCGAATACGGGGTGGGGTTCTGGATGATCCCGGCGTCGCTGGACCTGACCGAGGACGACGTCGACGCATCCGTCGCGCTGTTCTCGGCCATCGCGGACGAGGTCGCCGCGGCCGGTCCCTCCGGACCGCTCTGGCAGCCGATCGGCCCGAACATCGTCGGGGTGCCGAGCCACGGGGACGAACTGGCCTGCGACGACCTGATCACGAACGAGCGGCTCGGCGAGATCATCGGCGACCCCACCGTCTTCAACTACCGGGCGGCCGAGGGGGAGTTCCGGATCGCGACCTTCCGCAGCAACGCGCAGGTCGGCGGCTACGCGTGCGGCTGGTCGGGGCGAGGCGCCGGGATCTGGGCGTCGGTGCTGCCCGGGGGAGCGCCCTACTTCGCGGCGTCCGCTCCGCTCGGCGGCGGACAGTGGCAGCCGGCCGCCGGTTACCCGGGGGAGGCGTTCGTCTCGGAGGACGGCCTGCAGGTGGCCGTGCTGATCGACAACGCCTGGTTCCTGGTGCGGGTGCCGGAGACCGAGGCGGGGTATCTGCCGGAGATCGTGTCGGCGGTCGTGAGCGACGTGCTCGACCCGTCGTGACGCGGTCGCGGCTCGGTCGCGGTCCCGGCCGGTTGCGGCTGGTTCGTGACGGGTCGCGGCCGGCTCGTGACGGTGTCGCGGTCGGTTGGCGACGGTGTCGCCGGGAGGCGCTAGCGTGAGCGCATGACGATGGTGAGGGTGCACAATCTGGCGGTGTCGCTCGACGGGTTCGCGACGGGGGAGGGGCAGTCGCTCGAGACCCCGTTCGGGCACGCGGGCGGGCGGCTGATGCAGTGGTTCTTCCCGACGAAGACCTTCGGGTCGATGCTCGGGCACGACTCCGAGTCGGTCGGCCCCGGCACGCGAGGTGTCGACGACGCCTTCGCGGCGGCCACCACGGAGCGGATCGGCGTCGAGATCATGGGGCGCCGCAAGTTCGGCCCTCAGACCGGGCCGTGGGAGGACGAGTCCTGGCGTGGGTGGTGGGGTGAGGAGCCGCCCTTCCACACCCCGGTCGTCGTGCTCACCCACCACGAGCGGCCGGATCTCGCGGTCGGCGAGACCACGTTCCTCTTCCGCGACCTTGCGCCGGCCGAGGCTCTGTCGCTCGCGACCGACCTGGCCGGGGGGCTCGACGTGCGCGTGGGCGGTGGGCCCACCGTCGTCCGCGAGTTCCTCGAGGCCGATCTGGTCGACCACCTGCACGTCGTGGTGGTGCCGATCCTGCTCGGTCGGGGGGTGCGGTTGTGGGACGGCCTCGAGGGGCTGGAGGAGCGTTTCACGACCGAGGCCACGGCATCGCCGTCGGGAGTCGTGCACTACGTCTTCACCCGGAAGCCGCGCTGAGCGGGCCCGGCAATGCTCCGAATCCGCGCGACCCCGTTGAAGGTGCTGTACGTGGTCGGCGCCATAGCGGTGCTGTTCCTGACGAACGCCCTGCTCTTCACGCCGCTCCTGCCGGCCCCACTCCCCGTGATCGCTAACAACGTGGTCTACGTGCTCGCCTTCATCGTGGGAACCCGGTCGTTCCGGGGTGCGGGCGAGCCGATCGCACCGCCGCGAGCCGGCTGGCGGATGACCGCGCGGCCGGCCGCGGGGTTCGTGATCGGGTCGTTGCTGCTCGCGCGGGTGCTGATCGAGGTGGGCGGAACCCTCACCGGGGCAGCCTTCGTCGGGCCGGCGTCCGGCGGATCGGCGTCCGGCGGGTCGGCGTCCGTCGAGCCGGCCGGCGCGGTGATCGTGGCCGTCATCTCCTGCCTGGTCGACGTGATCCTGGCCGTTCTCTACGTCCGCTCCTCCCTCCGCCTCCGTCGGAGCCCGCCGGCCACGGTGCCGGCGCCCGTCCGTCTGGCGAAGCCGAAGCCCCTCCGCTGAGCGGTTCGGGGCGCGGTGTCGCCGCCCGTGCAGTGCCGGCCGTTGCGCGCCGATCGTGCACTGCTGGTCGTGCCGCGCCGATCCGTGTCGGATATCTTCGAACCATGGACTCCGCTACGCCTGACGACGACGGCACCCGCGAGGCGCGCCGCACGACCGGCTCGAACGACGAGGCGGCCCTCGCCGTGATCGACCACCTCAACGAGCTCTGCCAGGAAGCGCCCGACGACCTCGACGCCCAGGTCGCGCTCTGGACAGCGGTCGCCGCGCTCAGGGACTGGTTCTTCGTCGATCGCGGCACCCCCGGCAGTCCGAGGCCCTACGGAATCGCAGGCCCGAACGGCCTGCTGGTCTGCGTCTACACGTCACCCGAGCGGGCGGAGGCCGGAGCCGTGGCCAACGGGCTCGTCGCCGAGGGCGCGCCGATTCCCCTGTTCTCGGTGCCGTTGCCCGGTGCCCTCGACTGGCTCCTCACCCTCGCCGACACCGGCGTGGTGGGCATCGTGCTCGACTATCCCCAACTCGCCGCCTGGTGCCCGCTGCCGAATCTCGTCCGGCTCCGTCGCGACCGGATGCCGGACGAGAGCGCCTAGGCGGTCCCGCCGCGGGGTCCCGTGCAGCCCGGGCCGGTCCGTCGCGCGACCGGGAGCTGAGCGGGGCTGATCCGGTTCGCTGCACCGGGGTAGCCTCGGAACGGCGGTCCCTCCCGAACCGGCCCACGACCGGAAGGTATCGATCTGTGCAGGCTCTGCCCACCCTCCTCGACACGAGCGCGCTCTCCGAGCATCCGTCGAGGCAGGAGGCCCGTCGATCGTGGCGAGCCCTCGTCGCCCAGCACCCCGAGGCGCGGGACACGGCGGGGCTGATCCGGCGCTGGGTGCTCGCCGTGCCGACCTTCGGATCGGGAATCGGATTCCTCGCCCTCGCCCTGCTCCTGACCGCCGAGGTCGCGATGGGCAAGACGGGGATCGACGTCGCCATTATCGTGCAGGTCGTGCTCGGTGGGTTGATCCTGTTCCCCGGCGTGCTCTGCGGGTGGGCGTTCATCCGGGTGTACCGTCGCCGCCCGAAGCCGCGGGTGCACCACCGGCTGATGCGGTTCGCGGCCGCGAACGGCATGAGCTACCGCCCCGGGCCGACCAGGGCGGCACGGGACTCGCCCTTCCGGCGGCGAGGAGCGCTGAATCTCTATCACGTGCTCGCCACGCCGGGTGACCGTGGCACCGAGTTCGCGAACTACGAGATCGCGCGCCCCGTGACCGCCAACACCGCTCCGGCGTTCGGAGGCTATGTCGCACTGCGGCTGCCGGTCCCGCTTCCCAACATCGTGCTGCGGTCCCTGGACGGCCCGAAGCGGCCGTTGCACACGTCCTCCGTCTTGCGCGAGGATCAGCGCCTACCACTGGAGGGCGACTTCGACCGTTTCTTCCACCTGTACTGCCCGGAGGGTTACGAGCGCGACGCCCTCTACCTCTTCACGCCCGACGTCATGGCGCGGCTGGTCGATCATGTGCGTGGCCTCGATGTCGAGATCGACGAGGACTGGATGTTCCTGATCAGTGCCCGCGACCTGGTCATCGACGATCCCGGGCGGTGGACGGCGTTGGCCGACGCGGTGGATGCGCTCGACGATCGGATCGAGCGGTGGGGGAGTTGGCGCGACGAGCGGCTCGCACGCGGCGAGCAGGTCGGGCCGGCGCTCGGAGGAGGCGGGGTCGAGAGCGGACCGACGAAAGTCCGCGCCGCCTCGGTGGCGAAGCGCGGGCGACGACTGCGGACGACTTGGGGGCTCGGCACCATCCTCATCGTCGGATCCGTGAGCCTGTTCTTCGTGGCGCTGATCGTGGCCCTCAACCTCCTGTGATGGGGGAGTGGCGGGAGGACCTGCCCGCCGTCCTCCCGCCGCGGGAGGGCATCGACACCCGGCCACTCGGCGACGCGGTCGCGTTCGACGCGGTCGGCGCGGTCGACTCGACGACGGTGGTGCGATGGGTGTCGATGAGGATGACCGCGCCGAGGATCGCGAGCGCGATGGTGACCGAGGCGAGGGTGTCGGAGAGCCAGTGGTAACCGAGGTACAGCCGCGCGATGATCTGACACGCGATCATGCCGGCGGAGAGCGCGAAGCCGCCGATCCAGGCGGGCACCGACGGCCGTCGGGAGACGAGGAGGAAGGTCAGGAGGAGGAAGAAGTCGCTCACGCCGGTCACATGCCCCGAGGGGAATGAGAACGTGCCGTCGGCTCCGAGCAGCATGTACTCCACCGGCGGACGCGAGCGTTGCACGGCGTGGGCGGCGATCTGCACGCAGAGCACGCCGAACGCGGTGCCGGATGCGAGCAGCAGCGGCCGCCAGAGATGCCGCGCCAGGGCGAACCAGACGATGAGCACCACCACGATGATGATCGGCAGGTAGATCGGGCCGAAGACGGTGGCCAGGGTGTCCATGACGACCGTGCCCTCGGCGAAACGCTTCTGGCGGAACCACTCCGCGACCGCGGGGTCGAGCTGGGCGAGGCCGGTGCCGGTGAGCACCTGGACGGTCATCGCCGCGAAGCCGATGACTCCGAGCGCGACCAGGATGCGGCCGGCGACGAGCAGTCTGCGCCGCGCACCGGGCGTGACCTCCCGCTGCTCGAACAGATACCGCTGATGGAAGCGCGCGCGGCGCGAGGGTGCGTTCGGGTTCACACCCGCCGACCCTACCCCGGTCGTCGAAGACGACCACGGATGCACGGAGACTGCCTGAAGGGCGGGAGAGCGAGTAGAACGGGAGCCATGGAATCGTCGGTGGCATCAGAGATGCTCGATCTCGCAGTCCGTGACGGGCAGGCGTCGCGCCGACTCGACGCGGGGGAGGGCGTGGATCTGCTGAGAGCAGGGATCAGGGCTCTCGCGCGGCGGCGGGGCATACGGATCCGAACCGGGATCGTCGACGGCAACGTGGTGGTCGTGGTGCTGACGACCTCCAGCCTGTGGACGGCCACCGCCGCCGTCATGCGAGAGAAGCTCATCCCTTAGCAAGTCAATGATGTTGCGGTGCCGGACGGCATTCGTAGGTAAGACAGGCAGGGGAGTGGTGACCGGCCGGCGTCAGGGGAGTGGCGTCAGGAGGCCCCGTCCTAGTCGGGGAGCAGCTCGCGCCGCGACCCGTCCGGGCGGTTCTGAACGAGGCGAAGCGATCCCGACCACTGATAAGACGCTTCAATGCGCTCCCGCTGAGAGAACTAGGCCTCCGCGCGGTTGCGGTAGAACGCTTCAGCTTCGGCGTTCGATGCGACACGTGACGTTCTACGGGCGGCTTGCCGGTCATAGCGAGAGCGCACCGGCCTTGCGCGTCGTCTGATCGATCCGACCGCGGGGAGGCTTGCCCTATCCGGCTATTGACATAATGTACATTATCAGCGCGATCAATACGACCGCGAAGGGGGGCGACGGTGGCCGAAACCGCCGCGGTGGGCGCCGGTTCAGGCGCCGACGTAGGCGGCTAGGTGCTGCGCCGTGAGCGTCGTCCGGTCGGCGACGAGATCGGCCGGTGTTCCCTCGAAGACGATCGAGCCGCCGTCGTGGCCGGCGCCCGGCCCGAGGTCGATGATCCAGTCGGCGTGCGCCATGACGGCCTGATGATGCTCGATGACGATCACCGATCTGCCCGAGTCGACCAGGCGGTCCAGCAGGCCGAGCAGCTGCGCGACATCCGCCAGATGCAGGCCGGTCGTCGGCTCGTCGAGCACGATGACGTCGCCGGGCCCACCCAGGTGCGACGCGAGCTTCAGGCGCTGCCGCTCGCCGCCGGAGAGCGTCGTGAGGGGCTGACCGAGGCTGACATAGCCGAGCCCCACATCCGTCAGCCGCGTCAGGATCGTGTGCGCGGCCGGCAGCCGCGCGTCACCGGCGCCGAAGAACTCCGCCGCCTCGGAGACCGGCATCTCGAGCACCTCGCTGATGTTCCTGCCCCCGAAGGTGTATTCGAGGACGGCGGCCTGGAAGCGCTTGCCGTCGCACTCCTCGCAGACGCTCGTGACCCCCGCCATCATGCCGAGGTCGGTGTAGATCACCCCCGCGCCGTTGCAGACGGGGCACGCGCCCTCCGAGTTCGCGCTGAACAACGCGGGCTTGACGCCGTTGGCCTTGGCGAAGGCCTTGCGGATCGGCTCCAGCAGACCGGTGTACGTCGCCGGATTACTGCGACGCGAGCCCTTGATCGGGCTCTGGTCGATGGCCACCACGTTCTCGCGCTTCGAGATCGACCCGTGCACCAGCGAGCTCTTGCCCGAACCCGCGACGCCGGTGACGACCACGAGCACGCCGAACGGAACGTCGACGTCGACCCCCTTCAGGTTGTGCGACGCCGCTCCCCTGACCTCGAGCTGACCGGTCGCCGGGCGCACCGCGCTCTTGACCGACGCCCGGTCGTCGAGGTGCCGACCGGTCAGGGTCCCGCTCGCCCGGAGCCCTTCCAGCGTGCCCTCGAAACAGATGGTGCCGCCGGCCGTCCCGGCACCCGGCCCGAGGTCGACCACGTGGTCGGCGATCGCGATCGTCTCGGGCTTGTGCTCGACGACCAGCACCGTGTTGCCCTTGTCGCGGAGGCGTCGCAGCAGCACGTTCATCCGCTCGATGTCGTGCGGATGCAGGCCCGCCGTCGGTTCGTCGAAGACGTAGGTGACGTCGGTGAGCGACGAGCCGAGGTGCCGCACGAGCTTCACCCGCTGCGCCTCTCCCCCGGACAGCGTGCCCGACGGCCGGTCGAGCGAGAGGTACCCCAGCCCGATGCCGACGAAGGAGTCGAGGGTGCGCGCGAGCCCCTCGAGCAGCGGTGCCACCGAGGGTTCGTCGAGGTCGGCGACCCAGGTGGCCAGGTCGCTGATCTGCATGGCGCAGGCATCGGCGATACTGATGCCCCGGATGCGCGACGACCGCGCCGGCGCGCTCAGCCGGGTGCCCTCGCAGTCCGGACAGGCGGTGAAGGTGGCCGCGCGCTCCACGAAGGCGCGCACGTGCGGCTGCAGCGAGTCGATGTCCCGCGAGAGGAACGAGCGCTGCACCTTGACGATCAGCCCCTCGAAGGTGAGGTTGACGTTGTCGACCTTCACCTTGATCGGCTCGTGGTGCAGGAAGGCGTCGAGCTGCTTCGGCGTGAAGTCGCGGATGGGGACGTCGGGGCTGAAGAACCCGGCGCTCTTGACGATCCGCAGCATCCACCCGTCGGCGGTGTACCCCGGAACCGTGATGGCGCCCTCGGCGATCGACTTGGAGTCGTCGTAGAGCTGGGTGCGGTCGATGTCGGAGATCGCCCCGCGCCCCTCGCATCGCGGGCACATGCCCCCGGTCACGGTGTACGTCTTCCTGACGGCCTTGCTGCCCTCGCCGCGGTCGACCGTGATCGCGCCGCTGCCGGTGACCGACGGTACGTTGAACGAGTACGCGTTCGGCGACCCGACGTGCGGGTCGCCCAGCCGGCTGAACAGGATGCGGAGCATCGCGTTCACATCCGTCGCCGTGCCGACGGTCGACCGCGGGTCGGCGCCCATCCGTGCCTGGTCGACGATGATCGCGGTCGTGAGCCCCTCGAGCAGGTCGACGTCCGGACGGGCCAGGGTCGGCATGAAGCCCTGGAGGAAGGCGCTGTAGGTCTCGTTGATCATCCGCTGGGACTCGGCGGCGATGGTGTCGAAGACCAGCGAGCTCTTGCCCGACCCGGAGACTCCCGTGAAGACCGTCAGTCGCCGCTTCGGGATCTCGAGGTCGACCCCCTGGAGGTTGTTCTCGCGCGCGCCGCGAACCCGGATGACCTCGTGCCGATCGGCGACGTGCTCGCTGGTGTCCATGCCGGTCATGATATTCGAGGGCCGTCCCGGATGCGGGGTGCCAGCGACAGCACGTGCGGCGACGGGACCTCCGACGACGGGATCCCCCGCTCCTTAGCGGGCCCACTCCCCTGCGGCGCCCCGAGCACCACGACGATCGCCCACACGATCACGGCGATGCTCGCCGCGGTGACGATCGTCGGAACCACGACCGCCTCCTTCCCCGCCGACGGACTATACTCTTTCATATTGATATGAGTATACCTCAACAAAACACGAACACCACGCTATTCCCGACGCGGGGCGGAGCGCTAGATTGAGCGGAGAACACCGCATCCGGGCGCCGCCGTGAGGCCAGCCCACGTCCTCAGGGGGAGAACATGACCACGCCGACCACCACGCCCGGATCCTCGACCGGCTTCTGGCTCTTCGACCACGACCTCACCGCTACCGCGCTGCGCTGGCTGAAGGCGGGACTGTGGGTCCGCGCGATCCTCTCGGTCGTGCTCGGCATCGTCGTCCTGGTGCTGGCGTTCAACAACCCCGACGCCATCGTCTACACGATCGCGTTCCTGTTCGCGGTCTACTTCTGGATCGTCGGGCTCATGCGCATCGTCGGCGGCATCGTCAACAACTCGGTCACCGGCGGCCTCCGGGCGCTCAACATCATCCTCGGCGTGCTGCTGATCGTCGCGGGCGTCGTCGCCATCCGCAACCCGGTCGTCTCGCTGATCGCGCTGGCGCTGGTGATCGGCTTCTCGTGGATCCTCGAGGGCGTGCTCGCCGTGATGGAGACCGCGCAGGACAGCTCGAAGTGGTTCGGCACGATCCTCGGCGTGGTCTCGGTCGTCGCCGGGATCGTCGTGATCTTCCTGCCGCTGGAGTCGATCGGCATCCTGGTGCTGTTCGCCGGGATCATGCTGATCGTGACGGGCATCTTCGCCGCGATCACCGCCGCCACGATGGGCCGCACGGGCGCGAAGACGATCTAACCGACGACCCCGCCCCACACCGCGGCGAACTCCACGGGCTCGAACACCTCACCCGACGCGGTCACGTCGGGAAGGCTCCACCACCGCCACTCCTCGACGTCGACGCGCTCGTCGTCGGTCCAGTTCTCGTCGACCGGCGAGAACCGCGGCACGCGGTGGAGGTACCACTCCTCGTGGTAGCTCCGCGGCACGCCGGGCGCGGGCTCGGCCACGAAGTCGCGCGCATAGACCGGTTCGCCGAGCACCCGCTCCGGCACGACCAGGCCGGTCTCCTCGAACAGTTCGCGCACGGCCGCCTCGCGGTGGGTCTCCCCCGGCTCCAGGTGCCCGCCCGGCGTCAGCCACCGGGTCGGGTTCGAGGGCACGTCGGCGCGGGTGAGGAACAGCAGCGCCTCCCCGGCCTGGTCCAAGAGCAGCACCCGGGATTTCAGGATGAGCGCGTCGGCGGGCGTGGCCGCATCCGCCCCGCCGCCCACGGCCCTACTCCTCGCTCTGGTCGAAGTCGGAGACGTCGCCGACGTAGCGGGTGTGGTTGGCCGGGATGGGGTCGACGGCGGCCGCGGCGACCTCGGCCGCGAACTCGCTCACGTTGT
This sequence comes from Herbiconiux sp. 320_LB, assembly GCF_059691755.1. Taxonomy (NCBI): domain Bacteria; kingdom Bacillati; phylum Actinomycetota; class Actinomycetes; order Micrococcales; family Microbacteriaceae; genus Herbiconiux; species Herbiconiux sp. 320_LB. Next base: position 314,615 of record NZ_JCAWAD010000001.1, on the reverse strand, counting down.
ACAGCCGGCCGGCGGCCTCCTTGCGGGCACCGATCGCTCCCGGGTTCGCGCGCTCGAGCAGGGTCGCGGTGATCGTGCCCTCGATCATGTCGCCGGAGACCACGACGAAGCCGATGCCGAGCTCGTCGAGCTTCGGGATGAGAGCACGCAGCGCGTCCTCCCCCGCGCGCTTGGAGAGGGCGACGGGCTCGTACTCCGGCATCGTCGCCGTGGTGCGGATGAAGTGGGCCTGGTGGCTGGTCACGAACACCACGCGGGAGCCGGGCGCCATGAGCGGCAGGGCCGCCGTGATCACGTTGACCTGCGCGTCGCGGTTGAGCGCCATCGCGTAGTCCTCGGCCATGCCGGACTCCATGCCGCCCGAGGCGTTGAGCACCAGGATGTCGAGCCCGCCGAGGTCGGCCTGCACCTGGTCGAACATGGCCGCGACGGAGGCGGGGTCGGTGAGGTCGGCGCCGACCACGATCGCCGCGCCACCGGCCTCGCGGATGCTCGTGGCGAGCTTGGCCGCGCGGGCCTCCTTGTTGCGGTAGTTGATGACGACCGAGGCCCCCGCCTCGGCGAAGTAGCCGACGGTGTCGGCGCCGATGCCGCGGGAGGAGCCCGTGACCAGGGCCCTCTTGCCGGCGAGCGATTCGGGGGCGAGCGGACCGGTGGTGGATTGCGTCACGGAGAACTCCTCGGTAGATCGAACGACGCTCCGAGACTACCAAGTAGCCGATACTCCCCTGGCTATCGGGTCCGGGCCTGCTACCGTCGAAGGGGAAGGGTCGCCCGTCCACGGCCGGCCGCTCCCCCGTCGGAAGGAGACCGCTGATGCTCGAGTTCCTCGACTCCTATGCCTGGATCCTGTGGCTGGGGCTGATCCTCGTCTTCGTCATCGTCGAGATGCTGACGCTCGAGTTCACCTTCCTGATGATCGCGATCGGCAGCTTGGGCGGCCTGATCACCGGCGCGTTCGGCGCCGAGTGGTACTGGCAGGTCATCGTGGCCGCGCTGCTCTCGGTGCTCCTGCTGCTCACCCTCCGCCCGCCGCTCCTGCGTCTGCTGAAGCGCGGCGGCGATCCGGCCAAGAGCAACGTCGACGCCCTCCTGGGGCTCGAGGGTCTGGTGCTCGACCAGATCACCTCGACCGCGGGGCACGTGAAGCTCGCCAACGGCGACACCTGGACCGCGCGGGTCTCCCCGCTCACCGACGACCGCGAGCTCGCCCGGGGCGAGCGGGTGCTCGTCACCGCCATCGACGGGGCGACGGCCATCGTCGTCCCGGCCGCCCGACCCTCCGAACGACAGGAACCGATCCTATGAACGACATCGTCGGCCAGGTGGTCGTGATCGTGATCGTCGCGATCATCGTCATCTTCGTGCTGGTCGTGGTGGGGCGCGCGGTGCGCATCATCCCGCAGGCCCGCGCCGGCGTCGTCGAGCGCCTCGGGCGGTACCACAAGACGCTCATGCCGGGCCTGAACATCCTGGTGCCGTTCATCGACCGCCTCCGTCCGCTGATCGATCTGCGCGAGCAGGTCGTGTCCTTCCCGCCGCAGCCGGTGATCACGGAGGACAACCTGGTCGTCTCGATCGACACGGTCGTCTTCTTCCAGGTGACGGATGCCCGGGCGGCCACCTACGAGATCGCCAACTACCTCGGCGCGGTCGAGCAGCTCGCGACCACGACCCTCCGCAACGTGGTCGGTGGCCTCAACCTCGAAGAGGCCCTCACCAGCCGCGATGAGATCAATGGCCAGCTCCGGATCGTGCTGGACGAGGCGACCGGCAAGTGGGGCATCCGCGTCTCGCGGGTCGAGCTGAAGGCGATCGACCCGCCCGTGTCGATCCAGGACTCGATGGAGAAGCAGATGCGCGCGGAGCGGGAGCGCCGCGCCGTCATCCTCACCGCCGAGGGCACCAAGCAGTCCGCGATCCTCGAGGCCGAGGGGCACCGGCAGGGTGAGATCCTCCGAGCCGAGGGCGACGCGAAGGCCGCCGTCCTCCGCGCGCAGGGTGAGGCCGAAGCGATCACCACGGTGTTCGAGGCGATCCACAAGGGCGAGCCCGACAACCTCCTGCTCGCGTACCAGTACCTGCAGACCCTGCCGAAGATCGCCGAGGGCAGCGCGAACAAGCTCTGGGTCATCCCGAGCGAGCTGACCGAGGCGCTCAAGGGCATCGGCCAGGCCTTCGGCGAACGCGGCGATCGCACCGATCGCGGTGAGCGAGGTGAGGGTGCCCCGCCGCGCGCGGAGTAGCCGCGCCCGCACCGCCCGCTCCCGCACCGGCCGCGCCGCCGCCCATACCGACCGCACCGCCACCCGCACCGCCTGGTTCGCCCCTGCCCGCCCGCGCATCCTGGCGCACCGGGGCCTCGCCCTCGACGTGCCCGAGAACACGATCGCGGCCTTCGACCGCGCGATCGCCGCAGGGGCGCAGTACGTCGAGACCGACGTCAACGCCACGGCCGACGGCGTCGCCGTGGCCAGCCACGATCCGTCACTCGACCGGGTGGCAGGCCGCCCCGACCTGATCGCCGACCTCACGCTGGCCGAGCTCCGCGAGGTCGACCTGGGCGGGGGCCGCTCCTTCGCGACGCTCGCCGAGGTGCTCGCCGCGCATCCGGAGACCCGCTTCAACATCGACATCAAGTCGGCGGATGCCGCCCTGCCCGCCGCGGCCGCGATCCTCGAGGCGGGCGCGACCGACCGCGTGCTCCTCACCTCATTCTCCTCCGCCCGCCGACGCGCGGCGGTCGACGCCGTCGAGGCCGGCGGCCGGCGCATCGCCGCCTCGGCGTCGGCGGCCGAGTTCGTGCCCGCCCTCGTCTTCGCCAAGCTCGGCATCGTGCCGCTCGTCCGCGCCGCGCTCCGCCGGGTGGATGCGGTCCAGATCCCGTCGCGCATCTACGGCTTCTCCACGACCACGCCGCGCATCATCCGCCGCTTGCACCGGGCGGGTGTCGAGGTGCATGTCTGGACGATCAACGACGTCGAGGTCGCCCGCGACCTGCTGGCGCGCGGGGTCGACGGGATCGTCACCGACCGGGCCGACCTGATGCTGGCATTGGTCGCCTCCGGCCACGGTGGTCAACCCCCCGAACTGGGATCTACCCGAATTCGCTGAGAGAGTACTGGTAATAGCGGCGCGCGGAAAGGATTCACTCAGCCGAGCGGTTTATAACCGAGGAAGCAACGCGAGAGGAGACCACACAATGGCAGATCGCAGTTTGCGCGGAATGCGTCTGGGGGCACAGAGCCTGCAGAGCGAAGAGGGTGTCGTCTTTTCACCCCGGAGTTCGTACACGTACCGATGCGCCACCTGTGGCCGCGACACCGAGATGGTGTTCTCGGCCGAGGCAGAGGCCCCCGAGACCTGGGAATGCAAGTTCTGCAGTCACGAGGCCACCCTCATGGTGGGCAGCGAACCCGTCACGATCGACCGGGCCGATGCGAAGACGCCCCGCAGTCACTGGGACATGCTGCTCGAGCGACGCACCCGTGCCGAGCTCGAAGAGCTGCTCGAGGAGCGGCTGCAGTACCTTCGTTCCCGTCGTGGAACGCAGAAGATCGGCGCCTGAGCGCAGTCGATCCCGATCGAACGCCGCACGACCTCAGGGTCGGCGCGGCGTTCTCGTCGTTAAGGCGACCGCGAGGGCGCCGAGACCGAGCCCGGCGAACAGCCACTCGATCTGGAAGCCCAGCAGGGACGCGGGCGTCGGGGCGGTCGCGAGCGGGACGTCGGCGACCATCGTGCCGGCCTCGTAGGGCGGGATCCCCGCCAACCGGCTCCCGTCGGGCGCGATGATCTCGCTGGTGCCGACGGTGGAGATGTTGACGACGCTCTTGCCGAACTCGACCGCCCGCAGCCGCGCGATCGCGAGCTGCTGCACGTTCTCGTCGGTGCGGCCGAAGTCGGCGTTGTTGGTCTGGGCGAGCACGACCTGGGCGCCCTCCCCCGCCATGGCGCGCATCACGGCGTCGTCGGTGATGTCGAAGCAGATCGAGACCCCGGCCGTGAGGCCGTCGATGTCGTAGGTGAGGTCGGTGGTGCCGAACTCGTAGTCGCGGGTGACCAGGTCGACCAGGTCCGGCGCGAGGGCGTGGAAGAAGTCGCGGTTCGGCATCCACTCGGCGAAGGGCACCGGGTGCCGCTTGTCGTAGTAGTCGGTGACGCCCCCGTTCTGCCAGAGCAGCGAGGTGTTGTAGACCTTGTCGCCGCGCTGCTGGATGGTGCCGACGACCAGCGGCACGCCGCCGAGCTCCTGGCTCACCGCGTCGAGGGTCTGGGCGGCGATCGGGTACTTCGCCGGGTCGAGGTCGGAGGCGTTCTCCGGCCAGACGACCAGGTCGAGCTTCTGGCCCTCGAGAGCGGCGGAGGCCGCGACGTGGTCGCTCAGGATCTCACCGGGCGCGTGCGGGGCGAACAGCCCCGCATCCGCGTTGCCCTGCACCCCCGCGATGCGGGAGGTGCCCGAGGTCACCGCGGGCCAGGCGGGGACGGCTAGCGAGGCGGCGATGGCCGTGGCGCCGATCAGCGCGCGGGTCGAGGCACGGACGCCGCTCTCGCGCACGAGCTGGATCAGGAAGGCGACCAGCCAGACCAGCACGAAGCTGAGCCCCGCCATCCCGAACCAGGCGACCAGGCCCGCGTACGGCGACTCGGACTGCGACATCGCGACCCGGCCCCAGGAGAACCCGCCATAGGGGAAGATCGAGTTCACGCCCTCCCGAAGGATCCAGAGCCCGGCGACGGCGACGGGCACGATCAGCAGCCGGCTGCGGGCCGTCGTCCAGGTGCGGTCGGCCCGACGGTAGAGCAGGGCGATCAGGATGGCGCCGAGCCCGAAGTAGATCGCCTCGAAGCCGGCGAGCCCGAGCCACGGCACCGGCCCGAGGTAGAGCGTGAGCCAGGAGATGTGCACGCCCCAGAAGGTCGCGCCGGCGACCGCGCCGATCAGGAGCGCGCTCCCCCAGCGGCGGCCGATCAGCGCGGTGAGCACGATCGCGACCCCGACCAGGGTCAGCGGCCACCAGCCCTTGTCCGGAAAGCCCGCGTCGAGGGCGATGCCGGCGCCGACCGCGCCGATCAGGGCGAGCCAGAGCGGCATGACGGGCGCGGTGAACCCTCGGTCGGTCGTCGTCACGTTCATGCGACCGAGGAGTAGGCGACGATACCGCGGCGCACCGCGTCGATGGCCGAGCGGGCCGTGGCGGCCACCCGCGCATCCGAGGTGCCCTGCAGCTGGTCGAGGAGGTCGATGGTCTGCTTCGACCAGCGCACGAAGTCGCCGGCGGCCAGGTCGGCGAGGGTCAGCACCTCGTCGAGCGACCCGCCCCGGGCCCAGCGGTGCATGGCGGTGCTGAGACCCAGCGAGACCGGGTTGCTGCCCGGGAGCCTGTGGTCGCGCTCGATCTCGTCGATCGTCGCCCAGAGCTCCTGGGTCTTCTCCAGCGCCGGGCGGAACGCGCCGCGGGGCAGGAAGCGCTCGGGCGTCTCGCTCTCGTCACGACGGGGCTCGAAGACCAGGGCGCAGGCGATCGCGGCGAGCGAGGCGGGGTCGAGCTCGCGCCAGACCTGCCGGCGGATGCACTCGGCGACGAGCAGGTCGCGTTCGCCGTAGATCCGCTTCAGGGTGTGGCCGTGCGAGGTGAGCACGGTCTCGCCCTCCTCATCGGTCGTGAGGTAGCCGAGGCCGAGCAGCACGTCGGTCACCCGGTCGAAGACCTTGGCGATCACGTTGGTGCGGGTCTGGATCTGCTGGGTCAGCTTGTCGGTCTCGCGCTTCAGGGTGAACCAGCGCTCGGCCCAGCGGGCGTGGGCCTCGCGATCCTTGCAGCCGTGCACCGGATGCGAGCGCAGCTGGCCGCGGAGCGCCGCGATCCGCCGCTGCCGCTTGTCCCGGTCGCCGCGCGAGAGGGTGTCGGCCTTGCCGGCGCCCGAACGCTCCAGGTCGGTCAGTTCGCGACGGATGCGCGCGTACTCGCGGAAGTCGCCCAGGTGGCAGGTCATCGCCTTGTCGAAGCCCTCGAGGGACTCCTCCTGCTGGCGCACCTTCCTGGCCAGGTCGACCACGGCGCGGTCGGCCTGGAACTGGGCGAACGAGGACTCGAGGATCTCGCGGGTGCGCGGCCGGCCGAACTGGTCGATCAGGTTCACGGCCATGTTGTAGGTGGGGCGGAAGCTGGAGTTGAGCGGGTAGGTGCGCCGCGAGGCGAGCGAGGCGACCTCCTGGGGGTCGAGCCCCTCGCGCCACTGGATGACGGCGTGCCCCTCGACGTCGATGCCGCGGCGCCCGGCGCGGCCGGTGAGCTGGGTGTACTCCCCCGCGGTGATCGGCACGCGGGCCTCGCCGTTGAACTTCTCGAGCTTCTCCAGCACCACGGTGCGGGCCGGCATGTTGATGCCGAGCGCGAGGGTCTCGGTGGCGAAGACGACCTTGACGAGCTTCTTCTGGTACAGCTCCTCGACCACCTCCTTGAAGGCGGGCAGCATTCCGGCGTGGTGGGCCGCGACTCCGCGCAGCAGACCCTCGGTCCACTCCCAGTAGCCGAGCACCGCGAGATCCTCGTCGAGCAGCGTGCGGCAGCGTTCGTCGACGATCTGCCGGATCTCCTCCCGCTCCTCCTCGGTCGTCAACCGCACCCCGCCGCGGAGCACCTGCTTCACGGCCTGGTCGCAGCCGACCCGGCTGAAGACGAAGAAGATCGCCGGCAGCAACCGGTGCTCGTCCAGCAGGGCGATCACGTCGGGACGGTCCATCCGCTCGAAGCCGCCGCCACCGTGCGGTCGGGGTCCGCCGCCGCGCCCGTTGTTCCGGCCGTTGCGACCGCGGCCTCCGCCACCGCCCCCTCCGCCGCCGCCGCCGCGGTAGCCGCCGCGGCCGCGGTTGTGGGCGCCGAGCGAGGCGCCGCCGCGCACGAGCTGGGCGAGCTCGGGGTTCACCCGGTTGGTCGCGGCACGGCCCGTGGAGTCGAACAGGTCGATCAACTTGGTCTTGACCAGCGCGTGCTGGTCGAGGGGCACGGGCCGCTCCTCCGAGACGATCACCTCGGTGTCGCCGCGCACGGCCTGCAGCCAGTCGCCGAACTCCTCGGCGTTCGAGACGGTGGCCGAGAGGGAGACCAGCTTCACGCTCTGCGGGAGGTGGATGATCACCTCTTCCCAGACGGCGCCGCGGAAGCGGTCGGCGAGGTAGTGCACCTCGTCCATCACGACGAAGCGCAGGTTCTTCAGCAGCCCCGAGTCGGCGTACAGCATGTTCCGCAGCACCTCGGTGGTCATGACCACGATCCGGGCGTCGGCGTTGATGTTGGTGTCGCCGGTGAGGAGGCCCACCTCGTCGGGGCCGTACTCGGCGACGAACTCGTTGAACTTCTGGTTCGACAGCGCCTTCATCGGCGCGGTGTAGAAGACCTTGTCGCGCACCGACTGCATGGCCAGGTGCACCGCGAACTCCGCCACCACGGTCTTCCCGGCGCCGGTCGGGGCGGCCACCAGCACGCTCCGGCCGTCCTCCAGCGCTCCGGCGGCCTCGATCTGGAACGGGTCGAGGTCGAAGCCCATCCCCGCACGGAACAGCTCGACCTGGGGGTGACCGGCGCGCTGCCGGCTGGCCGCGTACCGTTCGGCGGGGCTCAGCACCTCGGTGTCCTTTCGGGCGGCCATCAGACGGCCAGTTCGACGTCGAACCGCTCGGCGGCGCGGCGCGCCCGGCGGTCGTGGAGCCAGGCGATCCCGGCCGCGGTGAAGTAGAGCAGCACCATCGGGATGGCGAGGAGGAACATCGACATCACGTCGGCGGCCGGGGTCGCGATCGCGGTGAAGAGGGTGATCGCGAGGATGGCGATGCGCCAGGACTTGAGGATGGCCGCGGCGCTCAGCACCCCGGCGAAGTTGAGCAGTACCAGGAAGACGGGGAGCACGAAGGCGATGCCGATCGCCAGCACGAGCTTCAGCACGAAGTCGAAGTAGGAGCGCGCGGTCAGGAGGGCGGTGGTGCCCTCGGGCGCGAAACCGGTCAGCAGGGTGACCATGTGCGGCAGCACGAACCAGCCCGCGGCGCAGCCGGCGAGGAAGAGCGGCACGGCCGCGGCGAGGAAGCCCACCGCGTAGCGCTTCTCGGTCTTCTTGAGGCCCGGCATGACGAAGGCCCAGAGCTGGTACAGCCACACCGGCGACGAGACGACCACACCGACCGTGAACGAGATCTGGATGCGCAGGTCGAACGCCGAGGAGACGTCGGTGAAGTTGAGGCTGGCATTGCGCCCCTGCTCGGCGGCGAGCTCGGAGATCGGCCTGATCAGGGCGGCGAGCACCCAGTCGGAGACGATGTACCCCGCGATCATGCCCACCACGATGGCGAGGGCGGCGATGAACAGCCGCTTCCGCAACTCGATCAGATGGGCGCCGAGCGACATCCGACCGTCGCGCGAGCGCGGGGGCCGCGGCGACTTGACGGCCACCGGCCCTACGGCTTCGGGGTGTCGGGGGCGCTCTCCGGGGCGGGCGCGGGGGCGACGACCGGGGCGGGCGGTGCGACGGGCTGGGCGGCAGCGGGCGCGGGCGACGCGGCGTCGGCGGTCGCCGCCGGAGCAGCGGCGGCCGGGGCGGCAGCGGTCGGAGCGGCAGCCGTCGCGGGCGCCTGCGCGGCGCGCTCGGCGGCGCTCTCGTCCTTCATCGCCTTGGTCTCGTTGCGGAAGATGCGCATGGACTGGCCGAGGCTCCGCGAGAGGGCGGGAAGACGGGTCGCGCCGAACAGCAACAGGATGACGACCAGGAGGACCACCAGGTGCCACCCGTTCAAGTTGGCGAACATGCGTCTACTTCCTCAGAGTCGGAATCGTTTCGGGATTGATCAGCAGTTTACCCCGCGCCAATCGGGCTTCCCTGCGTGCCTGCTTCTTTTCGGCCCTGACCTCTTCATGACGCTCGTGCATCCGGGCCACGACGGGGTAGCCGAGTTCGATCGCGTTGTCGACCGGTTCGGGCGAGAGCTTCTCGACGTTGTCGGTGAGCGCCGCCACCTTCTGGCCCAGTTCGTCCAGGGCCCCGAGGGTCGCGGTGAACTTCTTGAACAGGCGGTAGCCGAGCCAGGCGAGCATGCCGAGCAGACCCAGCACCAGAACGGTCCAGATGATCAGCCACGCCCACCACGCCATCCGGACAGCCTATCCGGCGTACCGGGCGAGGGCGTCCTCGGCCCAACGCACGACCTCGGCGCGGGCCTCGGGCGGGTCCACGATCGTCACCGCGCCCGGGCGGGCCGTGACCAGGCGCTTGAGGCCGTGGATGTGGGCGACGCGGATGCGGGCGCGCACCCGCCCCGAGTCCCCCGCCACCGCATCCGGTTGCAGTTCGCTGTTCGAGACGAACTCGCCCAGCAGCGAGACCGCGGTCGGGTCGAGCTCGATCGTGACGATGAGGTCGTCGTCGCCGCCCTGGAAGAGCGTGTCGCCGAGCGGGAGGTCGGCGTGGGTGGCGACCACGGTCTCGTCGGTCACCGCGATCGCGGTCATCCGGTCGAGCCGGAAGGTGCGGACCGCCTCGCGGGCGTGGTCCCAGGCCCGGAGGTACCAGTTCTCGTCGTCCGAGTCGATGCGCAGCGGGTCGACCCGGCGGCGCTCCTGCGAGCCGCGCGAGGAGAGGTAGTCGAACTCCACCTGGCGGCCCCGGGCGAGCGCTTCGCGCACCTCGCGGAGCGAGACCGTGGCGTCCGATCGGGCGACCGCCACCTGGCTCGGGCTCTCGGACGCGCCCCGGGCGAGCTTGTCCATCAGCGAGGAGTACACGCCCTGGTCGACGTTCTCGGGCAGCGACTGCAGGTACTGCAGCCCTGCGATGAGCGCGGCGGCCTCGCGGGCCGAGAACCGGGGCGAGTCGTCCAGCGCCACCTGGTGGGTGATCACGATCTCGTCGCGGTCGTCGAAGTCGTCCCAGGAGATGTCGAACAGATCACCGTGCTGGTACTGCATCGTCTCGCCCGGGATGCCGGAGACCGCGATCAGCGAGACCGCGTCGCGGATCTGCTTCTCCGAGACCTGGAAGTGCCCGGCGGCCTCGGCGACGCTCACCCGCCCGACGTCGAGCAGGTAGGGAACGAGGGCCAGCAGGAAGGTCAGCTTGTCCTGCGCGTAGGCGAAGGGCTGGGCGGCGGCCATCAGAGCACCTCCGCCCGGGAGGGCGGCGGCGGCGGGGAGCTCGGTGAGGAGCCCGCCGGAGAGCTCGGTTCATGGGCGGCCACCGCGGCATGGAGCCGCGACACGACCGCGTCCACCAGCGGCTCGGGCCCGACCACCCGCACTTCCGGCCCGAAGCCCGCGAGCTCGTCGGCCAGGAGCGCCAGGTCGGTGAAGTGCACCAGCACCCGGTCGCCGTCGCCGAGCCGCGCACCCCGGCGGTGGCTCAGCCGCACGGCGGCGTCGGTGCCGGGCGCCACCTCGAGCTCGGCCACGTTCGACTGCCAGATCTCCTCGAGCTCGGCCAACGCCGATTCGGCGTGGTTGCCGGGCGGCACCTCGAGCGGGGTGCGACCGAGCCGCACCGGTCCGACGATCCGCGACAGCAGGAATGTGCGCGGCTCCCCCACCCGCTGGTCGATCGCCTTGAGGTGCCAGCGCCCCTGGTGCTGCACGAGCGCCAGCGGCTCGACGGTGCGCAGGCGCGCCGCGGGTTCGCCGGGCTTCAGATAGCTGAACGAGGCCGTCACGTGTTTGGCCAGCGCGTCCGACAGCGGGTCGAAGGCGGCGTCCCGGGTGCGGATGCGCGGCGCGTAGCCGAGCACGGGGTCGCTCGTCTCCGCCCCGATGGAGCGGAGCTTCAGCAGCGCCCGCCGCGATTCGCGCGAGAGCGATCCCTCCCGCCAGGCCATCGCCGCGAGGTTCAGCAGCGTCGTCTCCTCTGCCGAGAACGCGATGTCGGCGGGCAGCTCGTAGGCCCCGCGCGGGATGCGGTAGCGCAGCGCCTGGTTGTTGCCGACGTCGGCCGGATCCTCGATCGTCTCCAGCGGCACCCCGAGTTCGCGGATGTCGTCCTTGTCGCGCTCGAACTGGCGCTCCAGGCTCGCGTTGTCGCCGCGGACGGCGTACCGCTGGCGGTAGCCCTGCACGGTCGAGAGGATCTCGTTCTTGGTCAGCCCCGCATCGGTCGCCAGCAGCGCGAGCACCAGGCTGAACAGTCGCTCCTCCACCGGGACGGCGGGGGCGGACTGCTTCCGGGGGGTTGGCACGCTGGAATTCTACGTCGGCCGGGGGCCCGGCGGCCCTACGGCTGGGTGACGACGCCGAGGATGTCGATGACGTAGGCCGTCGCCGAACCGCTCGAGTCCGGCAGCACGACGAGCACCTCGGAGCCGACGGTCTGCCCGATCAGGTACTCCGCGATGCCGGCGGGCTGCTTCGAGCCCTGCGTCTTCGTAGTGTCGTCCGATGCCAGCCACAGCTGCGGTGCGCCGGTGACCCAGGTGGAGTTCGCCTCGTCGACCTTCTTGGTCGTGTACGACACGTCCGTCCGCTGCACCAGCAGGGCGTCGCCCTCGGCCACGACGGCGCCGTCGCCCTTCTTGAGCAGGGTCGACTTGGCCTCGGTCGGGGCCTCGCCGGTGATCAGCACGCCGGGGCGGCCGTTCTCGTCGTGCACGACGCTCGGGAAACCGGATGCGGCGGGCTGGTCGGCGCCGTTCGCCGCCTGCGGGTACGCGGTCGTGACGTCGAAGACCATGACCACGGAGCCGGTCGCGGCGGGGTCGATCTGGGTGCCGATGTCGTTCGGCAGCACGACGGCCACGCGCTCGCCCGGGCCGGTGCAGGCCAGGGTGTTGCGGAGGCCCTCGGGCAGGGACTCGCTCAAGGCGACCAGACCGGACTTGGCCTGACCCACCTGGCTGCCGGAGTCGCCGTCGAAGATGGAGTAGACCACGTCGACGGTGCCGCCGAGGCCGGCGGGCGTGCCCTCGTCGTCGGAGACCAGCACGGTCGCCTCGGTCGTGTCGGTGACCAGGGGCGACGGGAAGGTGGCGGTCACGTTCGTGGCGCCCACGTCACCCGTGACGCTCACCGCGTTGCTCGAGTCGCCGGAGGCCGGCATGGCGGAGCAGTCGGGGCCCGCGGGCGACCCGCTGCACGCTGCGAGCGACAGCAGCAGACCTGCCGACAGAATGAGCGCGAGAGACTTGCGCACGGATCCTCATTTCCTGCGTTCGACGAGCGGGAGCCCGGGGAGCGAAACTATCCTAATTGATCGGGGTCGGTCGTATTCCCGCGGGCTTCGCGGGCCTTCGCCGCATCCGCCGTCGCCGTCGCGGCACGCACGCGCTTGCGCAGGCTCTTGGCGCTGATGCCCCGTTCGCCGAGGGCGCCCGGGGTCCAGGCCTCGACGTCCTCGTCCGAGAAGTCGCTCTTGGAGGCGCGGCGCTTGAGCTCGGGCAGCACGGCGCCCGGGGCGAGGCGACGGGCCGTGACGAGGAAGCCGGTGTGCCCGATCATCCGGTGGTCCGGCCGCACGGCGAGGCCCTCGACGTGCCAGCCGCGCACCATCGTCTCGCTCGGGTCGGGGTTGGTGAACAGCCCCGAGTCGCGGAAGGCCTCCACCACGCGGGAGAGCTGGGTCACGGTGGCGACGTAGCAGAGCACGACTCCCCCGGGCTTGAGGGCGTCGGCGACGACGTCGACGCACTCCCACGGCGCGAGCATGTCGAGCACCACGCGGTCGACGGTGCCGTCGGGATGCACGGAGGGCAGCGCCTCCTGCAGGTCGCCGACCGTGACGGTCCAGCCGGCCGGGTCGTGGCCGAAGTAGGCGGCGACGTTGGCGCGGGCGACGTCGGCGAACTCGTCGCGGCGCTCGAAGCTGGAGAGCCGGCCCTCCGGCCCCAGGGCGCGGAGGAGCCAGAGCGAGAGGGCGCCGGACCCGACCCCCGCCTCGACGACGGTGGCGCCGGGGAAGACGTCGGCCTGGGCCAGGATCTGCGCGGCATCCTTCGGGTAGATGATGGCCGCGCCGCGCGGCATCGACATCACGAAGTCGGTCAGCAGCGGGCGGAGCGCCAGGTACTCGACGCCGACGGTGTTCGAGACGACCGAGCCGTCGGGCAGGCCGATCAGCGAGTCGTGCTCGATGGCGCCGCGATGCGTGTGGAAGACCTTGCCCGCCTCGAGCGTGATGCTGTTGAGCTTGCCTTTGGGGCCGGTGAGCTGCACCCGGTCGCCCTCGCGGAACGGTCCGCTGAACTGGGGAGTAGGGGCCGCCTTCGAGGCGGTGTCCTGATCGGTCATGCGCGTGCCTCCTCGGGGCGGGTGTCGGAGGCCTGCCGAACCTCGGCCAGCACCTCGGCGAGGTCGTCCGGGGTGCGGCCGTCCAGTGTCGGCCAGACGCGGTGCGCGCCGGAGTCGTCGAGGGCGAGCAGGTGCTCGACGCCGACCACGGCGGCACCGGAGGCGACGGCGGAGGTGACGCCGGTCACCGAGTCCTCGATCGCGACCGAGCGGGTGATGTCGACGCCCAGGGCCGTCGCGGCCGTGAGGTAGGCCTCGGGATGCGGCTTGCTCTCGGTGACGTCGTCGGCCGAGACGATCGCGGCGAAGGCGTCGAACGGGATGAAGGAGGCGACGTGGCGGGCCATCCGGCCGATCGACATGGTGACCAGCGCCATCGGCACGCCCTCGGCGTGCAGCGCCTGCAGCAGCTCCAGGGCTCCGGGCCGCCACGGCACGTGGGCCGTGATCTTCTCCATCACCTTGCTCGACATCAGGTCGATGATCTCGGGCACCGGCATGTCGACGCCGTACTCCTGCAGGATGCGCGCACTGCGCTCGAGCCCCGATCCGATCAGCGTCATCGCGGCCTCGTGGGTCCAGGTGCCGCCGAACGCCGAGACCAGCTCGGCCTCGGTCTCCATCCAGTACGGCTCGGTGTCGACGATGGTGCCGTCCATGTCCCAGAGGACTGCGGCGGGCGAGGAGTGGGTCACGGGCCACAAGTCTACGGGGCGAACGCCTATCCTTGATTGAGGCTCCCGCACCGTGCGGAGGTCTCGACCGACGAGTGAGGTACCCACCACGGTGACAGAGAACGGAATCCTCCGCGGGCGACTGCTGCTGGTCGCCTTCGAGGGCTGGAACGATGCCGGCGAGGCCGCCACGGGTGCCTTGAGAGTGCTCAAGGACCAGTTGGACGTGGTGCCGATCGCCGATGTCGACACCGAGGAGTACTTCGACTTCCAGTTCAACCGGCCGAACGTGACCGTCGACGACGACGGCAAGCGCGTGCTGGTCTGGCCCGGTGCCACGATCTTCGGGCCGGACGACACGACCGAGGATGCGGAGGACGAGGCGGGCGTGCCCGAGGCGTCCGATGACGTGGATTCGGATGTCGGCGAGGCCGACGCCGATGCAGGCGCCGACTCCGCGCCCGTCGCGGGCGGTGCCGACCGTTCCCAGGTCTACCTGCTGATCGGTTCCGAGCCCTCGCGCAACTGGCGGAAGTTCACCGCCGAGGTGCTGGCCACCGCGCTGGCGGAGGACGTGACCGGCATCCTGCTGCTCGGCGCGATGCTCGCCGACGTGCCGCACACCCGCCCGATCTCGGTCTTCGCCACGAGCGAGAACCCGATCGTGCGCAACGAGCTCGACATCGAGCGGTCGACCTACGAGGGCCCGGTGGGCATCCTCAGTGCGATCGCCGAGGCCGCCGAGAACGAGGGCATCCCCACCGTCTCGATCTGGGCCTCGGTGCCGCACTACGTGCACAACGCGCCCTCTCCCAAGGCCACGCTGGCGCTGATCGACAAGCTCGAGGAGTTCATCGACATCGACGTCGACCGCGGCGAGCTCGTCGACGAGTCGACGGCCTGGGAGTCGGGCATCGACGCCCTCGCGGGCGACGACGAAGACATGGCGGCGTACATCCAGCAGCTCGAGCAGGCCCGCGACACGGTCGACTCGCCCGAGGCGAGCGGCGAGGCGATCGCGCAGGAGTTCGAGCGCTACCTCCGCCGCCGCGGCGACGGCCGCGCGGGTGACGAGCCCTGGCGACGCGAGTAACCCACGGGTCGTGTTCGTACGGGCAGCTATGAACGCCTATGCGTGCATATCGCACGCATGACGTCTCTCAGCAGCCCGTTCGGACACGACTAGAGCCGGATGCCCAGCAGTGCGTCCAGCGCGTCGGCCGCGAGGGCGTGCGAGGTGGCGGAGTGCGGCTCGGTGAACCAGTCGTCGAAGGCCTCCAGGGCGCCCGGCGTGTCGAGGTCGTCGTGCAGGCGGCCGCGCACCCGCGCGAGCAGGGCGAGCGCGTCATCGCCGTCGGTACCCGGAGCGGGCACGGAAGCCGAAGCCGCGTCCTGTCCCGAGGCCGTATCCCGCTCCACCCCGGCGTCTGCGTCCGAACGAGCATCCCGCTCCACGGCGGCCCGCCACCCGGCCAGCCGCTCCGCGGCCCGTGCCTCGTCGCCCCGGTGCCACTCCCAGTCGTCCCGGTAGGGGTGAGCGAGGATGGCCAGCCGTACCGCGGCGGGCTCCACGCCCGCGGCGCGCAGCTGCGACACGAGCACGAGGTTGCCGAGCGACTTGCTCATCTTCTCGCCGTCGAAGGCGACCAGTCCGCCGTGGGCGTTGACGTCGGCGAAGCGCCGGCCCGTGAGGGCGGTGGCGTGCGCGGCGCTGAACTCGTGGTGCGGGAAGACGAGGTCGCCGCCGCCGCCCTGAACCCCGATCCGGTCGCCCAGGGTCTCCCGCGCGATCACCGAGCACTCGATGTGCCAGCCCGGCCGGCCGCGGCCGACCACGGAGTCCCAGGCGGGCTCGCCGGCGCGCTCGGCGCGCCAGAGCAGCGGGTCGAGCGGGTCGCGCTTGCCGCTGCGCGCCGGGTCTCCCCCGCGGGCGGCGAACAGCTCGCTCATCACCGCGCGGTCCAGGCCGCTCTCCGATCCCAGCACCCAGGGGGTCGCGGCCTCGGCCGCGGCGATGTCGAAGTACCAGTCCTCCTCAGCCCCCTCCGCCGCCTCGGGCGTGGGCACCGGATAGGCGATGCCGCGGCGGCGCAGCTCGTCGACGGCGGCCGCGATCTCGTCGATCGTCTCGGTCACGCCGAGGTAGGCGTCCGGCGGGGTGACCCGCAGGGCCGCCATGTCGGTCCGGAACAGCTCGATCTGGTCGGCCGCGAGCTCCTGCCAGTCCACACCGGTCGCCGTGGCGCGCTCGAGCAGCGGGTCGTCCACGTCGGTCACGTTCTGGGTGTAGGAGACCGTGAGCCCGGCATCCAACCAGGTGCGCACCAGCGTGTCGAAGGCCAGGTAGGTGGCCGCGTGCCCGATGTGCGTGGCGTCGTAGGGCGTGATCCCGCAGACGTAGAGCGTCGCCTCAGGGGTGTCGCCCGAGGGGGTGGTGTCGAGGAACCGCCCGCTCGAGTCGTCGTGCAGCCGGGGCGCGCGGCCACGGCCGGGAAGCGGGGGGATGTCGGGTCGGGTCCAGGAACGCACCGGACAAGCCTAATTCGCCGGAATGACTCCGGCGGCCAACAGCACGATCAGCACCGCACCGAGCGCGATCCGGTAGATCACGAACGGCAGGAAGCTGCGCCGCGAGATGTAGCTCATGAAGAACGCGATCACGACGAGCCCGACGACGAACGCGATCAGCGTGGCGACCGCGGTCTCCAGCGGGCCGTAGACCGAGGGCTCGTTGAAGCTCTTCGCCACCTGGAACAGTCCGCTGCCGAAGACGGCCGGGATGGCGAGGAGGAACGAGTACCGGGCGGCCGCGCGGCGCTCGTAGCCCATGAACAGTCCGGCCGTGATCGTGCCGCCCGAGCGCGAGACGCCGGGGATGAGGGCGAGCGCCTGCGCGAGGCCGAAGACGACGCCGTGGCCGACCGTCAGATCCTTGAGCCTGCGGTTCTTCGCCCCGACCCGGTCGGCGATGCCCAGCAGGATGCCGAAGCCGATCAGGGTGGCCGCCACGATCCACAGGGAGCGCAGGGTGGTCTCGATCGCGTCCTGGAAGATGTAGCCGAGGATGACGATCGGGATCGAGCCGACGATGATCAGCCAGCCCATCCGGGCATCCGGGTCGTTCCGCGGCACGGAGCCGGTGAGCGAGCGGGCCCAGCGCGAGATGATCCTGACGATGTCGCGCCAGAAGAACACCACCACCGCCGTCTCGGTGCCGAGCTGGGTGATCGCGGTGAAGGCCGCCCCGGGGTCGGCGGCTCCCGGCAGGAACTCGCCCAGGATGCGCAGGTGCGCGCTGGAGGAGATCGGCAGGAACTCGGTGAGGCCCTGGACGAAGCCCAGGATGACGGCGTTGAGGAAGTCCATGAATCCCTTTGGAGTGATCGGGGCGGAGAGGTCCGCGAGCCGGCGGGGATCAGTACCGCAGCAGCAGGTCGGTGAGAACGTCTGTGCCAAACCCTAGCGCGTCCAGCGGCACCCGTTCGTCGACGCCGTGGAACATGGCCGGGAAGTCCAGCGCGGCCGGCAGCTGCAGCGGCGCGAAGCCGAAACCGCGGATGCCGAGGAGGCTCAGCGCCTTGTTGTCGGTGCCTCCGGAGAGCAGGTAGGGCAGCACCTCGGCGCCCGGATCGTGGCGCTGGAGGCTGTCGATCATCTGCTCGACCAGGGCGCCGTCGAAAGTGGTCTCGAGGCCGATGTCCTGGTGCGACACGACGATCTCGATGTCCTCGCCCACCAGCTCGCGGATCTCGGCCATCACCTGGTCCTCGTGGCCGGGCAGCACGCGCACGTCGAGCATGGCCTCCGCGCGGTCCGGGATGACGTTGTGCTTGTACCCGGCGGTGAGCCCGGTCGGGTTCGTGGTCGTGCGCAGGGTCGCCGAGATGAACCGCGACGCCGTGCCGGTCGCGATCGCGATCTCGTCCGGGCTGAGCGTCTGCGCATCCGTGCCGAGGATCTCGGCCACCCGGGCGAGCAGCTGCGTAGTGGTCGCGGTGAGGTGCACCGGCCACTCGCGGCTGCCGACGGCGGCCACGGCCCGTGCCAGGCGGGTGACGGCGTTGTCGCGGTTGATCTGCGAGCCGTGACCGGCGGTCCCGCGGGCGACGAGCTTCATCCAGATCAGGGCCTTCTCCCCCGTCTGCACGAGGTAGGCCCGCTTGCCGTCGAGGTCGATCGAGTAGCCGCCGACCTCGCTGATCGCCTCGGTCGCGCCACGGAACAGCTCCGGATGCTCGGTGACCAGCGGATGCGAGCCGTAGACCCCGCCGTTCTCCTCGTCGGCGAAGAACGCGATCACGAGGTCGCGCTCGGGCTGACGGCCTGAGCTGAGGATGCGGTCCAGGCTCGACACGATCATCGCGTCCATGTTCTTCATGTCGACCGCGCCGCGGCCCCAGAGCATGCCGTCCTTCACCACGCCGCCGAAGGGATCGACCGACCAGTCCTCGGCGATCGCCGGGACCACGTCGGTGTGCCCGTGCACGACTAGGGCGGGCTTGGACGAGTCGCGGCCCGGCACACGGGCGACGATGCTGGTGCGCCGGGGTGCGGTGTCGAAGCTCTGCACGATCAGGCCGAGCCGCTCGAGGTGGGCGGCGAGGTACTCCGCCGCCTCGGTCTCGCCGTTCGACCGGCCCTCGCCGAAGTTCGACGTGTCGAACCGGATCAGGTCGCGGGCGATCCGCGTGGTGAGGTCGAGTCCGTCGTCGTCCGCGGTGGAAGTCATGCCCATCACGCTACCCGCAGGCACCGCACGGGGGTGCGATTGCGCCCTCGCCATCCGTGCTATTGTCTTCTCTTGGCGCTGGAGAGATCCGGCGACAGACACCCGTCCGGGTGGCGGAAATGGCAGACGCGCTAGCTTGAGGTGCTAGTGCCCGTATAGGGCGTGGGGGTTCAAGTCCCCCCTCGGACACTGTGGGCACGGGAGACCGTGTCAGAACACAGAACTGGTTGAGACAGTACGAAGACCCGGTCGTTGCGACCGGGTCTTCTGTCGTTAACCCGCTTCCCCTACGCTCGTGCAAAAGGGAAAGGAATCCACACTCATGGCAGATCTGATCGTGATCGCGTTCGACAACGAGACCGACGCCGAGGGCGCGTACGAGAAGGTGCAGGAGCTCCAGGGCGACCTCATCGTCGAGCTGGCCGGCCTCGCGCTCGTCAAGGTCGACGCCGAGGGCAAGACCCATGTCGAGCACCCCGGTGCGGCCGGCAACATCGGGCTGGGTGCCGCGAGCGGAGCCCTCTTCGGCACGCTGATCGGCATCCTCTTCTTCGTGCCGTTCTTCGGCCTGGTCTTCGGCGGCCTGATCGGCGCGCTGTTCGCGGGGATCGACAAGACGGGGCTCAACAGCGAGTTCCGCTCGCAGGTCAAGGAGTCGGTCGGCGCCGGTAAGTCGGCCGTCGTCATCTACACCGTGAAGCTGACCGAGGACAAGTTCGCCGCGGCCATCGCCCCGTTCAACGGCACGGTCATCAAGACCTCGCTCAGCGAGGCCGACGAGAAGGCCCTGATTCACGATCTGTCTGAGCAGCCCACGCCCGCCTCGGCGTAAGCTGACCCCACCGCAGCGGGAGGAGAGCACCAATGGGAATCGTCACACCAGGATTCTTCGGCAAGCATCGCGAGGCCGATCCGAAACTGCCGCCGGGGCAGTACGAGACGAAAGACTTCCCGGTGCTCTCCGCCGGCCCCACCCCGAACATCCACCAGGGCGAGTGGCAGTTCTCGATCACCACCGAGTCCGGCGACGTGAAGCGCTGGACCTGGGACGAGTTCATGAAGCTGCCGATCGAGACGGTGAACACCGACATCCACTGCGTCACGCGGTGGTCGAAGTTCGACACGACCTGGCGCGGGGTCTCGCTCGACACCCTGTTCGCCGAGGTCGACACGAAGTACGGCTACACGATGGCGCACTCCTATGGCGGGTACACCACCAACGTGCCCCTGGCCGACCTGCTGGGCGGCAAGGCCTGGGTCGTCTTCGAGTTCGGCGGCGAGCCGCTGGATCCCGAGCACGGCGGGCCCGCGCGCCTGCTGGTCCCCCACCTCTACTTCTGGAAGAGCGCGAAGTGGGTCACCGGCCTCACGATGCACGAGACCGACGAGTTGGGCTTCTGGGAGGTCAACGGGTACAACGCCTACGGCGACCCGTGGAAAGAGCAGCGCTACTACTACGATTCCTAAAGTGGACTGGGTAGTAGCCGATGTGGTCGGCATTCATGAAGAGACGCCGACCGCTCGCACCCTGATGCTGAAGGTGCCCGGCTGGAGCGGAGCGCTCGCGGGTCAGCACATCGACATCCGCCTCACGGCGCCCGACGGGTACCAGGCCGCCCGGTCGTACTCGCTCTCCTCGGCCGCCGGCGACGAGCTCGCGGCGGTCAGCGTCGAGCTGATGCCCGACGGGGAGGTCTCGCCCTATCTCGTGCGCGGCGTCTCGGTGGGCGACCAGCTCGAGGTGATCGGCCCGCTCGGCGGCTGGTTCGTCTGGCGGCCGACGCAGGAGGAGCCCATCCGGCTGATCGGCGGCGGGTCGGGCATCGCTCCGCTGGTGTCGATCCTGCGCACCCACATCCAGAGCGGCAACACCGCCCCGGTGCACCTGCTCTACTCGGTGCGCACCCCCGAGTACGTCTACTTCCACGACGAGCTGATGGACCTCACGGCGAAGGCCGGGGCCGACGTGACGATCCAGTACACCCGGCAGGCGCCCTCGGACTGGACCGGTACCGTCGGGCGACTGGATGCGGCGCGGGTCACCGCCTGGGCCGCGACCACCGAGCCGACCTCCTCCACCTACATCTGCGGCCCGACCCGTTTCGTCGAGCTGGCCTCGGATGCGCTGGTCGCCTCGGGGGCCGACCCCGCGACGGTGCGCACGGAGCGCTTCGGCGGCGCGTAGGCCGTCCACCGTCCAGCGCCCATCGGTGCCCTCAGTGCCCGCTGGCGCTCATCCAGCGGCGCACGGTCACGATCCGCGCCTGCAGCTGGGTGACGCTCGCCTGGGCGACCGCGGGGCCGCCGCAGATCCGTCGCAGCTCGGCGTGGATGAGGCCGTGCGGTTCGTTGGAGGTCTTCGACCAGATGCCGACGAGCGAGTTCAGCAGCGTGCGCTGCTCCTTGAGGGTGCGGTAGAGCGGCGCGGGCACACCGCCCTGGTCGGGCGCGTCGCTCTTCGGCATCCCGGTCTTGGCCTGGTGCTTCTGCTGCCGGGCCTGCCGATGCTGCAGCAGGTCCTTGACCTGCTCGGGCTCCAGCAGCCCGGGCAGGCCGAGGAAGTCGAGCTCCTCCTCGCTGCCGACGACGGCCTGGAAGCCGAACTCGCCGCCGTCGTAGACCACGCGGTCGAAGGTCGCCTCCGACCCGATCGCCTGAAAGGTGAACTCCTCCATCAGGCTCTCGGACGCGCGGTCCTCCTTGTTCGCCGCCGCGACCATGGCGTCTTCGGGGTTGTAGAAGTCGCCCTCGGGGTTCTCGCCGTCGTCGCGCTTGTCGAGGGCGTGATCGCGCTCGAGCTCGAGCTTCTCGGCCAGCGCCATCAGCGAGGGCACGTTCGGCAAGAAGATGGATGCGGTCTCGCCGCGCCGACGCGCCCGCACGAAGCGACCGATCGCCTGGGCGAAGAACAGGGGCGTCGAGGCGCTCGTGGCGTAGACGCCGACGGCGAGGCGGGGCACGTCGACGCCCTCCGACACCATTCGCACCGCCACCATCCACCGCGAGTCGCCGTTCGAGAAGCGCTCGATCCGGTCCGAGGCTTCCTTCTCGTCAGAGAGCACGACGGTCACCGACTGCCCGGTGATCGACTCGAGGATGGCCGCGTACGCGCGCGCGACGGTCTGGTCGGTGGCGATCACCAGTCCGCCCGCATCCGGGATCGACTGCCGCACCTCGGTCAGCCGCTTGTCGGCGGCGCCGAGCACCTGCGGGATCCAGTCGCCCGCCGGGTCGAGTGCGGTGCGCCAGGCCTGCGAGGTGATGTCCTTGGTGTTGCCCTCGCCGAGGCGGGCCTCCATCTCGTCGCCCACCTTGGTGCGCCAGCGCATGTGGCCGGCGTAGACCATGAACAGCACCGGGCGCACCACGCCGTCCTTCAGCGCGCGACCGTAGCCGTAGCTGTAGTCGCTGCGCGAGAGGCGGATGCCGTGCTCGTCGGGCAGGTACTCGACGAACGGGATGGGCGAGGTGTCGGAGCGGAAGGGTGTCCCGGTGAGCGAGAGCCGTCGGGTGGCGGGCTCGAAGGCCTCGCGGACGGCGTCGCCCCAGCTGAGCGCGTCGCCGCCGTGGTGCACCTCGTCGAGGATGACGAGCGTGTCGGCCCCCTGGGTGAGCTCGCGGTGCAGCGAGGCCCGGGCCGCGACCTGCGCATAGGTGAGGGCGACGCCGTGGAAGTGCCGGCCGAAACGGGACTCGCTGTTGCGGAAGCCGGGATTCAGCCGGATGCCCGCCCGGTCGGCCGCATCCGCCCACTGCCGCTTGAGGTGCTCGGTGGGCGCCACGACGATCACCCGGTCGACCGTGCGCCGGTGCAGCAGCTCGGAGGCGAGGCGGAGGGCGAAGGTCGTCTTGCCCGCGCCGGGCGTCGCGGCGGCGAGGAAGTCGCGGGGCTCGGTGGCGAAGTAGGCGGTCAACGCCTCCTCCTGCCAGGCCCGGAGCCGGCCGGCGGTGCCCCACGGGGCCCGGGCCGGGAACGACGGTGAGAGGTGCCCTGCTGCGCTCGTTCCGGGTGCCGGTTCGAAGAGGGGCTGATCTGTCACGATGATCCAAGATACCCCCTGCTCCCGACAGCCCGTCGCCGTCGGCGGCGTTACCCTGGAGGAACCGCGGGGCAGCTGCTCGGCCCGGTGAGGAAGGATCTGCAGGATGACCGAAACGCACCCCTGGCGCCGCTACGTGGCCCTCGGCGACTCGTTCACCGAGGGGATCGGAGACCCCGAACCGGCCAGCCCCGGCGGCTATCGCGGCTGGGCCGACCGGGTCGCCGAGACGCTCGCGGCGACCACGGACGCCGACTTCTCCTACGCGAACCTCGCCATCCGGGGCCGCCTGCTGCAGCAGATCGTCGACGAGCAGGTGGAGCCCGCGCTCGCCCTCCGACCGGACCTGATCACGATCTCCGCGGGCGGCAACGACGTCATCCGCCCCGGCACCGACCCGGACGACATCGCGGCGCGGTTCGAGACCGGCCTCCGCCGGCTTCGGAGCGACGACGCGACCGTCGTCATCTTCACCGGGGTCGACACCAGCTTCACGCCCGTGTTCCGCGGCATCCGCGGCAAGGTCGCGATCTACAACGAGAACCTGCGGGTGCTCGCCGAGCGCTACGACTGCCTCGTCGCCGACCAGTGGGGCCTCAAGGCGATCCAGGATGCGCGGATGTGGTCGGCCGACCGCCTCCACCTCAACCCGCTCGGTCACCACGAGGTGGCCCGGATGGTGCTGCAGACCCTGAACGTCGAGAACGACCTCCAGCCCGGTGCCCCGGAGCCGCTGCCGCGAAGCACCTGGCGCGCGGCGCGGGCGGAGGACCTGGTCTGGGCGCGGGTGCACCTGGTGCCGTGGGTCATCCGCCGCATCACGCACCGGTCGAGCGGGGACGGGATCACGCCCAAGCGGCCGATCCCCGAGCCGGTGTACGTCTCGCGCGGTGCTGCGGATTCGGCAGTATCGGACCCGTCGGCCGCATCGGCCGAGCCGGGTCAGCCGGCTGCATCGGCCGAATCGGGTGAGCCGGCCGCCTCGAGCGCGGGCAGCCCCACCGAGGCGTCGACGACCGCCGACTAGCCGAACAGCCGCCCCGGGTTCGCGAGCTTCCAGCCCGCATCCGGCCCGGCGAGGTCGGTCGCGAGCTGCAGGGGCACCGTGAGCTCCTCCCCCGCCACCGAGACGCCGGCCACCTCGTAGCGGGCCGTACCGACCACGGTTCCGGCCGCGGCCTCGGTGACGGTCTCGAGGGAGACCGAGGGAGTGAAGGTCGCCTCGGACCACACCGCGGTGCTCACCGTCTCCGCGGCGACGACGTCGGAGGACGCGCCCCACGCGGTCGAGTACGACCCGAGCACCTGGCCCGCGGTCACGACGTCGACGGTCTGGAAGCCGCTCTCGGCGCTCTGCAGCAGCGACACCACCGAGGCCTGCAGCTCGGCCTCGCTGCCCGCCCCGAGCACCACCCCGACCAGGGTCACCGTCTCGGTGCCGACGAGGTAGTCGGCCGAGAACAGCAGGCAGTAGCCCGCCTCATCCGTCGTGCCCGTCTTCACCCCGTCGATCCCGGCCACGCCGAGCAGGTCGTTGGTGTTCTCGATCTCGCCGAGCTGGGGCAGTGTGTCGGTCTTCGTGCCCACGATCGGCGCGAGCACCGGATCGGCGAGCACCCGGGCGGCGAGGGCGAGCAGGTCGGCCGTGGTGCTCCGCGAGCCCGGGTCGAGGCCGCTCGTGTCGACGACCGCGGTGCCGGTGAAGCCGTTCTCGGCGAGCCACGCGTTCGCGGCGGTGAGGTAGGCCGAGGTGGAGCCGAAGGCCCAGTTCGTCAGGGTCACGCTGTAGTTGTTGGCCGACTCCAGCAGCATGATCTCGATCACCTGGCGCTCACTGAGCACCTGCCCCGGGAACACCGAGGCCCAGGAGCCGTTGACCGCGATGGTCTGCTGCAGGATGGCCGCGTCGTCGTCGGTGATCGTGATGTCCGGCCCCTGGCCGCTGTCCGCGATCGGCTTGGCGTCGAGCACGACCAGCGCGGTGATGGTCTTGGTGATGCTCGCGATGGGCACCGACTCGGTGGAGCCGCTCGACCCGAGCAGCTCTTTCGCGGCGGAGCCGTCGGCGATCCCGATCGCGCTCGCTCCCCCACCGGGTGTGCTGAGCGTGGTCGCGGCGCTCGGCGTCGGGGTCACCTCGGCGACGGCCGCGGTGGCCGCGGGCACCGGAGCGAACAGGGAGACGGGGATGTAGGTGGCCAGCACCGCGAACAGCACGAGGGCCGCGCCCACGACGATTCGCCGGCGCCGGTAGACGGCGGGGCTGGCGGGACTCACCCGGCCATCCTAACCAACGGCTACATCAGGCCGCCGTCGACGGAACGGACGACCAGCTGGTCGTCGTCGGGCACCAGCACCTCGGTGTCGCGGTTGAGGCTCTGGCCGCGGAAGAACGGCTTCGACCCGGCGAAGAAGTACCAGACCACCATCAGCACCACACCGACGGCGAGCGAGCCGATGCCGATCACGAAGACCCCGCCGATGCCGAAGATCACGGTGTAGCCGTAGTCGGGGTTGTACATGTCGATCGCCGACTGGATGAACGCCGCCGTGAGCATCAGCCCGCCCAGGAGGGGGAACAGGCCCTTGAAGAAGAAGTTGCGGGCCGTGGTGAAGATCTCTTTACGGAAGAACCAGATGCAGGCGTAGCTCGTGATCGCGTAGTAGAAGGCGATCGCGAGCCCGATCGAGAGGATCGTGTCCGAGAGGATGTTCTCGCTCACGATCGTCATCCCCACGTAGAAGACCGAGGCGACGACGCTCATGAAGATCGTGGCGAACCGCGGGGTGTGGAACTTCGGGCTCACCCGCCCGAACGCGGCGGGGAGCGCCTTGTAGGTCGCCATCGCCAGGGTGCCGCGCGCGGTCGGCAGGATGGTGGTCTGGGTCGACGAGATCGCCGAGACGCACACCGCGATCACCAGGAGCCAGGCCCAGGGGCCGAACACCGCATCCTTCAGCGCGAGGAAGACGTCGCCCGAGTTCTCCTCGTTGCCGAGGCCCAGGCCGCTGTCGCCGAGCCCGGCGAAGGACATCGCCGCGACGGTGACCGAGACGTAGGTGACGAGCAGGATGACGGTGGAGAGGATCGCGGCCCGGCCGGGCGTGCGCTTGGGGTCCTTCGTCTCCTCGTTGAGGGCGAGACAGGTGTCCCAGCCCCAGTAGATGAACAGGCACAGCAGGATCGCCTCGGTGAAGCCCGAGAGCGAGGTGAAGGCGAAGGGGTTGAACCAGTCGGCCTGGGGCGCGGTCGCACCCTCCGGAGCCGAACCGGTGAAGACGTTCCAGAAGCAGATGCCGACGAACAGCGCGAGCGCGAGGTACTGAACCGCGAGGAGCACGTTCTGCAGGCGCTCGCCGATCTCCAGGCCGCGCACGCTGACGTAGGTCATCACCGCGATGAACACCACGCCGGTGGCGGTCACCAGCGGCACGTTGTCGTACAGATCGGGGTTGTCGGTCAGCAGCCACAGGTACTTGCTGCCGATCTGGGCCAGGTTCGCCAGCACGATGATGCCGGCGACCGCGACCCCCCAGCCGGCCAGCCAGCCCACCCAGGGGCCGAAGGCCTTGGTGGCCCAGGTGAACGCGGTGCCGCAGTCCGGCACCGCCCGGTTGAGCTCCCGGTACGCGGAGGCGGTCAGGAACATCGGCACGAAGGCGATGATCATCGCGATGGGAGCCTGCGCACCCACGGCCAGCACCACGAAGCCGACGGTCGCGGCGAGGGAGTAGACCGGGGCGGTCGAGGCCAGCCCGATCACGGTCGACCCGAAGAGCCCGAGGGTGCCCGGTTTCAGGCCCTTGCCCCCGGATGCTGCGGCTACGGGTGGAACGGTGGACTTGTCACTCACAGCAACCTCCCTGATCGGTAGAGGAAGCATATTGGGTCGGGGCCTCGATGGTCAGTAGGCAATCACTACTCCCGCGCGGCGTACCTCAGCGCGTAGAGGGCCACGGCGCTCGCCGAGGCCACGTTCAGCGAGTCCACGCCGTGCAGCATGGGGATCTCGACCCGCACGTCGGCGGCCGCCAGGGCGCGGCGGCTCAGCCCGTCGCCCTCGGTGCCGAGCACGATCGCGACCTTCTCCGGCAGGGCGGCGGCGAACTCGGGCAGGGGCACCGAGTCGTCGCCGAGTGCGAGGGCGGCGATCGTGAAGCCGGCCTCGTGCAGCAGCGGCGCCGCCTCCGTCCACTCCCCGATCCGCGTCCACGGCACCTGGAGCACCGTGCCCATGCTGACCCGCACGCTCCGACGGTAGAGGGGGTCCGCGCAGCGCGGGCTGATCAGCACCGCGTCCGCGCCGAGGCCGGCCGCCGAGCGGAACGCGGCCCCGACGTTGGTGTGGTCGACGATGTCCTCCAGCACGACCACCGTCCGGGCGCCGGCGAGCAGGTCACGCGCATCCGGCAGCACGGGGCGGTGCATCGAGGCGAGGGCGCCCCGGTGCATGGCGAAGCCGGTGAGCTGCTCCAGCAGCGCGTCGTCGGCGACGAACAGCGGCACCTCCGGAAAGCGCTCCGCGATCCACTCCAGGTCGGCGAGCCACTTCTCCTGCAGCAGCACCGAGCGGGGGCGGTGCCCGGCTGCGACGGCCCGCTCGATCACCTTCGCCGACTCGGCGAGGTAGAGGCCGCCCGCGGGTTCGAGGATGCGCCGGAGCGCGACGTCGGTCAGGTCGGCGTAGTCGGCGAGCAGGGGATGCTCGAGCGAGGTGATGCGGAGGACGGGCACGAGACCCCTTCTGTGACGAGATTCACCCCCAACTCTGCCAGCCCGGAAACATTCCGGAAAACTCCGGTGTTTAGACTGCTGATGCCGGGCACCTCACGCCGGCGAGGAGGTCACATGGTTCCGCTCGTGTCGTCGCTGCCGGACGCGTCGTCCGCGCTCGCGATCGAAGAGGCCGCCGAGGTGCTCGCCGGTCGCCGGATCGTGGTGCTGACCGGGGCCGGGGTGAGCACGGATTCGGGCATCCCGGACTACCGCGGCGAGGGCGCACCCGCCCGCAACCCGATGACCTTCGACCAGTTCCTCTCGAGCTCCTCGTACCGCAAGCGCTACTGGGCGGGCAGTCACCTGGGCTGGCGGCTGTTCGACGCGGCGCAGCCGAACGTGACCCACCGCATCCTGGCCGAGCTGGAGGACGCGGGGCTGGTCACCGGGGTGATCACCCAGAACGTCGACGGTCTGCACGCCCGCGCGGGCACCCGCCACCTGGTCGACCTGCACGGCTCGATGGATCGGGTCACCTGCCTGACCTGCGGCCAGACCTTCGCCCGGGCGAGCATCGCCGAGCGGATCGCGACCGAGAACCCCGGGCTCACCGATCAGGGCCTGGTCAGGATGGCGCCGGACGGCGATGCCGACGTGGCCGAGTACGAGGCCTTCGTGGTGCCCGCCTGCACCGTCTGCGGCGGCGTGCTGAAGCCGGACGTGGTGTTCTTCGGCGAGTTCATCCCCACCGAGAAGTTCGCCGAGGCCTCCTCGATGGTGGCGGGGTCGGATGCGATGGTCATCGCGGGCTCGTCCCTCGTCGTCAACTCCGGCATCCGGCTGCTCGAGCAGGCCCGGCGCCGGAAGCTGCCGGTCGTGATCATCAACCGCGGGGTCACCAAGGGCGACTCGCGCGCCGCCGTCAAGATCGACGGCGGGGTGGCCGAGGCGCTCGGCGGCCTCCGGGCGCGGCTGCTGCCCGGCGCCTGACCCGAGACCGTGCCGCGCACCGGCCTCGTAGACTGGCCCCGATGACTACCTTCACCTTCGTGCGCCACGGCCAGACCGACTGGAACCTCCAGAAGCGGATCCAGGGAAGCACCGACATCCCCCTGAACGAGACCGGCCGCGAGCAGGCCAGGGAGACCGGCCGCATCCTCGCCGACCGTCACTTCGACGGCATCGTCGCCAGCCCGCTAGGCCGCGCCCGGGAGACCGCCGAGATCATTGCCGAGGCGATCGGCCTCGACGAGGTCGAACTGGTCCCCGAACTGGTCGAGCGCAGCTACGGCGAGGCCGAGGGACTGAATGCCGAGGAGCTGCGCGAGCGGTTCCCCGACCCGCTCGGCCCGGTGCCGGGGCGCGAGCGCCGGTCGCACGTCGTCGCGCGCGTGCTGCCCGCGCTGGAGGCCCTCGCCGAGGAGCACCCCGGCCAGTCGTTGATCGTGGTCTCGCACGGCGGGGTGATCGGCTCGCTGATCCGCTACGTCACCGAGAAGCGACTGCCCGAGAAGGGGCACGCGATCCCGAACGGCTCCGCCCACGAGTTCACGGTCGACGGCGGCGAGCTGTCCATCGCCGAGTTCAACGGCGCGGCGATCGACCCGTCGATCCGGTCACGAGCGCCGCTAGCGCTCGCGCTGACGCTTCCCAGCTGAACGTCTCCGCCTGACGGCGGGAGGCCCGTGAGCGTTCCGCCCACTCCGCCGGATCCTCCAGTGTGCGCACGGCCGCGGCGAACGCGGCCGCATCCTTCGCCGGGGCGAACAACGCCGCCGCTCCCCCGATCTCGCGGAAGACGCCGATGTCGCTGACGACGACCGGCGTCCCCTGACCCATCGACTCGACCAGCGGGATGCCGAAGCCCTCGTCGAGCGAGGCGGTCACCAGCGCCGTGGCCTCGCCGAGCAGCTTGCGGTACTCCTCGTCGGAGACCCCGCCGTGGAAGACCAGGCGGGCCTCGGGGTCGATCGCGCGCAGGCGGGCCTGATCGGCGTCGCTCGCCCGGCTGAGCAGGTGGAGCGTGTAGTCGGGCAGCTCGCCCACCGCGCGCACCAGGGTCTCGACGTTCTTGTACGGCATGAACGAGCCCATGTAGAGCAGCGACTTCGCCTGCGACCGCGCGTCCGCGTCGGCCGCGGCCGCATCGGCGGTCTCCCGCGGCGGAAGGTCGGCCGCGTTCCGGGCGACCACCACGGGGCGTCGGGCCAGGTGGTGCTCGGCGATCAGCGCCCGCGTGGAGTCCGACACCGTGACGATCGCGTCGGCGCCGTTCAGGAGCATCCGCTGCGGCCACCAGGCCTTGTGGTAGAGCCGCCAGAGCACCCGCACGAAGGCCGGCAGGTCGCGCGGCGGGGTGGGGTTGGAGTAATAGATCAGGTCGTGCACGGTCAGGGCGAGGCGGTACTTCCGGCCGCGGGTGCCCATGGTCTGCATCGGGCTGATCACCATGTCCGGCCGGCTCCGGTTCACCTGGCGCGCGACGAAGGGCTCGCGCACGCTGGTCGGGCCGGAGACCTGCACCCAGGGCAGGTCGGGCAGCATGGCGAGCTGGCGCGGATCGCTGATGATCATGCTGAGCTCGATGCCGGCGACGGCGGGGTCGCCCTGGTCGATCAGCTCCTTCAGCGCCGTGACGATCCCGGCGGTGTAGCGGCTGATGCCGTCGTGCCGCTCGAGCCGGGTGTACCGGCAGTCGACGGCGAGCCTCACGCGAGGAACTCCGTGATCGCGCGGGCGGCCTCGACCGGCTTCTCGTAGTGGATCAGGTGGCCGACGTCGGGCAGCACCACCAGGCGGGCGTCGGGCATCGCCCGCTGCACGCGGTGCTGGGCCTCGATCGGCGTGATGTCGTCCTTGTCGGCGGCGATCAGCAGGGTCGGCACCGTGATGCGGGCGGCGTACTCGCTGACGTCGTCGCCGACCGAGGCGCGGAACGCATCCAGCACCACGGTGCGGTTCGCGAACGCCGAGAAGTAGCGGTCGTGCTGATCGTGGATCCAGCGCCGCAGCGGCTTCTGCCGCGTCTTCGCCATGGTCACGCTCATCACCCGCACGACGACGGGGCTGCCGAGGATGGCGAAGCCGAGCTTCTCCGGCACCGCGGCGGCGAAGCGGTAGTAGCCGATCGCGAGCCGGGTCATCACGCCCCGCGGCCCGGTCAGGGCGGGCGCGGAGATGGGGTTGATCAGGATGGCGGCGTCGGCCTCCAGTGCCGGCTCGCCCCCGAGTGCGGCCGCGACGATGATCGATCCGAACGAGTGGCCGAGTACGACGAGCCGCGCCTGGGGCGACTCGGCCCGGAGCACCGGGACGATCTCGCGGAGCCAGGCCGAGTAGCCCGGCACGTCGTGCACCGCCGCGAGCGGGGTCGACACGCCGAAGCCCGGCAGGTCGGGGGCGACGATCCGGGTGCCGGCCTGCTCGGGGCCGTTCAGCTGGGCGATCACCGGCTCGAGACCGTGGTGGTCGCCCCGGTAGCCGTGCACGACGACGATCAGGGTGTCGGCGACCGCGCGGGCGGCCTGATCGGCACCGGATGCGCCGTACTCCCAGAGACGGGTGCGGCTGCCGGCGACGTCCAGCTCCCGCTCCACCACGGGCATCCGGGAGAGTTCTTCGGCGTAGGGCGAGGCGACGGTCATCCGGTCAAGCATAGACGCGGCCTACCGCCCCGAGCGGTTTGGACTAACGTGATTCAGGGATCGCTCCTGCCGGTCATCCGTTCCTCCCGTGCTCCGAAAGGACCCCCGTGAACTACACCGCTCCCATCCAGCAGCCGGGCCTCACCCTCGATCCGCAGTGGTACAAGCGGTCGGTGTTCTACGAGGTGATGATCCGGTCGTTCGTCGACTCGAACGGCGACGGGTTCGGCGACATCGCCGGCCTGATCTCGAAGCTGGACTACCTGCAGTGGCTCGGGATCGACGCCCTCTGGCTGCCGCCCTTCTTCATGTCGCCGATGCGCGACGGCGGCTACGACGTCTCCGACTTCACGGCCGTGCTGCCGGACTACGGAACGGTCGAGGAGTTCCGCGACCTCGTGACCAAGGCGCACGAGCGCAACATGCGCATCGTGATCGACTTCCCGCTCAACCACACCTCGGATCAGCACGAGTGGTTCCAGAAGTCGCGGGAGGACCCGGAGGGCCCCTTCGGCGACTTCTACGTGTGGAGCGACACCGACGAGAAGTACGAGAACATCCGCATCATCTTCGTCGACACCGAGGAGTCGAACTGGACCTTCGACCCGGTGCGCCGCCAGTTCTTCTGGCACCGGTTCTTCTCCCACCAGCCCGACCTCAACTTCGAGAACCCGGCCGTGCACGAGGCGATCTTCGACACCGTGCGGTTCTGGTTCGACATGGGCGTCGACGGCATCCGGCTGGATGCGATCCCCTACCTCTACGAGTCCGACGAGGGCAACGGCGAGGGCGAACCGAAGACCCACGAGTTCATCGTCAAGCTCCGCCAGATGATTGACAACGAGTACCCGGGGCGCATGCTCGTGGCCGAGGCCAACCAGTGGCCCCGCGAGGTCGCCGCCTTCTTCGGCACCGAGGAGGAGCCGGAGTGCCACATGGCCTTCGACTTCCCGGTGATGCCGCGCATCTTCTACTCGCTGCGGTCGCAGAAGGCCGACGAACTGGTGCGGGTGCTCTCCGAGACCACCGACATCCCCGAGAGCGCCGCCTGGGGCGTCTTCCTCCGCAACCACGACGAGCTCACCCTCGAGATGGTCTCCGAGGAGTACCGGCAGGCGATGTACGGCTGGTACGCCTACGATCCGCGGATGCGGTCGAACATCGGCATCCGGCGCCGGCTCGCTCCCCTGCTCGACAACTCCCGCGCCGAGCTCGAGCTCGTGCACGCCCTGCTCTTCGCCCTGCCGGGCAGCCCGTTCCTCTATTACGGCGACGAGATCGGCATGGGCGACAACATCTGGCTGCCGGACCGCGACTCCTCGCGTACCCCGATGCAGTGGACGCCGGACCGGAACGCCGGGTTCTCGACGGCCGACCCCGGGAAGCTCTACCTCCCGGTTGTGCAGTCGCTGGTCTACAACTACACGCTGGT
Source organism: Herbiconiux sp. 320_LB (assembly GCF_059691755.1). Classification (NCBI taxonomy): domain Bacteria; kingdom Bacillati; phylum Actinomycetota; class Actinomycetes; order Micrococcales; family Microbacteriaceae; genus Herbiconiux; species Herbiconiux sp. 320_LB. Next base: position 282,120 of record NZ_JCAWAD010000001.1, on the reverse strand, counting down.
CAACGTCGAGTCCCAGCTCGCGCAGTCGCGATCGCTGCTGCACTGGGTGCGGAACGTCATCCACGTGCGGAAGGCGCACCCGGCGTTCGGGCTGGGCACGATGGAGGTGCTGCCGACCGACAGCGAGTCGGTGCTCTCCTTCGTGCGGAGCTACGAGGGGTCCGGCGCCTACTTCGGCGACGGGCCGGAGGACGTGCTCTGCGTCTTCAACTTCGCGCACAACCCGGGCTCGGCCACCATCACGGCTCCGCAGTTCGCCGGGCGCCGGCTGTTCGACCTGTTCGGGCACTCGGAGTTCCCCTCCTTCGACGAGAACGGCACCGTCACCCTCACCTTCGGCACGCAGACCTTCTACTGGCTGCACGTCGGGCAGCGCACGGAAGAGACCGAGGGCCGCTGACCCGTGTGTCGGTGCCTCTGGAGTCGCTGGAGGCGCGGCAGACTGACGGGTATGACGATCGCCGCACCGACCCTGTTCGACCTCGAACCGGAGCCGGTCCGGGCGCCGGGCCCCGCCTCGGCGACCGCGCTGGTGTCGGTGGCTGATGACACGATCGCGTCGATGGATACGATCGAGCAGTCAGTCACCACCGCCCTCATTCCGGCCTGGGCCGAGAGACTCGCGGTGTTCGACCTCGAGACCACGGGCATCGACGTCGAGACCAGCCGGGTGGTGACCGCCAACGTCAGTTATCTGGATGCCGACGGCTTCGCCGTCTCCCGTCGTGACTGGCTGGCCGACCCGGGTGTCGACATCCCGGAGCAGGCCACCGCAGTGCACGGCGTCACTACCGCCCGTGCCCGCGCCGAGGGGCGTCCGGCCGCCGAGGTGGTCAGCGAGATCGTCGCCGAGCTCGGCCGTGCCTTCCAGGAGGGCTACTCCCTCGTCATCTACAACGCGCCCTACGACCTCACCCTGCTCAACCGCGAGGCGCTCCGTCACGGCGTCGAGCCCCTCGTCACCGGCACGGTCGTCGACCCGCTGGTGATCGACAAGCAGATCGACCGCTACCGCAAGGGCAAGCGCACGCTCGAGGCCTCGGCCGCCCACTACGGCGTTGAGCTGCTCGACGCGCACGACGCGGGGGCGGATGCGATCGCCGCCGGCCGGGTCGCCCAGGCGATCGCGGTGCGTTTCGCCGCCGAGCTCGACCTGTCGCCGAGCGACCTGCACGCCGCTCAGCAGACCTGGCACGAGGCCCAGTGCGACTCGTTCGAAGACTACATGCGGCGCACCCGCGACCCCGGCTTCACCTCGCGTCGCGGCTGGCCCGAGGTGCCCCGGCGGGCCTGAGGCACGCACGAAAAGACCCCGCCGGCCTGAGCCGACGGGGTCTTCTTCGTTGTGGGGCGGGAGCCTACTTGCTGCCGCCGAAGCCCTTGTAGCGGCTGTTGAACTTCTCGACACGACCGGCCGAGTCGAGGATGCGCTGCTTGCCCGTGTAGAACGGGTGCGACTCGGACGAGATCTCGACGTCGATCACCGGGTAGGTGTTGCCGTCTTCCCACTCGATCGTCTTCGCGCTCGACACGGTCGAACGGGTGAGGAACGTGGCTCCCGACGCGAGGTCGCGGAACACGACGGGTGCGTACGTGGGGTGGGTGTCAGACTTCATAGTGGTGTCCTTGGTTGTACGGCGGGGAAGGAGATCGTGGGCCAGTGGGCCAGCTGACGAGTTTAGCAGGTTTCAGGCCGCGCGAGCGCTGAAACGCCCGTCGTCCTCGCTGAGGGCGATCGGGAGCCCGAAGGTCTGGGTCAGGTTGTCGGCCGTCAGCACCTCGCCGAGGCCGCCGGCGGCCACGATGCCCTCCTTGTTGAGCAGCAGGGCGTGGGTGAATCCGCGCGGGATCTCCTCGACGTGGTGGGTCACCATCACGATCGCGGGCGCCTCGGGGGCGGAGGCGTAGCCGCCGAGCAGCTGCAGCAGCTCCTCGCGGGCGCCGAGGTCCAGGCTCGCGGCCGGCTCGTCCAGGAGCAGCAGCTCGGGGTCGGTCATGACCGACCGCGCGATCTGCACGCGCTTCTGTTCGCCGTCGCTGAGCGAGCCGAACAGCCGGTCCGAGAGGTGGTCGAGCTTCCACTCGCTCAGCACGCGCTGCGCACGGCGGAGGTCGATGTCCTCATAGGCCTCGTTCCAGCGCCCGGTCACCGAGTAGGCGGCCGTCAGCACGACGTTCAGCACCGTCTCGTTCGCCGGGAAGCGGCGGGCCATCGCGCTCGAGGCGAAGCCCACGCGGGGGCGCAGCTCGAACAGGTCGACCTGCCCCAGCGTGCCCTCGAGCACCTGCACGGTGCCGCCCGAGGGGTGGCTCATCGCCGCGGCGATCTGCAGCAGCGTGGTCTTGCCCGCGCCGTTGGGCCCGAGCACCACCCAGCGCTGATCCCCGTCGACCTTCCAGTTCACCCCGCTCAGGATGGTATTTCCATCGCGGACAACCGAAACGTCTTCGAGATCGAGCACAGTGGGCATGCTCCAAGCCTAACGAACGACCGGCCCCCTACCGCACCAGCGAGCGGTAGATCTCAGCGGTCTGAGAGGCGATGGCGCCCCAGCTGAACTCGGCCTCCGCCCGGGCGCGTCCGGCCCGCCCCATCTCGGCCGCGCGGACCGGATCCGCGAGCACCTCGGTGAGGGCACGGGCGAGGTCGGCGACGAAGCGGTCGGGGTCGGTCGGGGTGCCCGTGCCGTCCTGAGCCTGGTCGATCGGCACCAGCAGCCCGGTCACGCCGTCGTCGACGACCTCGGGGATGCCGCCGGTCGCCGTTCCGACGACCGGGAGCCCGCAGGCCATGGCCTCGAGGTTGACGATGCCGAGCGGCTCGTAGACCGAGGGGCAGACGAACACGGTCGCGGCCGTCAGCACAGCGGCGAGCTGCGGCTGGGGCAGGATCTCCTCGATCCAGACGATGCCGGTGCGGGTCTCCCCCAGGGTGCGCACCGCGGAGGAGACCTCCTCCATGATCGCGGGGGTGTCGGGGGCGCCGGCGCAGAGCACGACCTGCACCTCCGGCGGCAGCATCGCGATCGCGCGCAAGAGGTACGGCAGCCCCTTCTGGCGGGTGATCCGACCCACGAAGACGACGGTCGGCCGGTCCGGGTCGATCCCGTGGCGCTCCAGCACCTCGGGGTCGACGGTGGGGCGCCAGCGCTCGAGGTCGATGCCGTTGTAGACGGTGGTGACCTTCGACTCGTCCAGGGCCGGGTAGGAGCGGAGGATGTCGCGACGCATGCCGTTGGAGACGGCGATCACCGCATCCGCCGACTCGAACGCATCCTTCTCGATCTGCGACGAGATGCGGTAGCCGCCGCCGAGCTGCTCGGCCTTCCACGGCCGGAGCGGCTCGAGCGAGTGCGCGGTCACCACGTGCGGCACGTCGTGCAGCAGCGCGGCGAGGCGGCCCGCGGCGTTGGCGTACCAGGTGTGCGAATGCACGAGCGAGGTGCCGGCGACCGCCTCGGCGATCTGCAGGTCGACGCCGAGGGTGGTCAGGCTGGGGTTCGCGCCGACGAGCTCCTGCGGCACCTGGTAGGCGAAGACGTCCGCTTCGTCGCGGGGGGCGCCGAAGCAGCGCACCGTCACGTCCAGATGGGCCCTGAGCGCCTTGACGAGCTCGGCGACGTGCACGCCGGCCCCTCCGTAGACCTCGGGCGGATACTCACGGGTAATCACGTCGACTCGCATAGTCGAACCGTAGTACCCCGCGGGGAAAACCTCATTATGGTGGGGGTATGGCAGCAGCATCAAAGAAGATCTTCGGCATCGTCCTGGCCGGAGGCGAGGGCAAGCGCCTCATGCCCCTCACGGCCGACCGTGCCAAGCCCGGCGTCCCGTTCGGCGGGGGGTACCGTTTGATCGACTTCGCGCTGTCGAACCTCGTCAACTCGGGGCTGTCGCAGATCGTGGTGCTGACCCAGTACAAGTCGCACTCGCTCGACCGGCACGTCTCGCAGACCTGGCACCTCAACGGGCTGCTCAACTCCTACATCGCCTCGGTTCCCGCGCAGCAGCGGCTCGGCAAGCGCTGGTTCAGCGGCTCGGCCGACGCCATCCTGCAGTCGCTCAACCTGATCCGCGACGAGAACCCCGACATCGTCGTCGTGGTCGGCGCCGACCACGTCTACCGCATGGACTTCGAGCAGATGATCCAGGCGCACATCGAGTCCGGCGCCGGCGCGACGGTCGCCGCCATCCGCCAGCCGATCGAGCTCTCAGACCAGTTCGGCATCATCCAGGTGGAGGAGGACGACCCGACCCGCATCGCCGAGTTCCTCGAGAAGCCGAAGGATGCGGTGGGTCTCGTCGACTCCCCCGGCGAAGTGCTCGCCTCGATGGGCAACTACGTCTTCGACGCCGACCAGCTGATCGAGGCCGTCATCCGCGACGGCGAACGCCCCGAGTCCAGCCACGACATGGGCGGCGACATCATCCCCGACTTCGTCGCGGCCGGCAACGCGGCGGTCTACGACTTGAACCGCAACGTCGTGCCCGGCTCGACCGATCGCGACCGCTACTACTGGCGCGACGTCGGCACGATCGAGTCGTTCTACGACGCCCACCAAGACCTGATCTCGGCCCTCCCGGTCTTCAACCTCTACAACGAGGCCTGGCCGATCTACACCCAGGCGCTCAACTCGCCGCCGGCGAAGTTCGTGCGCGACTCCAAGGGCAACCCCGGTGTCACGGTCGAGTCGATCGTGTCGCTCGGCTGCCTCATCTCGGGTGCCCGGGTCGAGGACAGCGTGGTCGGTCCGTGGACCACGGTCGATTCCGGCGCGTTGGTGCAGCAGTCGGTGCTCTTCGACCGGGTGCACATCGAACCGGATGCGATCGTCCGCCGCGCTATCCTGGACAAGAACGTCGTCGTCACCGCCGGCGCCCAGGTGGGCGTCGATCCCGACCGCGACCGGGAGCGGGGCTTCACGGTCACGGATTCCGGAATCACCGTCGTGGGCAAGGGAGTACGCGTCGTTCCATGACCCAGTTCCTCGTCGTCCTCGATGTCGACTCCACCCTCATCGAGAACGAGGTCATCGAACTCCTCGCCGACTGCGCGGGCCGTCATGCCGAGGTCGCCGCGATCACCGAACGGGCGATGCGCGGCGAGATCGACTTCGCCGCGAGCCTGCGTGAGCGGGTCGCCGCCCTCGAGGGGCTCGACGTCTCGTGCTTCCGCGAGGTCGGCGAGCAGATCACGGTCACAGCGGGGGTCCCCGAGCTGATCGCCGGGCTCCACGGCACGGGCAACCTCATCGGGGTCGTCTCCGGCGGATTCCACGAGGTGCTTGACCCGCTGGCCGAGGAGCTCGGCCTCGACTACTGGCGGGCCAACCGGCTCGGCGTCGCGGACGGCCGCCTCGACGGCAGCGTCAGCGGGCCGATCGTCGACGCGCAGAGCAAAGCGGATGCGCTGCTCGAGTGGGCGGGCGAGCTCGCCCTTCCTCCGGCGCAGACGGTCGCGGTCGGCGACGGGGCGAACGACCTCCGGATGATGGAGGTCGCCGGCCTCTCGGTCGCCTTCGACGCGCGCCCCCTGGTGCGCGAGCACGCGCACCTGGCGATGGACCGGCGTGACCTGAGCCAGCTCCTCCCGCTCCTCGGCCTGCGGGGCTAGTGGCCCATGCCGAGGCCGCCGTCGACGGGGATGACGGCTCCGGTGATGTAGGCGGCGTCGTCGCCGGCCAACCAGGCGACGGCCTTCGCGACCTCGGCGGCCTGGCCGTAGCGGCCGGCCGGGATGGACTTCTTGTACTCCGCCTGCTGCGCCTCGGGGAGCTCGGCGGTCATGTCGGTCTCGATGAAGCCGGGCGCGACGACGTTCGCGGTGATGTTGCGGGCGCCGAGCTCGCGCGAGATCGAACGGGCGAAGCCGACCAGGGCGGCCTTGGAGGCGCTGTAGTTCGCCTGCCCGGCCGATCCGTAGAGCCCGACGACGCTCGAGATGAGCACGATACGGCCGAAGCGGGCCTTGAGCATGCCCTTCGAGGCGCGCTTGACGACGCGGAAGGCGCCGGTGAGGTTCGTGTCGATGACGCTGGTGAAGTCGTCTTCCGACATCCGCAGCAGGAGCATGTCGCGGGTGATCCCCGCGTTGGCGACGACGACCTCGACCGGGCCGAGCTCGTTCTCGACCTCGGTGAACGCGGCGTCGATCGAGGCGGCGTCGGTGACGTCGGCGATGACGGTGAGCGTGCCGGCGGGGCCGGAGCCCGAGCGGGCGGTCACGGCGACGCGGTGGCCCTGGGCCACGAACTCCTCGGCGATGGCGTAGCCGATTCCGCGGTTTCCGCCGGTGATGAGCACGGTGCGAGGGGTGGTCATGTCTGGTGGTCCTGACTTCGTGATGACGTTGGGCCGTACCAGCTTAGGAGCAGTTTTCGGAGCGTAGGCTTAGGCCAACCATGAAGCAGCGGCAGCAGTCGATCACGAGCCTTCCGAAGTCCCCCGAGGACGAGCGGCGCTCCCGCATGATCAAGTACATGATCACGATGTCGATCCGCATCGTCTGCCTGATCCTGATGCTCTTCGTGAAGGGCTGGTGGCTCGCGGTCGTCGCCGCCGGAGCCATCCTCCTCCCCTACTTCGCCGTGGTCCTCGGCAACGTCGGCACCTCGTGGACCAGCAAGGCCGAGCGCCCCACCGCCATCGAGGTCTACCGCCGTCCCGTCGGTCTGGACGACGAGGAGCCCCGACCGTGAGCCTGCTCTCGTCCCTCGGACGGGAGCCCGGCGCGGAGGAGTGCTCCCGCGCGGGCTGCCGCGCCGACGCGACCTGGCGTATCGAGTGGCGCAACCCCCGCATCCACGCCGAGGACCGGCGCAAGACCTGGCTCGCCTGCGACGAGCACCGGGAGTACCTCCGCGAGTTCCTCGCGGCGCGCGACTTCCCGCTCGAGGAGCTGCCGATGACCGCACGGCCGGTGCAGAGCTGATGGGCTGGCGTTTCCTGCTGCACCGCCGCTGGGCGGGGTACCTCGCGATCACGGTCGTGTTCGCGATCGTCTGCGTGCTGCTGGCGATGTGGCAGCTGGCCCGGCGCGACGAGGCGGTGGCCGAGATCAACCGGGTGTCCTCGAACTACGACGCCCCGGCCACTCCCCTGGCCGACGTGCTGCCCGCGCTCGACTCCTACGACCCCGCCGACGAGTGGCGCACCGTCTCGATGACCGGGAGCTACCTCGCCGACGACCAGCTGCTGGTGCGCAACCGGCCGCTCGGCGGCGACGTCGGCTTCGACGTGCTGGTGCCGTTCCAGCTCGCGAACGGCGACGTCTTCATCGTCGACCGCGGCTGGGTGCCGACCGGTCAGCAGCAGAACCTGCCCGACACCATCCCGGCCGCCCCCACCGGCACGGTCTCGGTCGTCGTGCGGCTGAAGGCGGGCGAACCGCGGATCGGCAACGGCGACCTCGAGAACGGTCAGCTCGCCAGCATCGAATTGCCCGTCGTCGCCGAGCAGATCGACCGGCCGATCTACTCGGCCGCCTACGGGCTGCTCGCCTCCGAGGATCCGGCGCCGGCCGAGCGCCCGACGGCGATGCCGAAACCGACGCCGGATGAGGGGGCTCACCTCTCGTACACGTTCCAGTGGTTCTGCTTCGGCATCCTCGCCTTCGTCGGGCTCGGCTACATCATCCGCCAGGAGTACCGGCGGGCGAACGAGGACGACCCCGAGGAGCAGGAGCGCGCCGCCGAGCGCGAGCGCCGGCGGCTGGCCAGGAAGAGCGACGCTCAGGTCGAGGACGAGATCCTCGACCAACGGTGATCCGAACAGATCCCGGAGGCCGGCGGGGGCCAGCCGACGGGCCCGGCGCCGACGGCCTCAGGCCAGCGAGATCAGGTCCGCGTAGTCCTTGTTCCAGTGGTCCTCGACGCCGTCCGGCAGGATCAGCACCCGCTCGGGGTTGAGCGCCTCGACCGCGCCCTCGTCGTGGCTGACCAGCACGACCGCGCCCTCGTAGTGCGCGAGCGCATCCAGGATCTCCTCGCGGCTGGCGGGGTCGAGGTTGTTCGTCGGCTCGTCCAGCAGCAGCACGTTGGCGCCCGAGACCACGATCATCGCCAGCGCGAGCCGGGTCTTCTCACCACCGGAGAGCACGCCGGCCGGCTTGTGCGAGTCGTCGCCGGTGAACAGGAACGACCCGAGCACGCGCCGCGCCTCGGTCTCGGTGAGGTTCGGCGAGGCCGACACCATGTTCTCCAGCACCGAGCGCTTCACGTCGATGGTCTCGTGCTCCTGGGCGTAATAGCCGATCCGCAGCCCGTGGCCCGGCTCGAGCTGACCCGTGTCGGGCTTGTCCACGCCGCCCAGGATGCGCAGCAGCGTCGTCTTGCCGGCACCGTTCAGCCCCAGGATGACCACCTTCGAGCCGCGGTCGATCGCGAGGTCGACGGCGGTGAAGATCTCCAGCGAGCCGTAGCTCTTGGAGAGGTTCGAGGCCATCAGGGGCGTGCGGCCGCAGGCGACCGGGGTCGGGAAGCGCAGCTTGGCGACGCGGTCGACCTCGCGCACCTCCTCGAGTCCGGAGAGCATCTTCTCGGCGCGCGCCACCATCTGGTGGGCCGCGGCGGCCTTGGAGGCCTTCGCACCGAAGCGCGCCGCCTGCAGCTGCAGCTGCGTCGCCTTCTTCTCGACGTTGACGCGCTCCTTCTTGCGGCGCTCCTCGTCGGCCTCGCGCTGCTTGAGGTAGTTGCGCCAGTTCATGTTGTAGACGTCGATGACCTGACGGTTGGCGTCGAGGTAGAACACCCGGTTCACGGTCTCGCCGACGAGCTCGATGTCGTGACTGATCACGATGAAGCCGCCGTTGTAGGTCTTGAGGAACTCGCGCAGCCACACCACGCTGTCGGCGTCGAGGTGGTTGGTCGGCTCGTCGAGGATCAGGGTCTCCGCATCCGAGAACAGGATGCGCGCGAGCTCGATGCGGCGGCGCTGACCACCCGAGAGCGTCTTCAGCGGCTGGTCGAGGATGCGGTCGGGCAGGCTCAGGTTGCTCGCGATCGAGGCGGCCTCGGCCTCGGCCGCGTACCCGCCGAGAGCGTCGAAGCGCTCGGTGAGGTTGCCGTAGCGCTTCATCGCGGCCTCGCTGACCTTCGGGTCGTCCGAGGCCATCGCCATCGACGACTCCTGCATCCCCTCCAGCAGCGAACCCAGACCGCGGGCGTTCAGGATGCGCGTGCGGGCCAGCTCCTCGGGGTCGCCGGAACGCGGGTCCTGCGGCAGGTAGCCGAGCTCGCCTGAGCGCTGGACCGCGCCCTCGGCGGGCTGGAGGTCGCCCGCGAGCACCTTGGTGAGAGTGGTCTTGCCCGCGCCGTTGCGGCCCACGAGCCCGACCTTGTCGCCGGGGCCGACTCGGAACGACACGTCCTCCATGAGGGTTCGTGCGCCGACCCGGATCGCCAGGTCTGAAACGCTGAGCACAGAGATATCCAATTCTTTTCGTGGTGTCGCCACAACGCGAGGGGGGAGGGAAGCTTCTAGTATATTTCGAGGGACGCCCCCGGCTGTACGACGTTCGCTCTCAGCCCGTGTCCCGCCCCGAAGAGGAGATGCATGTCCACCCTGTCTTTGGCCGCCGGCCGCCCCACTCTCGCTGATCGCCTGGTCAGCCGCAGCATCCTCACCGACGTGATGCTCGTCGCCGGCGGAGCCGCCCTGACCGGTCTGCTGGCGCAGGTGTCGATCCCGCTCTGGCCGGTGCCGATCACGGGCCAGACCCTCGCGGTGCTCCTGGTGGGCTCGACGCTCGGCGCTCTCCGCGGGGCCCTGTCGATGGTGCTCTACGCGGTGCTGGGTGTCGTGGGCGTGCCGTGGTTCAGCGACGCCAGCGCGGGCCTGCACGTCATCGCCGGCCCCACGGGCGGCTACATCATCGGTTTCATCGTGGCCGCCGGTCTCACCGGCTGGCTCGCGCAGCGCAGCTGGGACCGCCGGGTCCTCGGCGCCTTCGTCTCGTTCATGGCCGGCACCGGCGTGACCTTCGCGATCGGCCTCCCCTGGCTCGCCGCCTCGCTCGGGCTGAACCTCGAGCAGACCCTCCAGTCGGGCCTGTACCCGTTCCTCATCGGCGGCGTGATCAAGGCGCTCCTCGCGGCCGGCATCATCCCCCTCGCCTGGAAGCTCACCGCCCGCAAGTAGTCCGCGGGCACGAAAAAGGTCCCACCCGATCAGATCGGGATGGGACCTTTTTCGTGCCTGAAGAATTCAGGTGCAGATCAGATGGAGAAGCCGAGGGCCCGCATCATGTCGCGACCGTCGTCCGTGATCTTGTCCGGGCCCCACGGCGGCATCCAGACCCAGTTGATCCGGAACTGGTCGACCACGCCGTCCAGCGCCTCGGCCGTCTGCTCCTCGAGCACGTCGGTGAGCGGGCAGCCGGCGCTCGTGAGCGTCATGCTGATGACCAGGGCGTCCTGCTCCGAGTCCCAGCCGAGGTCGTAGATCAGGCCGAGGTCGACGATGTTGACGCCGAGCTCCGGGTCCATCACGTCTTTGAGAGCTTCCTCGACCTGGTCGAAGAGCTGAGGTTCGAGTGTCGTGACCATATCGTTATCCTACGGTCGTCTCGGCGAGAAAGCGATCGTAGCCCTCGTTCTCGAGGCGCACGGCGAGCTCGGGGCCGCCCTGCTCCGCGACCTTGCCGGCGACGAACACGTGCACGAAGTCGGGCTTCACGTAGCGCAGGATTCGGTTGTAGTGGGTGATCAGCAGGATGCCCATTCCGGTGTTCTCCTTGGCGCGGTTGACGCCCTCGGAGACGATCTTGAGCGCATCCACGTCGAGGCCGGAGTCGGTCTCGTCGAGCACCGCGAACTTCGGCTTGAGCAGCTCGAGCTGGAGGATCTCGTTGCGCTTCTTCTCGCCGCCGGAGAAGCCCTCGTTGACGTTGCGCTCCCGGAAGGACTTGTCCATCCGCAGCGCCTTCATCGAGGCGTCGAGGTCCTTGATCCAGCCGCGGATGGCCGGGGCCTCGCCGTCGATCGCGGTCTTCGCGGTGCGGAGGAAGTTCGACACCGAGACGCCGGGGATCTCGACCGGGTACTGCATGGCGAGGAACAGGCCCGCGCGGGCGCGCTCGTCGACGGACTTGTCGAGCATCTCCTCGCCGTCGAGCGTGACGGAGCCGCCCTCGACGTGGTACTTCGGGTGCCCGGCGATCGCGTAGGCCAGCGTCGACTTGCCCGATCCGTTGGGGCCCATGATCGCGTGGGTCTCGCCCTCGCCGACGGTGAGGTCGACGCCACGGAGGATCTGCTTGGTCCCCTGCTCGGTCTCGACGCTCACCTGGAGGTCTTCGATCTTCAGAACCGACATGCTAATCAATCACTTTCGTCACGGTTGGGTCGATGTAGATGTCCCCGTCGATCACCTGGATCTCGAACACGGGGACGGGCTCGTAGGCCGGGAGCGTCAGCGGCTTCCCGGTCTCGAGCGAGAACTTGGAGCCATGGGCCCAGCACTCGAGCGTGTCGTCCTCCACGAAACCCTCGGCGAGCGAGATGTCGCCGTGGGTGCAGGTGTCGCCGATCGCGTGGCACTCGCCCGCGCTGTCTTTGACGAGGGCGATCGCGACGCCGTCGACGACGACGCGGAGGGCCTGGTTCACCGGCACGTCCTCGAACGCGCAGACCTTCTCGGCCATGGTGCTACTCCCCCGCCTGGGCGGCGAGCAGCTCGGCCTCGATCGCCTCGGACAGGCGGGCCTCGAGCGACTCGGAGCCGATCTGCTGGATGATCTCGGCCAGGAAGCCGCGGACCACGAGCCGGCGGGCCTCCTCCTCGGTGATGCCGCGCGACTGCAGGTAGAACAGCTGCTCGTCGTCGAACCGGCCGGTCGAGGAGGCGTGCCCCGCACCGAGGATGTTGCCCGTCTCGATCTCGAGGTTCGGGATGCTGTCGGCCCGGGTTCCCTCGCTGAGCACGAGGTTGCGGTTCTGCTCGTAGCTGTCGGTGCCGTCGGCGTGCGGGCCGATCAGCACGTCGCCCACCCAGACGGTGTGGGCGCCCTCGCCCTGGAGCGCACCCTTGTAGTTGACGCGGCTGCGCGTGTTGGCGGCGACGTGGTCGACGTAGGGGCGCTGCTCGAAGTACTGCCCCGCATCCGCGAAGTAGAGACCGAAGGAGTCGATCGACGCCCCCGGCTCCACCAGGTGGAATGAGGGGTTCACCCGCACGACCGAGCCGCCGAGCGACACGATGACGTGCTTGAGCGAGGCGTCACGGCCGATCCGCGCGAAGTGGCTCGAGAGGTGCAGCGCCGAGTCGTCCCACTCCTGCACCGTCACGACCGTGAGCTGCGCGTTGTCGCGCACCACGATCTCGACGTTCTCGGAGAGGTTGGCCTGACCGGCGTGCTCCAGGATGACCGTGCCGCGGCTGTTGGCCGCGGCCTCGATCACGACGTGCGCGGCCCGGGCGGAACCGTCGAAGCGGTCACGGCGCACGACCGTCTCCTGGCCGTCCTCACCGGTGACCAGGATGTGCAGGGCCTTCTCGGTACGGGACCAGGCGTTCGCCGAGGCCCGCTCTTCCGGGGCGCCGGCCGAGCCGACCAGTGCGTCGGAGCGGTCGATCCAGTCGACCGTCGCCCCGCCGTTCTCGGTGTAGCTGAACGCCGTCGGGGAGCCGTCCACCTCATCCGAGATGAGGTGCGCGACCTTGGCGAGGGGAACGAACTTCCACTCGAACTCACGGCCGGTGACCGCCTCGAAGTCCTCGGGCGAGGTGGAGGTGAACCGCTCGGAACGGGTCTGCACCGGCACGAAGGCCGAGCCGCCGTCGGAGTGCGCCTGAAGCCCGTGCTGAGCCGGGTCGGGTCGCTCGATCAGGGGTGCGGCCGGCTGATCCGTCGCGGAAATCTGGGGTGCCGCCATCTTTAGCCGACGCTGCCTTCCATGCCCATCTCGATGAGCTTGTTCAGTTCGAGTGCGTATTCCATCGGGAGTTCCCGGGCGATCGGCTCGATGAAGCCGCGCACGATCATCGCCATCGCCTCGTCCTCCGGGAGGCCGCGCGACATGAGGTAGAACAGCTGCTCCTCGGAGACCTTCGAGACCGTGGCCTCGTGCCCGAGCTGCACGTCGTCGACCCGGATGTCGATGGCCGGGTAGGTGTCCGACCGCGAGATCGTGTCGACCAGCAGCGCGTCGCACCGCACGGTGTTCGCCGAGTGGTGCGCGTTCTCGGCCACCCGGACCTCGCCGCGGTACCCGGCACGACCACCGCCGCGGGCGATCGACTTCGAGACGATCGAGGACTGCGTGTACGGCGCCATGTGGATCATCTTCGCGCCGGCGTCCTGGTGCTGGCCGGGGCCCGCGAACGCGACCGAGAGGGTCTCGCCCTTGGCGTGCTCGCCGACCAGGTAGATCGAGGGGTACTTCATCGTCACCTTGGAGCCGATGTTGCCGTCGATCCACTCCATGGTCGCGCCCTCGTGCGCGATCGCACGCTTGGTGACCAGGTTGTAGACGTTGTTCGACCAGTTCTGGATCGTCGTGTAACGCACGCGGGCGTTCTTCTTCACGATGATCTCGACGACCGCGGAGTGCAGCGAGTCGCTCTTGTAGATCGGAGCCGTGCAGCCCTCGATGTAGTGCACGTAGCTGCCCTCGTCGGCGATGATCAGCGTGCGCTCGAACTGGCCCATGTTCTCCGTGTTGATACGGAAGTAGGCCTGCAGCGGGATCTCGACGTGGACGCCCTTGGGCACGTAGACGAAGGAGCCGCCCGACCATACGGCGGTGTTCAGCGCGGCGAACTTGTTGTCGCCGGAGGGGATGACGGTGCCGAAGTACTCGTCGAAGAACTCGGGGTGCTCGCGGAGCGCGGTGTCCGTGTCCATGAAGATGACGCCCTGGGCCTCGAGGTCTTCGCGGATCTGGTGGTAGACCACCTCGGACTCGTACTGCGCGGCCACGCCGGAGACGAGGCGCTGGCGCTCCGCCTCGGGGATGCCGAGCTTCTCGTAGGTGTTCTTGATGTCGTCCGGCAGGTCGTCCCAGGTCTGGGCCTGCTTCTCCGTGGAGCGGACGAAGTACTTGATGTTGTCGAAGTCGATGCCCGAGAGGTCGGCGCCCCAGGTCGGCATGGGCTTGCGGCCGAAGATCTGAAGGGCCTTCAGGCGCGTCTTCAGCATCCATTCCGGCTCGTTCTTCAGGGCCGAGATGTTCGCGACGACCGCCTCGTTGATCCCGCGCTTGGCGGAAGCCCCTGCAGCGTCGGAGTCGGACCAGCCGAACTCGTACACCCCCAGGTTCTCGAGTTCCGGTCGGTCGATGAGGACGTCTGACATGACTGACTCCCTTCCTTAGTGCTAGCAACCTCGAAGAGGCCTCCGACATTCCATCGTCGCATCGAACTATTTGTCGAGCCGGGACTATGGGCGGATTGTGTGCCGGGAGGATACCTACGCGTTAAGAACGGGTTCCTGGGACTTCATTGTATACGTGCTCTCTCGGGGCGGGGCCCAGAGTTGCGGATGCACATCCAGCAGCACCCGGAGCACTCCCACCCAGACCAGGGCCGAGCCGAGCAGGTGCAGCACGACCAGCCACTCCGGCAGGCCGAGCAGCGACTGGGCCAGTCCGATGCCGGCCTGCAGGATGACGACCGCGACGAAGGTGGCGGCCCGCCGGCGCGCGAGCGTGGCGCCCGGGATGCGGGAGACCAGCACCAGCAGGAGCACGCCGAGCACCAGCGACAGCGTGCCGAGCACGCCGTGCAGGATCGTCACCTGCTCCCAGACGAATGGCATGCGGGGCACGTCGGCCGAGTCGCCCGCGTGCGGGCCGGTTCCGGTGACGAGCGTGCCGGCGATGATCAGGATCGCGGTGACGACCACGAGTGCCCAGGCGAGCATCCGGACCCCGCGCGGGAAGGTCACCGCCGCCGACTGGCCGCGGTGCGCGCGGTGCCAGGTGAGGGTCGTGGTGGTCAGCAGCGCGACCGCCATCAGGAAGTGCATCGCGACGACCCAGGGGTTGAGGTCGGTGCGGACGGTCACTCCCCCGGCGATGGCGTTCGCGACGACGAGCCAGAACTGCGACCAGGCCAGCCGCGTCATGCTGCGCACCCGCGGCTTCTGCAGGCGGGCGGCGACGATGGCCCAGCCCACGGCGAGGATCAGCACGCCCGTGAGCGCCCGGTTGGTGAACTCGATGAAGCCGTGGATGCCGAGCTCGGCGGTCGTGGCGATCGAGGTGCCGTCGCAGGTCGGCCAGGTCGGGCAGCCGAGCCCGGAACCGGTCACCCGCACGACCCCGCCGGTCACGATGATCAGGATGCTGACGATCAGCGCCGCCGTCGTGCCCCAGCGCAGGGCGCGGGGGGTGAGGGTGACGCGCTCGGCGAGCCAGCTGAAGGGGGTGGTCATCTCGCTCCTCAGAACGGGAGCAGCGGATCGATGGCCACCGCGAGGAAGATCAGGGTCAGGTAGGTGATCGAGCCGTGGAACACGCGCATCGGCTTGATCGTGAGATCGCGGATCGAGCGGCTGTACAACCGGTGCGACTCGTAGAGGAACCAGGCGCCCGCGAGCACGGCGGTGGCCGAGTAGACCAGGCCCATGTGGCCGACCGGGATCAGGAGGAGCGAGCAGGCCACCATCGCCCAGGCGTAGAGCACGATCTGCAGCCCCACGACCACGCGACCGCGCACGACCGCGAGCATCGGCACGCCGGCGGTCTTGTAGTCGGTGCGGTACTTCATCGACAGCGGCCAGTAGTGCGGCGGGGTCCAGAGGAAGATGATGCCGAAGAGGATGAAGGCCTCCCACGACAGCGAGTTCGTCACGGCCGCCCAGCCGATCAGCACCGGCATGCAGCCGGCGATCCCGCCCCAGACGATGTTCTGCGGGGTGCGGCGCTTCAGCACGAGCGTGTAGAGGAGCACGTAGATGAGGATCGCGGTGAGCGACAGGGCCGCGCTCAGCAGGTTGACGAAGACGGCGAGCCAGGCGATCGAGACGATGCCGACGGCCCAGGCGAAGATCAGCGCCTCGCGGTCCGAGAGCACTCCGGTGACCAGCGGCCTCTTCGACGTGCGGTTCATCACACGGTCGATGTCGCGGTCGAAGTAGCAGTTGAAGGCGCCGGCGCTCCCGGCGCTCAGCGCTCCGCCGATCAGCGTCGCGAAGACGAGCCAGAGGCTAGGGATGCCCTGCTGGGCCAGGATCATGACCGGAACGGTCGTGACGAGGAGGAGCTCGATCACCCGGGGTTTGGTCAGTGAAAAGTACGCCTTGACCTTCTCCATCGGGCTGATCCGCCGATGCTCTACCCGGCCGTCAACCGCTACGTCCATCGCTCCTCATAAACTGCCGGTGGTCATTCCCCGCGACAAGTCTATTCGATCCGGGCGGAGGACCCGTCCGCGTCCATATAATTGCAGTGCGACATAGACGTGGTGACGATCATCCTTTCAGTCTGTCTCGCACCACCACCGGAACCCGCTGACGGGTTCGCAATCAGAAGGGTCCAATACCTCGTGGCGACACTCCAATGGGAACCCATTGACGACGAAGCAGTAACGACAGCCAAGATCCTCGCGGCCGACGCCGTGGAGAAGGTCGGCAACGGCCACCCGGGAACCGCGATCAGCCTCGCGCCGGCGGCCTACCTGCTGTTTCAGAAGGTCATGCGCAAAGACCCGTCCGATCAGCACTGGCTGGGCCGGGACCGCTTCATCCTCTCGGTGGGCCACTCCTCGCTCACCCAGTACATCCAGCTCTACCTCGGCGGCTTCGGCCTCGAGCTCGACGACCTCAAGGCGCTCCGCACCTGGGGTTCGCTGACGCCCGGTCACCCCGAGTACGGCCACACCGACGGCGTCGAGATCACGACCGGCCCGCTGGGCCAGGGCCTGTCCTCCTCCGTCGGCTTCGCCTACGCGCAGCGCTTCGAGCGCGGTCTGTTCGACCCCGAGGCCGCGCCCGGCACGAGCCCCTTCGACCACTACACCTACGTGATCGCCGGCGACGGCGACATGGAGGAGGGCGTGACCAGCGAGGCCTCGTCCCTCGCCGGTCACCAGCAGCTCGGCAACCTGATCGCGATCTACGACTCCAACCAGATCTCGATCGAGGACGACACGAACATCGCCTTCACCGAAGACGTCAAGGCGCGCTACGAGGCCTACCACTGGCATGTGCAGGTCGTGGACTGGAAGAAGACGGGCCAGTACGTCGAAGACGTGCAGGCGCTGTTCGACGCGATCGAGGCGGCCAAGGCCGAGACCTCGAAGCCCTCGCTGATCATCCTCAAGACGATCATCGGCTGGCCCTCGCCCAAGAAGCAGAACACCGGCAAGATCCACGGCTCCGCTCTCGGCGCCGACGAGCTCAAGGGCCTGAAGGAGGTGCTCGGGGCCGACCCCGAGCAGCACTTCGCGGTCTCCGACGCCGTCATCGAGCACACCAGGGGCCTCGTCGCCCGCGGTGCGGAGGCCCACGCCGAGTGGCGCGAGGGCTTCGACGCCTGGGCCGCCGCCAACCCGGAGAAGAAGGCCCTCCTCGACCGGCTCGAGGCCGGCGAGCTGCCGGCCGACATCGAGTCGGCGCTGCCGGTCTTCGAGCCCGGCAAAGACGTCTCGACCCGCGCGGCCTCCGGCAAGGTCATCAACGCCCTCGCCGAGGTGCTGCCGGAGTTCTGGGGCGGCTCGGCCGATCTCGCCGAGTCGAACAACACCACGATCGAGTCGGGCGCATCCTTCGTGCCCACCGAGCACTCGACCCACGAGTGGTCCGGCAACCCCTACGGCCGCGTGCTGCACTTCGGCATCCGCGAGCACGCCATGGGCGCGATCCTCAACGGCATCGTGCTGCACGGGAAGACCCGCCCCTTCGGCGGTACCTTCCTGATCTTCTCGGACTACATGCGTCCGGCCGTCCGCCTCGCCGCGCTGATGAAGGTCCCCTCGGTCTTCGTCTGGACGCACGACTCCGTCGCCCTGGGCGAGGACGGCCCGACCCACCAGCCGATCGAGCAGCTCACCGCGCTCCGCGCCATCCCTGGGCTCGACGTCGTCCGTCCCGCCGACGCGAACGAGGTCGCCTACGCCTGGCTCGAGATCCTGAACCGCCGCCACAACCCGGCCGGCATCGCACTGACCCGCCAGAACATCCCGGTGTTCGAGCGCGGCGAGGGCGACGCCTCGGGCGAGGTCTTCGCCTCCGCCGCCAACACCTCCAAGGGCGCGTACGTGCTCGCCGAGGCGCCGAACGGAACGCCGGACGTGATCTTCATCGCCACCGGCTCCGAGGTGCAGCTGGCCGTCGAGGCCCGCGAGATCCTGAAGGGCGAGGGGATCAACGCCCGCGTCGTCTCGGCCCCGTCGCTGGAGTGGTTCGAGGAGCAGTCCGAGGAGTACAAGGAGTCCGTGCTCCCCGCCGCCGTCAAGGCGCGCGTGTCGATCGAGGCCGGCATCGGCCTCGGCTGGCGCGGCTACGTCGGCGACGCCGGCCGCAGCGTCTCGATCGAGCACTTCGGCGCCTCCGCCGACTACAAGACGCTGTTCCGCGAGTTCGGCATCACCACCGAAGCCGCCGTCGAAGCCGCGAAGACCTCGCTGGCCGCCCTCTAGTCCGGCTGCATCAGCGCTCGAGAACACTAGAGAACCAGCACTTAGGAGATAGAACGAAATGACCGAATCGAACCCCACCCAGCAGCTCTCCGACGTCGGCGTCAGCATCTGGCTCGACGACCTGTCGCGTGAGCGCATCTCGTCCGGCGGACTGCAGAAGCTGATCGACGAGAAGAACGTGGTCGGTGTCACCACCAACCCGACGATCTTCGCCGCGGCCCTCGCGAAGGGCGAGTCCTACGACGAGCAGGTGAAGACCCTCGCCGCCTCCGGTACGGATGTGACCGACGCGGTCTTCGAGATCACCACCGACGACGTCGCCGCCGCGAGCGACATCTTCAAGCCGATCTACGACTCGACCAAGGGCTTCGACGGCCGCGTGTCGATCGAGGTCGAGCCGGGCCTCGCGCACGACGCCCAGGGCACGATCGCCCAGGCCAAGGCGCTGTCCGACAAGGTCGACCGCGAGAACGTGCTGATCAAGATCCCCGCGACCGTCGAGGGGCTCGAGGCGATCACCGAGACGATCGCCGCGGGCATCTCGGTCAACGTGACCCTGATCTTCTCGCTCGAGCGCTACCGCGACGTGATCAACGCCTACCTCTCCGGCCTCGAGAAGGCCAAGGAGGCCGGACACGACCTGTCGAAGATCCACTCGGTCGCCTCGTTCTTCGTGTCGCGCGTCGACACCGAGATCGACAAGCGCCTCGAGGCGATCGGCACCGACGAGGCCCTCGCGCTCAAGAGCAAGGCCGGCGTCGCCAACGCGCAGCTCGCCTACGAGGTGTGGACCCAGGCCTTCGCCACCGAGCGCGCCCTGCTGCTGCTCGAGGCCGGCGCGAACACCCAGCGTCCGCTCTGGGCCTCGACCGGTGTGAAGGACCCCTCGGTCCCCGACACCACGTACGTCGTCGAGCTGGCCGCCCCCTCGGTGGTCAACACGATGCCCGAGAAGACCCTCGACGCCCTCGCCGACCACGGTGTGGTCCGCGGCGACACGATCGCGCACACCTACGCCGAGGCCAACAAGGTCCTCGACGCCATCGGCGCGCTCGGCATCTCGTACGCCGAGGTCACCGAGCTCCTCGAGAAGGAGGGCGTGGAGAAGTTCATCGTGTCCTGGAACGAGCTCCTGGACACCGTCACGAAGGCGCTGGAAGCCGCCAAATGACCGTCGCCATCCACGTCTCGGGCGACGCGAAGACCGCGGTCCAGACCCACGTCCCGCGCCTGGTCGCCGACCTCGTCGCGTCGGGCATCACGGGTCTGGACCCGGCCCTCTGGGGTCCTGAGGCCGAGCCCGAGGCCGCGAAGCGGCTGGGCTGGACCGAGGCGGTCGCGATCTCGCGGCCCCTCGTCCCCCGGATCGAGGCGCTCCGCGAGGAGTTCCTCGCCGCCGGCCTCGACCACGTCGTGCTCGCGGGCATGGGTGGGTCCTCCCTCGCGCCCGAGGTCATCACGAAGACCCTGGGCGTGGAGCTGACGATCCTCGACTCGACGGCGCCGGAGCAGATCCGCGCCGCGATCGCGGACCGCCTGGAGCGCACGGTGCTGGTCGCGTCGTCGAAGTCGGGCGGCACGCTCGAGACCGACAGCCAGCGCCGGGCCTACGAGCAGGCGTTCCGCGACGCCGGGATCGACCCGGCCGAGCGGATCGTCATCGTGACCGACCCGGGTTCACCGCTCGAGACGCTGGCGACGGGTGCGGGCTACCGCGTCTTCCTCGCCGACCCGAACGTCGGGGGCCGGTACTCCGCCCTCACGGCGTTCGGCCTCGTGCCCTCCGGGCTCGCGGGTGCGGCGATCGACGAGCTGCTCGACGAGGCGGAGGCGATCTCGCTGAACCTCGCGGAGGACGGCGACGAGAACTTCGGCCTCATCCTCGGTGCGGCCCTGGCCGGAACGGTTCCGCTGCGGGACAAGACGGCCCTGGTCGCCGACGGCACCCACATCGTGGGCTTCCCGGACTGGGCGGAGCAGCTGATCGCCGAGTCCACGGGCAAGGACGGCAAGGGACTCCTCCCGGTCGTCCTCGACGTCGACTCCCCCGAGCTCTCCGAGAACCTGCCCGACGTGCAGATCGTGCGGCTCGTCGCCAACGCGAACGAGCACCACCTGCGGGAGCGGCACCCGGGCGAGATCCTGATCAGCGGATCGCTCGGCGCGCTGCTGCTCACCTGGGAGTACGCGATCGCGGTCGCCGGGCGCCTGCTGGGGATCGACCCCTTCGACCAGCCCGACGTCGAATCCGCGAAGGAGGCCGCGCGCGGGCTGCTCGAGGAGCGTCCCGCCAGCTCGGCCCCGTCGTTCGTCGAGGGCGGCATCGAGGTCCGGTCCGACTCCGCGGCGCTGACCGCGGCCGGCACCGTCGTCGGTGCCGTCGACGCCCTGCTCGCCCAGCTGCCCGAGGGCGGCTACGTGGCCGTCATGGCCTACGTCGACCGGCTCGAGTCGCCCGAGCTCGCGGAGCTCCGCGACCTGCTCGCGCTGCGGTCGCACCGGCCGGTCACCTTCGGCTGGGGGCCGCGCTTCCTCCACTCGACCGGGCAGTACCACAAGGGCGGCCCGGCCACCGGGGTGTTCCTGCAGATCACGGCCGACACGAACGACGATCTGGCCATCCCGGACCGCCCGTTCACGTTCGGCCAGCTCATCCAGGCGCAGGCCGCCGGCGACGCCGGGGTCCTGGCCGAGCACGGTCGTCCTGTCCTCCGCCTCAACCTGACCGACGCCGTGACCGACGTGCCGGCACTGATCAGCGCGCTGCGCTGACCGGCCGACCGCCATCCCGAGCACAACACAAGGAGTTCGATTGCCTCCCGTTGAGATAACGCCGGAGTACAACCCGCTCAGGCTTCCCACCGATCGCCGGCTGAACCGGATCGCGGGGCCGTCCGGCCTCGTCATCTTCGGCGTCACCGGCGACCTGTCGCGGAAGAAGCTGATGCCGGCGGTGTACGACCTCGCCAGCCGGGGGCTCCTGCCGCCCGGTTTCTCCCTGGTCGGGTTCGCCCGGCGCGACTGGGAGGACCAGGACTTCGAGCGGGTCGTCCACGACTCCGTGAAGGAGCACTCCCGCACCCCGTTCGATGAGGACGTGTGGCGCCAGCTGTCCGAGGGCATCCGCTTCGTCTCGGGCGAGTTCGACGACGACAACGCCTTCGAGCAGCTCAAGTCGACCATCGACGAGCTCGACCGCGACCGCGGCACCATGGGCAACTACGCCTTCTACCTGTCGATCCCGCCGAAGGCGTTCCCGCTCGTCACCGAGCAGCTGCGCCGCTCCGGTCTCGCCGACCAGTCCGACGACTACTGGCGTCGTGTCGTGATCGAGAAGCCCTTCGGCAGCGACCTCACGACGGCCCGCGAGCTGAACGACGTGGTCGAGTCGGTCTTCCCGCCGGACTCGGTGTTCCGCATCGACCACTACCTCGGCAAGGAGACCGTCCAGAACATCCTGGCGCTCCGCTTCGCCAACCAGCTCTACGAGCCCATCTGGAACGCGAACTACGTCGACCACGTGCAGATCACGATGGCCGAGGACATCGGAGTCGGCGGCCGAGCCGGCTACTACGACGGCATCGGCGCGGCCCGCGACGTCATCCAGAACCACCTGCTCCAGCTGCTCGCGCTGACCGCGATGGAGGAGCCCATCTCCTTCGACGCGGCCGACCTGCGCACCGAGAAGGAGAAGGTGCTGGCCGCGGTCAAGCTGCCCGCCGACCTCAGCAAGGTCACGGCTCGGGGTCAGTACTCCGGTGGCTGGCAGGGCGGCGAGAAGGTGCTCGGCTTCCTCGAGGAGGACGGCATGAACCCGCAGTCCACCACCGAGACCTACGCCGCCGTCAAGCTCGACATCGGCACCCGGCGCTGGTCCGGTGTGCCGTTCTACCTGCGGGCGGGCAAGCGCCTCGGCCGCCGGGTGACCGAGATCGCCGTGGTGTTCAAGCGTGCGCCGCAGTACCTGTTCGCCGAGAGCCAGACCTCGGAGCTCGGGCAGAACGCCCTGGTGATCCGGGTGCAGCCCGACGAGGGCGTGACCATCCGCTTCGGCTCCAAGGTGCCGGGTGCCGGGATGCAGGTGCGCGACGTGACGATGGACTTCGGCTACGGCCACGCCTTCACCGAGGCGAGCCCCGAGGCCTACGAGCGGCTCATCCTCGACGTGCTGCTCGGCGACCCGCCGCTGTTCCCCCGCCAGAAGGAGGTGGAGCTGTCCTGGATGATCCTCGACCCGATCGAGAAGTACTGGTCGACCCAGGGACAGCCCGAACAGTACCGCCCCGGAACCTGGGGACCGAGCTCGGCCGACGAACTGCTCGCCCGTGATGGAAGAACTTGGAGACGCCCGTGATCGTCGATCTGCCCGACACCACCACGAGCAAGATCTCGAAGTCGCTCGTGAAGATCCGCGAAGAGGGCGGCGCCGTCGCCCTCGGTCGCGTGCTCACGCTCGTCATCGTGACCTCGCTCGGAGAAGAAGAGGACGCCATCGAGGCGGCCAACGACGCCTCGCGCGAGCACCCGATGCGCGTGCTCGTGGTCTCGACCGACCACGAGGACAACGGTCTGGACACCGGGCGCGGTGCGCGCCTGGACGCCCAGATCCGGGTCGGCGGCGACGCCGGCGCGAGCGAGGTCGTCGTGCTCCGTGCCTATGGCGCGGCTGCGAGCGACCAGGAGGGACTCGTCACCGGGCTCCTCCTCTCGGATGCCCCGGTCGTCGTCTGGTGGCCCGGAAAGGCCCCGGAGAACGTCTCGAAGTCCAGCCTCGGCCGCATCGCGACCCGGCGGATCACCGACTCCTCGAATCAGGCGAACCCCTACGAGGCCCTGCTGAGCCGTGCCAAGAGCTACGCGCCGGGCGACACCGACTTCGCCTGGACGCGGTTGACCCTGTGGCGGGCACAGCTCGCCGCGGTGCTCGACCAGCCGCCCTACGAGCCGGTCACCGAGATCGAGGTCTCCGGCGCATCCGACTCGCCGTCGACGCTGCTGCTGGCCGCCTGGCTCCGCCTGCAGCTGCAGGTGCCGGTCAAGTACGGACTGCTCTCGCGCGCGACCGGGTCCAGCGGCATCCACGGCGTGATCCTCACGCGGTCGGACGGCCCGATCGAACTGGTGCGGGAGGTGCCCAACGTGGCCCGCCTGAGCCAGCCGAACCAGCCCACCCATGACCTGTCGCTGCCGCGCCGCAACCTGCGCGACTGCCTGGCCGAGGAGCTGCGCCGACTCGATCCCGACGACCTGTATGGTGAAGTCATCTCCCGCGGGCTCGCCGAGCTCCTGGAGACGAACGAGGCCAGCGTCCCTGACGCGATCTGACCGCCGGAAGGTATACCGCACCCATGACAACTGACCGCCGCGTACTCGTGTCACCGGACAAGGAGGCGCTGGCCGGTTCGGTCGCCGCCCGGTTCATCACGAAGGTGATCGACATCCTCGACGAGTTCGAGGAGGCGCACATCGTGCTGACCGGCGGCACCATGGGCAGTGCGGTGCTGGCGGCGATCCGCAGCTCGGCCGGGTCGGACACGATCGACTGGTCGCGCCTGCACTTCTGGTGGGGCGACGAGCGCTTCGTGCCGAGGGCCGATGCCGACCGCAACGAGTTGCAGGCCCGCGAGGCGCTCCTGGACCACGTCCCCGTCGACCCGGCGAAGGTGCATCCCTTCCCGGCCAGCGACGAGGGCGTGGGCCTGGAGGAGGCCGCCGTGCTGTATTCGCAGGAGCTCGCCGCGGCATCCGGGTCGGAGGCGGCCTACCCGCGCTTCGACATCATGTTCCTCGGCGTCGGGCCGGACGGCCACATCGCGTCGCTGTTCCCGGGTCACGACGAGATCCGGATCACCGACGCCACCGTCGTCCCGGTCCGCAACTCCCCCAAGCCGCCGCCCGAGCGCCTCAGCCTCACCCTGCCGGTCATCCAGTCGGCCGACCGCATCTGGATGGTGCTCGCCGGTGCCGACAAGGCCTCGGCCATCGGTCTCGCCCTCGCGGGCGCCAGCATCGACGAGGTGCCGGTCGCGGGTGCCGAGGGGCGCAAGCGCACGGTCTTCTTCGTCGACCAGGAGGCTGCGGCCGAGGTGCCGGAGTCGCTGATCGCGCCGTCGTACTAGGGTCGGGCGGGCTCGGCTTCGGGCCAGGCCCGGTCCGGCCAGGTCCGCCGTTCTGCATCGCAGACACAGAAAAGGGAAGCCTCACACCATCGTGAGGCTTCCCTTTCCTGGGTTCAGACGAGCGATCCGGTCAGGATGCGGCGGTGCCGCGACGCTCGCGCAGCTGCTGCAGCGCGTCTTCGAGCAGCTGGGCCGCCTCCTGCTCCGTGCGACGTTCCTTCACGTAGGCGAGGTGCGTCTTGTACGGCTCGAGCTTGGCGACCGACGGCGGGTTCTCCTTGTCGCGGCCGGCGGGCAGCCCCGAGGTCGGGCAGTCGATGGTCTCCGGGATCTCCTCGTCGGGCAGGTTCGCCGCGAAGTACCGCACCGTCTCGTTGCCCAGCGCGTCCCAGTACGAGACCTGGATGCGCTCGGCGTGAAAACCGCGATCCTGCTCGCCCATGGGGCCCGCCCCGACACGCGATCCTCGGATCGCGCTACCTCCTGATGCCATTGACTGCTCCCCTGCTGCTGACGCTGGTTGTGATCGTGCGAACGATCGGCTAGATGCCGGTCTCGAACTTGGTGATGAGTCCGAGGATGATGATGCTCGCGACCCAGACCAGGCCGAGGATCACCGTGATGCGGTTGAGGTTGCGCTCGGCGACCCCCGAGGCGCCGAGGTTCGAGGTGACGCCACCGCCGAACATGTCGGACAGCCCGCCGCCGCGGCCCTTGTGGAGAAGGATGAGAAGGGTCAACAGCAGGCTCGTGATACCGAGCACCACCTGGAGAATGACCTGAAGGATTTGCACTGCTTGCCTTTCACATGCCGGGGAGCCGGGTCGCTCCCCCGAAGACCAGAGGTCAGTCTACACTCCGACGTGCTTCTGGTAGCGCACGATGGCGGCGAACTCGCCGATGTCCAGGCTCGCACCGCCCACCAGCGCACCGTCGACATTGGGCTCGCGCATGAAACCGGCGATGTTGCCCGACTTGACCGAACCGCCGTACAGGATGCGCGTGGCCGCGGCCGCATCGTCACCGAGCGACTCCGCGACGACGGCCCGCAACGCGGCGCCGACCGTCTCGGCCTGCTCGGGTGTCGCCGCCTGGCCGGAGCCGATCGCCCAGACGGGCTCGTAGGCGACGACGATGTCGGCGCCCTTCGCGAGACCCTCGAGCGCCGCCTTCAGCTGAGCGACCGGCACGGCGCTCTGGCCGTGCTTCTCGAGGTCGTCGGCGGTCTCGCCGACGCAGATGATCGGCACGATGCCGTTGGCGATCGCCGCCTTGGTCTTGGCGGCCACGTCGACGTCGGTCTCGCCGTGCAGCGTGCGCCGCTCGGAGTGGCCGATGATGACGTACTTCGTGTCCAGGCGCGCCAGGAACTGGCCGGAGATCTCGCCGGTGTAGGCGCCGGACTCGTGCTGCGAGATGTCCTGACCGCCGTAGGCGATCTGGAGCTTGTCGGCCGCGACGAGCGTCTGCACCGAACGGAGGTCGGTGAACGGCGGGAAGATGGCCACCTCGACGTCCTTGTAGTCGTGCTTGGCGTCGTCGAGGCTCCAGGCGAGCTTCTGCACGAAGGCGATCGCCTGCAGGTGATCGAGATTCATCTTCCAGTTGCCCGCGATCAGGGGCGTGCGCTTCAGGACCATCCGAGGACCTCCAGGCCGGGGAGACGCTTGCCCTCGAGGAACTCGAGACTGGCACCGCCTCCGGTTGAGATGTGACCGAACTGGTCGTCGGTGAACCCGAGCGCGCGGACGGCCGCGGCGGAGTCACCTCCGCCCACCACCCCGAGCCCGTCCACCTCGGTGAGTGCTTGGGCGACCGCCTTGGTCCCGGCCGCGAAGGGCTCGAGCTCGAACACGCCCATGGGGCCGTTCCAGAAGACGGTCTTCGAGGCCGCGATGACCTCGGCGAACGCCGC
The DNA here is from genome assembly GCF_059691755.1 of Herbiconiux sp. 320_LB. NCBI lineage: Bacteria > Bacillati > Actinomycetota > Actinomycetes > Micrococcales > Microbacteriaceae > Herbiconiux > Herbiconiux sp. 320_LB. The sequence continues at coordinate 255,507 of NZ_JCAWAD010000001.1, read as the reverse complement.
GGCGGTCTCGGGGCCGATGTCCAGCCCCAGACCCTTCGCGCCGAACGGGGTGTCCTCGATGCCGTCGGCGGTCGTCACGGCGACCTCGGCGTCGGCACCGAACTTCGAGGCGACGACGATGTCCGTGGGCAGGACGATCCGCACGCCGAGCTCGTCCGCCTTGGCGAGGTAGCCGCGCACGGTGTCGAGCTGGTCCTCCTCGAGCAGGCTCGCGCCGACGGCGTGACCCTGGGCCTTGAGGAAGGTGAACAGCATCCCGCCGCCGATCAGCAGCGTGTCGACCTTGGGCAGCAGGTGCCCGATGACCCCGAGCTTGTCGGAGACCTTCGAGCCGCCGAGCACGACCGTGTAGGGGCGCTCGGGGTTCTCGGTCAGCCGGTCGAGCACGTCGAGCTCGGTCTGGATGAGCAGCCCCGCGGCGCTCGGGAGCAGTTCGGCGAGATCGTAGACACTCGCCTGCTTGCGGTGAACGACACCGAAGCCGTCCGAGACGAAGGCGTCGCCGAACGCGGCGAGCTGCTCCGCGAATGCGCGGCGCTCCCCCTCGTCCTTGCTGGTCTCGCCGGCGTTGAAACGCAGGTTCTCCAGGAGGGCGATCTCCCCGTCGCCGAGGCCGTCGACCGCATCCGTCGCCGACTGCCCGACCGTGTCGTGCGCGAACACGACCGGCTGCTCGAGCAGCTCGCCCAGGCGGGTGGCCACGGGCTCGAGGGTGTACTTCGGGTCGGGCGAGCCGTCGGGGCGGCCGAGGTGGCTGATCACGACGACCCGGGCGCCCTGGTCGAGCAGGGCGCGGAGGGTCGGCAGGCTCGCGCGGACGCGTCCGTCGTCGGTGATGACACCGTCCTTCACAGGGACGTTGAGATCACACCGGACGATGACGCGCTTGCCGGCGAGCGATCCGAGGGAGTCGATGGTGCGGAGCGTCACGGATTCGCTTTCGGGTAGAGCGGGGGTGCCGGCACACGAATGCGTGCCGGCACCCCCGCTGCTGACGGTTTCTTACAGGCGGTCGGCGACGTACTCGGTGATGTCGACGAGGCGGTTGGAGTAGCCCCACTCGTTGTCGTACCACGACGCGACCTTGACCTGGTTGCCGATGACCTTGGTGAGGCCGGCGTCGAAGATCGAGGAGTGCGGGTCCGACACGATGTCGCTGGAGACGATCGGGTCCTCGGTGTAGCTGAGGATGCCCTTGAGCTCGTCGTTCGCGGCGTTCTTGTACGCCTCGTTGATCTGCTCGACCGTGGCGGGCTTGGTCAGCTCGACGGTGAGGTCGGTGATCGAGCCGGTCGGGACCGGGACGCGGAGGGCGTAGCCGTCGAGCTTGCCGACGAGCTCGGGGATGACCAGGCCCAGGGCCTTGGCGGCACCGGTCGAGGTCGGGATGATGTTGACGGCCGCGGCGCGGGCACGGCGGAGGTCGCTGTGCGGGCCGTCCTGCAGGTTCTGGTCGGCGGTGTAGGCGTGGACCGTGGTCATCAGGCCGCGCTCGATGCCGAAGTTGTCCAGCAGCACCTTCGCCAGCGGGGCGAGGCAGTTGGTCGTGCAGGAGGCGTTCGAGATGATGTCGTGCACCTGCGGGTCGTAGGTGCCCTCGTTGACACCGAGCACCAGGGTCGCGACGTCGGCGCCGGTGGCGGGGGCCGAGACGATGACCTTCTTGGCGCCGGCGGTGATGTGCGCGCGCGCATCCTCGGACTTGGTGAAGCGGCCGGTCGACTCGATGACGATCTCGACACCCAGCTCGCCCCAGGGGAGGTCGGCGGGGTTGCGCTCGGCGAGCACGATGATCGGCTTGCCGTTGACGACGATCTTGTCGCCGTCGAGCTCGACCTTGGCGTCGAGACGGCCGGTGATGGAGTCGTACTTGAGAAGGTGGGCCAGCGCCTTGTTGTCGGTCAGGTCGTTGACCGCGACGATCTCGAGGTCACTTCCCTTCGCGAGGGCGGCGCGGAAGAAGTTGCGACCGATGCGGCCGAAGCCGTTGATGCCGATCTTTACAGACACAGATTGCTCCTGTTGCTGGGGCCCGGAGTGGGCAGGGTGGTGGTTAGCGGTGGAGAAGGATGCCGGGCCCGCCCGAGAGGGCCGGCCCGGCATCAGGAGTCGCTATGACAGTATCAGGAGGCCTTCGGTCTTCGTGCGGGCCGCCTCGAAGCGCTGGGCGACGTTGGCCCAGTTCGCGATGTTCCAGACCGCCTTGATGTAGTCGGCGCGGACGTTGAGGTAGTCGAGGTAGTAGGCGTGCTCCCACACGTCGAGCATGAACAGCGGCACGACGCCGAAGGGCACGTTGCCCTGCTGGTCGAAGAGCTGGAAGACGGTGAGCTGCTGGCCGATGACGTCCCAGCCGAGCACGGCCCAGCCGGAGCCCTGCACGCCGAGTGCGACGGCGGTGAAGTGGGCCTGGAACTTCTCGAACGAGCCGAAGGCGTCGTCGATCGCGGCGGCGAGCTCGCCCTCGGGGGTCTGGGTGTCGGGGGTCAGGTTCGTCCAGAAGACGGAGTGGTTGACGTGGCCGCCGAGGTTGAAGGCCAGGTCTTTCTCGAGCTTGTTCACGTTGGCGAGGTCGCCGGCCTCGCGGGCCGCGGCGAGCGAGGCGAGGGCGGTGTTGGCACCCGCGACGTAGGTGGCGTGGTGCTTGTCGTGGTGCAGCTGCATGATCTTGCCGCTGATGTGCGGCTCGAGAGCGGCGTAGTCGTACGGCAGTTCCGGCAGAGTGTACTCAGCCATTGTGATGATCTCCTCGTTCGTATGGCCGCCGACCCGTTGAGCGGCGGCTGTGAGTGACCCCTTCAGTCTATTGCGCCGAGCCGGGGGTGGGAGCCGTCCCGATGCGGTCTGTGGAGAGCCTCAGGGAGTTCTGTGCGTGTGCGGAGCCCGAGCTTCTTGTAGACCCGGAGCAGATGGGTCTCGACCGTGCGCACCGAGAGCACGAGCTCCGCGGCGATCTCCCGGTTGCTCAGGCCGGCGGCGGCGAGGGCCGCGATCTCGCCCTCCCGTTCCGAAAGATCCATGGCGTCTGTTCCCGCCATGAAGGGCGAGACCGTCAGCCCCACTCTGTCGAGGTCCTCGCGCGCGCGTCGGGCGCACGCTGCCGCCAGCCGGGCGTCGCCTTGTTCGCGGTACATCGTCGAAGCGGTCGAGAACGCCTCGGCGCCGAGGAGGTGCACGCCGGCCCGGGAGAAGTCTTCCGCGAGGCCGTGGAAGGACTCTGCAGAAGACGGGATGACGCCTTCCGAAGTCGAGAGATGCGCAAGCGCGTCCACATGGCGGGCGAGGAGACGGGACAATGCTGCGTCGATCGTGTGCATGAAGGCCGCGGTGCGCGTGGCCACCTCATCCGCCGCCCCGGCACGTGCAGCTTCGCAGAGGGCGAACACCGAGAATGCTTGCTGGCCGACCCGCTCGTGGGCGTCTGCCGCCGCGATGAAGAATCGCGCCGCACCCTCCCGGTCTCCCCCGGCGGCACGGATCCAGGCGCGAGCCCTGAGGGTGGTTCCCACGCCGTAGGCGCTCTCACTCTTCAATGCGTTGAGAGGTTCGATGATCGAGGATGCCTCGTCGACACGGCCCTGCATCGCGAATGCGATCGCGAGATCCGCACGGATCGACTGAGCTGCGGGCTCCATACCGATCCTTTCGACAATAGGCAGGGCGGAGCGAAGTTCCTTCTCGGCTTCGCTCGCACGTCCCGCCGTCAAGAGCATTTCGCCGAGGAGCGTGGTGACGACGGCACGCGTCGCCGTCCTGGCTGAGGCTGCCGCCTCGTCCCGGAGGCTCGTGACGTCGGTGATCCCCTCGGACAGTTGCGCGTCGAAACCTCGGGCGATTCCCCGTCGAAGCCTGATCAGGCCGTCGTCCCCGCCGAATCGCGCGGTAGCCGCCTCAGCACGGTCGAGGTGGCTGTGCGCCTCCCTGAGCCGGCCTTGCAGCATCGCGGCCGACGCGGCCTCCTTCTCGTTCTCGGCGTCGACTATCGCGCGCAGCACTCCCAGGTCCTCGACGTCCACGGAACGATCGACCCGGAGCATCGACACGAGTTCGGGCGTGCCGACCGGAGTCTGTGCCTCTGCAGCCGTCCAGCGGAACGAAGGATGTTCGGCCTGTGCCCGAACAGCCTGGAGCAGGTCATGAATCGCCTCGAGTCGACCAACATCGTCCCCGCTCACCTCAGCAAGGCGCTGGAGTCGACTCACCGCCGATTCGTGTCGGCCGGTCTGCGACTCGGCTGCGGCTGTGGCGAGTTCGGCCTCGAAACCCCCGCCGCTTTCGAGAGCCAGCTGCGCGAGCTGCAGGGAGATGTCCGGCCGCGAGGACCGGAGCGCCGCCTCTGCGGCCCAGACGAGCGGAGCGGGATTGCTCGTGCGACCCAGCACGAGCGTCTGACGAGCGAGTGCGAGATGCTCGGCCGCGGAAAGGGTCGTGGGAGACGCGCTGCCGAGTACATCGACGATCACGGACGTGAGGCGTCGACGACGGAGGAGACCGATCGTCTGCGGCACGAGCAGCTCGATCACCGCGTCCCGGATGCGCACGGAGATCGCACCGGTCTGCTCATGCGCCTCGAGCACCCAGGAGCTTTCGAGGCTCTCGATCACGACGGAGGGATCGGGCAACGGTTCGTCCCTGCGACCGGCCGATCGCGAGGATGCGTCGCTCATACTGATCGCGGTGAGGATCCGGTAGAGCTGCCCGACGCTCAGGTCCGGTGCGATGCCGAGGACGTCGACGACGGTCATCTCGTCCGCCCCCGCCGGGCTCCCCCCGCCACCGGCTTCTTCGATGCCGAGCCGACTCAGCACCAATTTCCGCAGCTGCTCGTCCGGGTTGGGGCTGCCGGCGAGGCGCCACGTTCCGGACGCCTCCACGAGGACTCCGTCAGTCTGAGCCCGACGGACCGACGCGATGAGGGCGACCAGATCACCGCCGCCGCGTCTCGGAATGAACGCCGGCACCGCGCGGGGGTCGAGTGGTCCGCCCAGTTGAGCTTCGACGATCTCCAGCATGGCTTCCGGGTCGTGCGGACGGAGGTCGACGCGAACGACGAGGCCGTCGCGCCATAACGCCGCGAGAGGTTCCGGAAGAGGGTGTCGCGAGTCGACGGTCGCCACCGGGAGGACCCGCCTCGAGGTGACGGCCTTGGTGAGGTGTGCGACCCGCACCTCATCGAACCGGTGCATGTCCTCCGAGACCCACAGCCGATGTCTGGCGTCAATCCCGTGCCCCTCCAACACGGACGAGACGAAGTGCGTGCGGCCACTTCCGGGCTCACCGAAGACGAACACGCCCCGCCCGGATCGGAGTGCAGTCAGGACCGCTGCACGCTCGTCCGTTCGTTCCGCCGTCTGCCCCAAGGATGACCCACCTTCAACAACCAGTGGTCATTCTTACCGCGATCGTGGAGGCAAGGCGAGAGTGGCGCGGGTCAGTCGTCGAGGTCGGGCGGGAGGTTGGCCTCCGTGCCGGGGATGCCCAGGTCGGTGGCCTGCTTGTCGGCCATGGCCAGGAGCCGGCGGATGCGGCCGGCGATCGCATCCTTCGTCATCGGCGGGTCGGCGTGGTGGCCCAGCTCGTCGAGGCTGGAGTCGCGGTGCGCCAGGCGCAGCTCGCCGGCGTACTTCAGGTGCTCGGGGATGTCGGGGCCGAGAATCTCCATCGCCCGCTCCACCCGCGCGCACGCGGCGACGGCGGCCTGGGCCGAGCGGCGCAGGTTCGCGTCGTCGAAGTTGACCAGGCGGTTGGCGGTGGCCCGCACCTCGCGGCGCTGACGCATCTCCTCCCAGGTCTTCACGGTCTTGGCCGCGCCCATGGCGGAGAGCATGGCCGCGATCGCCTCGCCGTCGCGGATGACGACGCGGTGCACGCCGCGCACCTCCCGCGCCTTCGTGGTGACGCCCAGGCGCGAGGCCGCGCCGACCAGGGCCATCGCCGCCTCGTTGCCGGGGCAGGTGACCTCCAGCGCGGCCGAGCGGCCGGGGTCGGTCAGCGAGCCCGCGGCGAGGAAGGCGCCGCGCCAGACGGCGGCCAGGTCGTCCCGGCCACCGGTGGTGAGGCGGTTGGGGAGGCCGCGGATCGGGCGGCGACGCGCATCCAGCAGGCCCGTCTGACGGGCGAGGGTCTCGCCGCCGTCGAGGACCCGGACGAGGTAGGTGCCCTCGCGGCGACCACCGGACGCGGCGATCATCGAGACGTCACCCTTCACGCCGTAGAGCTCGGCGAGGTCGCGCAGCACGCGCTTGACGATGTCGGGGGTGTCGAGCTCGGCCTCGATCGCGATCCGCGACGAGATCAGGTGGAGCCCGCCGGCGAATCGCAGGATGGTCGCGAGCTCGGCGGCACGCGTGGTGGTCTTGCTGACCACGACCCGGGCGAGTTCGTCTTTGACGTCGGCTGTCAGAGCCAATGGAGAACCTTCTTAACTTCTTCTACTGCTTCGTGTGGTGATCCCGGCGCCGGGACGGGCGCCGTCATTCCCGGCCGAGATCGCGGTGCTTGACGCTCACGACGACCCCCGGAAACCCGCCGAGCTTCTCGGCGAGTTCGCGCGCGATCGCAACGGAGCGGTGTTTGCCGCCCGTGCAGCCGATCGCGATGGTCGCGTGGCGCTTGTTCTCGCGCTGGTACCCGGCGAGCACGGGTTCGAGGGCCTTGGCATAGGCGTCCACGAACTCGCGCGCGCCGGACTGGCCGAGCACGTACTCGCTGACATCCGCATCCAGCCCCGTGTGGGCGCGAAGCTCGGGCACCCAGAACGGGTTCGGCAGGAAGCGGGCGTCGGCGATGCCGTCGGCGTCGGTGGGGGCACCGTACTTGAAACCGAAGCTCATCACGGTCACCTGGACGCCCGCCGCATCGGCGCCGGAGAACTTCTCCTGCACCGCGGTGGCCAGCTGGTGGATGTTGAGGTCGGAGGTGTCGATGATGATGTCGCTGGACTCGCGGATCGGGCTCAGGCGCGAACGCTCGGCCCCGATGCCGTCGAGCAGCGTGCCGTTGCCCTGCAGCGGATGCGGACGCCGCACCTGCTCGAACCGCCGCACCAGCGTCTGATCGGTGGCCTCGAGGAAGACGACCCGCAGCTGGATGCCGCCGCGGAGGGCCTGGATGATCTCCTGCAGGTCGGAGAAGAAGTCGCGCCCCCGCACATCCACCACCGCGGCGATGCGCGGCAGCGTCGAACCGGCGTGCTCGGCGAGGTCGACGAGCGGCTTCAGCATCTGCGGCGGGAGGTTGTCGACCACGTACCAGCCCAGGTCTTCGAGCGCGTTGGCGACCGTGGAGCGGCCCGCGCCCGACATGCCCGTGACGATCAGCACTTCTTGCTGCTCAGGGATTTCGGGAGCCATTGCACGCTTTCGTGGGGAGTCGGGACGGTTGCTCTAGCCTACCCAGTCACTGCGACAGGGTGCTCCTGATGGTCTCGGCCAGCAGCGGCCCGATGCCCTTGACCTCGGCGATGGCGGCGGCGTCGGCCTTCTTGAGTTCGGACACCGAGCCGAAGTGCTTGAGGAGCTCTCTCACCCTCGACGGGCCGAGCCCGGGCACCTCGGTGAGGACCGAGGTGATGTCCTTCTTGCGCCGGGATCGCTGGTGCGTGATGGCGAAGCGGTGGGCCTCGTCACGGATGCGCTGGATCATGAAGAGGGCCTCGCTCCCGCGCGGCAGGATGACCGGGTAGTCGGTGTCGGGCAGCCATACCTCCTCGAGGCGCTTGGCGATGCCGGCGAGGAAGATGCCCTCGACCCCCGACTCCTCCAGGGCGCGGGCCGCCGCGTTCACCTGCGGCTGACCGCCGTCGACGATCAGGAGGTTGGGCGGGTAGGAGAACTTCTTGCGCTTGGTCGGCTCGACCGGGCCCTCCCCCGCCTCGAAGACCTGGGCCCGGGCGGCGGCCTCGGCCTCCCGCTCCTTCTCGGGGTCGTCTTTCAGATAGGCCAGACGGCGGGTGATCACCTGGTAGATCGACTCGGTGTCGTCGGTGGAGTCGGCGATCGAGAACCGGCGGTACTGGTCCTTCCGCGCCAGGCCGTCTTCGAAGACGACCATCGAGGCGACGATGTTGGTGCCCTGGAGGTGCGAGACGTCGTAGCACTCCATCCTGAGCGGCGCGTCGGTCATGCCGAGGGCCTCTTGGATGTCAGTGAGGGCCTGCGAGCGGGCGACGAAGTCGGAGCTCCGCCGGGTCTTGTAGAGCATCAGGTTGTTCTTCGCGTTCATGGTGGCCGTGCTCATCAGAGCCGCCTTCTCGCCGCGCTGCGCCATCCTGAGGTGCACCTTGCCGCTGCCGCGCCGCTCGCCGAGCCAGGCCTCGAGCTCGTCCGTGTCGTCCGGCAGCGCCGGCACGATGATCTCCTTCGGCGGGAGCTCGACGTCGTAGGCCTGCTGCAGGATCGAGTCGACCAGCTCGGCGGTGTCGACGTCGATCTCCTTGTCGACCGTGTACGACCGCTCCCCCCGGATGCGCCCGCCGCGCACGATGAACTGCTGCACCGAGGCGGCCAGCTCGTCGTGCTCGATGCCGAACAGGTCGGCGTCGACGCTGTCGCGCAGCACGACCGCGCTCTTCGCGAGCACGGCCTCGAGGGCCTGGAGCTGGTCGCGGTAGCGGGCGGCGGCCTCGTAGTCCTGCCGCTCGGCCGCATCCTTCATCTTCTTCGTGGCCGCCGTGACGAATCGCTTGTCGCCGCCGGCCATGAAGGCGACGAAGTCGTCGACGATCGCGCGGTGCTCCTCGATCGTGACCTTGCCGGAGCACGGGCCGCCGCAGCGGCCGATCTGGCCCGGGAAGCAGGGGCGCCCGGTCCGCATGGCGTGCTTGTAGCTCGAGTCGGAGCAGGTGCGGATGGGGAAGGCCTTGATCATCAGATCGATCGTGTCGCGCACCGCCCAGATCTTGGGGTACGGGCCGAAGTACCGTGCGCCCTTGATGCGGTGGTTGCGGGTGACCATGACCCGGGGCGACTCGTCGCCGAGCGTGATCGCGAGGAAGGGGTACGTCTTGTCGTCGCGGAACTTGACGTTGAACGGCGGATCGAACTCCTTGATCCAGGTGTACTCGAGCTGGAGCGACTCGATGTCGGTCTTCACGACCGTCCACTCCACGCCCGCCGCGCTCGTGACCATCCGACGCGTGCGCTCGTGCAGGCTGCGGAGCGGCGCGAAGTAGTTGCTGAGCCGGGCGCGCAGGTTCTTCGCCTTGCCGACGTAGAGGACGCGACCCTTCGCGTCCTTGAAGCGATAGACCCCGGGCTGGGTCGGGATCTCGCCGGCCTTGGGGCGGTAGGAAACGGTGTCTGCCATGGTTGATCCAATTCTCGCATCCGGCACCGACATCCCGGGCCCGTACGATCGTTGACGGGTGCGCGCTGAGCGGACACCGACGACAGGATGGACGGGCGATGAGCGCGAAGCAGAACAACAGGGGGCCGAACTCGGGCGGCCAGGGTGCCGGCGGCGGGGCGAAGACGAAAGCGCTGCTGATCCGGTTCGAGCGCTGGTACGCGGCTCACACCTCGGCGGCCGACCACGAGCATCCCTCGGCCGCGGAGGCGACCGCACTGCTGTCGACGCTCTTCGACCTGAGCCGCGGCCGGCTGCACGAGCCCGTCGTCTCGGTGCTCGAGCGGATGCTGGCCGACGTCGAGGCCTCCCCCGATCTCGCGCGTCGCCTTCCCGAGGTGATCGAGACGCTCGAGCACTACCTCGACTTCGCGGTCGAGACCGGCACCTGGCGTGCGAGCGACGCCGCGATCGACGAGAGCTCGGAGTACCTCGAGGTCGCCTACGACGTGAGCACGGGCCTGCTGCTCTACCTGATCGACGCCCTGGACGACGTCGCCGACGTCCCCGCCGACCGGGAGCGCGCCGCCCTGGCGGCCCTGCCCGGCGCCGAGGCGCCCACCTCGTCAGAGGACCTCACCGAGCGGGTGCTCGCAGTGTTCGACGCCGTCGACCCGGGTTCGGTGCCGGGCGCCCTGGCGCTCGAGCGGGTGCTCGGGCTGCTCTGCGTCGCGGTCTCCCCCGGGCTCCTGCCGGGGGCGACGACCGCGCAGATCCTCGGGATGCTCGACACGGCCGCCGGGGTCACGCCGGAGCAGGCGGCCGCTGCCGGTCCGATCACGGATGACCTGCTGACCGGATTCGAGGGCTTGGGGCTGGTCGCGCCCGTCTCGGGTGCCGGCGGGGCGCGGCTGGAGGCGCCGGCCGGGATCCGGGCCGCGCTGGCCGATGCGATCGTCGCCGTCGCCGACGAGTTCGGGCTGCTGGAGGACGACGAGGAGGGGAACCCGCATCCGGAGGGGACGGTGCTGGAGGTCCTGGTGGCGGTGGCCGACGAGGACGGCTCGGAGCCCGGAGCCTGGCGCCGGCTGCAGATCGAGGCCGACTCCGACCTCGGGGCCCTGCATCTCGCCATCCAGCTCGGCTTCGACTGGTCGAACACCGAGGAGCACTCCTTCGTCTCGGCCGATGAGCCCGAGACCGTCTACGCGCCGGTCGGGCTGCTCGGAGCGGACGAGAACGGTGCGAACGGCGCGGACGAGCAGGACGAGGACATCGTGGACGAGAACGACGTCGAGATCGGCGAGTTCCTCGTCGCGGACGGCGACGAACTCGAGTACCGCTACGGAGACGAGAACCCGCGCCGCGTCGTCATCTCGCTGGAGAGCGTGGGCGAGGCGACCGACGCGGTTCTGCCGCGGTGCACCGCCAGCTCGGCCGAGGCGGATCCCGCCGAGGTCGACCGACTGCTCTCGCCGCTCCGGGTGCTGTGACGACTCCGGGTGCCGTGACGACGGAGGTGGCCGCGGTGGGAACCGTCGGCCGCCTCTCCCTGCGCGGACCGCAGGGCGTTACCCGTCACGTCGTCAGGGCTACCGCTTCGCCTTGGGCGCCGGGAGGATCTCCCGCAGGAAGTGCCCGGTGTGGCTGGCCTCCACGGTTGCGAGCTTCTCCGGCGTGCCGGTCGCGACGATCGTGCCGCCGCCGGAACCACCCTCCGGCCCCAGATCGATCAGCCAGTCGGCCGACTTGATCACGTCGAGGTTGTGCTCGATCACGATCACCGTGTTGCCCTTGTCGACCAGGCCGTTCAGCACCAGCAGCAGCTTGCGCACGTCTTCGAAGTGCAGACCGGTGGTCGGCTCGTCGAGCACGTAGACGCTGCGGCCGTTGGAGCGGCGCTGCAGCTCGGTGGCGAGCTTCACGCGCTGCGCCTCGCCACCGCTCAGGGTCGTGGCGCTCTGGCCGAGTCGCACGTACCCGAGGCCCACCTCGACCAGGGTCTTGAGGAAGCGGTGGATGGCCGAGATCGGCTCGAAGAAGTCGGCGGCCTCGGAGATCGGCATGTCGAGCACCTCGGCGATGTTCTTGCCCTTGTAGTGCACGCTGAGGGTGTCGCGGTTGTACCGTGCTCCCCCGCAGACCTCGCAGGCCACGTACACGTCGGGCAGGAAGTTCATCTCGATCTTGATCGTGCCGTCGCCCGAGCAGGCCTCGCAGCGGCCGCCCTTGACGTTGAAGCTGAACCGGCCGGGCAGGTACCCCCGCGCCTTCGCCTCCGCGGTCTCCGAGAAGAGCGTACGGATGCGGTCGAAGACCCCGGTGTAGGTCGCCGGGTTCGAGCGCGGGGTGCGCCCGATCGGGTTCTGGTCGACGTGCACGACCTTGTCGAGGTTCTCGAGCCCGGTCACCCGCTTGTGCTTGCCCGGCAGCTTCCGCGCACCGTTCAACTGGTTGGCGAGCACCCGGTAGAGGATGTCGTTCACCAGGGACGACTTGCCCGACCCGCTCACCCCGGTGACGGCGGTGAGGGTGCCGAGCGGGAAGTCGGCCGAGACGTTCTTGAGGTTGTTGGCCTCGGCGCCGACGACCGTGATCATCCGCTTGCGGTCGATCGACCGACGCTTCTTCGGGAGCTCGATCGACTTGCGCCCCGAGAGGTAGTCGCCCGTGAGCGACTCCGTGTTCGCGAGGAGCTCCTCGTACCCGCCCGAGTGCACCACGCGGCCGCCGTTGACGCCGGCGCCCGGTCCGATGTCGACGATCCAGTCGGCGGTGCGGATCGTGTCTTCGTCGTGCTCGACGACGATCAGGGTGTTGCCGAGGCTCTTGAGCTTGACGAGGGTGTCGATCAGCCGGCGGTTGTCGCGCTGGTGCAGCCCGATCGAGGGCTCGTCGAGCACGTAGAGCACGCCGGTGAGACCCGAACCGATCTGGGTGGCCAGACGGATGCGCTGGGCCTCGCCGCCGGACAGCGACCCGGCGGCTCGCGCCAGGTCGAGGTAGCTGAGACCGACCTCGATCAGGAAGTCGAGGCGGGCCCGGATCTCGCGGAGCACCTGGGCCGCGATCATCGACTCGCGCTCGGTGAGCACCAGGGTGCCCATGAACTGCTGGGCGTCGCTCAGGCTGAGCCCGGCGACGTCGGCGATGCTCAGCTCGTTGACGGTCACCGCGAGCACCTCGGGCTTCAGCCGCTTGCCGTCGCACACCGGGCACGGCACCTCGCGGAGGTACTCGCCCCAGCGCTGGCGCTGCGAGTCGGACTCGGCCTGGAGGAACTGGCGCTCGATGTAGGGCATGACGCCCTCGAAGCCGGAGGTGTAGCTCATCTCACGGCCGTACCGGTTCTTCCACTTCACCTTCACCTCGAAGTTGTTGCCGCGGAGGATCGCTTCCTGCACGTCGGGCTTCAACTTCTTCCACGGCGTGTCGAGCGAGAAGGAGAGGTCGCGGGCGAGGCCGTCGAGCAGCTTCTCGTAGTACTGGAACAGGCCCTTGCCCTGCGTGGTCCAGGGGATGATGACGCCGTCGTTGATGCTCAGGTCTTCGTCGCCGAGCAGGAGGTCCTGGTCGACGGACATCCGGGTACCGAGGCCGGAGCACTCGGGGCAGGCCCCGAAGGGGGCGTTGAAGGAGAAGGTGCGCGGCTCGATCTCGGTCAGCTGGATCGGGTGCTGGTTCGGGCAGCTGAGCTTCTCGGAGAAGGTCTGCCAGGCATCCGGCCCGTTCTCGTCGACGTAGTTGATCTGCACCAGGCCGTCGGTGAGCCGCAGTGCGGTCTCGAGCGAGTCGGTCAGCCGGCCGAGGATCTCGGGCCCGGCGACGAGCCGGTCGACGACGACCGAGATGTCGTGCTTGAACTGCTTCTTGAGCTTCGGCGGCTCGGTGAGCTGGATCATCTCGCCGTCGACGATCGCGCGCGAGTAGCCGCTGGCCGAGAGCTCTTTGAAGAGGTCGACGAACTCGCCCTTCTTCTGCGAGACGACCGGGCTGAGGATCTGGTAGCGCACCCGCGGCTCCAGCTCCATCAGCTGGTCGGCGATCTGCTGCACGGTCTGCGCCGAGATGCGCTCACCGCAGATCGGACAGTGCGCGATGCCGATGCGCGCCCAGAGCAGACGCATGTAGTCGTAGATCTCGGTGATCGTGCCGACCGTCGAGCGCGGGTTGCGGTTGGTCGACTTCTGGTCGATCGACACCGCGGGGCTCAAGCCCTCGATGAAATCGACGTCGGGCCGGTCGACCTGACCGAGGAACTGGCGGGCGTAGGCGCTGAGGCTCTCGACGTACCGGCGCTGCCCCTCGGCGAAGATCGTGTCGAACGCGAGGCTCGACTTGCCGGACCCGGAGAGCCCGGTGAAGACGACCATCGAGTCGCGCGGGATCTCGATGTCGACGTCGCGCAGGTTGTGCACGCGGGCGCCGTGGACACTCAGCTTTCCGCTCGAACCATGGCGCAGTGCGCTCAGCGGATCGTGCACCCCGGGGGCCACGGAATCAAAGGAATCTACGCTCGAAATCGACACCTCGAAAGTCTATGTCGACCCACCGACACCGGCTCCCGATTACGCTCTGGGCGGGATCGGGAGCCGGGCGTCACCGGCGGCGATCAGCTGATGTGGCCGGCCTTCTCCATCTGGCGGAGCTCGCGCTTGAGCTCGGAGACCTCGTCGCGCAGACGGCCCGCGAGCTCGAACTTGAGCTCGGCGGCCGCCTCGAGCATCTGGCCGTTGAGGTCGGCGATGATCGACTCGAGGTCGTTCGCGCCCTGCGCGGCGATGCCCTCGCGGCGGAGGTTCGGCGTGGGGCTCTTCTTGCCCCGGCCGGAACGCTCGCGCAGCAGGTCGGCCGTGTCGGCGCCCTCGCGGGCCAGGGCCTCGGTGATGTCGGCGATCTTCTTGCGCAGCGGCTGCGGGTCGATGCCGTGCAGGGTGTTGTAGGCCACCTGCTTCTCGCGACGACGGTCGGTCTCCTCGATCGCGAGCCGCATCGAGTCGGTCATCTTGTCGGCGTACATGTGCACCTCGCCCGAGACGTTCCGCGCGGCACGACCGATGGTCTGGATGAGCGAGGTCGACGAGCGGAGGAAGCCCTCCTTGTCGGCGTCGAGGATCGCGACCAGCGACACCTCGGGCAGGTCGAGGCCCTCACGCAGCAGGTTGATGCCGACCAGGACGTCGTAGACGCCCGCGCGCAGCTCGGTCAGGAGCTCGACCCGTCGCAGCGTGTCGACATCCGAATGCAGGTAGCGCACCCGCACGCCGGCCTCGGTGAGGAAGTCGGTGAGCTCTTCGGCCATCTTCTTGGTCAGCGTCGTGACCAGCACGCGCTCGTCGCGGGCCGCCCTGATGCGGATCTCCTCGAGCAGGTCGTCGATCTGGCCCTTGGAGGGCTTCACGATCAGCGCCGGGTCGATGAGGCCCGTGGGGCGGATGATCTGCTCGACCACGCCGTCGGCGATCCCCATCTCGTAGCGGCCGGGGGTCGCCGAGAGGTAGACGGTCTGGCCGACCCGCTCCTTGAACTCGTTCCACTTCAACGGTCGGTTGTCGAGCGCGCTGGGCAGCCGGAAGCCGTGGTCGACCAGGGTGCGCTTGCGCGAGGAGTCGCCCTCGTACATGGCGCCGATCTGCGGCACGGTGACGTGCGACTCGTCGATCACGACCAGGAAGTCGTCCGGGAAGTAATCGAGCAGGCAGTGCGGCGCCTCGCCGGGAGCCCGGGCGTCGATGTGGCGCGAGTAGTTCTCAATGCCGGAGCAGAAGCCGATCTGCTGCATCATCTCGAGGTCGAAGGTCGTCCGCATCCGCAACCGCTGGGCCTCGAGGAGCTTGCCCTCGCGCTCGAGCTCGGTGAGCCGGTCGTGCAGCTCGGTCTGGATGGTCTCGATCGCCCGGTGCATGACGTTGGTGTCGGCGACGTAGTGCGAGCCGGGGAACACGGAGACGCTGTCGAGCTTTTTCACGATGTCGCCGGTGAGCGGATGCAGGCTGTAGAGCCCCTCGATCTCGTCGCCGAACATCTCGATGCGGATGGCGAGCTCTTCGTACATCGGGATGATCTCGATGGTGTCGCCGCGCACCCGGAAGTTGCCGCGGGAGAAGTCGACGTCGTTGCGCTGGTACTGCATCGACACGAACCGGCGGATCAGCCAGTCGCGGTCGACGTGCTGGCCGACCTGCAGCGCCATCATCGCGTTGAGGTACTGCTCGGGCGTGCCCAGGCCGTAGATGCAGGACACGGTGGAGACCACGACCACGTCGCGCCGGCTCAGCAGCGAGTTCGTGGTGGAGTGCCGGAGCCGCTCGACCTCGGCGTTGACCGAGGAGTCTTTCTCGATGAATGTGTCGGTCTGCGGAACGTAGGCCTCGGGCTGGTAGTAGTCGTAGTACGACACGAAGTACTCGACCGCGTTGTTGGGCATCAGCTCGCGGAACTCGTTGGCCAGCTGGGCCGCCAGCGTCTTGTTGTGCGCGAGCACCAGCGTGGGCCGCTGCACCTGTTCGATCAGCCACGCGGTGGTGGCGGACTTACCGGTACCGGTCGCGCCCAGCAGCACCACATCCGTCTCACCGGCGTTGATGCGGCCCGCCAGCTCGGCGATCGCGGCGGGCTGGTCGCCACTCGGGGTGTATTCACTGACGACCTCGAACGGGTGGACAGAGCGAGTGGGTTCCATGCAATAAGTTTAGGGAGAGCCACCGACACCCGGGCCGGTGCTCGCTCAGAGCGTCATGCCGAGCGTCCCTCACCTCACCACCACCATCACGAGGCAGACATCATGCGAATCGGAATCCTCACCAGCGGCGGCGACTGCCCCGGTCTGAACGCCGTCATCCGCGGCGCGGTGCTCAAGGGCACGGAGATCCACGGCCAGGAGTTCGTCGGGTTCAAGGACGGATGGCGCGGGGTCGTCGCCGGCGACGTGCGCCCGCTCGAGCGCAGCGACGTGCGCGGCATCGCCAAGCAGGGCGGCACCATCCTCGGCACCTCGCGCACCAACCCCTTCGAGGGCAACGGCGGCCCGGAGCGCATCCAGCAGACCCTCGACGACCTCGGCATCGACGCGATCATGGCGATCGGCGGCGAAGGCACGCTGGCCGCCGCCAAGCGGCTGACGGATGCCGGACTCAAGATCGTCGGCGTGCCCAAGACGGTCGACAACGACCTCGACGCCACCGACTACACCTTCGGCTTCGACACCGCGGTCGAGATCGCCACCGAGGCGATGGACCGGCTCCGCACGACGGGCGACTCGCACAGCCGCTGCATGGTCGCCGAGGTGATGGGCCGTCACGTGGGCTGGATCGCGCTGCACTCGGGCATGGCCGCGGGGGCGCACGCCATCCTCATCCCGGAGCAGAAGACGAGCCTGGAGCAGGTCGCCGAGTGGGTGCTGAGCGCCGCCGCCCGAGGGCGCGCGCCCCTTGTCGTCGTGGCCGAGGGCTTCACACCGGACCACGCCGACGACGCCCACTCCGAGCGCGGACTCGACGCCTTCGGCCGCCCCCGCCTCGGCGGCATCGGCGAGCGGCTCGCCCCGATGATCGAGGAGCTCACCGGCATCGAGACCCGCGCCACGACGCTCGGGCACATCCAGCGCGGCGGCGTGCCGACGGCCTACGACCGGGTGCTCGCCACCCGGCTCGGGATGGCCGCCTCCGACATCGTCGAGGAGGGCGCCTGGGGCGAGATGGTGGCGCTGCGCGGCACCGACATCGTGACCGTGGGCTTCGGCGACGCGCTCGGCAAGCTCAAGACCGTGCCGCAGCACCGGTACGAGGAAGCCGCGATGCTGTTCGGCTAGACCGGCTGGACCGGCTTGGCGCGCGTCTCGGCGAGGGTGATCCCGACCGGGTCCCCGGGCCGCAGCTGTGCGAGCCGGTCGACGGATGCCTCGGTCAGCACCGCGATCACCGGATAGCCCCCGGTCACCGGGTGATCACGCAGGAACAGCACCGGCATCCCGCTCGGGGGCACCTGGACCGCCCCGGCCACCATGCCCTCGGACGGCAGTTCGACCTCCGCGAATCGGGCGAGCCGATCGAGGCCCCGATCGGCGGTGAGCCGGACGCCGACCCGGTTCGAGTCGGCACTGACGGTCCAGACCGAGTCCTCCAAGACGCGGACGCCCGACTCGCCGAACCAGTCCGATCGTGGCCCCGGCGTCGCGACCAGCCGGCAGACCGGGTCGAGCTCGGACCGCTCCGGGCCGGGGACGAGGTTCTCGGCCGCCGGCCATCCCTCCTCCTCCCCCGCGGTCGACAGCACGGTCCCCTTGGCGAGCGCGGCGGGGCCGAGTCCGCTCAGCACGTCGGCCGAGCGCGAGCCGAGAACCCAATGGGCATCGATCCCTCCGCGCACCGCCAGGTAGTTCCGGAGTCCGTGCGCGGGCACCCCGAGCGAGAGCTCGTCACCCGCCGCCAGCAGGAACGAGTATCCGGCCGGATGGACGACCGTGCGCGCGCCTCCGGCCGTCCTCACGGTCACGTCGACGGGAGCGCCGGTGACCGCCGCGAACACGGGCCGGAGCGCCCGGACGACGAGTCCGCCGAACACGGTCTCGACGCACGCCGCTCCCGCGCGGTTGCCGACCAGCCGGTTGGCTGCCTCGTAGGCGCTCCGGTCGGCGGCTCCGGATGCGGGGACGCCGAGGTGCGCCGACCCCGGTCGACCGGCATCCTGCAGCAGGGCGAGCGGCCCGGTGGCCACGATCGTCAGGGCCGGCGCGGTGCGCCCGGGCCGCTCAGCCGACACGCACGAACCTCACGCGGGTGCCGGGGGCGAGGAGGGCCGGCTGCGATCGCGACGGGTCCCACAGCGTCGCGTCGGTCGTGCCGATCAGCTGCCAGCCGCCCGGCGACTCGCGGGGGTAGACCCCGCAGTAGCCGGCGGCCAGGGCAACCGACCCGGCCGGGACGGCGGTGCGGGGTACGACCCGGCGAGGGATGTCGAAGGGGAACGAGTCGGCTGCGAGGTAGGCGAAGCCGGGGGCGAAGCCGATGAACGCGGCCTGCCAGGACGTCGCGGTGTGGGCCCGGATGAGGGCTTCGACTGTCAGGCCCAGCGCGTCCGCGAGCTCCGGCAGGTCGGGGCCGTCGTAGCGCACGGGCAGCTCGATCGCTTCGGATCCGGTCTGGGCTGCCGCCGTTGGGGCCGCGGTTCGGGGTGCAGACTCGAACGCTGCCTGCGCCGGGGTGGCGGGTGCGGCAATCGAACCGGATCGTGACCCGGGGCGCGAAGCCGCGCCGCGCATCCACTGTTCGACCCCGGCGCGGGACACGCGGCGGCGGTCGTAGACGACGAGGATCGTCCGGGCTGCGGGTACGAGCTCCACGACCCAGGGCGGAGTGTCGGCGCGGAGGGCTTCGTAGAGCGCGAGCACGGCGTGCGCCTCCGTCAGCTCGATCAGCACCGCGGACTCGCCCGCGGGAAGGAGGCGGAGGGGAGAGCTGCTCGGCGCGGGGCTGCCGGGCGCGTGGCTGTCTGTCGCGGGGCTGCCCGGTGCGTGGCTCTTCGGCGCGTGGCCACCGGGCGTCGGCTCCCCCGATACCCCCTGCCGAGGCTCCGGCTCCCCCGCCGTCGACCGCATCACCTGCCGCCCGCCGCCCGAACGCTCCGACCGCCCGCTCAGCGGCCCGCGAACGGGGCGATCGCGAGTCCGGTCTCCTCGAGCGCGGCCCGCACGGCCTGGGCGATCGTGACCGCGCCGGGCGTGTCGCCGTGCACGCAGATCGTCTCGGCCGAGAGGGCGATCTCGCCGCCGTCGATCGTCGTGACGACGCCCTCGGTGGCCAGCCTCCGCATCCGCTCGGCGATCTCGCCGGGGTCGTGGAGCACGGCACCGGGCTCGCTGCGCGGCACCAGGGAGCCGTCGGGCCGGTAGGCCCGGTCGGCGAAGGCCTCGGGCACGAAGCGCAGACCCTCGGCATCGGCGATGCGGGCGACCTCGGAGTCGGGCAGCCCGACGAGGGCGAGCCCGGGGTCGACCGCGACGACGGCGGCCACCACGGCGGAGGCCTGGTCCTCGTCCCGGGCGATCCGGTTGTAGAGGGCTCCGTGCGGCTTGACGTAGCGCACCCGGGTGCCCGCGGCGGTCGCGATGCCCTGCAGGGCGCCGAGCTGGTAGACCACGTCGGCCATCAGGTCGTCCAGGGGCAGGTCGAGGTCGCGACGGCCGAAGCCGCGGAGATCGGGGTAGGAGACCTGGGCACCGACGGCCACACCGCGCGACGCGGCCAGGCGTGCGGTCTGCAGCAGGATGCTGGGGTCGCCCGCGTGGAAACCGCAGGCCACGTTGGCGCTGGTCACGATCTCGAGCAGGGCGCGGTCGTCGCCGAGGGTCCAGGCTCCGTAGGACTCGCCGAGGTCGGCGTTGAGGTCGATGCCGGTCATCGGGAGGCGATCGCGCGGTCGACGAGGGTGGGCCAGATCGCGTCGACCTGGGCGAGGGTCTCCGCCACGGTCCCGCTGGAGTCGACGACGACGTCGGCCAGAGCGCGGCGCTCCTCGTCGCTGGCCTGGGAGGCGATGCGCCGCTCGGCCTCCTCACGGGACATGCCGCGCAGGGTCATCAGCCGTTCGAGCCGCTGCGCCTCGGGGGCCTCGACCGCGATCACGTACTCGAACAGGCCGCCGCGGCGCCCTCCCGACTCGACCAGCAGCGGCACGTCGTAGACGAAGACCGCGTGCGCATCCGCCTCGCCGGCCTCGCGGATGCGCTGCACCGTCAAGTCGTGCACGGCCGGATGCGTGATCGCGTTCAGATCGCGCCGCGCCTCCTCGTCGGCGAAGACGATGGCTCCGAGCGCGGCCCGGTCGAGGGTGCCGTCGGCGGCGATGACGGTCGGGCCGAACCGCTCGGCGATCGCGGCGAGGCCGGGGGTGCCGGGTTCGACCGCCTCGCGGGCGAGCTTGTCGGCGTCGGCGACGACGGCTCCGAGCTCGCGGAGACGGCCGGCGACGGTGGACTTGCCGGCACCGATTCCGCCGGTCACTGCGATGACGAACACGTGCCCATGCTAGCGGTGGCCGATGCTCGGAGTCGGGCCCTGGTAATGGCGCCGGGAATGGCGGAAGGCCGCCCCCTGCGGGACGGCCTTCCTGTGGTGCTGTGCTGCAGAACGACTAGTTGTTCGAGCTGAGCTTCTCGCGCAGTGCGGCGAGGGTCTCGTCGTCGGCGAGGGTACCCGCGCCGGCCGACTCGCTCGAGAACGAGGACGAACCCGCGGGGATGTCGCTGGCGGCGGCGTCGGCGTTCGACGTGGCGACCTGCTTCTTGTGAGCCTCCCACCGGGCCTGAGCCTCGGCGTACTGCTGCTCCCAAGCCTCGCGCTGGGTGTCGAAGCCTTCCTTCCACTCGTTCGTCTCCGGGTCGAAGCCCTCGGGGAACTTGTAGTTGCCCTGGTCGTCGTACTCGGTGAGCATGCCGTAGAGCGCCGGGTCGAACTCGGTGCCCTCGGGGTCGACGCCCTCGTTCGCCTGCTTCAGCGAGAGGCTGATGCGGCGACGCTCGAGGTCGATGTCGATGACCTTGACGAAGACCTCGTCGCCGACCGACACGACCTGCTCGGCGAGCTCGACGTGCTTGCCGGAGAGCTCGGAGATGTGCACCAGACCCTCGATGCCCTCGGCGACGCGGACGAACGCACCGAACGGCACCAGCTTGGTGACCTTTCCAGGCGCGACCTGGCCGATGGCGTGGGTACGGGCGAACACCTGCCACGGGTCTTCCTGGGTGGCCTTGAGCGAGAGCGACACGCGCTCGCGGTCGAGGTCGACCTCGAGGATCTCGACGGTGACCTCCTGGCCCACCTCGACGACCTCGGAGGCGTGCTCGATGTGCTTCCAGGAGAGCTCGGAGACGTGGACCAGACCGTCGACGCCGCCCAGGTCGACGAACGCACCGAAGTTGACGATCGACGAGACGACGCCCTTGCGGACCTGCCCCTTCTGGAGGTTGTTGAGGAAGGTGGTGCGGCTCTCGGACTGGGTCTGCTCCAGCAGCGCGCGACGCGACAGGACCACGTTGTTGCGGTTCTTGTCGAGCTCGAGGATCTTGGCCTCGATCTCCTGGCCCAGGTACGGGGTCAGGTCGCGGACGCGGCGGAGCTCGATCAGCGAAGCCGGGAGGAAGCCACGGAGTCCGATGTCGACGATCAGGCCGCCCTTGACGACCTCGATGACCGAACCGGTCACGACGCCGTCGGCATCCTTGATCTTCTCGACGTCGCCCCACGCACGCTCGTACTGAGCGCGCTTCTTCGACAGGATGAGGCGGCCTTCCTTGTCCTCCTTCTGGAGAACGAGAGCCTCGACGCTGTCGCCGACCTGGACGACCTCGGTGGGGTCGACATCGTGCTTGATGGAAAGTTCACGCGAAGGGATGACGCCCTCCGTCTTGTAACCGACGTCGAGGAGGACCTCGTCGCGGTCGATCTTCACGACGACACCCTCGATGAGGTCTCCGTCGTTGAAGAATTTCAGAGTCTTTTCGACCGCGGCGAGGAAGTCTTCAGCAGATCCGATGTCATTGATGGCGACCTGCTTGGTTGCCTTTTCGGTCGTTGCGATTGTCATGTAGTGGTTGCTCCGTTGTGGACATAGTTCGGGCCGGTCGCGGGTGGTGCATTCGTGTGTTTTCCGCGACTGGCAGGCGGATGGAAGTCACAAGAGTGACGCTCTAGTCTAGCTAGCGCTCCGGGCGCACGGCAAGCCGTGCTTTCAGCCCTGTTCATATCAACGTCGAGACCGTTCTCAGCATTCCTCGAACGTGGATCGGGGCCGAGCGGAGCGGGGGACGATGATGTCGGCCAGGGCGGACTCGTGGTCGCGGAAGCGGAACTCGAAGCCGGCCGCCTCGAGCCGCTCGGGCAGCACCCACCGGCTCTTCAGCACCAGCTCGGTCTCGGTGCGGATGAGGGCGGAGCCGACCTCGAGCATCCAGCGCCACGTCGGCAGGCCGGCCCTCGCCCCGACTGCCCGGCGTACCGATGCCATGAAGGTGCGGTTGTCGGTGGGTGCCGGAGCCGAGACGTTGACGGGCCCGTCGAGCTCGGGATGCTCACGGAGGAAGCGGATGGCGCCGACCACGTCGTCCAGGTGAACCCAGCTGAAGTGCTGCCGCCCTCCGCGGGAGCCGGGTCGGTAGCGGTGGTAGGTGCCGGCGGCCAGGCGGGCGCGGTTCGCCGGCCAGCGCCCGTCGAACTGCGGGCCGCCGAGGCCCGCCCGGGCGAGGGCGCGGATCGGCGCCAGGGCGCTGCCGTCGCCCAGCACGATCGCCATTCGGAGCGCCACCCGGCGGGTGCCGGGCAGGTCGCCGTGGAAGAACTCCTCCTCCCACGTGGTGGCGACGTTCACCGAGAAGCCCTCGCCGAGCTCGCCGGTCGACTCCGTCATCGGCCGGTCGTCGGCGTGGCGGTAGATCGTCGCGGTCGAGGAGTTGAGCCAGAGCGGCGGCGGGTTCGCCGCGCGGGAGACGGCGGCGTGCAGCTCGCGGGTGGTGTCGACCCGTGACCGGAAGATCTCGGCGCGGTTCTCCGGCGTGTACCGGCAGTTCACGCTCTTGCCGGCGAGATTGACCAGGAGGACGGCGCCGTCGACCAGTGCGGTGATGGCGTCGGTGTCGCCCCACCGCGCATCCGGCCCGGAGCGCCCGATCAACAGGACCTCGGCGCCCTCGGCTCGGAAGGACTCCGCGATACGGGTGCCGATGAAACCGCTGGCGCCGGCCAGGACGATGCGCTCGCGCGAGCCCGCGGTCACTCGGCCGGCCTGGTCGACGTCGGGTCGGCGGGGGTGCCGGGAGTGTCTGGGGTGCCGGTGGGGCGGGTCTGGCCGGTCGCGCCGGTCGCTCCCGGTGTGCCTGCGGTGTCTGCTGTCTCGGCTCCCGGCTCCTCCGTGGCCTCGGGCCGCACCTCATAGGAGAAGGTGCCGGTGTACTGGTAGAGCAGGCCGAGCACGGGCGCGGTGAGGGTGACCGTGACGCGCTGGGCGCCCTCTCCCCCACGGGCCGCGTCGTCGAAGCGCTCGACCAGGGCGAGCCGGGGCGCGAGCGCTTGCGGCAGTCGGAAGTGCTGGCGGCCCACCCGGACCTCGACGGCGGTGGAGTCGAGGTGGAACTCTCCCCGGATGACCGTGCTCCGGAGGCGGATGCGGAAACGACGGTCGATCCCCAGGTGATCGGTGAGCCCGTCGCGGCCGGGGTTCTCGGCGGTGATCGCGTCGACCATGGTGCGGACCCCGCGGGAGAAGTGGAACCGCCGCACCGCGATCACGGCCGTGCGGCCCTCGCGGTCGGTGAGCGGGGCGTTGACCACGGTGAAGGGGACGTTCGTCTCCCAGTCGGGGAACAACCCCGTCCACGGCGAGACGAGGGCGATGAGGGGTCTCAACCACCGTCGGGGTGTGCCCGCCACCTCGAAGACGCCCGAGCCGTAGCCCCGGTGCCCCGCCGGGACGGCGCTGACGTACCGCCGCAGTGACGGATGCAGGTCGTCGAGGGCCGACCCGGCGGTCAGCTCGTACGGGGAGCGTGCTGAATGAACCATCGTCTCGAGGCTACCGGAGAGAGACATGCTTTCTCAGAGTGACTCCTCCGCCAGTCGACTCAGGCGTTCCAAGCCCCGCAGCACGTCGGAGCGACGCCTCCGGCTCAGCATCCACTCCGGCAGTCTGGACACCAGGCCCGTGGGAGCACGAGAGGCGCTGTGAGTGATGACGTCGTGGAGATAGTCGAGGTGGGAGGTGTTAGCGGCCCAGAGCACATGCCCGCCTACGGGCGTTGCGAGCCAGTAGCGCAGACCGAGCACCGGGTCGCGGGAGTTGTCGGTCGCCGGGTCGCTCACATCCATCCAGTGGGCTGCGATGAGGCGCCGTTCATTGAGGCAGAGGCAGGTGCCATCCCCGGTTCTCTGTATCGTGTCTCGACGTCGCACCTCGACGCGCTCTTTACGTATCCCACAGGTGCTGCACGCGAATCGGAGATGAGCTCGGATCCGACGATCGGGTTCGGCGTTGATTAGAGATCGCTCCCATTGCCGGTGTTCGGCACACCACCAGTCGTCAGAATGATCAGCGCGGCGGGAGTGCGTGCAGAACTGGCACGTGTAGTGAGCACGCGTGATATCCGGGACCGTGACGGCATGCTCGCACCGCGGGCAGGTCACATGCACTGGACCGCGAAGAAAGTCAGTCGATCGGACCACTTGACAAGAATATGACCATTTGTCGAGTAATTGGCTGCCTCACCCGAGCATCACCGCCCGGAGGGTGTCGAGCCCGACGCCGCCGAGGTCGAGCGCGCGGCGGTGGAACTCCTTCGACGAGAACGCCTGCTGCTCGCGATCGCGCAGGGTGTCGCGGATCTCCTCCCAGATCCGCTGCCCGACCTTGTAGGACGGCGCCTGGCCGGGCCAGCCGAGGTAGCGGTTGACCTCGAAACGGATGAACGCGTCGTCCATGTTCACGTTGCGGCGCATGAATTCGAGCGCGTAGTCCGCATCCCACACCCCCTGGCCGTCGAGGCGGGGCTTCTTCAGGTGCACGCCGATGTCGAGCACGACCCGGGCCGCGCGCATCCGCTGCCCGTCGAGCATGCCGAGCCGGTCGGCGGGGTCGTCGAGGTAGCCCAGCTCCTCCATCAGCCGTTCGGCGTACAGGGCCCAGCCCTCGGCGTGGCCGCTCGTGCCGGCGAGCTGGCGACGCCAGGTGTTGAGCGTGCCGCGGTTGTAGACGGCCTGCCCGATCTGCAGGTGGTGACCGGGGACGCCCTCGTGGTACACCGTCGTGAGCTCGCGCCAGGTGTCGAACTCGGTCACCCCGTCGGGCACCGACCACCACATGCGGCCCGGGCGCGAGAAGTCGTCGGTGGGGCCGGTGTAGTAGATGCCGCCCTCGTGGGTGGGGGCGATCATGCACTCCAGCGCCCGGATCTCGTCGGGGATGTCGAAGTGGGTGGCCCCGAGCTCGGCGATCGCGCGGTCGCTGGTCTCCTGCATCCAGGCCTTCAGGGCGTCGGTGCCGTGCAGCTTGCGGGCCGGGTCGCCGTCGAGGAAGGCGATGGCCTCCTCGACCGTGGCCCCGGGCAGGATCTCCTCGGCGATCGTCTCCTGCTCCCTCACCATGCGGCTCAGTTCGTCGATGCCCCATTCATAGGTCTCGTCGAGGTCGATCGTGGCGCCGAGGAAGCGGCGCGACTGGAGGGCGTAGATCTCGCGGCCCACCGCATCCTCCTCGGTGGCCGCGGGGGCCAGTTCGTCGGTGAGGAAGCGGGCGAAGCGCGAGTAGGCCTCCGCGGCCTCGGCGGCGCCCCGCTCGAGCTCCCGGCGAACGGAGGAGGGCAGGTCTCCGGTCTCGCCACCCTCGCCGGTGGTGGCGGCGCCGGCGGCGAACTCGGCGAAGAAGCTCTCCGGACCGGCGTTCTTGCGGGCCTGCTCCAGCACCTCCTCGACCTGACGGCGAGCCGGGGTGACTCCCTCCCTGATGCCCTCCCGGAGGGTGAGGATGTAGCCGTCGAGGGCCTCCTGCACCGCACCGAGGCGCGTCGCCACCGTCTCCCAGTCGCCGACGGTCGCCGTGGGCATGAGATCGAAGACCTCGCGGATGTGCTGGCTGGGCGAGTCGATCACGTTGAGATCGCGCAGGTGCAGCCGGGCCTCGGCGCTCGCGAGGGTGAGGTCGAGCTCGTTCGTGAGATCGGTTCTGGTGACCTCGTCGACCTCGTCGAGGGGTTCGGTGGCGGCGAGCTCGGCCAGCACGGCGGAGACCGCGGCGGTGTAGCGCTCGTGCCCCTCGGGCGAGAGGTCGCCGAATCGGCCGCCCACCTCGGTGCGGCCGATGTAGGTGCCGATCACCGGTTCGAGCTCGACCAGGGTGTCGACCCAGCGCTCGGCGACGAGGTCGATCGGCGTCGGAGTGCGGGGGCTGTCAGCGGGTGGGATTACGCTCATTCTTCGACCCTAGGGCACGGCTCCGACATCGCCCACGGAGCGTTCGGCCCGGTTGACATATTCGAACATGTGTTCGAATATGAGGGCATGACGGATGCCGCTCTCAGCCTCTCCCCCGCCGCCTCCGCGGCGGAGGAGATCCGTGCGCTGCAGTCCCGCATCCAGGCCATGCAGGCCACCAAACTCGACACGCGGGCGATCCGTACGCATCCGGCGCTCGCCCCCCTTCTGCCGGGCGGGAGCCTGCGGGCCGGGTCGGCGTACTCGGTCGAGAGCTCGACCGCGCTGCTGATGGCGATGATGGCCGGGCCGTCGGCCGACGGCGTGTGGTGCGGCGTGGTCGGCCTGCCCGATTTCGGCATCGAGGCGGCCTCGCGGTTCGGCATCGATCTCGACCGGCTCGCTCTGGTCCCGCATCCGGGCGAGGAGTGGTTGAGCGTCACGGCGGCGATGGCCGACGTGGTGGGGGTCGTGGTCACCCGGGTGCCCGGCCGGGTCTCCGACGGGGCGGTCGCCCGGCTGCAGGCGCGCATCCGGCAGCGTGACGCGACCTTGATCGTGCTGGGCGACTGGCCGCAGAGCGAGGCGACGCTGCGGGTGACCGAGAGTTCGTGGGCCGGCATCGGCTCGGGCCACGGCTACCTCGCCGGGCGGCAGGCGACCGTGTCGGTCACGGCGCGGGCGGGTTCGGGGCGGCCGCGGCGGGGGCGGCTGTGGTTGCCGGACGGGTCGGAGGCGTTCCGGCCCGTGGTCGAGCTCGCGGGTGCGGGTGCGGTGGCCGGCGCCGGTGCGGGTGCGGGTGCGGGTGCGGCTGCGGGGGGCGGGGCCGTCGCCGGCGCCGGGGTCGACGAGACGATCGACGCGCGCCGCACCCATCGGTCCGGCGCTCGGTCGCGACTCCTCCAGGGGGTCGCGGGATGAGCGGCGGCAGGATGCGGAGTGGCGGGATGCGGAGTGGCGGGATGACCGGGGCGGGCGCCCGGGGCCCGGCCACCCGCACCATGGTGGTGTGGTGCCCCGACTGGCCGGTGCTGGCCACGGCGGCCGCCGAAGGGGTGTCGCCGGATGCGCCGATCGCGGTGATCGAGAAGGGGATCGTCTACGCCTGCTCCGAGACCGCGCGGTCCGCCGGGGTGCGCCGGGGGTTGCGGATCCGCGAGGCCCAGGCGCGCTGCCCGCAGCTGAAGGACTTCGAGCACGATCCGGTGCAGGTCAACCGGGCCTTCGAGCCGCTCATCTCCGCCCTGGAGGAGATGAGCCCGAACGTGCAGGTCATGCGCGCCGGCAGTTGCGCCCTCCGGGCCAGAGGCCCCGCGCGCTTCTACGGCGACGAGCACGCCGCGGCGCTGGCGTTCCTCGAGCGCTTCGCCGAGCTCGGGGTGACGGATGCACGGGTCGGGGTCGCCGACGGCCTGTTCGCGGCCGACCAGGCGGCCCGGCTGCCCGGACGGGACCTCATCCGCATCGTGCCGGAGGAGCGATCGGCCGAGTTCCTCTCCGGCCTTCCCCTCGAGCTGCTGCAGGAGGAGGAACTCGCCCTGCTGCTGTGGCGGCTGGGCATCCGCACCCTCGGCGACTTCGCGGCACTGCCCGAGGAGGACGTGCGTTCACGGTTCGGCGAGGCGGGCGCGCGAGCACACACCCGGGCGCGCGGTGCCGACCCGCAGCGGGTCGTGCCGCGCATCCCGCCGCAGGTCAAGGAGAGTCTCAACGCCTTCGAGCCGCCGCTGGAGCGCATCGACCAGATCGTGTTCAGCCTCAGGGCCGCGGCCGACCGGTTCGTGGACGAACTGATGGCGGCCCGGCTGGTCTGCACCGAGCTGATCGTGGAGATCCGCACCGAACGGGGCGAGGTGCGGGAACGCAGCTGGCTGCATCCGCGCTGGTTCAGCTCGACCGACGTGGTCGACCGCGTGCGCTGGCAGCTCCAGGGTGGCAGCACGATCGAGAGCGCGCTCTCGGCCCCGGTGGAGCGGGTGCGGCTGATCGCCGAGACGGTGGACGACAGTTCGGCCCACGAGACGGGGCTGTGGGGCAGCGGATCGGACGAGCGGATCCACCACGGGCTCGCCCGGGTGCAGAGCATCGTCGGTCACGAGGGGGTGCTGACCGCCTCCATCGGCGGTGGGCGCTCTCCGCGCGAGCGGCAGGTGCTGGTGCCGTGGGGCGATCGGGCGCCGGCGGCGGCTGGGGCCACGGCGGCGTCGGCTGCGGCGGCGTCGGCGGCCTCGGCTGGGGCCCTGACGGCGTCGGCTGCGACGGTGGCCTCGGCTGGAGCCTCGACCGCCTCGGCCAGGACGGCGAGCGGGGCGAAGAGGACGTCTGCAGCAAGGGCGGCCGGGGTGGCCTCGGGCGCGGCGAGGGCCGCCGGCGTGGCCCCGGGCGCGGCGAGGGCCTCGGGGGTCGCCCCGGGCACGGCGACGACGGCCAGGGGGGCGGCCGCGGCGAAGGGGGCGACCAGAGGAAAAGCGGCTGCTGGTGCCTCAGCCGGCTCGGCGACGGCCCCGTGGCCCGGGAGCCTGCCGCCGCCGCTGCCGACGACGGTGTTCGAGATCCGCCGGCCGGTGCTGCTCGTGACCGCGGGCGGCGACCTCGTCGACGTCGGCGAGCGGGGCGATCTCCTGGGTGAGCCCGTCCGGTTCTCCGAGACGCTGTCCGATCGCGATCTGCGCACCCTGCTCGCCTGGGCCGGGCCCTGGCCGACCGAGGAACGCTGGTGGGATGCACGGTCGGCCCGCCGGCTCGACCGCGTGCAGATCGTCGACGCCGACGGCACCGCCTGGTTGCTCGCGCTCGATCGAGGCCTGTGGTGGGCGGAGGCCCGCTATGACTGAGTCGCGCATCCCACCGCGCCCCCACGCCCGCCCCCACGCCCGCGGCACGACGGGGTGTGATCGCTGATGGGCTGGAACAACCCGCCGATCCCCTGGTCCGAGCTCGAGCAGGCGCTGTCCGGGCGCACCCGGCCGGGCCCGCCGCCCGGCGACGGGGTCACCGAATCGGCCAAGCGCGCGCCCTACGCCCCCGAAGGCCCGGCCGAGCCAGCCGAGACCGGACCGGTCGTGCCCTACGCCGAGCTGCACGCGCACTCCAACTTCAGCTTCCTCGACGGGGCGTCCTCCCCCGAGTCGTTGATCGAGGAGGCCGCGCGACTCCGGCTGGAGGCGCTGGCCCTCACCGATCACGACGGCTTCTACGGCGTGGTGCGGTTCGCCGAGGCCGCCGAGAAGCACGAGGTCGGCACGATCTTCGGCGCCGAGCTGTCGCTCGACCTCAGCAAGCCGCAGAACGGGGTGCCCGATCCGGAGGGCTCCCACCTGCTCCTGCTCGCCCGTCGCAAGGAGGGCTACCACCGCCTGGCCGGCGCCATCACCTCGGCCCAGCTCGCCCCCCAGGCCGAGAAGGGTCGGCCGCTCTACGACCTCGAGCAGCTGGCCGCCGAGGCCCAGGGCGAGCTGATGGTGCTGACCGGTTGCCGCAAGGGCCAGGTCAGGCAGGCGCTCGAGGTCGAGGGGGCCGAGGGTGCGCTGCACGAGATCGATCGGCTCGTCGCCCTGTTCGGCGGCGACAACGTGCTCGTCGAGCTGACCGACCGGGGCGATCCGCTCGACAGCACCCGCAACGACGTGCTGTCCGCCCTCGCCGAGCGCCGCGGCCTGCGCTCCGTCGCCACTGGCAACGTGCACTACGCGACTCCCCGTCAGCACCGGCTCTCCCAGGCGATCGCGGCCGTGCGAGCCCGGCGCAGCCTCGACGAGCTCGACGGCTGGCTGCCCGCCGCACCGACGGCCCACCTGCGCTCGGGCGCCGAGATGGCCCGTCGGTTCGCCCGCTATCCCGGGGCGGTCGCGACCACCGTCGAGGTGGCCCGCGAGCTCGCGTTCCCGCTGCGGATGGCCAAGCCGCGGCTGCCCCGCCAGACCGTGCCCGAGGGCCACACACCGATGACCTGGTTGCGCTCCCTCGTGCTCGAGGCGGTGCCGAAGAAGTACCCGAACGCCTCGGCCGACGATCTGGCGCGGATCGAGAAGGAGCTCGGCGTCATCGAGATGAAAGACTTCCCGGGCTACTTCCTGATCGTCTACGACATCGTCCGCGAGGCCAAGAGCCGGGGCATCCTCTGCCAGGGCCGGGGGTCGGCGGCGAACTCGGCGGTCTGCTACCTGCTCGGCATCACCGCGGTCGACGCGATCGCGCGCGACCTGCCGTTCGAGCGCTTCCTCTCCAGCATGCGCGACGAGGAGCCGGACATCGACGTCGACTTCGACTCCGACCGTCGGGAGGAGGTCATCCAGTACGTCTACGCGAAGTACGGCCGGCGTAATGCGGCCCAGGTCGCGAACGTGATCCAGTACCGCCCCAAGTTCGCCGTGCGCGACATGGCCAAGGCCCTCGGGCACAGCGCCGGCCAGCAGGACGCCTGGTCGAAGCAGATCGAGCGCTGGGGCCCGATGGTCGAGAGCGACGACCACGACATCCCGGCCGAGGTGATCGGCTTGGCCACCGAGGTGCTGAAGTTCCCCCGCCATCTGGGCATCCACTCCGGGGGGATGGTGCTCACCGACCGGCCGGTCGGTGAGGTCTGCCCGATCGAGAACGCGCGGATGGAGGACCGCACGGTGCTGCAGTGGGACAAGGACGACTGCGCCTGGATGGGGCTGGTGAAGTTCGACCTGCTGGGGCTCGGGATGCTGACCGCCCTCAGCCAGACGATGGATCTGGTCGAGGCCGCGACCGGTCGTCGCTGGAGCCTCGACACGATCCCGAAGGAAGAGCAGGGCGTCTACGACATGCTCTGCCGGGCCGACTCGATCGGCGTGTTCCAGGTCGAGAGCCGGGCGCAGATGGGCACCCTCCCGCGCCTGCAGCCTCGCAAGTTCTACGACCTGGTGGTCGAGATCGCGCTGATCCGACCCGGCCCGATCCAGGGCGGCGCCGTCCACCCGTACATCCGGCGCAAGCTCGGTTCCGAACCGATCACCTACATGCACCCGAAGCTGAAGCCCGTGCTCGAGCGCACCCTCGGCGTGCCGCTGTTCCAGGAGCAGCTGATGCAGATGGCCATGGCCGTGGGCGGCTGCTCGGCGGAGGACGCCGATCTGCTCAGGCGGGCGATGGGCTCCAAGCGCGGGTTGGAGAAGATCTCCTCGCTTCGCGACACGCTCTACGCCGGGATGGCCGACAACGGGATCACGGGCGAGCTGGCCGACAACATCTACCGGCGGATCGAGTCGTTCGCGAACTTCGGGTTCGCCGAGAGCCACTCGACGAGCTTCGCCCTATTGGTCTACGCGAGCTCGTGGTTCAAGCTCCACTACCCCGCCGCGTTCCTCGCGGCACTGCTGCGGGCCCAGCCCATGGGGTTCTACTCACCCCAGACCCTCACCGCGGATGCCCGCCGGCACGGCGTCGAGGTGCGCCGGCCCGACATCGCGCGCTCCGGGGTCGACTCCGGTCTCGAACCCCTGCTGCTGGGCGCCGACCCCGCACATCCGGTGACCGAGACCGGCTGCGACGACTGCCTTCTCGAGCCGCCCGCGGTGCCGCAGACCTTCGACCGGACCGCCCCCGACGAGTCGGCCGCCCATCGGCGCGACGGCCGGCTGGCCGTGCGGCTCGGGTTGGCCGAGGTGACCTCGATCGGCGCCACCCTGGCCGGCCGGATCGTCGCCGAGCGCGAGGAGAACGGCCTCTTCCTCGACATGGCCGACCTGGCACGCCGGGTCGGGCTGACCACCCCGCAGCTGGAGGCGCTGGCCACGGCCGGGGCCTTCCAGTCGTTCGGCCTGACCAAACGGGAGGCGTTGTGGGAGGCGGGCAACGCCGCGCAGGAGCGCGCGGAGTACCTGCCCGGAACCTTCGTCTCGGTGCAGCCGCCCCTGCTGCCGATGCTCTCGGCCGAGGAGCAGGTCGTCTACGACCTCTGGGCCACCGGGGTCTCGCCCGACGACCACCCGCTGGCGCACGCACGCGACGAACTGCGGATGCGCGGGGCGCTGTCGTTCGCCGAGCTCACCGTCGCCGAGAACGGTCGCCGGGTGGAGGTGGGCGGGGTGGTGACGCACCGGCAGCGGCCCGCGACCGCGAGCGGCATCACCTTCTTGAACCTCGAGGACGAGACCGGGATCCTCAACGTGATCTGCAGCGTGGGGGTGTGGAAGCGGTACCGCCGGATCGCGCGGGAAGCGCCGGCCCTGATCGTGCGCGGCATCCTCGAACGCTCGCCGGAGGGCGTGATCAACATCGTGGCCGACCGCTTCGAGCCGCTCGTGCTCAGCGCGAAGACCCGCTCCCGCGACTTCCAGTGATGCGTGGGTGTGGGCGCGAGCGCGAGCCCGCGCCCCGCCTCAGTGGGCCGCCTCGTTCCAGTTCTGGCCGCGGCCGACCTGCACCTCGAGTGGCACCGAGAGGTCGGCGGCCCGACTCATCCGGGTCGTGACGATCGCCTCCAGAGCATCCCACTCCCCCGGTGCCACGTCGAAGACGAGCTCGTCGTGCACCTGCAGCAGCAGCTTCGAGGTGAGCTCCTGCCGTCGCAGATCGGCGAGGATGTCGATCATCGCGATCTTGATGATGTCGGCCGCGGTGCCCTGGATCGGCGCGTTCAGCGCGGCGCGCTCGTCGTTATCGCGGAGCACCCGGTTGGTGCTGTTGAGGTTCGCGAACGGGCGACGCCGCCCGAAGATCGTCTCGGTGTACCCGTCGACCTTCGCCTGCACGACCACGTTGCGCAGGTAGTCGCGCACCCCGCCGAAGCGCTCGAAGTAGTCGCTCATCAGCTGCTTGGCCTCGGCCGTCTCGATGCGCAGCTGCTTGGACAGCCCGAACGCGCTGAGCCCGTAGGCCAGGCCGTACGACATCGCCTTGACCTTGGTGCGCATGTTCGAGGTCACGTCTTCCGGATCGACCGAGAAGATGCGGGAACCGACGAAACGGTGCAGGTCTTCGCCCGAGTGGAAGGCGTCGATCAGGCCCTGGTCGCGCGAGAGGTGCGCCATGATGCGCATCTCGATCTGCGAGTAGTCGGCGGTCAGCAGCGTCTCGAAGCCCTCGCCGACCTGGAACGACTGACGGATGCGCCGGCCCTCCTCGGTGCGCACCGGGATGTTCTGCAGGTTCGGGTCGGTCGAGGAGATGCGCCCGGTCGAGGAACCGGTCTGCACGTAGGTCGTGTGCACCCGCTTGTCGGGCGCGATCGCCTTGTCGACGCTCTCGATGATCTGGCGCAGCTTCGTCGCATCGCGGTGCGCGAGCAGCAACCCGAGGAAGGGGTGCGGGTTCGAGGCCTGCAGGTCTGCCAGCGCCCCCGCATCCGTGGAGTACCCGGTCTTGGTGGCGCGGGTCTTCGGCATGTCGAGCTGATCGAAGAGCACCTCCTGGATCTGCTTGGGCGAACCGAGGTTGACCTCGCGCCCGATGATCCCGAACGCCTCGGTCGCGATGGTCGCCGCCGAGTCGCCGAGCTCGGCGGAGAGCGCGCTCAGCTCGTCGTGGCTGACGGTGACGCCCGTGAGCTCCATCTCGGCCAGCACCATCAGCACCGGCATCTCGATCTCGGTGAGCACTCGCAGGGTGCGCTCGTCGAGCTGCGCGGTCAGGGCGCGGGCCACCCGGAAGGCGTACCAGGCCTCCTCGGCGGGCCCGACCACGGTGTCGCTGTCGGGCACGAGCTGATTCGGGTCGGGCGTCGGCAGGATCTCGAGCAGATGCCGATCGACCAGCTGGGCCAGCGAGCGGTCGGCGCTCGCATCCGGCTTGAGCAGCCACGCCGCGATCACCGGGTCGAACGAGACGCCGTCGACGGCGAGCCCGGCGTTGCGTAGCGCCTTCACCTGGCGCTTGGCCTCGAAGAAGATCTTGGGCGCGGGCCCGGCCAGCCACTCCTCGACCGGGGCGTAGTCGCGGCTGCCCGTCGTCCACGGCAGGAAGACCGTCTCGTGCTGGGTCGCGAGGCCGATCGCGATCGGGTAGCCGTCGATGGTCTCGACCTGGACGGCGATCGCCTCGCCGGTCGACCCGTGGCGGGCGAGCCATCCCGCCAGCTCCTCGTCGAGCAGGGTGACCGGCGTGGGGGCGTTCTCGGCCTTCTCCGCCGCGGCGGCCGCGGCAGCCTGGCCGACCTCGGAGTCGCCCGCGATGCCCTCGAGCTTGAGCACCCGGTCGAGCAGCGTGCGGAACTCCAGGCGCGCGAAGACGTCGCGGATCTGCTGCTCGTCGGCGGGCCGGCGCTCCAGGTCGGCCGGGCCGACCGGCAGGTCGACGTCGTTCAGCAGCCGGTTCAGCTTGCGGTTGCGGACCACGTCTTCGACGTGCTCGCGGAGGTTGTTGCCGACGACGCCGGGGATCTCGTCACGGTGCTCGAGGATCGCGTCGAGCGACCCGTACTGGTTGAGCCACTTGACGGCGGTTTTCTCGCCGACCTTCGGCACGCCGGGGAGGTTGTCGCTCGTCTCTCCGACCAGCGCGGCGACCTCGGGGTACTGCTCGGGCCGGATGCCGTACCGGTCGAACACCTTCTCGATGTCGTACCGGGTGAGGTCGGACACGCCCTGGCGCGACGGGTAGAGGAGCGTGACCTTGTCGTTGACGAGCTGGATGGCGTCGCGGTCGCCCGAGACGACGAGCACGCGGTACCCCTCCTCGACCCCCTTGGCGGCGAGCGTGGCCAGGATGTCGTCGGCCTCGTAGTCTTCTTTCTCGATCGTCACGATCCCGAGGGCGTGCAGGGCCTCCTGCAGCAGCGGCACCTGGCCGATGAACTCGACGGGGGTCTCGCCGCGGGTGCCCTTGTACTCGGGGTACTCCCGAGTGCGGAACGAGTGCCGGGAGATGTCGAAGGCCACGGCGAGGTGCGTCGGCTTCTCGGCCTTCAGCAGGTTGATGAGCATCGCGATGAAGCCGTGGATGGCGTTCGTGTGCTGCCCGTCCCGCGTCGAGAAACTGTCGACGGGGAGGGCGTAGAAGGCCCGGAATGCGAGCGAATGACCGTCGATGACGAGGAGGGTAGGCTGTTGATTGTCCGGCACACGGCAAGCCTACACACGGCCTCCGACACCACTTCAGAGTTCAGGATCACGACGATGACGGATGCGCATCCCACCCCCGACGACGTCCTCCCGGTCGACGTGATGGCCGTCTTCGGCTACCGCGGGATCGGCGCGCTGGCCGAGCGGATGGGCATCCAGTTCCTGGAGCTCACCCCGGCGCGCTCGGTCGCGCGGATGCCGGTCGAAGGCAACACGCAGCCCCTCGGCCTCGTGCACGGCGGCGCCTACGTCGTGCTCGCGGAGAGCCTCGGCTCGACCGCCGCCAACCTGCACGCGGGCCCCGGCAAGGTCGCCATGGGCATCGAGATCAACGCCAGCCACTCGGGCTCGGCCACGGAGGGCTGGGTGACCGGCACCTGCACGGCCATCCACCTCGGGCGGAGCCTCGCCACGCACCAGATCGAGATCGACGACGAGAACGGCCGCCGGCTCTCGACGGTCCGCATCACGAACATCATCAAGGACCGACGGCCGGGCCAGGTCTTCGAGGAGAAGTAGCCGCGACCGGAGCGGTCGCGAAGGGCTCCCCTGCGGGTGCTACTTCTTCGGGCTGAGCTGCTCGATGATCGCCTGCGCGACGTCGTGCATCGTGAGCCGACGGTCCATCGACGCCTTCTGGATCCAGCGGAAGGCCTCGGGCTCGGTCAGGCCCATCTTCTCGTTGAGCAGGCCCTTGGCGCGGTCGACGAGCTTGCGGGTCTCGAAGCGCTCGACCAGGTCGGCGACCTCGGTCTCGAGCGTGATGATCTGGGCATAGCGCGAGAGGGCGATCTCGATCGCGGGCAGCAGGTCGTTCGGGGTGAAGGGCTTCACGACGTAGGCGAGGGCGCCGGCCTCGGTGGCCCGCTCCACGAGCTCCTTCTGGCTGAAGGCGGTGAGCAGCACGACCGGGGCGATGTGGTCCTTCGAGAGACGCTCGGCCGCGGAGATCCCGTCGAGCTGGGGCATCTTGACGTCCATGATCACGAGGTCGGGGCGCAGTTCGGTCGCGAGGGCGACTGCGGTCTCGCCGTCTCCGGCCTCACCCACGACGTCGAACCCGTTGTCGCGCAGGATCTCGACGATGTCGAGGCGGATCAGGGACTCGTCCTCCGCCACCACTACACGGCGGGGCGCTGCTGTCGTTGGTTCTTGGTCAGTCACGATTCAACCCTACGGTATTCTGGACCTCGCTCGTAGCAGGCCGGTGTGGCGGAATGGCAGACGCGGCGCACTCAAAATGCGCTGTCCGTGAGGGCGTGTGGGTTCGAGTCCCACCACCGGTACCGATACAGCCGACGGGCCCCGTCCTCTGGTGCGGAGGACGAGGCCCGCGGTGCGGCTGCTGTGCTGCTATCCCACCGGAATGGGGGTGGGGGTCGCCGTCGGAGTCGGGGTGCTCGCGGCGGCGACGGCTTCGGAGAAGATGGCGATCGGCACGTACTGGTGCACGACCTGGGTCGTGTACGTGTTCGAGAGCGGGCTGTTCTCGTACGACACCTGGAACGCGAAGTCGAGCATCACGCCCTGGGTGTCGTCGCTCAGCACGCCGATCTGCTGCGACTCCAGCTGGAACCCGCCCTTGGGCGAGGTGATGAGGAGACCGAGGCCCTGATCGGATCGCAGGGCCTCGGGGTCGAGGGTCACCTTCAGCGGGTCGGTGTTCAGCGAGTACGCCGTCTGAACCGCGCCGGAGGTGGTGGTGGTCTTGGCCGTGACCGAGATGTTGGACATGTACACGCGCCGCTTCTGGTCGAAGGGGGCTTCGGCCGGCACGGTGTTGTCATAGACGCCGATGACGAACGAGAACCGCTTGTCGGCCATCGGGGTCCAGTCGTGCGTCTTCTGCTCGGTCCAGACGTCGAGCTTCAGCTGGAGCTTGTTCGCGATGTCGACCGTGGGGTGCACGGAGCCCATGTCGGTGAAGACGGACGCGAACTGGAGCCCCGCATCCGTCGCCGTGGCCGACTCGTCGGTCGTGGTCGTGGTGGTCGAGGAGTTGGCGACGCCGGGGGTCGGCTGGATGCCGAACAACGGCATGATCGTGGAGCAGCCGGACAGAGCGAAGGCCGTGGCGAGGGCCGCACCGGCGCCGACGAGGCGGATGACGAGTCTCTTCGGAGGCATGAGCGGGCACTTTCGGTCGAGGATTCCTGGGGCCCGTCGAGCCGATCGCTCCCCGGGCAGTTGGGAATCTAGCAGCGCAGATCCGCCCGGAAACGGCGATCGGCCAGGAACCGATCGAACCTTGATCGAATCCTGGCCGAATCCTGAGGTAGCGCGTGGACGCGCCGGGCTCAGTCGCCGTCGGTGTGCCTCAGTTGTCGATCACCGCGGGTGCCGAGGGGTTGTGGGCCGACCCGATGACGTGCACGCGCATGTCGTTCGTGGTGCCCGCGACCCCGGGAGGGGAACCGGAGATGACGATGACCTTGTCGCCGATCTGGGCGCGGCCGTGGCCGAGCAGCACGTCGTCGACCTGGACCATGAGCTCGTCGGTGTGCTTGACGCGGTCGACGAGATAGGACTGCACGCCCCAGCTCAGCGCCATGCGGTCGCGGATGCCGGACTCGGGGGTGAAGCCGAGGATCGGGATGCTGGACCGCAGTCGCGTCATGCGGCGCACCGAGTCGCCCGACTCGGTGAACACGCAGAGGAACTTGGCTCCGACGAAGTCGCCCACCTCGGCGGCGGCGAGCGTGACGGCGCCCGCCTGGGTGC
Organism: Herbiconiux sp. 320_LB; assembly: GCF_059691755.1. NCBI lineage: Bacteria > Bacillati > Actinomycetota > Actinomycetes > Micrococcales > Microbacteriaceae > Herbiconiux > Herbiconiux sp. 320_LB. Next base: position 217,523 of record NZ_JCAWAD010000001.1, on the reverse strand, counting down.
GGGGCTTGGTGCCGAGCGGGGGGATCCGCTCGAGACCGTGCTCCTCGGTCGACTCGATGATGCGGGCCATGGTCTGCACCGTGATGACCGGGAACTCGCCGACGCTGGTCTCGCCCGAGAGCATGACCGCGTCGGTGCCGTCCAGCACCGCGTTGGCGCAGTCCGAGGCCTCGGCGCGCGTGGGCCGGGGGCTGGAGATCATCGACTCGAGCACCTGGGTGGCGACGATGACGGGCTTGGCCATCCGACGGGAGAGCTCGACGGCGCGCTTCTGCACGATCGGCACCGCCTCCAGGGGCAGCTCGACGCCGAGGTCGCCGCGGGCGACCATGATGCCGTCGAAGGCGTCGACGATCTCCTCGAGGTTCTCGACGGCCTGCGGCTTCTCGATCTTGGCGATCACCGGGACCCGACGGCCCTCCTCGGCCATGATCTCGTGCACCTGGGTGACGTCGTCGGCATCCCGCACGAAGGAGAGGGCGATCAGATCGGCGCCGAGGTTGAGGCCCCAGCGCAGGTCGGCGATGTCCTTCTCGCTCATGGCGGGGACGTTGACGGCGACGCCGGGCAGGTTGATGCCCTTGTTGTTCGACACCGCACCCGGCACCTCGACGACGGTGGTGACGACGCGGCCGTCGGTCTCGAGCACGCGCAGCGTGACCTTGCCGTCGTCGATCAGCAGCGGATCCCCGGGCGCCACGTCCTGCGGCAGACCCTTGTATGTCGTCGAGGAGATCTCCTTGTTGCCGATGATGTCGTCGACCGTGATCTTGAAGATGTCACCCTCGGCGAGGTCGTACGGCCCGTTCTCGAACCGGCCGAGACGGATCTTCGGGCCCTGCAGGTCGACCAGGACGGCGACCGCGCGACCGGAGTCCTTCGCGGCCTGGCGCACGTTGCGGTAGACCGCCTCGTGGACGTCGTAGCTGCCGTGGCTCAGGTTCATCCGCGCGACGTCGACGCCGGCATCGATGATGGCCCTGATCGTGTCGTAGCTGGAGGTTGCCGGGCCGAGTGTTGCGACGATTTTGGCGCGTCTCATCAGTGTCTATTGCTCCGAGTTCTGCGCCGGGGCGCATGTGGTGGTGGTGTTGGAGGCAGGTTGGAGGCTATCAGATCGAGATGGCGCGATCGGTGGGCTTCACGGGGAAGGGGAGCTCGGTCGAGCCCTCCAGGTACGCGTCGACCGCGGAGGCCGCGGCACGGCCCTCGGCGATCGCCCAGACGATCAGCGACTGGCCGCGGCCGGCGTCGCCCGCGACGAAGACGCCGGGGCTGCTGCTCTGGTAGTCGCCGGCGCGCTCGACGGCGCCGCGCTGGTCGAAGCGGGTGCCGAGCTGCTCGGCGATGCCGTCCGACTCCGGCCCGGTGAAGCCGAGGGCCAGGAGCACCAGGTCGGCGGGGATCTCCTTCTCGGTGCCGGCCTTGGGAACCCGGCGGCCGTCGACGAACTCGGTCTCGGCGACGCGGATGGCGCGCACCTCGCCCGAGTCGTTCGAGAGGAACTCGACGGTGGAGGCGAGGTAGGTCCGCTCGCCGCCCTCCTCGTGGGCGCTGGCGACCTCGAACAGGGTCGGGAACATCGGCCAGGGCTGGGTCTCGGGACGCTCCGCGGGCGGCTGCTTGCCGATCGCGAGGTTGGTGACCGAGAGCGCACCCTGGCGGTGGGCCGTACCGATGCAGTCCGCGCCGGTGTCGCCGCCGCCGAGGACGACGACGTGCTTGCCCTCGGCGTCGATCTGGCCGAGGATGTCGTCCCCGGCGCCGACCTTGTTCTGCTGCACGAGGTACTCCATGGCGAAGTGCACGCCGTCGAGGTCGCGGCCCGGGATGGGGAGGTCGCGCGGGACCGTGGCTCCGGTGCAGACGATCACGGCGTCGTAACGGGCGCGCAGGTCGTCCCAGGAGATGTCGACGCCGATCTCGATGCCGGCCCGGAAGCGGGTGCCCTCGGACATCATCTGGGTCAGCCGCGCCTCGAGGTGCTTCTTCTCCATCTTGAAGTCCGGGATGCCGTAGCGCAGCAGGCCGCCGATGCGGTCGTCGCGCTCGTACACCGCCACGGTGTGACCGGCCCGGGTGAGCTGCTGGGCGGCAGCCAGGCCGGCGGGGCCCGAGCCGACGACCGCGACGGTCTTGCCGGTGAGGCGCTCCGGCGGGTGCGGCTGCACCCAGCCGTTCGCGAAGGCCTGGTCGATGATCGAGACCTCGACCTGCTTGATCGTGACCGGCGGCTGGTTGATGCCGAGCACGCAGGCCGCCTCGCAGGGCGCGGGGCACAGGCGCCCGGTGAACTCGGGGAAGTTGTTGGTCGCGTGCAGACGCTCGATGGCCTGACGGCCCTCGTCGCGCCAGGTCAGGTCGTTCCACTCCGGGATCAGGTTGCCGAGCGGGCAGCCGTGGTGGCAGAACGGGATGCCGCAGTCCATGCAGCGGCCGGCCTGGCGGCGCGTGGTCGCGGCGTCGCCCTGCTCGTAGACCTCTTTCCAGTCCATCAGCCGCACCGAGACGGGTCGACGGGGCGGGAGCTCGCGCTCCTGTGTCTTCAGGAAGCCCTTGGGATCAGCCACCTGTCACCTCCAAAATGCGACCCCAGACGACGTCGCCGTCCGGGTCGAGTCCTTCTTCTACCGCTTCCTGCCGGGTGGCGAGGACGGCTGCGTAATCGCGGGGCAGCACCTTGGTGAACGCCGCGACGGTGGTGTCGAAGTCGTCGAGCATCCCGGCAGCGAGCGGCGAACCGGTCTCGGCCAGGTGACGCTCGAGCAGGTCGCGCACGATCTCGACGTCGGCGCCGCCGAGCGGCAGCAGCTGCAGCTCGCCCGAGTTCAGCGAGTCGGCGTTCACCCGCTCGGGGTTGAGGTCGTGGATGTAGGCCGTACCGCCGGACATCCCGGCCCCCAGGTTGCGACCGGTCGCGCCGAGGATGAGGGCGAGACCGCCGGTCATGTACTCCAGCGCGTGGTCGCCCACGCCCTCGACGACCGCGGTGGCGCCCGAGTTCCTGACCAGGAACCGCTCCCCCACGATCCCGCGGAGGAACAGGCTGCCCCGGGTGGCGCCGTAGCCGATCACGTTCCCGGCGATCACGTTCTGCTCGGCCGGGAAGACCGAGTGGCGGTCGGGTCGCAGGATGATCTGACCGCCCGAGAGGCCCTTGCCGACGTAGTCGTTCGAGTCGCCCTCAAGGCGCAGCGTGATGCCGGAGGGGAGGAACGCGCCGAGCGACTGCCCGGCCGAGCCCAGCAGCGTCACCTGGATGGTGCCGTCGGGCAGGCCCTGCTCGCCGTGGCGCTTGGTGACCTCGTGGCCGAGCATCGTGCCGACCGCGCGCTCGGTGTTGCGGATGGGCAGCGTGATGGCCACCGGTTCGCCGTGCTCGAGCGCCGACCGCGCCTCGTGGATGAGGCGGTTGTCGAAGTGCTTCTCGAGCTCGTGCTCCTGAGGGCGGCGGTTCGCGCGCGGCTCGTCGGCCGAGAACTCCGGGCCGACCAGCACGGGGCTGAGGTCGAGGCCATCGGTCTTCCAGTGCTCCACCGCCGCGTTGACGTCGAGCAGCTCGTTGTGGCCGATCGCCTCCTCCAGGCTCCGGAAGCCCAGCTCGGCGAGGTACTCCCGCACCTCCTGGGCCAGGAACTCGAAGAAGTTGACCACGAACTCGGGCTTGCCCGAGAAGCGGGCGCGGAGCTCGGGGTTCTGCGTCGCGACGCCGACCGGGCAGGTGTCGAGGTGGCAGACGCGCATCAGGATGCAGCCCTCCACGACGAGCGGGGCCGTCGCGAACCCGAATTCCTCGGCTCCGAGCAGGGCGCCGACGATGACGTCGCGGCCGGTCTTCATCTGACCGTCGACCTGCACGACCACGCGGTCGCGCATCCCGTTCAGCATCAGCGTCTGCTGCGTCTCGGCGAGACCGATCTCCCACGGGGTGCCGGCGTGCTTCAGCGAGTTGAGCGGGCTGGCGCCCGTGCCGCCGTCGTGGCCGGAGACCAGGACGACGTCGGCCAGCGCCTTCGTCACCCCTGCCGCGACCGCGCCGATGCCGTTCTGGCTGACCAGCTTGACGTGCACGCGGGCTTCGGGGTTGGCGCGCTTGAGGTCGAAGATCAGCTGCTTCAGGTCTTCGATCGAGTAGATGTCGTGGTGCGGGGGCGGCGAGATCAGGCCGACTCCCGCGGTCGCGTGCCGCGTGCGCGCCACCCAGGGGTAGACCTTGGTCGGCGGGAGCTGGCCGCCCTCGCCGGGCTTGGCGCCCTGCGCCATCTTGATCTGGATGTCGGTGGCGTGCGTGAGGTACATGCTCGTCACGCCGAACCGGCCGGAGGCGACCTGCTTGATCGCGCTGCGCCGGGCCGGGTCGAGCAGACGGTCGACGTCTTCTCCGCCCTCACCGGTGTTCGACTTGCCGCCGAGCTGGTTCATCGCGATCGCGAGGGTCTCGTGCGCCTCCTTGGAGATCGAGCCGTAGCTCATCGCCCCGGTGGAGAAGCGCTTGACGATCGAGGAGACCGACTCGACCTCGTCGATCGGCACGGGCGGCCGGACGCCGGTGCGCAGCTTGAACAGGCCGCGCATCGTCATCAGGTGCTCGGCCTGGTCGTCGACCAGCTGCGTGTACTCGCGGAAGATGTCGTACCGCCGCGCACGGGTCGCATGCTGCAGCCGGAACACCGTGTCCGGGTTGAACAGGTGGGGCGGGCCCTCGCGGCGCCACTGGTACTCGCCGCCGACCGCGAGCGGCTCGTGCGCGGTCACCGCGGCGTCGTCCGGGAAGGCGGCGGCGTGGCGCGCGCCGCTCTCGGCCGCGATCACGTCGATGCCGACACCGCCGAGCTTGGAGGAGGTGCCGGTGAAGTACTCCTTCACGAAGTCGGGAGCGAGGCCCACGGCTTCGAAGGTCTGCGCCCCCGCGTAGGAGGACACGGTGGAGATGCCCATCTTGGACATGATCTTGAGCACGCCCTTGCCGAGCGCCTTGATCACGTTCTTGACGGCCTTCTCCGGCGTCACTCCGACGATCACGCCGCTGCGGACGAGGTTCTCGACCGTCTCCATGGCGAGGTACGGGTTGACCGCCGACGCGCCGTAGCCGATCAGCAGGGCGACGTGGTGCACCTCGCGCACGTCGCCGGCCTCGACGATGATGCCGACCTTCATCCGGGTCTGCTTGCGGATGAGGTGGTGGTGCACGCCCGCCAGCATCAGCAGCGACGGCACCGGTGCGTACTCGCGGTTCGAGTCGCGGTCCGAGAGCACGATGAACTCGGCGCCGTTCTCGATCGCCTCGTCGGCCTCGGCGCACATCGCGGCGATGCGGTTCTGCATCGCCTTCTCGCCCTCGTCGACCCGGTAGAGGCCGCGGATCGTCGTCGTCAGACGACTGCCCGAGCGCGGGTCGATGTGCTGGATCTTCGCGAGCTCGTCGTTGTCGATCACCGGGAAGTCGAGGATGACCTGACGGGTGTGCTCGGGGGTCGCGTCGAGCAGGTTGCGCTCCGGGCCGAGGCCGAGGCGCAGGCTCGTCACGACCTCCTCGCGGATCGAGTCAAGCGGCGGGTTCGTCACCTGGGCGAACTGCTGGGTGAAGTAGTCGAACAGCAGGCGCGGGCGGTCGGAGAGGACCGCGATCGGCGTGTCCGACCCCATGGCGCCGAGCGGCTCGGCGCCGGCCTTCGCCATCGGGGTGAGGAGGACGCGGATCTCCTCCTCGGTGTAGCCGAAGGTGCGCTGACGGCGGGTGACCGAGGCGGGGGTGTGCACGATGTGCTCGCGCTCGGGGAGGTCGCGGAGGTTGATCCGGCCCTCCTCCAGCCACTCGGCGTAGGGCTCGGCGGCGGCGAGCTCGGCCTTGATCTCGTCGTCCTCGATCAGGCGGCCGGCGGCCGTGTCGACGAGGAACATCTTGCCGGGGCGCAGCCGCCCCTTCCGCACGACCCGCGCCGGGTCGACGTCTGGGAAGACGCCGATCTCGCTCGCGAGGACCACGAGGCCGTCGTCGGTGATCAGGTAGCGACCGGGGCGCAGACCGTTGCGGTCGAGCGTCGCGCCGGCCAGGGTGCCGTCGGTGAAGATCAGGGCGGCCGGGCCGTCCCACGGCTCCATCAGCATGGAGTGGTACTCGTAGAAGGCGCGGCGGGCCTGCTCGAAGTCGGCCTGGTTCTCCCAGGCCTCCGGCACCATCATCATGATCGCGTGCGGCAGCGAGCGGCCCGCGAGGGTCAGCAGCTCGACGACCTCGTCGAACGAGCCGGAGTCGCTGAGCCCCGGGGTCACGATCGGGTAGAGCGGGGCGAGGTCGCCGAGGAGCTCGGAGTGCAGCTGCGACTGGCGCGCGCGCATCCAGTTGCGGTTGCCCTGCACCGTGTTGATCTCGCCGTTGTGCGCCATCATGCGCAGCGGCTGCGCGAGCGGCCACGAGGGGAAGGTGTTGGTCGAGTACCGCGAGTGCACGAGGGCGAGCTTCGAGGCGAAGCGCTCGTCCGAGAGATCGGGGTAGAACGGCTCGAGCTGCAGCGTCGTGACCATGCCCTTGTAGGTGATGGTGCGGCACGACAGCGACATGAAGTACACCTCGTGCTCGAGCTCGGCGCGCTTGCGGAGCCGGAACGCCTGGCGGTCGAGGTCGAGGCCGGAGAGCGTCTCGCCGGACTCGGTCGTGCGGGTCGAGCGCAGGTAGAGCTGGTGGATCGCGGGCATCGCATCCCGCGCCAGGCGGCCGAGCTCGTTGGGCCGCACGGGCACCTCGCGCCAGCCGAGGACCTCGAGGTCCTCCTCGGCGGCGAGGGCGTGGATGCGGTCGAGGACCGTGCGGCGCTCGGCCTCGTCCAGCGGGAGGAAGGCGTTGCCGACCGCGTACTGCCCGACGGGAGGCAGCTCGACGGGCGCGACGGCGCGGAGGAACTCGTCCGGGATCTGGGTCAGGATGCCCGCGCCGTCACCGGTGCCGGCGTCGGAGCCGATCGCCCCGCGGTGCTCGAGGTTGCGCAGCGCCCCGAGGGCGGTGTCGATGATGTCGTGGCCGGCGGTGCCGCGGAGGGTCGCGACCATCGCGAGCCCGCAGGCGTCGCGCTCGTCGGCCGGGTCGTACAGACCCTGGGCGGGCGGCAACGCGCTGAAGGAGAAGGATGCAGGCTGATCGGCCATAGAGAACCGTCCTCTACGTGATTCATAAGGGAACTGGGACGCCAATGGCCCATTGATATCAGGGTATCCGCGGGATCTGACGGTCCCGTGGTGGTCTACTGTCCTTCACCGCGCCGGGGTGCTGTCATCGCGCGGACGGGGACCTCGCTCCGATTTCACTTGTGGCGTTCGGTTCGACTGCCTCGTTCTCGGCGAGCTCGGGAGCGTCCTCGCCCTCCAGCTCATCGTCCGAATACGTGTCGGTCGATTCTACCCCAGCGGGACCGGCCCACTCCGCACCCGGCCGGTAGGGGCTGGTCTCCACCCCCGGATGCCGTCGGGACTGCACCGCGATCACCACCAGTCCGAGCACGATCGCGAGCCACGCGGTCCAGACCTCCAGCCGCACGCCGGCGATCAGGGGGCCGAGGTCGATCCGGAGTCCGGACATCCACCACCGGCCGAGACCGAACCAGATCAGGTACAGGCCCCAGACCTTGCCCCACTGCAGCGCGAGACGTCGCGTCGCCACGACGAGCAGCGCTGCGCCGACGAGGTTCCAGACGATCTCGTACAGGAAGACGGGCTGGAACAGCGTGCCGTCGGCGAGACCGGTCGGGAAGCCCGGGGTGCCCGCCGGGACCTCCAGGCCCCAGGGCAGCGTGGTCGGCACCCCGAAGCGGAGCAGGTCGAAGTAGTCCCCCACCCGGCCCACGGCCTGGCCGACCAGGAGCGCCGGAGCGAGCGCGTCGGCGAACGACCAGAACCGGATGCCGCTCAGCCGCGACCCGATCAGGGCCCCGACCGCGCCGCCGATCAGGCCGCCGGTGAAGGTGTACCCGCCGTCCCAGACGGCGAAGAGCGAGCCGGGGAACGAGGCGCCGAAGTAGGTGGCCGGATGCTCCAGCACGAACCAGAGGCGGGCGCCGACGTAGCCGAGCGGCACGGCCCAGATCGCCAGGTCGACCACGATGCCGGGCTCGGCACCGCGCTTGGTCAGACGCCGCGAGGTCAGCCAGAGCGCGGCCACGATCGCCAGCACGACGAAGATCGCCGAGAAGCGGATGGGCAGGCTCCACTGCCCGAAGAACTCCAGCCCGAGGCTCGCGAGCCACTTCGTGAGGTCGAAGGACACGGTGCCCGGGGCGGGAATGCTCTGGGGCATCGAGGTCAGCGGCACCAGGCTCTGCGGCACCATGGTGCGCTACCGGCCCGTACCCGCGGCGAGTTCGGCCGCCAGACGCCCGACCGCGGCGACTCCGCCGTCCGACAGCGCCTTGACCAGGGCGGAGCCGACGATCGCGCCGTCGGCGTAGGTGAGGATCTCGGCGATCTGCGTCGCGGTGGAGACACCGATGCCCACGGCGAGGCTCTCGGCCCCCTGCTCGCGGAGCCGGCCGGCGAGGGTGCGCGCCGCGGCGTCCAGGTCGCCGCGGGCTCCGGTCGTGCCCATCGTCGAGACGGTGTAGACGAAGCCGCGGCTGTTCTCCACCGCCATGCGCAGGCGCTCGTCGGTCGAGGTCGGCGCGGCGAGGAACACCCGGTCCAGCCCGGTGCGGTCGCTGGCGGCGAGCCAGTCCGCGCCCGAGTCGACCGTGAGGTCGGGGGTGATCAGGCCGGCGCCGCCCGCGGAGACGAGGTCGTCGGCGAACCGGTCGACACCGTACTGCAGCACCGGGTTCCAGTACGTCATGACCAGCACCGGCGCATCCACCCGGGCGCGGATGCGCTCGACGGCCTTGAAGGCGTCGCGGAGCCGGGTGCCGTTCGCGAGTGCGGTGACGGTGGCGGCCTGGATGACCGGACCGTCCATCACCGGGTCGGAGTAGGGCAGCCCGAGCTCGAGCACGTCGACGCCGTTCTCGACCAGCGCCACGGCGGCGTCGACGCTCGCGTCGAGGGTCGGGAAGCCCACCGGGAGGTAGCCGACGAGCGCCCCCGCGCGGTCGGTCTTCGTCGCCGCGATCGTGCTGGCGACGGGCGAGTGGGTCAGGGCGGTCATATCTTGGCGTTCCCCTGCTCGTCGAGCACGTCGAACCAGCGGCCGGCGGTCTCGACGTCCTTGTCACCGCGCCCGGAGAGCGAGACGAGGATGGTCGCGTCGGGGCCGAGCTCGCGGCCGAGCTCGATCGTGCCGGCCAGGGCGTGCGCGGACTCGATGGCGGGGATGATGCCCTCGGTCGTGCAGAGCAGCCGGAACGCATCCATCGCCGCCGCGTCGGTCACCGGGCGGTAGCTGGCGCGGCCGATCGAGGCGAGCCAGGCGTGCTCGGGGCCGACGCCCGGGTAGTCCAGGCCCGCGGAGATCGAGTGGGAGTCGCGGGTCTGGCCGTCCTCGTCCTGCAGCATGATGCTGCGCGAGCCGTGCAGCACACCGGGGCGGCCCATCGAGATCGTGGCGGCGTGCCGCTCGGTGTCGATGCCGTCGCCGGCGGCCTCGTAGCCGTAGAGGCCCACGGTGGCGTCGTCGAGGAAGGCATGGAAGATGCCGATCGCGTTCGATCCGCCGCCGACGCAGGCGGTCACCGCATCCGGCAGCGAACCGGTGAGGTCGATGACCTGCTGGCGCGCCTCCTCGCCGATGACCTTCACGAAGTCGCGCACCATCGCCGGGAACGGGTGGGGCCCGGCGACCGTGCCGAGGAGGTAGTGGGTGCTCTCGACGTTGGCCACCCAGTCGCGGAAGGCCTCGTTCAGCGCGTCCTTCAGCGTGCGCGTGCCGCTGGTGACCGGGATGACCTCGGCGCCGAGCAGCCGCATGCGGGCGACGTTCAGGGCCTGGCGCTCGGTGTCGACCTCGCCCATGTAGACGACGCACTCCATGCCGAACAGGGCGGCCGCGGTGGCCGTGGCGACGCCGTGCTGGCCCGCGCCGGTCTCGGCGATCAGACGGTGCTTGCCGATCCGCTTCGCGAGCAGGGCCTGCCCGAGCACGTTGTTGATCTTGTGCGAACCGGTGTGGTTCAGGTCTTCGCGCTTCAGGATGATGCGGGCGCCGCCGGCGTGCCGGGCGAAGCGGGGCACCTCGGTGACGATCGAGGGGCGGCCGGTGTAGGTGCGGCCGAGCTCGGCGAGCTCGCGGTGGAACTCGGGGTCGAGCTTGGCGAGCTGGTAGGCCTCGTCGAGCTCGTCGAGGGCGGCGATCAGCGACTCGGGCATGAACCGACCGCCGAACTCGCCGAAGAACGGCCCCGACTCGGCGCGCAGCGAACGGACGGAATTGAGATCGGTCATACGGAGAGGAACTCCTTCAGGGTCGTCGCGGGTGAGGCACCCGTGACCAGGGCTTCGCCGACGAGCACGACATCGGCGCCGGCCGCACGGTAGTGGGCGACGTCGTCGACGGTCTTGACGGCCGACTCGGCCACCTTCACCGTGTCGGCGGGGAAGCGGTCGGCGAGCCGGCCGAACAGGTCGGCGTCGAGCTCGAAGGTGGTGAGGTCGCGGGCGTTGACCCCGACCAGGGAGGAGCCGAGATCGACCGCGCGGGACACCTCGGCGGCGTCGTGGGTCTCGACCAGCGGGGTCATCCCGAGCGACAGCACGAACTCGTGCAGGCGGACGAGCGTCGGCTGGTCGAGCGCCGCCACGATCAGCAGCACGAGGTCGGCGCCGGCGGCCCGTGCCTCGAGCACCTGGTACTCGGTGGCGATGAAGTCCTTCCGCAGCACCGGCACGTCGACGACGGCGCGGACGGCCTCGAGGTCGGCGAGCGAACCCTTGAAGCGGCGCTGCTCGGTGAGCACGCTGATCGCGCTCGCTCCGCCTTCGGCGTACTGGGCGGCGAGGGCGGCCGGGTCGGCGATCTCGGCCAGGGCGCCGCGCGAGGGGCTCGCGCGCTTCACCTCGGCGATGATCTTGATCCGGTCGGCCGGGGCGAGGAAGGCCAGGGCGTCGAGCGCGGCCGGGCGCGCGAGAGCGGCGGCCTCGACGGCGGCGGTGCTCCGCTCCGTCTGCCGAGTGGCCGCGTCTTCGAGGGCACCCGCGACGAGATCGGCGAGCACCGGGGTCAGTGCTCCTTCTGCAGAGTACGGCCGCCGTTGACGCCGTAGCCCGCCTTCGAGAGGGCGAAGCCCGCGATGAACCCGAGGAGCGTGAGGCCCGCAGCGGCCCAGACGAGCCACTGGATGTCGAAGAAGAACGCGACCGTGCCGATCGCGATGCCGACCAGGGCGACGATCACGCCGGTCCATGCTGCGAGCGAGTGGCCTTCGCCGATTTCATCCTCTTCGTGGCTCATCGATCTCTTCCTGTCTCAAAGTGGTCGTCCCGGCAAGTCTACCGGGTGTCAGCGGGTGGGATCGGTGCCTCGGGAGAGGCTGTCCCAGTCGTCGACCGCCGCGTCGCGGGCGCGGCGGAGGGGTTCGTCGGTCTCCGGCGAGCGACGGGGGTCGGCGGGAGAGGCGGACGTGGCCGTGGTGCTGGCGGTGCTGCTGTCGCGCGCGGCATCCTCGACGCCGTCGGCGGGTCCGACGCCGGGTTCGTCGTCGACGCCGTCCTCGGGCTCGTCGTCGAAGAAGTCGGCGGGGTCGCTGCTGCGTCGTCCGTCCACGCCCTCGAACGAGACGGCCTGGTACTTCCGGCTCGCGGCGGGCCAGCGGCGCACGGTGGCGATCACGGCGATCCCGACGATCATCATCGCGATGCCGAGCACTACCGCGACGGCGGGCCAGGGACTCGCCGGGCCGGCGGTGACCAGTTCGCGGATCGAGCCGAGACCCGCGACGCCGGTGTTGGTGGTCACGACGGAGGCCCCGGCGGCCACGGGGTCGCCGAGTGCGCCGAGCGCCGACCAGAGCACGCTCGCACCCAGCAGCACCTCGAGGGCGCCGAGCACGATCCGGATGATCGGGCCCGCGATCGCGAGGGCGCCGGCCAGGGCGATCCCCGCCAACCCCAGGGCCGAGAGGGCGGGAGCCGCGGCCGAGCCCGGGACGTTGAGCGAGGCCTCGGTGGTCGAGCCTCCGGCGATCTCGAGGCTGCCCCAGGACTGGGACCAGGCCAGGAAGGTCAGTCCGCTCAGCACGAGCACGGCCAGGATCGTGACGGCCTTGATGCGGCCGCCGGTGCCGACCCGTCCGGTGCCGACACGACCGGTGCCGACCCGACCGGTGCCCCGGCCTCCGGTGGTCGAAGCGGCCGCCGGTCGCCGATCGCCGCCCGCCTCGTGCGCGGTCATCAGCGCACCCGCGTCATGGCGTTGGCGACGGCGACGGCACGGAGCGGGGCCGCGGCCTTGTTCTGCGACTCCTGGAACTCGCTCAGCGGATCGGAGTCGGCGACGACGCCGCCGCCGGCCTGCACGGTGGCCACGCCCTCGCGGATCGTGGCGGTTCGGATCGCGATCGCGAGGTCGGCGTCGCCGCCGAACGCGAAGTACCCGACGACCCCGCCGTAGACGCCGCGCTGAGCGGGCTCCAGCGCGTCGATGATCTCCAGCGCGCGCGGCTTCGGCGCCCCCGAGAGGGTGCCCGCCGGGAAGGTGGCCCGGAAGACGTCGACGGCGTCGACACCGTCCCGCATCCGCCCCTCGACCGAGGAGACGATGTGCATGATGTGGCTGAACCGCTCGACCCGCATGAATTCGGTCACCTCGACCGAGGAGGCCTCGCAGACCTTCAACAGGTCGTTCCGCGCGAGGTCGACCAGCATGAGGTGCTCGGCCTTCTCCTTCTGGTCGCCGAGCAGCTCCTGCTCGAGCTCCTGATCGAGCTGCGGGGTGGCGCCGCGCGGCTTCGAACCGGCGATCGGGTGGGTGTGGGCGTGGCCCTTGCCGATCTTGACGAGGGCCTCCGGGCTCGACCCGACGATCTGGAACGGGGTGCCCGAGGTGTCGGCCAGGGTCAGGAGGTACATGTACGGGCTGGGGTTCAGCATCCGCAGCACCCGGTAGACGTCGAGCGGGTCAGCAGGGCAGTCGAGTTCGAAGCGCTGGGCGATGACGACCTGGAACACGTCGCCCTCACGGATGTGCTCCTTGGCGACGTCGATCGAGGCCAGGTAGTCGTCTTTCGCGGTGCGGGCCCGGGGCGTCGCCTGGGTCGTGAAGTCGGCGGTGCCGAGCCAGGCCTCCGAGGGCTCGGCGAGCCGGGTCTGCAGGCGGTCGAGGCGCTCCTGGGCGTCGGCCCAGAGCTCTGCCGAGGCGTGGGCGCGCTCGTCGGCGAGCACGTTCACGATGAGCTGCACGGTGCCGTAGGCGTGGTCGACCACGACGATCTCGTGCGCGAAGGCGAGCCCCTGACTCGGGATGGCGTAGTCGGCCGCGGGCCGGTTCGGGAGCCGCTCCATCTGCCGCACCGACTCCCAGCCGACGAAGCCCACGAGCCCGCCGGTGAGGGGCGGATGCCCGGCCAGGGCCGGGGTCTTCCACCGGTCGTAGAGGGCGCTGACGGCGTCGAGCGGGCCGCGGGGCATGCCGTCCGGGAACGCGCGTTCCTCGGGCAGACCGAGGTCGATCCAGGCCGCGTGGTCCTCCGCCTCGGTCAGCAGGCCGAAGCTCGACACGCCGATGAACGAGAAGCGCGACCAGATGCCGCCCTGCTCGGCGGACTCGAGCAGGAAGGTGCCCGGCCGGCCGTCGGCGAGCTTGCGGTAGATGCCGACGGGCGTCTCGCCGTCGGCGAAGAGATCCCGCACCACGGGGATGACGCGGTGGGTGCCGACGACCGCGTCGAACTCCTCGCGCGTCGTCGACGCGGTCGAGGTGGATGCCGGGGCGGGCGCGTTCATGCCCCGCTCCCGGCCTGTCCTTCATCGAGCACCACGGGGTCGAGCGGGTCGACGTCGAAACAGCGTCGGGCGCCGGTGTGGCAGGCGACCCCGATCTGGTCGACCTCGACGAGCAGGGTGTCCGCGTCGCAGTCCAGGGCCGCGCCCTTGACGAACTGCGCGTGCCCGGAGGTGTCGCCCTTGCGCCAGTACTCCTGGCGCGAGCGGGACCAGTAGGTCACCCTACCCTCGGTGAGCGTGCGGCGGAGCGCCTCGGCGTCCATGTAGCCCAGCATGAGCACCTCCTTGGTGTCCCACTGCTGGATCACGGCGGGCAGGAGGCCCTTGTCGTCGAACCGCACCCGGTCGAGGATCCCGTCCACGTCGGTCATCGCACGACCACCCCTTCCTTCTTCAGTTCGGCCTTGACGTCGCCGACCGTCATCTCGCGCAGGTGGAAGACGGAGGCGGCGAGCACGGCGTCGGCACCGGCCTTGACGGCCTCACCGAAGTGCTCGACCCGTCCGGCGCCGCCCGAGGCGATCACCGGCACACGGCTGAGCTCGCGCATGAGTCCGACCAGTTCGAGGTCGAAGCCGTCCTTTGTGCCGTCGGCGTCGATGGAGTTGACCAGCAGTTCGCCGGTGCCGCGGTCGATCGCCTGGCGCGCCCAGTCCAGCGCATCCAGCTCGGTCTCGCGTCGGCCGCCGTGCGTGGTGACGACGAAGCCCGAGGGCACCGTGGCCCGCGGCGCGGTGCGCTTGACGTCGAGCGAGAGCACGAGCACCTGGGCGCCGAAGCGGTCGGCGATCTCGTCGATCAGGGCGGGACGGGCGATCGCGGCGCTGTTGACGCCGACCTTGTCGGCCCCGTGTGCGAGCAGGCGGGCCACGTCCTCCGTGGTCCGCACTCCCCCGCCGACGGTGAGCGGGATGAAGACCTGTTCGGCGGTCTGGCGCACGACGTCGTACATGGTGTCGCGCGCATCCACCGTGGCGGTCACGTCGAGGAAGGTCAGCTCGTCGGCGCCCTGCTTGGAGTACAGCCGCGCGAGCTCGACCGGGTCGCCGGCGTCGCGGAGGTTCTCGAAGTTGACGCCCTTGACCACGCGGCCGGCGGCCACGTCCAGGCACGGGATGACGCGAACGGCGAGCGGCATCAGATCCTCGCGGCGTGGATGGGGCTGACCAGGATCGCCCGGGCGCCGACCTCGTAGAGCGCGTCCATCACCTGATTGGTGTCGCTGCGGGGCACCATCGAGCGCACGGCGACCCACTCCGGGTCGTGCAGCGGCGAGATCGTCGGCGACTCGATGCCGGGGGTGAGCGCGCAGGCCTCGTCGAGGTGCGCGACCGGCACGTCGTAGTCCATCAGCACGAACTGACGGGCCACCAGCACGCCCTGCAGCCGGCGCAGCAGGGTCTGGGCCCCGGCGTGCTCGGTGCCCGAGCTGATCAGCACGGCCGTCGACTCGAGGATGACGGGGCCGAAGATCTCCAGGCCCGCCTTCTTGAGGGTGCTGCCGGTCGAGACCACGTCGGCCACGGCGTCGGCGACACCGAGCCGCACGGCGGATTCGACGGCGCCGTCGAGGCGGATCAGCTGGGCGGTGATCCCGTGGCCGGCGAGGAAGGCGCGGACCAGGCCCGGGTAGCTCGTGGCGACGCGGGAGCCGTCGAGGTCGGCCAGTTCGATGGCCGTGCCCACGGGGCGGGCGAAGCGGAAGGTGGAGGCGCCGAAGTCGAGGGCGGCCGTCTCGGTGGCCGGTGACTCCGAGTCCAGCAGCAGGTCGCGGCCGGTGATGCCGACGTCGAGCGCGCCGGAGCCGACGTAGGTGGCGATGTCGCGCGGACGCAGGTAGAAGAACTCGACGTCGTTGCGCGGGTCCTGGACGACGAGCTCACGGGAGTCGCGACGGCCCTGGTAGCCCGCCTCGGCGAGCATCTGGGCGGCGGTCTCGGAGAGGGAGCCCTTGTTGGGCACCGCGATCTTCAGCATGGGTGTTCCGGCTTTCGGTGGGTGTCGGTGTCTGTCTCGGTGACGGGGCGGATGCGTGCGGCCGGGCGGCCGCGGCCGTCACAGATGTCGGTACACGTCGGCCGGGGTCAGGCCCTTCGCGAGCATCATCACCTGCAGGTGGTAGAGCAGCTGGGAGATCTCCTCGGCGGTGTTCTCGTCGGTCTCGTACTCGGCCGCCATCCAGACCTCGGCGGCCTCCTCGACGATCTTCTTGCCGATCGTGTGGACGCCCGCGTCGAGCTCGCGCACCGTGCCGGAGCCGTCGGGCCGCTCGGCCGCCTTGGCGGAGAGCTCGAGGAACAGCTCATCGAAAGTCTTCACGGGTCAAGGGTACCGGTGTCGGCGGGGGTGTCGGTGTCGGTGGTGTGCTCGTGGCAGTGGCAGTGGCAGTGGCAGTGGCAGTGGCAGTGGCCGTGCACGTTCCGGTGTCAGTGGGTGTGCTCGGCGGCCAGGGTGCGCAGCTGGTCGATGCGCTCGGCCGCGCTCTCGGCGCCGAACACCGCCGAACCGGCCACGAAGGTGTCGGCCCCGGCCTCGGCGGCGATGCCGATCGTGTCGTCGTTGATGCCGCCGTCGACCTGCAGCCACAGGTCGAGGCCCGCGTCGCGCACGGCGGCGCTGAGGGTGCGCAGCTTCGGCATCGTGTCCGGGATGAACGACTGACCGCCGAAACCAGGCTCGACCGTCATGACCAGCACCATGTCGAACTCGGGCAGGAGCTCGAGGTAGGGCTCGATCGGGGTGCCGGGCTTGATCGCGAGCCCCGCGCGGGCTCCGCGGTCGCGGAGGCTGCGGGCCACGGTGACCGGGTCGACCCCCGCGGAGACGGCCTCGGCATGGAAGGTGACGGAGTAGGCGCCGGTCTCGGCGTAGGCCGGTGCCCAGCGCTCGGGGGCGTCGATCATCAGGTGGACGTCGAGCGGGATCGGCGAGACCTCCTGCAGACGGGCGACGATCGGGAGCCCGAGGGTGAGGTTCGGCACGAAGTGGTTGTCCATCACGTCGACGTGGGCCAGGTCGGCGGTGCGGATGCGGTCGAGCTCGCTCTCCAGGTTCGCGAAGTCGGCGGACAGGATGCTGGGGTTGATGCGGAGTGCCACCCTCTGAGCGTACCGGCCGCTGCGGGTACCGCATCGGGCTTGCGTCTCGGCTCCTGCACCGGTGTCGTCGGGTGCGGCGTTCTCCACAGATCGCGTCGCGGCCCGGCGGTGAGGCGACGGCGCGGCCGAGGATCGGGTCATGAAATCGCACAGAAGCGCCGCTCTGACGGCGCAGCAACCCGTGTCCACCGATGCCGACGTCCGTGGGCTCGCCGCCGAGCTCGTCGGCACCGCCATCCGTCGTCAGCTCTGGCTGCTCTTCCTCGACCGGCACGACAGACCGGCCCCGCTCCTGATCCCGATCGACGACCTGCCCGAGCAGCCGAGCGACGAGGGGCTCGCGGCGCTCGTGGGCCTCGCCTGCCGGGTCGCGCGGGAGGCCTCCGCCACCCAGTTGATCGTCGTCTGGGAGAGGCCGGGCGGCGCCGAGCTCTCGGCCGAGGAGCGGGAGCTGTGCGCGAGGCTGGAGTCGGCGTACCCGGTCGAGCCGGAGGACGGGGACGATTCCCCCGCCCTGCAGCTGCGGGCGCAGGTGCTGGCGAGCTCGGACGAGGTGGCGCTCGTGTGAGGCGGGTGCCGGGGTCGCCAGGGTGCGCCGCCGCCAGGATGCGGTGAGTGCAGGATGCGGCCTGTGCGGGAAGCGGCGTGTGCGGGGTGCGGCGGTCAGCTCGCGGCGGGCGCGACCTTGCGGAACAGGGCGATGAACATCGCGTCGGTGTTGTTGCGGTGCGGCCAGAGCTGAGCGGCCGCATCCTCACCGCCGAGCGCGATCGCGTCGCCCGTGATCTCGCGGAGCACCTTCTGGGTGTCGACCTGCTCGAGAACCCCGTCCCAGCGCCGGAGCGCGCCCTGCACCTGACCGCGGGTCTCCCCCACGTGGGGCGAGCAGGTCACGTAGGCGAGCAGGCCGCCGGGCTTCAGGGCCTTCACCGCCGAGTCGATCAGCTGCTGCTGCAGCTGCACCAGGTCGGCGACGTCTCCGGGGGTCTTCCGCCACCGGGCCTCCGGGCGACGGCGCAAGGCGCCCAGCCCGGTGCACGGGGCGTCGACCAGGATGCGGTCGAAGCCCTCCGGCTGGTCCGTGCCCACGGTCGTGCCGTCGCGTTCCCAGACCACGGGCGGGTCGGGGATGGCCGCGACCGCGCGCCGGACGAGCCCGGCCCGGGCCGGGACCGGCTCGTTCGCCACGACGACCGCGCCCGCAAGCCCGGCCTCGGCGGCGAGCACCGCGGTCTTGCCGCCGGGGCCCGCGCACAGGTCGAGCCAGCGCTCGCCGGAGGCGACGGGGGCGGCACGGGTCAGGGCGAGGGCCGCGAGCTGCGACCCCTCGTCTTGCACCCGGGCGACGCCCTCGTGCACGGCGGGGATGCCCGCGGGGTCGCCGGTGGGGGCGAGCAGGCCGATCGGCGACAGCGGCGACGGCTCGGTGCCGGCGCCGACGTCGTGCCGGTCGATCAGGCCCGGCAGGGCGGCGAGGCTGAGGCGGGCGGGCGTGTTGTCGGACTCGAGCAGCTCGTCGAGTTCGAACGGCACCTGGTCGGCGGGCACACCGTCGGCGCCGAGCGCCCGGCGGAAGGCGCGGATGACCCAGGCCGGATGCGAGGCGGCCACCGCGAGGCGCTCGTCGTCGCCGCCCGCGCCCGCGGCGTCGACGGCCTTCTCCAGCCACTCGGAGGCCGGGGTGCGGCTGATCGTCCTCAGCACGCCGTTCACGAACCCGGTCGAGGAGCGCGAGGCGACCTGGCGGGCGAGCTCGACCGACTCGTTGACGGCGGCGTGCTGGGCGACCCGGAGGGAGAGGATCTGATGGCAGCCGAGTTCGAGCACGTCGCGCACGGGGCCGTCGATCTCGTCGATCGGCCGGCCGGCGGCGAGTTCGATCACGCGGTCGTAGTAGCCGCGCATCCGGAGCGTGCCGTAGGTCAGTTCGGTCGCGAGGCCCGCGTCGGCGCTGTCGAGGCGTGCGGCGGCGATCTTGGTCGGCAGGAGCAGGTTCGCGTAGGCGTCGTCGGCGCGCACGGCGGTGATCACCTCGAGGGCGATCCGCCGGGCCGGCTGCACCGTGGCGGCCGGCGAGGCGGGTGTCGCGGGCTTCCGGCGCTCCGGTCCGCGACGGCCCGTGCCGCGGCGGTCGGAGCCGGAGCCGGAGCGGTCTGTGCGGGCGGGGCTCATCGGGCCACCATCCTCTCCACGCCGGCGCCGCGCCACCAGTCGGCGGCGGCCATCGGCTTCTTGCCCGCGGGCTGCACGGTGATGAACTCCAGCGGCGTGGTCGCGGTGCCGAGCAGCACCCGGCGCCCCTGGGCCTCGACGGTGCCGGGCTCGAGCCGAGGCGTCTCTCGCGCGGGGGCCGCGTCGAGGATCTTGACCCGCACCCCGTCGAGCTCGAGGAACGCGCCGGGCTCCGGCGTCACCCCGCGGAGCCGGCGGTACAGGCTCTCCACGTCGTCCTGCACGTCGAGCCGGGCGTCGTCGATGCCGAGCTTGGGGGCGAGGGTCACCTCGCCGCTCTGCGCGACCGGCTGCGCCTCCCCCGACGCGATCCGGGCCACCGTGCGCACCAGCAGGTCGGCGCCGGAGGTCGAGAGCCGCGCCAGCAGGCTGCCCGCCGTCTCGTGGGCGCCGATCGGAGTCGGCTCCGATGCCCACAGATCGCCCGCGTCCAGACCGGGCACGAGCTGGAACACGCTGGCGCCCGTCTCAACATCGCCGGCGATGATGCTCCACTGCACCGGTGCGGCGCCCCGCCAGCGCGGGAGCAGCGAGAAGTGCAGGTTGATCCAGCCCAGGCGCGGGGTGCTGAGGAGCGGCTCCTTGACCAGACCGCCGTAGGCGACGATCACGCCGAGGTCGGCGTCGAGGGCTGCCACCTGCGCGGTGACCTCGTCGTCGAGCCGGTTGGCCTTGATGGTCGCGTCACCGAGCCCGAGGTCGGCGGCGGCCGCGGCGACGGGCGAGGGGGTGAGCACCTTCTTGCGGCCCAGCGGGGCGTCGACCCGGGTCACGACCCCGACCAGGTCGTGGTGCGCCGCCAGGGCCGTCAGGCTGGGCACGGCCGCTGCCGGGGTGCCCGCGAACACGAGTCTCATTCCATGATCTCCGAATCGTCGAATCGCACCCGCAACGTGGGCGGGGGCCGGAAGCCGGGGCCGCGACCGGTCTTGGCCCGCCGGCTCGTGGCGTTCTTGACCACCAGCGCCCTGAGGTGTCTGGCCACGGCCGTCCCGACCGCGTAGTCGAACCGTACGATCGCCCGCACGTTCCCGTCCTCGGTCGGTACCGGGCCCAGTGTGTCCATCTTCGCCCATTCCTCCGGGGTCATCAGCCCTTCGAGGTCGGTCAGCGCCGCCGAGACGGTGTCGGGGGCCCCGGTCAGGGTCGCGATCCGCACCGCGGGCGGGAAGCGGAGTCGCCGCCGGTCGGCGAGCTCGTCGTGCGCCACGACCGACTGCTGCCAGGTGACCAGGCTCTTCGCGAGTTCCCCGCCGACCCCGACGATCAGGCTCGTCGCCCGCGGGGCTGAGAGGGCGATCGCGTTCGACCACCAGCGGAGGCAGTCCTCGACGACGCGCAGGGACTCCCGGGCGAGCATCCGGGGCCCGTCGAGCAGGAGCACGGCTCGGTAGCCCCCGGCCGCTATGGGTTCGGCTCCGCGGGTGGCGACGACCAGGGCGGGCCGGGAGTCGATGTCGAGCACGGGGCGTTCGCCGTCGGAGACGATCACGCGCACGCCCGGGAAGGCGCGGCCGAGCTCGTCGGCCGTGCGACCGGCGCCGATCGACGCGAAGCGGAACGTGGTCCCCTGGCAGTGCGAGCAGCTCCAGTTGACGGCGATCGCCCCGCAGAGGGTGCAGGAGGGCAGCTCGCCGGCGCGGCGCACCCGGAGCGGTCCGCCGCAGACCGTGCAGCCGGCGGGCGTCGAGCAGGTCTGGCAGGCGAGCACCGGCGCGTAGCCCGGGCGGGCGACCTGCACGAGCACGGGGCCGTGCTGCAGCGCCTCGCGGGCGGCCTTCCAGGCCGATGAGGGGATGCGGGCGGAGTTCTGCGGTGCTCCCGCGTCCTCCTGCTCGGCGGTCGGCACGATCCGGGGCAGGTAGCGGGGGGTGGGCAGCACCGCGTGCAGGAAGCCCAGCTCGACGAGGCGCTCGATCTCGGTGCTGCGGGCATGAGCCACGAAGGCGAGCCGGCAGCCCGACTGCTCCTGGCGCACGAGCGCGGCGTCGCGCACGTGCACGTAGGGGGCGAGCGGTTCGGACTGAAGCGAGTCGGCCTCGTCCCAGACGATGATCTGACCGAGCTTCGCCACGGGGGCGTAGATGCTCGATCGGTTGCCGACGACGATGTGGGGGTCGCCGTCGAGCGCGGTGAGGAAGTTCGCGTAGCGCTCGTTCCGGGCCTGGCGCGCATCAAGGCGCACGATGGCGTCGCTCAGCCCGAGGTGGTCGAGCGCGGACTCGACCTGGTTCTGGTCGCGGTAGTCGGGCACCGCGACGATCACCGATTCCCCGCCCGCGAAGACCACGGCCGCCACCTCCGCGATCGTCAGCGCCCAGTGCCCGACGGTCGTCCCCGTCCCGGTCCCGGTTCGGGTGTCAGTCCCGGTCCTCGATCCCGTCCCGGCCTCCGCCCGCGTCCCGGTCGCCGCTCCTGCTCCGGCCGGGTCCGCCCCGGATGCCGTGCTCGCCGAATCCTCTGACTGCGCCGGCTCGAGCACCGCGACCGTCGCGATGGCGTCGATGGCCGCGCGTGCGCCCGGCTCGATCAGGTGCCGGGCATCACTCGCCGCGTACCCGGTCAGCACCCGCTCGGGATGCGTCGGCGCGGTCGCCTCCGGATCGCCGGACTCCCCAGCAGAACCGCTGACACCAGCCGTACCCGCACCAGCGGCACCCGCACCCGCCGCACCTGCACCTGCACCTGCGCCAGCCGCATCGGCGCCATCAACCGCATCGGCCGCCGCAGCAGCCCGCGCCGCCAGGAATGCCTTCTCCACCCGCACGAAGCGCGGCGGCACCGCCAGCCGCACGATGTCGCAGGCGCTGCCGGCGGCACGATCCGCCAGACGCCGCGCGAGCGCCCAGACCTCGGGCGTCAGCACCGGCAAGGGCGAGACGATCTCGTCGAGCTCGCTCAACCTGCCGTCGAAGGCCGCGTGCGACACCAGCTCGATCACGTAGCCCCGCGCCGTCCGCCCCGCCGACCGCAGCGGTACCTTCACCCGGATGCCGGGCCGCGCATCCGGAACCATCGCCGGCGGCACCAGGTAGTCGAACAGCCGGTCCAGCTGCGGCAGCGGAGACTCGAGCATCACCCGGGCGACCACCGCGGGCCCGGCGGGCGCAGCACCCGCCCCGGCAGCAGCACTCGCGGCAGCGCCGGCCTCGGCACGCGCAGCCGCCCCGCCCTCAGCCAAAGCGACCACACCATTCTCGGCACGCGCACCCGCCCCGCCCACAGCGGGCTCCGATTCCACGGCCCCCGGCGCACCCCGAGACCCCTCCGGAACCCCCGCAGACGCCCCGGGAGACGGCACGCCGCCCCCGCCGGACACCGCTAGAGTCCTGCAGCGGTGCGGATCTCCTCGACGCGGTCGAGGCGCTCCCAGGTGAACTCGGGCAGCTCGCGCCCGAAGTGGCCGTAGCTGGCCGTCTTGCTGTAGATCGGGCGGAGCAGGTCGAGGTCGTCGATGATCGACGCGGGGCGCAGGTCGAAGACCTCGCGGAGGGCCTCGGTGATCACCTCGTCCGACACCACGCCGGTGCCGAAGCTCTCGACGTAGAAGCCGACCGGCGCGGCCTTGCCGATCGCGTAGGCGATCTGCACCTCGAGGCGCTGGGCGAGCCCCGCGGCGACGGCGTTCTTCGCGACCCAGCGCATGGCGTAGGCGGCCGAGCGGTCGACCTTCGACGGGTCCTTCCCGCTGAAGGCTCCGCCGCCGTGGCGCGAGGCGCCGCCGTAGGTGTCGACGATGATCTTGCGGCCGGTGAGCCCGGCGTCGCCCTGGGGTCCGCCGATCTCGAACCGCCCGGTCGGGTTGATCAGGATTCGCGCGCCGGCCGAGTCGAGCTCGACGCCGTCGGCGACCGCGGCCTCGAGCACGGGACGGATGACGACCTCCTCGACCTCGCGACGCAGGTCGTCGAGCCCGATGCTCGGCGCGTGCTGCGTCGAGAGCACCACGGTGTCGACCGTGCGCGGCACGACCCCGTCGTAGCCGATCGTCACCTGGGTCTTGCCGTCGGGCCGCAGGTAGTCGAGCAGGCCCTCCTTGCGCACGTCGGCCAGGCGCGCGGACAGCCGGTGCGCGAGCCAGATCGGCAGCGGCATGAGCTGCGGCGTCTCGGTCGTGGCGTAGCCGAACATGATGCCCTGGTCGCCGGCGCCCTGGCGGTCGGCCTCGTCGGTCGACGAGCCCTCACGGGTCTCGAAGGCGTTGTCGACACCCTGGGCGATGTCGGGCGACTGCCCGCCGATCGAGACCGACACGCCGCAGGAGCGGCCGTCGAACCAGACGTCGGACGAGGTGTAGCCGATGGAGGTGATCTTGTCGCGCACGATCGCCGGGATCTCGACGTACCCGGCGGTGGTCACCTCGCCGGCGACGTGCACGAGCCCGGTCGTGACCAGCGTCTCGACCGCGACCCGCGAGTGCTTGTCGACGGTCAGCAGCGCGTCGAGGATGCTGTCGGAGATCTGGTCGCAGATCTTGTCGGGGTGACCCTCGGTGACGGACTCGGACGTGAAAAGGCGAAGGGCGGTCATTGTGCTCCTGATAGGGCGGCGGCGAACACCCCGAGGATGTCATCAGCCACCGACGTCTTGCTTCCGGATGCCTCGAAAACTATAGCCCCGGAGGCATCCAGGACCGTGACCGCGGTGCTGTCGGCGGCGAAGACCTTCTGCCAGCCGACCGAGTTCAGCACGAGGTAGTCGCAGCCCTTCCGCGCGATCTTGGCGCGGCCGAGCGCGAGCAGGGCGTCGTGGTCGTCTGCGGTCTCGGCCGCGAAGCCGACGATCAGCCGCCCGGGGTGCGCGCCGGCCGAGATCGTGGCGAGGATGTCGGGGTTCTGCACGAGCTCGAGGGTGAGCTGCTCCCCCGCACGGGCCTTCTTGATCTTGTCGTCCGAGACCGCGGCCGGGCGGTAGTCGGCGACGGCGGCGGCCATCACGACCAGGTCGTGAGACGGTGCGGATGCGGTGGTCGCCTCGAGGAGTTCGGCCGTCGTCTCGACGCGCACCACCTCGACGCCCTCGGGCAGCGGCACCTCGACGTGGGCGGCGATCAGGGTCACCTCCGCCCCGCGGTCGCGGGCGGCGGCGGCCAGGGCCACGCCCTGCTTGCCGCTCGAGCGGTTGCCGATGTAGCGGACGGGGTCGAGCGGCTCGCGGGTACCGCCCGCCGTGACGAGCACGCGCCGGCCCGCGAGGTCGCGCACCGGCGGGGTCGGCCTGCCCTGGACGTCAGCAGAACCGCCGGGAGAAGCGCCGGAGTCGGCACCGGAACCGATGCCGCCGGACGCGGCCACCGCCAGCGCCTCCCGGATGATGTCCTCGGGCTCGGCCATCCGCCCCGGCCCCGCATCCTTGCCCGTCAGCTGCCCGCTGACCGGGCCGACGAGGTGCACACCCCGCGCCACGAGCGTCGCGATGTTCGCGACCGTGGCGGGGTTCTGCCACATCTCGGTGTGCATCGCCGGGGCGAGCACGAGCGGCGCCCGACTCGCGAGCACGGTGGTGCCGAGCAGGTCGTCGGAGAGCCCGGCGGCGAGCTTCGCGATGGTGTTCGCGGTCGCGGGGGCGATCAGGATGAGGTCGGCGGCCTGACCGATCGCCACGTGGCGCACCTCGGCGACGCCCTCGTAGAGATCCGTCGCGACGGTGCTGCGCGACAGGGCCTCGAGCGTCGGCCGCCCCACGAAGCGCAGAGCCGCTTCGGTGGCGACGACCTGCACGTCGTGCCCCGCCAGAACGAGACCACGGATGACGTTCACGGCCTTGTAGGCCGCGATGCCACCCGTGATCCCGACGACGATGTTCAACCCGTGATCCCCACGACGATGTTCAATTGGAGCCGTTCCGGTGAAGCCGGAGTGGACTACTCGGCGATCGGCGCCGCGGGGCGGATCGAGAGCTTGTCCTCGTTGATCTCGTGCATGGCGACCGAGAGGGGCTTGTCGTCGATGGTCGAGTCGACCAGCGGGCCGACGTTGTCGAACAGGCTTCCCTCGTGGAGGTCGGCGTAGTAGTCGTTGATCTGACGGGCGCGCTTGGACGCGAAGATGACCAGCGCGTACTTCGAGTCGACCTTGGAGAGCAGCTCGTCGATGGGCGGGTCGATGATGCCGAGTTTGTTGGTGGGCATGGTGTTCACTCCTTGCTGGGAAGGTCAGTCGCCTTCTGAATCTGCATCAATTCTACGACCTCCGCCGCCGCGGCCTCGACATCCCGGTTCACGACGCGGTGATCGAACTCGTCCTGGGCCGCCAGTTCGACCCGGGCGGTGGTCAGCCGGCGCTCCTGTTCCTCGAGCGTCTCGGTGCCGCGGCCGATCAGCCGGCGCACCAGTTCGTCCCAGGTCGGCGGCAGCAGGAAGACCAGCGTGGCCTCCGGCATCGTGGTCTTCACCTGACGGGCGCCCTGGATGTCGATCTCCAGCAGCACGCTCGTGCCGGCCGCGAGGGCCTCGTCGATCGGGCCGCGCGGAGTGCCGTAGCGCGACTTGTTGTGCACCACCGCCCACTCCAGGAACTCCCCCGCCTCGACCATCCGGTCGAACTCGGCGTCGTCGATGAAGTAGTAGCTCACGCCGTCGATCTCGCCCGGGCGCGGGGCGCGGGTCGTGGCCGACACCGACAGCAGCACCTCGGGGTAGTTCTCGCGGATGTAGCCGGAGACCGTGCCCTTCCCGACCGCCGTCGGCCCGGCGAGCACGACCAGGCGGCTCTGCTCGGGGCGGTCGACGAGCGGGGCGCGCTTGGCGAGGAACTCGCGGAGCCGCAGCTGCTGGTGCACGCCCAGCCCCGACAGTCGCTTGCTCGGCGCGATCTCGAGGCGCTCCATGATGCGGTCGACCCGCACCGGGCCGAGGCCGGGGATGCTCATCAGCAGATCGCGCACCCGCAGGGAGGCCTCGATGCTCTCGCTGCTGGACAGTGCGGTGTCGAGCACCGCGACCGCGCTCAGCCGACGTTCGGAGACCGCGCGCTTCACGGCCGCGCGGGCCCGGCGGGCCGCGACGGCGGCGCGGGACGCGGCGACACGGTCGACCTCGGGCGGGTTCACGCGATCACCTCCGCGAGGCGGGTGGACTCGGACTCGATCGCCTCGGCGAGGCCCGAGGGGCCGGCCGCGAGGATCGAGCGCGAGACGCTGACGACCAGGTCGGGCGCCAACGGCCCGAACACGTGCGGGATGGCGGAGAACTCGGCGCCCTGGAAACCGAAGCCGGGTGCGAGCACGGGGGTCGTCGAGAGACCGCGGAGCGCCTCGGCCGTGAAGCCGTAGTCGTCGAGCCGCTTGGTCGCTCCGAGCACGAGACCGACATCGCCGAGGCGGGTGCGGTCGGTGTTGCGCGCGGCGACCTCGGCGGCGACCAGGGTCGCGACGGTGCCGCCCTCTTCGGGACGCGACCGCTGGAGGCCGTGCGACTCCGGGTTCGAGGTCGCGCTCAGCACGAACACGCCCTTGCCGTTCGCCTCCGCGACGCCGAACAAGCCGTCGAGGGCGCCGACGCCGGTGTAGGCCGTGACCGTCAGCGCATCCACCTCGAGCGGTGAGCCCGCGGTGAGCCAGGCGGCGGCGTAGCCGTCGTTGGTCGAGCCGATGTCGCCGCGCTTGGCGTCGCCGATCACCAATACTCCGGCGGCCCGGGCCGCCGCGAGCACCTCTTCGAGCGCGCCGAAGCCGGCCGAGCCATAGGCCTCGAAGAACGCGACCTGCGGCTTGACGATCCCGACCCGGCCCGAGGCCGCGACCGCATCCACGACCGCGAGGCCGAACGACCGCGCCCCCTCGGCGGAGGCCGCCAGGCCCCACTCGCCGAGGAGATACGGATGCGGGTCGATCCCGACGCAGAGATGCCCCCGCGACGCGAAGACCGCATCCAGGCGTGCGCCGAAGGGCGGGCCTGCCGGAGTGGTGCCGCCCGTCATCCGCGGGCTCTCCGGGCGAGTGCGTACTCCTGCAGCGAGGTGACCTCGACGCCGTCGGAGAGCGCCTCGAAGGAGGCCACGGCCGCGGTCAGCTGGGCGATCGTGGTGAACAGCGGCTTGTCGGCCGCGACGGCGGCCGCGCGGATCTCGTAGCCGTCCACCCGCGCCGACCGACCGCTGGGCGTGTTGATCACGATGTCGACCTGGTCGTTGTTGATCAGGTCGACGATCGACTCGCCCTGGCCCTCGGAGAACTTCGCCACGATCCGGGCGTGGATCCCGTTGCGGTTGAGCACCTCCGCGGTGCCGCTGGTGGCGAGGATCTCGAAGCCCAGCTGCTGCAGCCGCAGCACCGGCAGCACGATCGCCCGCTTGTCGCGGTCGGAGACCGAGACGAACACCGTGCCGCTGGTCGGCATGCCGCCGTACGCGGCCTCCTGGCTCTTGGCGAAGGCGCGAGGGAAGTCGCGGTCGATTCCCATCACCTCACCGGTGGATCGCATCTCCGGCCCGAGCACCGAGTCGACGATCAGGCCCTCGCGGGTGCGGAAGCGCTTGAACGGCAGCACGGCCTCCTTGACGGCGACCGGCGAGTCCAGCGGCACGATCGAGCCGTCCTGCTGGGGCAGCATCCCCTCCGTCTTGAGCTCGGCGATGGTCGTGCCGACCATCAGACGCGAGGCGGCCTTCGCGAGCGGGATGCCGAGCGCCTTCGAGACGAAGGGCACGGTCCGCGAGGCGCGCGGGTTGGCCTCCAGCACGTAGAGGATGCCGGCGCCGATGGCGAACTGCACGTTCAGCAGGCCGCGCACGCCCACGCCCTGGGCGATCGAGAGGGTCGCCTCGCGCACCCGCTCGATGACCTCCCGGCCGAGCGTCACGGGCGGCAGCGTGCAGCTCGAGTCGCCGGAGTGGATGCCGGCCTCCTCGAGGTGCTCCATGATGCCGCCGATGTACAGCTCGTGGCCGTCGTAGAGCGCGTCGACGTCGATCTCGATCGCGTCGTCGAGGAAGCGGTCGACCAGCAGCGGGTTCGCCGCACCGACCATCCCTTGCCCGGCGATCCGCTCGAAGTAGTCCGCGAGCGACGGGGTGTCGTAGACGATCTCCATCCCGCGGCCGCCCAGCACGTAGCTCGGGCGCACCAGCACCGGGAAGCCGATCTCCTCGGCGACCGCCACGGCCGTCTCGTAGTCGACGGCGACACCGTTCTTCGGGGCGAGGATGCCGGCGTCGTCGAGGATCTTCGAGAACAGTCCGCGCTCCTCGGCCAGGTCGATCGCCTCGGGCGTGGTGCCGAGGATCGGGACCCCGGCCTCCTTGAGGCCCTTCGCCAGGCCCAGGGCGGTCTGGCCGCCGAGCTGCACGACGACGCCGACGAGCTCGCCGGACTGCTGCTCGGCGTGGATCACCTCGAGCACGTCCTCGAGCGTCAGGGGCTCGAAGTAGAGGCGGTCGCTGGTGTCGTAGTCGGTCGAGACGGTCTCGGGGTTGCAGTTGATCATGATCGTCTCGAACCCCGCGTCGTGCAGGGCGAACGAGGCGTGCACGCAGGAGTAGTCGAACTCGACGCCCTGGCCGATCCGGTTCGGGCCCGAGCCCAGGATGACGACCTTCCGCGCATCCGAGGGCTCGACCTCGGTCTCGAGGTCGTAGCTGGAGTAGTGGTACGGGGTCAGGGCCGGGAACTCGCCGGCGCAGGTGTCGACCGTCTTGTAGACCGGGCGGATGCCGAGGATGTGCCGCACCTCGCGCACCTCCTTCTCGCCGAAGCCGCGGAGCGACGCGATCTGCGCATCCGAGAAGCCGTGCTCCTTGGCGAGCGTGAACATCGCGTGGTCGGCGTTCTCGGAGGAGCGGATCGCCTCGGCGACCTCGTTGATCAGCACGATCTGGTCGAGGAACCACGGATCGATCTTGGTGGCCTCGAAGGCCTCCTCGAGGCTCGCTCCGGCGCGGAGCGCCTGCTGCACCGTGACGATGCGGCCGTCGGTCGGCACGGCGGCGATCGCGAGCAGCTCGTCCTTGTCGCCGGGCTCGCCGTCCCAGTGGAACGAGGATCCACGCTTCTCCAGCGAGCGGAGCGACTTCTGCAGCGCCTGCGAGAAGTTGCGGCCGATGGCCATCGCCTCGCCCACCGACTTCATGGTCGTGGTGAGGGTCGGGTCGGCGGCCGGGAACTTCTCGAACGCGAACCGGGGCACCTTGACCACGACGTAGTCGAGCGTCGGTTCGAAGGATGCCGGGGTCACCTTGGTGATGTCGTTCGGGATCTCGTCGAGCCGGTACCCGATCGCGAGCTTGGCCGCGATCTTGGCGATCGGGAAGCCCGTCGCCTTGGAGGCCAGCGCCGAGGAGCGCGAGACGCGGGGGTTCATCTCGATCACGATGATGCGGCCGTTGGACGGATCGACGGCGAACTGGATGTTGCAGCCACCGGTGTCGACGCCGACGGCGCGGATGATGTCGATGCCGATGTCGCGGAGCTTCTGGTACTCGCGGTCGGTCAGGGTCAGCGCCGGGGCCACCGTGATGGAGTCTCCGGTGTGCACGCCCACGGGGTCGACGTTCTCGATCGAGCAGACGACGACCGTGTTGTCGGCCGTGTCGCGCATGAGCTCGAGCTCGTACTCCTTCCAGCCGAGGATCGACTCCTCCAGGAGCACCTCGGTGGTCGGGCTCTGGTGCAGGCCGTCGCCGACGATGCGGCGCAGCTCCTCCTCGTCGTAGGCGAAGCCGGAACCCAGGCCGCCCATCGTGAACGAGGGGCGTACCACGAGGGGGTAGCCCAGGTCTTCGGCGTAGCCGATGGCCTCCTCGACCGTGTGGGCGATGTACGAGCGCGCGACGTCGGCGCCGCACTGGAGCACGAGCTCCTTGAAGATCTGGCGGTCCTCGCCCTTGTTGATGGCCTCGAAGTTCGCGCCGATCAGCTCGACGTCGTACTTCTCGAGGATGCCGTGCTCGTGCAGCTGGATGGCCGCGTTCAGCGCGGTCTGGCCGCCCAGGGTCGGCAGGATCGCATCCGGCTTCTCCTTGGCGATGATCGTCTCGATGACCTGCCAGGTGATCGGCTCGACGTAGGTCGCGTCGGCGAAGTCGGGGTCGGTCATGATCGTGGCGGGGTTGGAGTTCACCAGGATGACGCGGACGCCCTCCTCGCGGAGCACCCGGCAGGCCTGCGTGCCGGAGTAGTCGAACTCGACGGCCTGCCCGATGACGATCGGGCCGGAGCCGATGACCAGGACGCTCTGGATGTCTTCTCTCTTGGGCATTACTGGTCGTCTCCTTCGGAGAGGGCGGGTGCGTTCCGCTTCGCGAGGATCATGTCGCGGAAGCGGTCGAACAGGTACATGGAGTCGTGCGGCCCGGCGGCCGCCTCGGGGTGGTACTGCACGGAGAAGGCGTCGATGTCCAGGCAGCGCAGGCCCTCCACGACGTCGTCGTTGAGGCTCACGTGGCTGACCTCGACCCGGCCGAAGCCGGCGGGCGAGTCGATCACGCCCTCGCGGGGGGCGTCGACCGCGAAGCCGTGGTTCTGGCTGGTGATCTCGACCCGGCCGGTGGCGCGGTCGAGCACGGGCTGGTTGATGCCGCGGTGGCCGAACGGCAGTTTGTAGGTGCCGAAGCCGAGCGCGCGACCGAGCAGCTGGTTGCCGAAGCAGATGCCGAAGTACGGGGTGCCGGTGCGGAGGACCTCGCGGAGCAGCTCCACCTGCGCCTCGGAGGCCTCGGGGTCGCCGGGGCCGTTGGAGTAGAAGAGGGCATCCGGCGCGAGGGCGGTGACTTCGTCGACCGTCACCGAGGCCGGGAGGACCTCGACGTCGAAGCCGCGCTCGGCGAGGTAGTTCAGGGTCGAGGTCTTGACGCCCAGGTCGAGCACGGCCACGGACCCGATCCGCTCGCTCGTGGCGGACACCTGGTAGCGCTCGGGCGTGGAGACGACCGTGGAGAGGTTCTGTCCCGCCATCCCGGCGCCGGAGCGCACGACGTTCAGCTGCTCGGTGTCCGAGAGGGCGTACTGGTCGCCGGAGAAGATGCCGGCGCGCATCGCGCCGAGGCTGCGGAGGTGGCGGGTCACGGCGCGGGTGTCGATGCCGGAGATGCCGACCACGCCATCCGTCGCCAGGTCGTCGTCGAGGCTGCGCTGGGCGCGGAAGTTCGACACGACGCGGGAGGGGTCGCGCACCACGTAGCCGGCGACCCAGATCTTCGACGACTCCTTGTCGGTGTCGTTCACGCCGGTGTTGCCGATGTGCGGCGCGGTCTGCATGACGATCTGGCCGGCGTAGCTCGGGTCGGTCAGGGTCTCCTGGTAGCCCGTCATGCCGGTGGCGAAGACCGCCTCGCCGAGCGTGCGCCCGCGGGCGCCGTAGGCGCGACCCTCGTAGCGTCGCCCGTCTTCCAGCACGAGAACGGCGGGTTCGGTTGAGATCACGACGAGAGTCCTTCCTGTTGCGGGGTCGGGTCCGGCGGAGCCGGAGCCGGGATGATGGTCGAGACGGCGTCGATCAGCCGTCGCGCGTCGCCGAGGCCGGTGGCGCGGAGGTAGCTCTCCACCTCGACCGGGCCGGTGGCGCTGTCGTAGGTCCAGTCCAGGCGCACGAGTCCGCCGGTCTCGACGGCGCGGTCGATGGCCCAGGTGGAGGTGCCGATCGAGCGGATGCGGGCGGCCGCGACGAAGGTCTCCGGCTCGCCCGGGATCGCGATCGAGACGCCGCCGGGGACATCGCCGCCGGAGGCGCCCTGGCTGCCGCCCCCGTCGTAGACGCTCACCTCGGCCCGGCCGCGGAAGGCCAGCCCGGGGATGGTCAGACGGTCGAGCGGCTCGCCGGCCCGGGTCGTCGCCACGTACAACGCGGGGACGGTCGCGACGGGCTCGCCGCGTTCGGCGGCCGACGGGGCCGGGGTGGCCGAGCCGAAGGCGGCCTGGCGGCGCTTCCGGGCACGCCAGCCCCAGAGCATCGCGCCCAGTAGCACGAGCGCGAGCAGCGTGACGAGGATGGCGGGAACGGTCTTGTCAGACACGGGACGGCACCTCCCCCGGCTCGGCCAGCACGCCGTCGCGCAGCGTCGGGAAGCCGTGGTGGAAGGTCCAGCGCACACTGCCGGAGAGCGTGACGCCCTCGAAGGGCGTGTTGCGGCTCTTGCCGTGCAGGCGGTCGAGGGCGAAGACGCTGGACGCCTTCGGGTCGACCAGGGTGATGTTCGCCGGGCTGCCGTCCTCGAAGGAGTGGCTGTGGTCGTCGAGGCGGCCGATCGCGGCGGGCGCGGTCGAGAGCACCCGCGCGACGCCGGCCCAGTCGAGCAGCCCCGTGTCGACGAGCGCGGTCTGCACGACCGGCAGGGCCGACTCGAGGCCGACCATGCCGAAGGCCGCGGCATCCCACTCGCACTCCTTGCTCTCGCGGGGGTGCGGGGCGTGGTCGGTGGCGATGATGTCGATGGTGCCGTCGGCGACGCCCTCGCGCAGGGCCCGCACATCCTCGTCGCGGCGGAGCGGCGGGTTGACCTTGTAGCGGGCGTCGTAGCTGCGGATGAGCTCTTCGGTGAGGAGCAGGTGGTGCGGGGTGGCCTCGGCGGTGACCTGGATGCCGCGGGCCTTGGCCCAGCGCACCACGTCGACGGAGCCGGCCGTGGAGAGGTGGCAGATGTGCAGCCGGGCGCCGACGTGCTCGGCGAGCAGCACGTCGCGGGCGATGATCGACTCCTCGGCGACCGCGGGCCAGCCCTTGAGGCCCAGCTCGGAGCTCAGCGAGCCCTCGTTCATCTGGGCGTTCTCGGTCAGCCGCGGATCCTGCGCGTGCTGGGCGATCACGCCGTCGAAGGTCTTGACGTACTCGAGCGCGCGGCGCATGAGCAGGGAGTCGTGCACGCACTTGCCGTCGTCGGAGAAGACCCGCACGCCGGCCCGCGACTGGGCCATGGCGCCGATCTCGCTGAGGCGCTCGCCCGCGAGCCCCACGGTCACGGCGCCGATGGGGCGCACGGTGGCGTAGCCGGCGGCGCGGCCGAGGGCCTGCACCTGCTCGACGACGCCCGCGGTGTCGGAGACCGGGAGGGTGTTGGCCATCGCGAACACGGCGGTGAAGCCGCCGGCCGCGGCCGCGCGGGTGCCGGTGAGCACGGTCTCGCTCTGCTCGAATCCGGGCTCGCGGAGGTGGGTGTGCAGGTCGACCAGGCCGGGCAGGGCGATCAGGCCCTCGGCGTCGACGACGGTCGTGCCTCCGGTTCCGGTGCCTGTGCCTGTATCCGCGTCGCGGCCGGTCGAGACGATGCGGCCGTCCTCGATCAGGATGTCCGCGCGCCGGCCGTCCGGCAGGGTCGCGCCCGTGAGCAGGTGGCGATCGCTCATGACTGGGCCTCTCTCTCGCCGGACAGCAGGAGGTAGAGCACTGCCATCCGGATGGACACCCCGTTCGCGACCTGCTCGAGCACGGTCGACTGCGCGGAGTCGGCTGCGCCGGCCGAGATCTCGAGGCCGCGATTCATCGGCCCGGGGTGCATCACAATGCTATCCGGGCCGAGGAGGGCCAGGCGCTCGTCGTCGAGGCCCCACTGGCGGGAGTACTCGCGGGCGTTGGGGAAGTAGGCGGCGTTCATCCGCTCGCTCTGGATGCGCAGCATCATCAGCACGTCGGGCCGGGTCGCGGCGAGCGTCGCGTCGAGGTCGAAGCTCACCGCGGCGGGCCAGGTGTCGGCGCCGACGGGCACGAGGGTCGCCGGCGCCACGAAGGTGACCTCGGCGCCGAGCGTGCGGAGCAGCCACAGGTTCGACCGGGCGACGCGCGAGTGCAGGATGTCGCCGACGATCACGACGCTCACCCCGTCGAGCGCCTTGCCGCGGCTCGCGTCGCCGTGGATTCGGCGGCGCATGGTGAACGCGTCCAGGAGCGCCTGGGTCGGGTGCTCGTGGGTGCCGTCGCCGGCGTTGACCACGCCCGCATCGATCCAGTCGCTCTGGGCCAGCACCTGGGGGGCGCCGGAGGCGGGGTGGCGGATGACCACGCCGTCGGCTCCCATGGCCGCGAGGGTCTGCGCCGTGTCCTTGAGGCTCTCGCCCTTCGACACGCTCGAGCCCTTGGCCGAGAAGTTGATCACGTCGGCCGAGAGCCGCTTGGCGGCGGCCTCGAAAGAGATGCGGGTGCGGGTCGAGTCCTCGAAGAAGAGGTTCACCACGGTCTTGCCGCGGAGGGCCGGGAGCTTCTTGACCTCGCGGGTCGAGACGGCCGACATGTCCTCGGCGATGTCGAGGATGCGGATGGCGTCGTCGCGGGACAGGTCGCGGGTCGAGAGCAGGTGCTTCACGCGCCGGCCCCCTCTTCGATGCTGACGGCCTCGGTGCCGTCGATCTCCGTGAGACGCACGTTGATCCGCTCGTCGCGCGAGGTGGGCAGGTTCTTGCCCACGAAGTCGGCGCGGATCGGCAGTTCGCGGTGGCCCCGGTCGACGAGCACGGCGAGCCGCACGGCGCGGGGGCGGCCGAGGTCGCCGAGGGCGTCGAGGGCGGCGCGGATGGTGCGGCCGGAGTAGAGCACGTCGTCGACCAGCACGACGGTGGCGCCGTCGATGCCGCGGCGGGGCACCTGGGTCGGGGCGGGGGCGCGGGTCGGGTTCTTGGAGAGGTCGTCGCGGTACATCGTGATGTCGAGCGAGCCGACCATCGCGGCCGGATCGGCGCCCGGTTCGATGCCGGCGATCAGCTGACCGATGCGTTCGGCGAGCACGACGCCGCGGGTCGGGATCCCGAGGATCACCAGGTCGTCCGCTCCCCGGTTGGACTCGAGGATCTCGTGAGAGATCCGAGTCAACGCCCGGGCAATATCAGCCTGCTGCAGCACAGTACGCGCCATGCAACCGACCTCCTTCCCCGCCTCTCGGACGGCTTTAAAGGATGCCAACACCCCCACCCTACCAGCGCCCGCAGCCGCCCCACCCCGACACCCGTAGCCCCCAGGTCACTCCACCCCGCCCCCATCCCCGCCCGTGTTCCACGGCCGAAACACGAGGCACGGAGGTGCAAGCGGCGGGCCGTACTCGCCGACCCAGGGTGAGGGCGCGGCCGCGTAAGCGACCGCACCCGAACATGTCGCGCTGCGCCGGGCAGGGACCGGCGCAGCCCGGGATCCGCGCGCGAAGCACGCGCATCCCGGCAGCTAGCACAGCAGGACATTTTCAGCCCACACCTGCCGGAACGAGAAGGGCCGTCTCGCGCCCACACCTGCCGGAACGGGAAGCGCCGTCTCGCACCCACACCTGCCGGAACGCGAAAGGCCGTCTCGCAGCCCACACCTCCCGGCAGCTAGCTCAGCGCAACCTTCCCCAGCACCCCATTCACGAACCCCGAAGAATCCTCCGTCGAGAGCGTCTTCGCGAGCTCGACCGCCTCGGCGATCGCGACGCTCGCGGGCACCTCGTCGTTGTACTGGATCTCCCACACCCCGATCCGCAGCAGCGCGCGGTCGATCGTGGGCATCCGCGCCAGGCTCCAGCCCTGCGCGTAGGTCTCGATCGTCTCGTCGATCTCGGTCTGGTTCTCGATCACGCCGTCGACGATCTCGCGCGCGTACAGCCACGAGTTCTGCCGGTCGGGCTCCCCCGCGGCGCGGCCCGCCTCGGCGGCGAGCGACTCCTGAACCGGGATCTGCCGCACGTCGGCGGCGTAGAGGATGTCGAGGGCCCGCTTACGGGCCTTCGTGCGTGCGCTCAACGACCGGCCCGACTAGTTGACGCGGCCGAGGTAGTCGCCCGTGCGGGTGTCGACCTTGACCTTGGTGCCGATCTCGAGGAACAGCGGAACCTGGATCTCGTAGCCGGTCTCGACGGTGGCGTTCTTGGTGCCGCCGGTCGAGCGGTCGCCCTGGAGGCCCGGCTCGGTGTAGGTGATCTCCAGCACGACCGACGCGGGCAGCTCGACGTAGAGCGGCTCGTCGCCGGAGAGCGCGATGGTGGCCGTCTGCTGCTCGAGCATGAAGTTGGCGGCCTCGCCGACGATCGCACCGGGGATGGTGATCTGGTCGTAGTCGGTCGTGTCCATGAACACGAAGTCCTCGCCGTCCTTGTACAGGTACTGGAAGTCGCGGCGGTCGACATTGGCCGTCTCGATCTTCGCGCCGGCGTTGAAGGTGCGGTCGACGAGCTTGCCCGTGCGCACGTTCTTGATCTTGGTGCGCACGAACGCGCCGCCCTTGCCCGGCTTGACGTGCTGGAACTCGATGACGTTCCAGAGCTGACCGTCGATGCTCAGCACGGTGCCGTTCTTGATGTCGTTCGTTGAAGCCATGAAAGAGGTGATCCGTTTCGAAGAGTTGGGGGGTGCGACCGTCTTTTCGGCCCTGAAGAAGTGTAGCGGCTCCGTCAGGACGCCGTCTCAGAGGTCGAGGATGCCTCGGAGTGCCAGCCGGTACGAGCCGAAGCCGAACCCGGCGACGACCCCGGTGGCGACCCCGGAGATCACGCTCGTGTGCCGGAAGGTCTCGCGCGCGTGCGGGTTCGAGATGTGCACCTCGACGAGCGGCAGGCCGGCCTTGGTGACGAGTGCCGCCGCATCCCGCAGCGCGTAGGAGTAATGCGTGAACGCCGCGGGGTTCAGGATGACCGGGGTCGCGGTGTCGACGGCCTCGTACAGCCAGGAGATCAGCTCGGCCTCGTCGTTGGTCTGCCGCAGGTCGATCTCGACCGGCGACTCGCCCGGGTGGGCCGCCGCGTCGGCGTCGAGCAGCAGCTTGAGGGCCGGGAGGTCCTGCGACCCGTAGACGTCGGGTTCCCGGCTGCCGAGGCGGCCGAGGTTGGGACCGTTGAGGACGAGGACGGATGCCATGGTGCTCCTAGGATGCGATCTCTTGGTAGGCGGCGAACAGCAGCGACGAGTCCGGCCCCTGCAGCACGCTGGGCCGGGCCACGTCGTCGAGCACGATGAAGCGCAGCATCCCGCCGCGCGACTTCTTGTCGCGCTGCATGGTCGCCAGAAGGGTCGGCCAGCGCCCGCCCGGGTACGTCGTGGGCAGCGACAGCGAGGTGAGGATGGCGCGCATCCGGTCGACGGAATCGTCGGACAGCGATCCGGTCAGCCGGCTCAGCTCGGCCGCGAACATCATGCCGACCGCCACCGCCGCCCCGTGCCGCCATTGGTACCGCTCGGCGTGCTCGATGGCGTGCCCGAGCGTGTGCCCGTAGTTCAGGATCTCGCGGAGCCCGGCCTCCTTGAAGTCGCTGCTGACCACCCGCGCCTTGACCGCGACGGAGAGTTCGATCAGGCGCCGGAACTCCTCGGTCGACGGGTCGGTCGCCCGGTCGACGTCGGCCTCGATGATGTCGAGGATCTCGGGCTCGGCGATGAAGCCGTACTTCACGACCTCGCCGAACCCGGCGAGGATCTCGTTCCGCGGCAGCGCGGTGAGCAGGTCGAGGTCGGCGATGACCGCGCTCGGCGCGTAGAAGGCGCCGACGAGGTTCTTGCCCTCGTTGGTGTTGATGCCGGTCTTGCCCCCGACGGCCGCGTCGACCATCCCGAGCAGGGTTGTCGGCACCTGCACGAGCGTCACGCCGCGCAACCAGGTCGCGGCGACGAAGCCGGCCACGTCGGTGACCGCTCCCCCGCCGAAGCCGATCACGGCGTCGGTGCGGGTGAAGTCGGCCTGACCCAGGACCTGCCAGCAGAAGGCGGCGACCTCGACCCGCTTGCCGGCCTCCGCATCCGGGATCTCGGCCAGCAGCACCTCGTAGTCGCCCTGGAGGCTCTCGCGGAACGAGGCGGCGATGGCGCCGAGGGTCGGCGGGTGCACGACGAGCACCTTCTTCACCGCGGGCCCCAGACCGTCGCGCACCCGGTCGAGGATGCCGCGGCCGACGATCACGTCGTACGCCCCCTCGCCGGTGATCGGGATGCGGGTGACGGTGTCGTTCATCGGATGCTCTCCTTCTTCGCCGCGCGCAGGCCTCGGGCCCAGGTCGCGATCTCGTCGGCGATGGTGTCGGCCGGCCGGTCAGAGGTGTCGACCGTGAGACCGGCCAGTCGGTCGTAGAGGTCGCGGCGGGCCTGGAAGACCGCGATCCAGGATTCGAGGTCCGGCACGAGCGGGCGCCTGCCCGACCCGAGGCGGGCGGCCACGGCGTGCGGCTGCACGGTGAGCAGCACGACCGGCAGTCCTTCGAGATCGCGCTGCGTCTCGGGGTCGAGCACCGCGCCGCCGCCGAACGAGACCACGCCGCCCCGGGCGAGGGCCCGGACGACCTGCTCGCGCTCGAGGGCGCGGAACCGGGGCTCGCCCTGGCGGGCGAAGATCTCCGGGATCGGCCCGTGCTCGGCCACGATCAGCGAGTCGGTGTCGGAGAAGGGTTCGCTGAGCAGCCGCGCCACGCGCGTGCCGATCCGCGACTTCCCGGCTGCCGGAGGGCCGATCAGGACGAGGGTCATCCGCGGGCGATGCCCGTGCGCAGCGCCTCGGGGATGTTCGCGAG
The DNA here is from genome assembly GCF_059691755.1 of Herbiconiux sp. 320_LB. Lineage (NCBI taxonomy): Bacteria > Bacillati > Actinomycetota > Actinomycetes > Micrococcales > Microbacteriaceae > Herbiconiux > Herbiconiux sp. 320_LB. The sequence goes on along the minus strand of NZ_JCAWAD010000001.1, from coordinate 178,963 downwards.
GTAGGACTCGAGGTTGCGGCGGGTCTCGCCGACCGAGTCGCCGCCGAACTTCTCCAGCACCGAGTTCGCCAGCACCAGGGCGGTCATCGCCTCGGCCACGACCCCGGCGGCCGGCACGGCGCAGACGTCGGAGCGCTGGTGGTGCGCCGCCGCGTCCTCCCCCGTGGCCACGTCGATCGTGTGCAGCGCGTGCGGCACGGTGGCGATCGGCTTCATGCCGGCGCTGACCCGCAGCACGGTGCCCGTGGACATGCCGCCCTCGGTGCCGCCGGCGCGGTCGCTGGAGCGGACGATCTCGTCGCCCTCGCGGAACAGCTCGTCGTGGGCGGCCGAGCCGCGGCGGCGGGTGGTCTCGAAGCCGTCGCCGACCTCGACGCCCTTGATCGCCTGGATGCCCATGAGGGCGGCGGCGAGCTGCGAGTCGAGCCGGCGGTCCCAGTGCACGTGCGAGCCCAGGCCCGGCGGGAGCCCGTAGGCGAGCACCTCGACGACGCCGCCCAGGGTGTCGCCCTCCTTGTGGGCGTCGTCGATCTCGGCGACCATCAGCGCGCTCGTCGCCGGGTCGAAGCAGCGCACCGGGTCGGCGTCGAGCGCCTCGACGTCGGAGGGGCGCGGCAGCGGGCTGCCCTCGGGCACGCGAACGGGCCCGATCGCGACGGTGTGGCTGACCAGCTGGATGCCGAGCTCGCCGAGGAAGGCCTTGGCCACCGCGCCGAGGGCCACCCGGGCGGCCGTCTCGCGGGCGCTCGCGCGCTCGAGGATGGGCCGGGCCTCGTCGAAGTCGTACTTCTGCATGCCCACGAGGTCGGCATGGCCGGGACGCGGGCGGGTGAGCGGGGCGCTGCGACCGGTGCCGGGCAGCGGCTCCTCGCGCGGCTCGACGCCCATCACCTCGGTCCACTTCGGCCACTCGGTGTTGCCGACGCGGATCGCGACCGGGCTGCCGAGCGTCGTGCCGTGCACGACGCCGCCGGAGAGGCTCAGTTCGTCCTGCTCGAACTTCATCCGGGCGCCGCGGCCGTAGCCCAGCTTCCGCCGGGCGAGGTCGGCACGGAGCTGATCGAGTGTGATGGGGATGCCGGACGGAAGACCCTCGACGATCGCGACGAGTTCTTGACCGTGGGACTCCCCGGCGGTGAGCCAACGAAGCATATGAGAAGTGTATTGGGCGACGGGGAGGTTGGTCGCCGCTCAGGCGAGGGCGGCCTGCATGGCGCCGAGGATGCGGGGCTCGTCGGGGAGCTTCACCAGCGGGTCGCCGTGCAGGAAGACGCGGATCTGCATCAGCGCCTGGTGCAGCAGCATGGCCTCACCCGGCACGATCGCACTGCCCGAGGCCTGCCAGAGCTCGGCGAGCTCGCTCGGCCACGGGTGGTAGGCGACATCGAGCAGAGTGGATGAACGGGGCGCGACGGCCTCGACGAAGTTCGCCGACACCCCCACGCCTCCGGGCAGTGTGCTGATGGTGAGGTCGGGCTCGAGACCCGCCAGCGCCGGGTCGTGCAGGGCGGTGACCGTGCTGGCCACACCGGCCGACCGCGCGGCCTCGACGACCGGGCCGGCCTTCGTGGGGCTCCGGAGCACCACGTCGACGTGCTCGCTGCCGAGCTGCGCCGCGGCGACCACGGCCGAGCGGGCGGTCGCACCGCCGCCGAGCACCAGGGTGCGCGCGGTCGAGCTGACGCCCGCCCGCCGTAGTGCCTCGGCGATGCCGTGGACGTCGGTGTTGAACCCGGCCAGCAGCCGCCGGCCGTCGGAGGAGGTGACCAGCACCGTGTTGACCGACTCGGTCATCCGGCCCACCGCATCCACCGAGGTGAGCGAGCCGAAGACGGTCTCCTTGAGCGGCATCGTCAGCGACAGCCCACGCCACGGTCCGTCGAGATCGGCCAGGAAGGCCGGGAGCTGGTCGGCGGTCACGTCGATCGCGTCGTACCCCCACGGCAGGCCGAGGGCCGCGTAGGCGGCGCGGTGCAGCAGCGGCGACTTCGAGTGCGCGATCGGCGAGCCGAGCACGGCCGCGAGCCGCGGCACCCGGAGCGCGTCCGGATCCCCGGTGAGCGGATCGATCGACATGGACGCCTCCCCGATCAGCCGATGCCGGGGTGGTCGGCCCACCACTGCTGCAGCTGCTCGACGGCCTGCTCGTGCTCGTCGGCCGTGGTCGAGAACACCGTCTCGCCGGTGTCGAGGTTCACGGTCACGAAGAACAGCCACGGCCCGTCGGCCGGGTGCAGCGCCGCGTTGATCGCGTCGTCTCCCGGGTTCGAGATCGGGCCGCCCGGCAGACCCGGGTGCGCGTAGGTGTTGTAGATGTTCGAGGTGTCCGCACGCTCGGCCGAGGTGGTCTCGACGTCGTTGCCGCCGGCGCCGTAGCGCACCGTCGCATCCGACTCGAGGTTCATTCCGTCGGCGAGGCGGTTGGTGAACACCCGCGAGACCTTCGCCATGTCGGCGACGCTGCCCGCCTCCTTCTGGATGAGTGCGGCGAGCGTCACCACCCGGAACCGGTCGTCGGGGGCGACGCCGGCCGCATCCAGCGACTGGAAGGCGCGGTTCACCATCGCCGTGATCATGTCGACGGCGGTCTGCCCGGGCTGGAAGGTGTAGGTTGCCGGGAAGAGGAAGCCCTCGATGCTCGGGGCCTGGGCCGGCACGCCGAGGGCGGTGTAGTTCGCGCCCGCGGCCTCGAAGTCGGTCAGCGGCAGGCCCGTGACGTCGGCGAGCTCCTGGTAGATGCCCTTGGCGCTCGACCCCTCGGGGATGGTGACCGTGTAGTCGATCTTGCTCGCCGGGTCCTGCAGCGCGGTGAGCGCCGACTGGGCGCTCATCTGCGAGGCGAGCCGGAAGGTGCCCGACTGGAACACGGGTGCGGGGCTCTGCTTGAGCAGCAGGTCGTAGAAGGTCGACGAGCTCTTGACCACGCCCGCCGCCGCCAGGTTGTCGCCGATGACCTCGCCGCTGTCGCCCTCGTTGATCACGAAGTCGACCTCGCCGGTGCCGCTGCCGGTGTAGTCGTCGACCTCCTTGGCGGCGAAGACCGAGGCGATCTGCGAGCCGAAGGTGTTGACCACGAAGAACCCGGCGCCGCCGAGGAGGCCCAGGATGACGACGGTGGTGATCAGTCGCGCGATCCAGCGTCGCGGCTTCCGCGGAGGCGGAGCGCTCTCCCGCGTGGAGCGGCGGGTGGGCGGCGTGGCGGTGGCGACGCGGCCGGGTTGTTCCGGACGGAAGAACTCGGCGAAGGGGTGGTCCTCTGGTGGCTGTCGATCAGTCACGCGATACCTTTTCCTTGACTCGGGTCGGGCTGGGGGGAAGCCGATTCCATCAGGATCGCCCCGTCGCGATCAGGATGCCGGGAGGATTTCCCGAGGCACGTTCGGTGTCGAGCGCGTGCTGGACGAGTATAACCGCGGCCACCTGGTCGATCACGGGGCGCGAGCTCCGAGTGTTCCGACCGGTGCGGTGCAGCGCAGCCTGCGCGGAGACCGTGGTGAGGCGCTCGTCGATCATGCGCACGGGGAGGCCGCCGGTCGAGGCCAGGCGCTCGGCGAAGTCGCGCGCATCCTGCGTCGACGGCGTCTCGGAGCCGCTCATCGACAGCGGCAGGCCCACCACGTACTCGAAGGCGTCCAGCTCGGCGGCGATGCTCAGGATGCGCCGCAGATCGGCGTCGTCGCCCTCGGGCGTGCGGGGCACGGTCTCGACGGGCGTGGCGAGCATCCCGTGCGGATCCGTGCGGGCGACACCGATGCGGGCCTTGCCCACATCGATCCCGATCCGCACTCCGATCCGCATCCGCTACCCGGCCGCCCCGCCGGCGACCGTGCGGCCGACGGCCGAGAGCGCCTCGTCGAGGGCTCCGACGTCGGTGCCGCCGCCCTGGGCCAAGTCGTCCTTGCCGCCGCCTCCGCCGCCGAGCACACCCGCGGCGAGCTTGGCGAGGGCGCCGGCCTTGGCGCCGACGGCGCGGGCGCCCTCGGTGGTGGCGACGATCACGACGGGCTTGGCGTTGACGACCGCGGCCAGGGCCACGACGGCGGCGGCCGAGCCGCCCGCGACGAGCGCCTCGCGCACGCCGGTGACCAGCTGGCGCACGTCGTCGGCCGAGCGCAGCTCGCCCACGTTCTCGGCGACCAGGGAGACCGCTCCGGCGGGATGCGCGGTCGCGGCCAGGCCCGGGACGCGGGTCGACAGCTGGCCGGCCTCGAACGCGGCGATCTTCTTCTCGGCCGCCTTGAGGTTGGCGCTGAGGTCGGCGATGCGGGTGACCAGCTCGTCGCGCGGAGTCTTGAGGCTCGAGGTGAGCTGTGAGACGAGGGCGCGCTCGGCGGCGAACTCGCGGAACGCCTCGATGCCCACGAGCGCCTCGACCCGGCGGTTGGTCGAGCCGATCGACGACTCGCCCTGCAGGTTGATCATGCCGATCTGGGCGCTGGAGGAGACATGGGTGCCGGCGCAGAGCTCGCGCGACCAGGGGCCGCCGATGTCGACCATCCGCACGACCTCGCCGTACTTCTCGCCGAACAGCGCCATCGCACCCATCGAGCGGGCCTCGTCGAGCGGCAGCTCGCGGGTGACGACCTCGAGGTCGCTCCGGATGGCGACGTTCGCGATCTCCTCGATCTCGGTGCGCGTCTCGGCCGAGAGCGGCTGATTCCACGAGAAGTCCAGGCGCATGTAGCCGGCCTTGTTGTACGAACCGGCCTGGTGCGCCTCCTCGCCGAGGGTCTCGCGCAGTGCGGCGTGGATGAGGTGGGTCGCCGAGTGCGCCTGGGTCGCGCCCCGGCGCCAGTCGGCGTCCACGACGCTCCGCGCCCGGTCGCCCACGGCGACCTGACCGCTGGTGACCTCGGCGCGGTGGCTGATCAGGCCCTTCACGGGCTTCTGCACGTCGAGCACGGTCAGCTCGAAGCCGTCGCCGACGATCGTGCCGGCATCGGCCTCCTGACCGCCCGACTCGGCGTAGAGTGCGGTCTCGGCGAGGATGACCTCGACCTGCTCCCCCGCGACCGCGGAGGAGACCGAGACGCCGTCGAGGATGAGCCCGAGCACGGGCGACTCGGCCTCGAGCTCGTCGTAGCCCCGGAACACGGTCTCGCCGAGCGCCCGGAACTGGCTGTAGACGGTCAGGTCGGTGATGCCGAGCTTCTTGGCCTTGGCGTCGGCCTTGGCGCGCTGCTTCTGCTCGGCCATCAGTGACTCGAAGGCGACCCGGTCGACGGTGATCCCGGACTCCTCGGCGATCTCGAGGGTGAGGTCGATCGGGAACCCGTAGGTGTCGTGCAGGAGGAAGGCGGTCTCGCCCGGGAGCTCGGTGGCCCCGCCGGTCTTGGTCGAGGCGACCGCGGTGTCGAGGATGGTGGTGCCGCCGGTGAGGGTGCGGAGGAACGACTCCTCCTCGGCGTAGGCCCCGCGCGAGATGCGGCCGAAGTCGGTCTCGACCTCGGGGTAGGCCGCCTTCATGGCGTCGCGCGACGCGGTCAGCAGTTCGGGCATGGTCGCCGTGTCGACGCCCAGCAGTCGCATCGAGCGCACCGTGCGGCGCAGCAGCCGCCGGAGGATGTAGCCGCGGCCCTCGTTCGACGGGGTGACGCCGTCGCTCATCAGCATCAGGGCGGAGCGCACGTGGTCGGCGACCACCCGCATCCGCACGTCGTCGTCATGGTCGGCGCCGTAGCGGCGACCGGAGAGCTCGGAGGCGCGGTCGAGCACGGGGCGCACCTGGTCGATCTCGTACAGGTTCTCAACGCCCTGCTTGAGGAACGCGACGCGCTCGAGGCCCATGCCGGTGTCGATGTTCTTGCGCGGCAGCTCGCCGAGGATCTCGAACTCGGTCTTCGAGGTGCCCTCGCCGCGGAGGTACTGCATGAACACGAGGTTCCAGATCTCGATGTACCGGTTCTCGTCGGCCGCCGGGCCGCCCTCCGCGCCGTACGCCGGGCCACGGTCGAAGTAGATCTCCGAGCAGGGGCCCGCCGGGCCGGGCTGGCCGGTCGACCAGTAGTTGTCCTCTTTGCCGAGACGCTGGATGCGGGAGGACGGCACGCCGGCCACCCGCTTCCACAGGTCGATGGCCTCGTCGTCGTCCTCGTAGACGGTGACCCAGAGGTCGCGCTCGGCGAAACCGAGGCCGCCCTCGTTCTCGGGCGTGGTCAGCAGCTCCCAGGCATAGCCGATCGCGCCTTCCTTGAAGTAGTCGCCGAACGAGAAATTGCCGTTCATCTGGAAGAAGGTGCCGTGCCGGGTCGTCTTCCCGACCTCCTCGATGTCGAGGGTGCGGATGCACTTCTGCACGCTCGTGGCGCGCGGGTACGGCGCCGGCACCAGCCCCGAGAGATACGGGATGAACGGGACCATGCCGGCCACGGTGAACAGCAGCGACGGGTCGTCGCTGACCAGCGACGCGGAGGGGACGACGGTGTGCCCCCGGCTCCCGAAGAAGTCGAGCCAGCGGGAACGGATGTCAGCGGTCTGCATGAGTGCGGGGTGTCCTCGGGGTGGGAGAGCGAACACGGTCCGCCGGCGCGAGGCGCACGGCGGACCGAGAGGGAGCTACTTGGCGAGCTTGTCGCCGGCGTCGGCGATCGCGGCGCGCAGCTCGGACTCGCGCTCGCGGTACCCGTCGATCAAGGAGTCGCCGAACTCCTTGGTCTTCTTGTCGAGCTCGGAGAAGAACTTCTTGCCGCCCGAGGTCTGGTTGAACTGGTGCGCGACCACGAATCCGATGCCGACTCCGGCGATCAGCCACAGAACTTTCTTCATTGCGTTCTCCTCGTTCGTAGGGTGCTCGTTCGGGACAGAAAAAGCCTCGGCCAGTGTAGCGGGCTACTTCGAGCGCTTCCCCGGGGCCGGCTTCACGCCGGCCTTCTTCGGCTTCTTGCCCGTGCGCTGCGACTCGGGCCGGAAGGTCAGGATCCCTTCGCGCACGGCGGCGCTGAAGCCGGCGAGCTTGATCAGCGGGCCACCGACCGAGGCGGCGAACAGCGCCACCAGCGACGACACGTTCCCGGTGACCTCTTCGACGTTCTTGGTGATCGCATCCACCCGGGCGAGCTGCTTGTTCGCCTCCTGCACGGTCACCGTCGACTCGGCGAGGATGGGCGTGATTCCGTCGCTGACGTCTTTGATCGAGTCGCGGGTCTGGTCGAACACTCCCCCGAGCTTCAGCAACGGCACGGCGATCAGGCCCACCAGCACGGCGAAGACCCCCGCTGCGATCAGGCCTGCGATGTCTCCACCGGTCATGGGGGAACCTCTCTGTGAAACGACGGAAGCGGGCCACCCGAAGGTGACCCGCTCCTAGTATGTCGCGACTGCGCGGATTATCGGGCCGCGTAGTACTCGACGACGAGCTGCACTTCACAGGTCACGGGGATCTGTGCGCGCTTGGGGCGCTCGACGAGTCGGGCCTGGAGCTTGTCCAGCTCGACATCGAGGTACGAGGGCGTCTTCGGCAGCAGGTCGATGTGACCGCCGGCGGCGGCGACCTGGAAGGGCTCGGTGCCCTCGGAGCGCTGCTTGACGTGGATCATCTGACCCGGCTTCACGCGGAAGGACGGGCGGTCGACGAGCTGGCCGTCGACCAGGATGTGACGGTGCACGACCATCTGACGGGCCTGGGCGGTGGTGCGGGCGAAGCCGGCACGGAGCACCAGGGCGTCCAGACGCATCTCGAGGAGCTCGACCAGGTTCTCACCGGTCAGGCCCTTCGCACGACGGGCCTCCTCGAAGGCGATCTTCAGCTGCTTCTCGCGGATGCCGTACTGGGCGCGCAGACGCTGCTTCTCGCGCAGACGGACGGCGTAGTCGCTGTCCTGCTTGCGCTTGGTGCGGCCGTGCTCACCGGGAGCGTAGGGGCGCTTCTCGAGGTACTTGGCCGCCTTCGGGGTGAGGGGGATGCCGAGTGCCCGGGAGAGGCGGGTCTTGCTTCGCGTACGCGACTTGGTAGCCACTTACGTCCTTTCGGTTGAAATTCTTACGAGATGGATTGCGCACGGATGCGCGTGACTCCACAGGAGTCCAAGTAAGAGGGGTGTCTGCCGGGCGGTTCGGCTAAAGAACGCGATCCCGTTATCGAACGTCGATCGGCAGCCGCTCCGAAATGACGCTGATTAGGCGTCTACGAGAATAGCACAGCGGATGCCGCTACTTCTGCGTTCCCCGCGTGATGTCGCGGAGTTTCGCGAGCCGCGCCGCGACCTCCCGCTCGTGCCCGTGATCGGTCGGGTCGTAATAGGTGGTGCCGGTCAGTTCGTCGGGCAGGTACTGCTGTCGCACCACCCCGATCGCGTCGTCGTGCGGGTACTTGTAGCCCTTGCCGTGACCGAGGCGCTTGGCGCCGGCGTAGTGCGCGTCGCGGAGGTGCTTCGGCACCCGGCCGAAGTTGCCGGCCTTCACATCGGCGATCGCCTTGTTGATACCCACGTATGCGGCATTCGACTTCGGCGCGGTGGCGAGGTAGACGACCGCCTCGGCCAGCGGGAGCCGCCCTTCCGGCATGCCGATCATCTGCACGGCCTCGGCGGCCGCGACGGCGATCGGCAGTGCCTGCGGGTCGGCGATGCCGATGTCTTCGGCCGCCAGGATGATCACCCGGCGCGCGATGAACCGCGGATCCTCCCCCGCCTCGAACATGCGGGCGAGGTAGTGGAGCGAGGCGTCGACGTCGGAACCCCGCACCGACTTGATGAAGGCGCTGATGACGTCGTAGTGCTCGTCGCCGTTGCGGTCGTAGCGGAGCAGGGCGCGGTCGACGGACTGCTCGAGCACGGCGCCGGTGATCACGGGGAGGTCGTGGACCTGCTCGTCGTCGCCGTCGACTTCCTCGTCGTCTTCGTCGTCGTCGTCTTCGTCTTCGTCGTGAGCGTCAGCAGCCGGCGCGGCGGCGAGCACCGTGCCGGCGGCGGCCTCGAGGGCGGTGAGGGCACGGCGGGCGTCGCCCGACGACATCCGGATGATGGCCGAGCGCGCCTCGTCGTCGAGCGCGACCTTGCCGGCGAGCCCGCGGGGGTCGGTGACCGCGCGGTCGATCAGCACGCCGAGGTCGTCGTCGGTCAATTGCTCGAGGGTGAGCAGGAGCGAGCGGGAGAGCAACGGCGAGATGACCGAGAAGGAGGGGTTCTCGGTGGTGGCGGCCACCAGGATGACCCAGCCGTTCTCGACCCCCGGGAGCAGTGCATCCTGCTGGGCCTTGGTGAAGCGGTGGATCTCGTCGAGGAAGAGCACGGTCGACAGGCCGTAGAGGTCGCGGTTGCGGAAGGCCTCCTCCATCACCTGCCTGACGTCTTTCACCCCGGCGGTGACGGCCGAGAGCTCGACGAACTTGCGGCCCGAGGAATGGGCGATCGCCTGCGCGAGCGTGGTCTTGCCCGTGCCGGGCGGGCCCCAGAGGATGACCGAGACCGACCCGGTGGTGCCGCCGACGTCGGAGGCGAGGTTCACCAGCGGGGAACCGGGTCGCAGCAGATGCTTCTGACCGGCCACCTCGTCGAGGCTGCGAGGGCGCATCCGCACCGCGAGCGGGACCGATCCGGAGTGGAGTCCCGGTTGCTGATGAGCCATGCGTCTAGGGTACTGTGATGGGCCGACAGCGCCCGGCGATCGAACAACTGGAGGATCCGTGGCACCCAGCAGTCAGGAGCGCGCCGCTCGCGAGGCCCGCACGCGTTTGCGCGACTACCAGGCCCGGCAGACCGCGCACACCGAGCGCATCCGTCGGCGGGTGCGTGACAACGTGATCGCGGTCGTCGTCGTGCTCGTGCTGATCGCCGGTGTGACCGCCGCCCAGCTGTTCTACTTCTCCGGAGGCCCCGGCACGCCGGTCGCCGCCCCCTCGGCCAGTGCCACGCCGGAGGCGACGCCCTCGGCCTCGCCGACCGCCCCGGCCGGCCAGAACAGCGGAGACGTGCCGCCGACCTCGGTCGCCGAGGGTCGCGACTGGACCGGGACGTTGACGATCAACGACATCCCGCTGGGCCTCCAGCTCGACGGCACGGCCGCGCCCCAGGCCGTCTCGGCCTTCATCTCGCAGGCGCAGTCCGGCTTCCTCACGAACACCACCTGCCACCGGCTCACCACGAGCGGCATCTACGTGCTGCAGTGCGGCGACCCGACCGGCACCGGCACCGGCGGCCCGGGCTACAGCTACGGCCCGGTCGAGAACGCTCCGGCCGACGACGTGTACCCCGCGGGCACGCTCGCGATGGCCCGTCAGGGCGGCAACGGCTACAGCATGGGCAGCCAGTTCTTCATCGTCTACCAGGACTCGACCATCCCCTCGGACGCGGCGGGCGGCTATACCGTCCTCGGCACGATCACGAGTGGTCTCGACGCCCTGCAGTCCGGCGTGATCGCCGCGGGAACGGCCGACGGCAGTGGCGACGGCGCCCCGAAGACGACCGCCACCATCACCTCCGTCACGGTTCAGTGACCGATCCCCGGCCGTGCAATAGGCTGGTGCCCGTATTCCAGACAACGTCGACAGGATGGTTCCGTGACCAGTAGTGATCAACTCCCGTGGGGACGAGTCGAGGACGACGGCTCCGTCTTCGTCCGCGAGGGTGACGGAGAGCGCTTGGTCGGCCAGTACCCCGACGGCACCAAGGAGGAGGCGCTCGCCTACTTCGAGCGCAAGTACACCGATCTCGCCGGCCAGGTGACGCTGCTCGAGCAGCGCGCCAAGCGCGGCGCCCCGGCCGGCGACATCGCCAAGGCAGTGAAGTCGTTGACCGCGTCGGTCGCCTCGGCGAACGCGGTCGGCGACCTCGCGTCGTTGCAGACCCGCCTCGAGGCGCTGTCCTCGACCGTGTCCGAGATCACCGAGAAGCAGTCCGCCGAGGCGGAGGCCCAGGTCGCGCAGGCGGTCGTGGATCGCACGGCGATCGTCGAGGAGATCGAGAAGCTCGCCGCGCACGACCCCGCGAAGGCGCAGTGGAAGTCGGTCACCTCGCAGATCGACTCGCTGTTCGCCCGCTGGCAGAAGCACCAGCAGGAAGGCCCGCGCCTTCCGCGTGCCGAGGCCGGCGAGCTGTGGAAGCGGTTCCGCGAGGCGCGCACCACGCTCGAGCAGCAGCGCAAGGCCTTCTTCGCCGAGCTCGACCAGGTGCACCGCGACGCGCGCACCCGCAAGCAGGAGCTCGTCGACCAGGCCGAGGCGCTCGCCCCGCGCGGGGTCGACGGCATCGGTGCCTACCGCGACCTGCTGGCGTCGTGGAAGGCGACCGGCCGTGCCGGCAAGAAGTACGACGACGCGCTCTGGGACCGCTTCAAGGCGGCCGGTGACGTGCTGTACTCGGCCCGCAGCGAGGTCGTCGCGCGCGACGAGCAGGAGTTCGGCGAGAACCTCACCCAGAAGCTCGCCCTGCTCGACGAGGCCGAGCCGCTCCTGAAGGAGACCGACCGGGTGAAGGCCCGCGAGCTGCTCACGAGCATCCAGACCCGGTGGGACGAGGTCGGCAAGGTCCCCCGCGACCAGGTCAAGCCGATCGAAGACCGGCTGCGCAAGGTCGAGGCCGCCGTGCGGAAGCTCGACGAGGACTACTGGTCGAAGAACAACCCCGAGAAGAAGGCCCGCTCGGAGGGTCTGGCGTCGCAGCTGACCGGAGCGATCGACAAGCTGCAGCGCGAGATCGACGACGCGAAGGCGGCCGGCGACTCGAAGAAGGCGGCCGAGCTCCAGGAGGCGCTGGACGCGCGGAAGGTCTGGCTCGACGCGCTCGGCTGACCCTCCGACCACGGGGCCGTACCGGCCTCGGGTTCTGCACCGTCGAAGGCGGGCACCCGGTTCTCCACAGATCCGGGACGCCCGCCTTCGTCGTCTGCGCCGGCTGGCACCATCGAGGCATGAGCCCGTCACTCCCCCTCGTCCTCCATCCCGGCGACCTCCCCGAGGCCGAGCTGCACGCGGTGAGGCTCGACGGTGAGGTGCGGGGTGTGGCGGGTGGGTTCTGCGCCCTCGACGTCCCCTCCGCTCTCGCCGTCCGGGGCGAGGCGATCGCCCCGGCGGTCCCGCGTGGCCTGATCGCCGAGCGGCGCACCGCGGCCTGGCTGCACGGGGTCTCGGGGGTGTTCCCCCGGCCGCTCCAGCTGTGCATCCGGTCGAGCAATCGGGTCAGGGTGCCGGAGTCGCCGGAGCGTGAGGTGCGGCAGGCCGTGCTCACCGACGACGACCTCGAGCGTGCCGGGCCGGTGGTGGTGACGACGCGACTGCGCACGGTGCTCGACCTGCTCCGGTGGGAGCCGCGGCTCGACCCGCCGCTGGCGGTCGCGATCCAGACCCTGCTGCTGTCGGACGGCTGCGGCGAGGTCGAGTGCCGGCGGCGGCTCGACGCGACCCGGCCGCTGCCGTACAAGCGGCGGGCGCTCGCCCGACTCGCGGGCATGCGCGAGCTGGCCGGGCTGATCTAGCCTCCGGCCCGTTCGCCCGCCGTGAGCGCGGACGACCGGACGGGTCCGGATCAGCGGCCCGCAGGCCGGATCAGCCGCCCGAGACCCGGTATACGTCGTAGACGGCGTCGATGCGGCGCACTGCGTTCAGCACCCGGTCGAGGTGGGTGGTGTCGCCCATCTCGAACACGAACCGGCTGATCGCGAGACGATCGCTCGAGGTGCTGACCGACGCGGAGAGGATGTTGACGTGATGCTCGGAGAGCACCCGCGTGACATCCGACAGCAGTCCCGATCGGTCGAGGGCCTCGACCTGGATCTGCACCAGGAAGACGCTCTTGGAGGAGGGCGCCCACTCGACGTCGATCATCCGCTCGGGCTCGTTCAGGAGTGAGGCGACGTTGTGGCAGTCGGCCTGATGCACCGAGACGCCGGACCCTCGGGTGACGAAGCCCACGATGTCGTCGCCCGGAACCGGTGTGCAGCACTTGGCCAGCTTGACCAGGATGTCGGGGGCCCCGCGCACGAGCACGCCCGAGTCGCTGTGGGTGACGCGCGGGCGACCGCCGACGAAGACGTCGAGATCCGAGTCCTCGCTCTCGACCTCGGTCTGCAGCGAGGCGATGACCTTCTCGATCACCGACTGGGTCGAGATGTGCCCCTCGCCGATCGCGGCGTACAGCCCCGAGACGTTGTCGTAGTGCATCTGCGACGCGACCTCGGCGATCGAGTCCTGGCTCATCAGCTTCTGCAGCGGCAGGTTCTGCTTGCGCATCGCGCGGGCGATCGCGTCCCGGCCCTGCTCGATGGCCTCGTCGCGCCGCTCCTTGGTGAACCACTGGCGGATCTTGTTGCGGGCCCGGGGGCTCTGCACAAAGCTCAGCCAGTCCTGCGACGGCCCCGAGTCGGGGTTCTTCGAGGTGAAGACCTCGACCACGTCGCCGGAGCCCAGCGTCGAGTCCAGCGGCACGAGCCGCCCGTTGACCTTGGCGCCCATCGTGCGGTGGCCCACCTCGGTGTGCACGGCATAGGCGAAGTCGACCGGTGTGGCACCGGCGGGCAGGCCGACGACCTTCCCCTTGGGGGTGAAGACGTAGACCTCCTTGGCTCCGATCTCGAAGCGCAGCGAGTCGAGGAACTCCCCCGGGTCGACAGTCTCGGCCTGCCAGTCCGAGATCCGGGCGAGCCAGGCCATGTCCGTGTCCGGTGAGGTGACCGACGAGGCGCTCGCCTTGCCGCCGTTGACCCGCTCCTTGTACTTCCAGTGCGCCGCGACACCGTATTCGGCGCGCTGGTGCATCTCGTTGGTGCGGATCTGGATCTCGACCGGGCGGCCACCCGGGCCGATCACGGTCGTGTGCAGCGACTGGTAGAGGTTGAACTTCGGGGTGGCGATGTAGTCCTTGAACCGGCCGGGGATCGGGTTCCACCGCGCGTGGATGGAGCCGAGCACCGCGTAGCAGTCGCGCACGGTGTTCACCAGCACGCGGATGCCGACGAGATCGTAGATCTCGTCGAACTCGCGGCCGCGCACGATCATCTTCTGGTAGATCGAGTAGTACTGCTTCGGGCGGCCGGCCACCTTGCCGCGGATCTTGCCCGCCTTGAGGTCGTCGCCGACGGCGTCGATGACCTGCTGCACGTACTCCTCGCGCTGCGGGGTGCGCTGACGCACGAGGTTCTCGATCTCGACGTAGAGCTTGGGGTAGAGCACCGCGAACGAGAGGTCTTCCAGCTCCCACTTGATCGACTGGATGCCCAGTCGGTGCGCGAGCGGCGCGTAGATCTCGAGGGTCTCCTTGGCCTTGCGCTGGGCAGACTCGGCGGCCACGAAGCCCCAGGTGCGGGCGTTGTGCAGGCGGTCGCAGAGCTTGATGATCAGCACGCGGATGTCGCGCGACATCGCCACGATCATCTTGCGGACGGTCTCGGCCTGCGCGCTGTCGCCGTACTTGACCTTGTCGAGCTTCGTGACGCCGTCGACCAGCATCGCGACCTCGTCGCCGAAGTCGTGCCGCACCATGTCGAGCGAGTAGTCGGTGTCCTCCACCGTGTCGTGGAGGAGCGCGGCGGCGACGGCCTTCGAACCGAGGCCGAGCTCGGCGAGGATCTGCGCGACCGCGACCGGATGCGTGATGTACGGCTCGCCGCTTCGTCGCTTCTGCCCGTCGTGCGCCTTCTCGGCGGCCGCGTAGGCCCGCTCGAGGATGGTGAGATCGGCCTTCGGGTGATTGGCCCGCACCGTGCGGATGAGCGTGTCGACGGCCCCGGCGGGCTGAGCCCGGGAGAAGAGCCGGGGCACCAGTCGGCGCAGGGTCGCGGTCGACGTCGTGCTGGTTTCCGTCATGTCAGGCCTCCACCTCGATTATCCCCCAGGCGGGAGGCCCTCGCGTACGCGGGCGTTGTGCTGTGGGCGAGCGCTGCCCGCCCACAGCCACCAGGTCAGGCGGAGACGCTGTCCTTCACGGAGCGCTGGCGGTCGGCCTCGACCCGCGCATCCTGCTTGCGGATCTTGTCCTCGCCGTGCCGGAACTGCACGTACAGCGGAGCCGCGACGAAGATCGTCGAGTAGGTGCCCACGATGATTCCGATCAGCAGCGCGAGCGAGATGTCGCGGAGCGTCGAGGCGCCGAGCACGAACGACCCGATCACGAGGATCGAGGCGACCGGCAGCGCTGCGACGACCGAGGTGTTGATCGATCGCACCAGCGTCTGGTTCACCGCCAGGTTCACCGTCTCGGCGAAGGTCTGCGTGCCCCGGTCGCCCAGGTGCGCGGTGTTCTCGCGGATCTTGTCGAACACCACCACGGTGTCGTACAGCGAGTAGCCGAGGATGGTCAGGAAGCCGATCACCGCGGCGGGCGTGATCTCCAGGCCGGTGAGGCCGTAGACCCCGGCCGTGATCACGAGGTCGTGCAGCAGCGCGATCAGCGCGGCGGCCGCCATCTTCCAGGTGCGGAAGTAGATGGCCATGAAGATCGCCACGAGCACGAGGAAGATCACGAGTCCGCGGATCGCCTGCGTGGTGATGTCGGCGCCCCAGGTGGCCCCGATGAAGGAGACCGTGACGTCCTCCGTCGGCACGCCGTACGCGGTCGCCAGCTTCTCCTGCACGGTCGTGCTGGTCGCCTGGTCGAGCTCGTCGGTCTGCACCCGCACCGAGTCGGTGCCGAGCGTGCTGACCCGGGGGTTGGATCCCGGAGCAGCTTCGTCGACGGTGTCGCTCGCGAGGTTCTGGTCGAGCGTGGCGACCTGGGAGACCGTGAACTCCGAGCCGCCCCGGAACTCGATGCCGAATTCGTAGCCGCCGCGCAGCCACGGGCCGATCAGGGCGATCAGCACCAGCACCGCGGAGACCGTATACCAGATGCGGCGGCGGCCGATGATGTCGATCGAGCGCTTGCCCGAGTAGAGGTCGTTTCCGAACTGGGAGAAGCTGGCCATCAGGAGTTCTTCCCCTCATCGGTGCGGGTGGAGCGGGTGTCGGCGCTGCCGGCCTTGCTGCCGGAGGTCGAGCCGGCGAGCTCGGCGGCCTTGCGCTCGGCGATCGTCTGGCGCTTGGCGGCCTCGCGGCTCGACGAGCCCTTCTTGGCGGCCGAGACGCTCGCCGCGGGGGCCCGGAACTGCGCGCGACCCCGGTACACGGCACCCAGCGCCCGCGGGTCGAGCCCGGAGAACTGGTGACCGTCACGGAAGAAGGGCAGCTCGGCGAGCAGCGTCATCAGCGGATGCGTGAACAGGATCACGACCAGGATGTCGACGATCGTCGTGAGGCCGAGCGTGAACGCGAACCCGCGCACGTTGCCGACGGCGAGCACGTAGAGCACGGCGGCGGCGAGGAAGTTCACCGCGTCCGACGCGGTGATGGTGCGGATCGCCCGCTTCCATCCCGACTGCACGGAGGAGGTCAGAGCCTTCCCCTCGCGCAACTCGTCGCGTATTCGTTCGAAGTAGACGATGAACGAGTCGGCGGTGATACCGATCGCCACGATCAGACCGGCCACACCCGCGAGGGAGAGGCGGAAGTCGATCCGCCACGACATCAGGGTGACCAGCAGGTAGGTCATCGCGGCCGCGATCACCAGCGACGCGATCGTGACGGCGCCGAGCAGGCGGTACTGGATCAGCGAGTAGATGATGACCAGGATCAGGCCGATCGCGCCGGCGATGAGACCCGACATCAGCTGGGTCGAGCCGAGCGTCGCCGAGATCTTCTCGGACGACTGCGTCGTGAAGCCGATCGGCAGGGCGCCGAACTTCAGCTGGTCGGCGAGGGTCTGGGCCGAGTCCTGCGTGAACGAGCCGGAGATCTGCGCGCGGCCGTCGGTGAACGAGCCACCCGTGGTCGGAGCCGTGATCACCTTGCCGTCGAGCACGATCGCGAACTGGTTCTGCACCCCGGTGAGGCCGAACAGGCGGGTGGTGACGTCGGCGAACTTCTGGGTGCCGGCGTCGTTGAACGAGATGTCGACGACCCACTGGCCGGTCGACGCACCCTGCTGGGTGGTGGCCATGCCGGCCGAGGCGTCGGCGATGTCGGCGCCCTCGATCTCGACCGGGCCGAGGAGGTACTTGATGCCGTTCGCGTCACAGGTGACCAGCGGCTGGTCCGCCGGAGCCTGACCCGCGTCGTCGGCCTCGGTCGACGCGCAGTCGAAGTTGTCGAACTCCGCCTGCAGCGCCGGGGTGACGTAGGCCAGGTCGCTGCCGTTGGTGGGCACCGCGGTCGGCGTGGTCGACAGGCTCGGGTCCGGCGTCGCGCCCGGCGTGGAGGTCGCCGACGTGGAGGCGACATCGGCCAGCAGCACCGCGCGGAAGTCGAGCTTCGCGGAGGACTCGATGCGGTTCAGCGTCGCGTCGTCCGGCGCACCGGGGATCGACACGACGACGTTCTTCGCGCCCTGCGTGGTGACCTCGGCCTCGGAGACACCGCTGGCGTCGACGCGCTGGCGGATGATCGAGACGGCCTGGTCCAGCTGCTCCTGCGAGACGTCCTGCCCCGACTCGAGCTTCGGGGTCAGGATGATCTGGGTTCCGCCCTCGAGGTCGAGGGCGAGCTTCGGGGTCCAGGTGGCGGTGCTCCAGAGCACCCCTCCTGCGATCGTCCCGATCAGGACCGCGAAGATCACGGCGAGCCAGATGAGCGTTTTCCACGCCTTCTTGACCGCAGTCGTTTGTGCCACCTAAGTACTCAGCTTTCTGTGCCGCCCGGGCGCCATCGCGGCGGGCGTGGATCTGACGAGGAGGGACGAGGGTTAGTCGTCGGCCTTCTTCTCGGACTTCTCGGTGGTGATCTGGGTCGTGGAGTCGCCGGCCTCGAGAGAGGGCTCGTCGATGCGCTGGCCGTACTCCGGCTCGCCGTCGGCCGAGTGGTCGATCGACTCGTCCTCGGAGAGCGGCGACGGGGTCACGACGCGGGTGACGGTCTGGCGGTGCACCTTGAGCACGGTGCCGGGGGTGGTCTCGAGGTGCACGATGTTCTCTTCGTCGTCCATGTCGAGGATGGTGCCGTAGACACCGAAGTTGGTCATGACCTCGGCCCCGACCGCCACCTTGCTCTGGAGCTCCTGAGCCTGGCGCTGACGCTTCCGGCTGTTTCGGAACATGAAGAACACCAGCACGGCCAGAACGACCAGCATGATGATTGTTAACGGATCCAAAGCCATGAAAAAAGGCGCCTTCCAAAAGGGTGGGGGGTGTGTGGCCAGGGTCATCCTATAGACGACGTCTGAAGACCAGCTTGAATTATAGGTCATCCCCGAATAGCGCGTCCGCATTCCGGGACAACCCGAAGTGCGCCCAGCCCGCTTTCGTCGCGATCCGACCCCGCGGGGTGCGCGACAGCAGCCCGATCCTGACCAGGAACGGCTCCACGACGGCCTCGATCGTCTCGGCCTCCTCGCCCACCGAGACGGCGAGCGTGTTAAGGCCGACCGGGCCGCCGTCGAAGCGCTCGAGGATCGTCGTCATCACCGCGCGGTCGAGCCGATCCAGCCCCAGTTCGTCGACGTCGTAGAGCTCGAGGGCGGCCCGGACCGCGTGGAGCGTCGCTCCCCCGCCGGTCACCAGCGCATAGTCGCGCACGCGCCGGAGCAACCGGTTCGCGATCCGCGGCGTGCCCCGGGAGCGCGAGGCGATCTCCCGCAGGGCCTCCTCCTGGATCTCGACCGACAGGAGCGCCGCGGCCCGGTGCAGCACACGGACCAGCTCCTCGGTCTCGTAGAACTCCAGGTGGGCCGTGAAGCCGAAGCGGTCGCGGAGCGGGTTCGGCAGCAGGCCGGCGCGGGTGGTCGCGCCCACGAGGGTGAAGGGGGCCAGGTCGAGCGGGATCGAGGTCGCGCCGGCGCCCTTGCCGACCATGATGTCGATCCGGAAATCCTCCATCGCGAGGTAGAGCATCTCCTCCGCCGAGCGCGCCATCCGGTGGATCTCGTCGATGAAGAGCACCTCGCCCGGCACCAGCGAGGAGAGCACCGCGGCCAGGTCTCCCCCGTGCTGGATCGCCGGTCCGCTGGTGAGCCGGAGCGGTTGCCCGCTCTCGTGCGCCACGATCATCGCGAGGGTGGTCTTGCCGAGCCCGGGCGGGCCGGCGAGCAGGATGTGGTCGGGGGTGCGTTGCTGCATCGCCGCGGCATCCAGCAGCAGCTGCAACTGACCGCGCACCTTCCGCTGGCCCACGAACTCGGCCAGGGACTTCGGGCGCAGCGCCCCCTCGATCGCGATCTCGGCCTCGGACTCGACCTCGGGGTTCACCACGTCGTCGCCGCCGCCGAAGTACGGCCCGTCGTCGGCGAGGGCGCTCATCGGCCGGCCCCGGTGTTCTGTGCGGGCCCGAGCAGGGCGAGCGCGAGCCGCAGCAGCGACTGCACGTTGCCGGCCTCGTCGGCCGACGCGGTCTCGAGGGCCTCGTCGAGGGCCGCGGCGGCGCTGCGCTCCGGGTAGCCGAGGCCGACCAGGGCGCGCTCCACGTTCATCCGCACCTGGCGCGAGGGCTCGGGGGCGGATGCGGGCGTGTCGACGGGGCGGGCCGCGATCTTGCCGGCCAGCGAGAGCACGATCAGCTTCGCCGTCTTCGGACCGATGCCGCTGACCTTCCGGAAGGCCGAGTCGTCCTCCCGGGCCACCGCGACGGCGACCTGGGTAGGGCTGAGCTCGGAGAGCACCCCGAGGGCGGACTTGGGGCCGACGCCGGTGACGCCGACCAGCAGCGTGAAGATCTCCAGTGCATCCTGATCGGGGAAGCCGAACAGCGTGAGCGAGTCCTCCCGCACGATCAGCGAGGTGAGCAGGGTGACCTCGGAGCCGATCCGGAGCGCCAGGCCGTGCCCGGCCGTGACGTTCACCGCGTAGCCGACGCCGTTGACGTCGATCACGGCCGTTCCTCCTGCGATCGAGAGGACCGTGCCGCGTAACGCTGAGATCATCAGGCCAGCCTACGGGCGGCGACCCGCTTGGCCGTCCCTTGCTCGGCGGCGCGCCACGCACGTTGAGCAGGGGTCTCGGTGCCGGCCCCGCCGGACGCGGAGGCCGAGCCCGACCCGAGCGGGATGCGCCAGGCATGGCAGATGGCCAGCGCGAGGGCGTCGGCCGCGTCGGCCGGCTTCGGGATCTCGTCCAGGCGCAGCACCTTGGCGACCATGGTGCCCACCTGCCGCTTGTCGGCCTGGCCGTACCCGGTGATCGCGGCCTTCACCTCGGTGGGCGTGTGCAGCCCGACCGGCAGGGAGCGGCGGGCGGCCGCGAGCAGCGCGATGCCGGAGACCTGCGCCGTGCCCATCACGGTGCGCACGTTGTGCTGCGCGAACACGCGCTCGACGGCCACGCTGTCCGGCCGGTGCTCGTCGATCAGCCGCTCGATGCCGGCCGAGACGATCATCAGACGCTGCTCCAGCGCCAGGTCGGGACTGGTGGTGATCACCGAGACGTGCACCAGCACGGGGGTGCGGGTCGCCGAGACGTCGACGATCCCGACCCCGCAGCGGGTGAGCCCTGGGTCGATCCCGAGCACGCGCACGCTCAGTCGTCTTCGAGCTCGGCCTGGACCTCGGGCGTGATGTCGATGTTCGTGTAGACGTTCTGCACGTCGTCGGAGTCTTCGAGCGCGTCGATCAGGCGGAAGACCTTGCGCGCGGTCTCGGCGTCGGCCTCGACCTGGAGGCTGGCGACGAACTCCACGTCGGCGGAGTCGTAGTCGATCCCGGCCTCCTGGAGGGCGGTGCGGGCCGCGACCATCTGCGACGGCTCGGTCTGCACCTCGAAGGCCTCGGCCCGGTCGATGACCTCCTCGGCCCCGGCGTCGAGCACGGCGACGAGGATGTCGTCCTCGCTCACGCCGTCGGAGTGGCCGACGGTGATGACGCCCTTGCGGCTGAAGTTGTAGGCGACGCTGCCCGGGTCGGCCATGGTGCCGCCGTTGCGGGTCATCGCGGTGCGCACATCCGCCGCGGCCCGGTTCTTGTTGTCGGTGAGGCACTCGATCAGGAGGGCGACGCCGTTCGGGCCGTAGCCCTCGTACATGATCGTCTGGTAGTCGATCGACTCACCGGTGAGCCCGGCGCCGCGCTTGATCGCGCGGTCGATGTTGTCGTTCGGGACCGAGGTCTTCTTCGCCTTCTGCACGGCGTCGACGAGGGTGGGGTTTCCCGACAGGTCGGCGCCGCCGATCTTCGCGGCGACCTCGATGTTCTTGATCAGCTTGGCGAACGACTTGGCACGCCGCGAATCGATGATCGCCTTCTTGTGCTTGGTGGTCGCCCATTTAGAGTGTCCGGACACGAAAATCTCCTTCAGGAATCGTGGTCAAGTGTACGCGACGGCCTCGTCAGAGGCTCGAGGAGCGCGCCGCGACCTTGTCGAGGAAGTACTGGTGGAACCGGTGGTCGCCGGTCATCTCCGGGTGGAACGACGTGCCGATCAGGTTGCCCTGCTCGACCGCGACGACCGTCCCGTCGGCCAGCGAGGCCAGGGCGGTGGCTCCGGGCCCGAGCTCGGCCACGACGGGGGCCCGGATGAAGACCGCGTGCATCGGCGGCTCGCCGAGCGCCGGCACGTCGAGGTCGGCCTCGAAGGAGTCGGTCTGCGAGCCGAAGGCGTTGCGGCGCACGGCCACGTTGAGGCCGCCGAGGCTCTGCTGGCCCCGGATGCCGTCGAGGATGCGGTCGGCGATCATGATCAGCCCGGCGCAGGTGCCGTAGACGGGCATCCCGTCGGCGATCCGCTGCTGCAGGGCCTCGGCCACGCCGAACGCCCGCGACAGTTTGTCCATCACGCTGGATTCGCCGCCCGGGATGACGAGGCCGGAGACCGACCATGCCTCCTCCGGCCGGCGTACCGTCACGACGTCGGCGCCGAGCCCGCGGAGCACCGACACGTGCTCGCGAAAGTCGCCCTGGAGGGCGAGGACCCCGACGGGCCCGTTCGCGGCGGCTGGGCCCTGACCGCTACCAGCCACGCTCGGCGAGGCGGTGCGGCGCGGGCAGGTCGGCCACGTTGATGCCGACCATGGCCTCACCCAGTCCGCGCGAGACCTCGGCGATCACGGCGGGGTCGTCGTAGAACGTGGTCGCCTTGACCACGGCCGCGGCACGCTGCTCGGGGTTGCCCGACTTGAAGATGCCGGAGCCGACGAACACGCCGTCGGCGCCGAGCTGCATCATCATCGCGGCGTCGGCCGGGGTGGCGACGCCACCGGCGGTGAACAGCACGACGGGCAGCTTGCCGGTCTCGGCGACCTCGACCACGAGCTCGTAGGGGGCCTGCAGCTCCTTGGCGGCGACGTACAGCTCGTCTTTCGACAGCGAGGTCAGGCGGGCGATCTCGCCCTTGATGGTGCGGATGTGCTTGGTCGCCTCTGAGACGTCGCCGGTGCCGGCCTCGCCCTTCGAGCGGATCATCGCCGCACCCTCGTTGATGCGGCGGAGCGCCTCACCGAGGTTGGTCGCGCCGCAGACGAAGGGGACGGTGAAGTCCCACTTGTCGATGTGGTTGACGTAGTCGGCCGGGCTCAGCACCTCGGACTCGTCGATGTAGTCGACGTTCAGGGCCTGCAGCACCTGAGCCTCGACGAAGTGGCCGATCCGGGCCTTGGCCATCACGGGGATGGAGACCTCGGCGATGATCGCCTCGATCAGGTCGGGGTCGCTCATCCGGGCCACGCCGCCCTGCGAACGGATGTCGGCGGGGACGCGCTCGAGCGCCATCACGGCGACCGCACCGGCGTCTTCGGCGATGCGGGCCTGCTCGGCCGTCACGACGTCCATGATGACGCCGCCCTTCAGCATCTCCGCCAGCCCGCGCTTGACGCGGCTGGACCCGAACTCGTGTGTGCTGCTGTCGCTCATCTTGTCCTCTCAGAAACCAAAACGATTCTATCGCGCCGGGCCGGAGGGCCACGCCGCCTGGATCTCGGCCCGCACCTCGCCGAGCAGCTGCGGGAGCGCCTTCGTCTTGGCGATGATCGGGAAGAAGTTGGAGTCCAGTGCCCACCGCGGCACGATGTGCTGATGCAGGTGCCCGGCGACGCCGGCCCCCGCGATGCGGCCCTGGTTCATCCCGATGTTGAAGCCCTCGCAGCGCGCCACCTCGGTCAGCACGCGCATGGCGGTCTGGGTGAGGCTGCCGATCTCGGCGACCTCCTCGGGGGTGGCGAGGTCGTAGGTCGCGACGTGCCGGTAGGGGCAGACGAGCAGGTGCCCGGAGTTGTACGGGAAGAGATTGAGCAACGCGTAGGCGTGCTCGCCGCGGGCGACGATCAGCCCCTCCTCGTCGCTCAGTTTCGGGGCGCGGCAGAACGGGCAGTCGTCCAGGTGCGGCTGCTCGCCGTTCTGGATGTAGACCATCCGGTGCGGCGTCCAGAGCCGCTGGAACGCATCCGGCACCGCGGCGAACTCCGCGGCGTCCTCCACCGGGAGGCCGTCGAACTCGTGCGGGCTGTACGGCCCGCGCTCCGGCGTTCCGGGCCAGTCCATCAGAGCTGGCCCGCCGTGGTGACCTGCAGGTGCTTCTGCACGCTGTCCACGATCCGCTCGACGGCCTCGTCGACCGCGACGCCGTTCTCCTGCGTGCCGTCGCGGAAGCGGAAGCTCACCGAGCCGGCCGCCACGTCCTCGCCGCCGGCGATCAGGATCACGGGCACCTTGTCCTTGGTGTGGGTGCGGATCTTCTTCTGCATCCGGTCGGCCGAGTCGTCGAGCTGGGCGCGGATGCCGCGCTTCTTCAGCCGCCGGACCACCTCGGCGAGGTAGTCGGCGTGGTCGTCCGAGATCGGGATGCCGACGACCTGGACGGGAGCGAGCCAGACCGGGAAGGCGCCCGCGTAGTGCTCGAGCAGGATGGCGAAGAAGCGCTCGATCGAGCCGAGGAGCGCCCGGTGGATCATCACCGGCTGCTGACGCGAGCCGTCCGGAGCCGTGTACTCGAGCTCGAACAGCTCGGGCTGGTTGAAGTCGAGCTGCACGGTCGAGAGCTGCCAGGTGCGGCCGATCGCGTCGCGCGCCTGCACCGAGATCTTCGGGCCGTAGAAGGCCGCTCCCCCGGGATCGGGCACGAGTTCGAGGCCCGAGTCGACGGCCACCTGCCGGAGCGTCTCGGTGGCGCTCTCCCAGAGCTCGTCGTCGCCGACGGACTTCTCCGGATCCTTCGTCGACAGCTCGAGGTAGAAGTCGTCGAGCCCGTAGCCGCGGAGGGTCTCGAGCACGAAGTCGAGCTGGCGGGCCAGCTCGTCCTTCACCTGGTCGGGGGTGACGTAGATGTGCGCGTCGTCCTGCGTGAGGCCGCGCACCCGGGTGAGGCCCGAGAGCGTGCCGCTCTTCTCGTAGCGGTAGACCGTGCCGAACTCGGCGAGCCGCAGCGGGAGCTCGCGGTAGCTGCGGCCTCGGGCCCGGAAGATCAGGTTGTGCATCGGGCAGTTCATGGGCTTGAGGTAGTAGTCCTGGCCCTGCCGGGTGGTGTTGCCCTCGGCGTCGGTCTCCTCGTCGAGGTGCATCGGCGGGAACATGCCGTCCTTGTACCAGGTGAGGTGCTGGCTGGTCTCGAACAGGTGCTTCTTGGTGATGTGCGGGGTGTTCACCAGCTCGTAGTCGTGCGCGATGAGCTGGGCGCGCAGGTAGTTCTCGATCTCGGCCCGGATGATGCCGCCGCGCGGGTGGAAGACCGCGAGGCCCGATCCGATCTCGTCGGGGAAGGAGAACAGGTCGAGCTCGTTGCCGAGCTTGCGGTGGTCGCGCTTGGCCGCCTCCTCGAGGCGGGTCTGGTAGGCGCGCAGCTCGTCCTTCGTGGGCCAGGCGGTGCCGTAGACGCGCTGGAGCTGCTTGTTCTTCTCCGAGCCGCGCCAGTACGCGGCCGCGAGGCGGGTGAGTGCGAAACCGTTGCCGATCAGGCGCGTGCTCGGCAGGTGCGGGCCGCGGCAGAGGTCTTTCCAGACCGTCTCGCCGGTCTTCGGGTCGACGTTGTCGTAGATCGTGAGCTCGGCGCCGCCGACCTCGACCGACTCGTCGGCCGCGTTCTCGGCGCCCTCGACGGAGTCGTCGGCGCCGGAGCCCTTGAGGCCGATGAGCTCGAGCTTGTAGGGCTCGTCGGCGAGTTCGGCGCGGGCCTCCTCCTCGGTCACGACCCGGCGCACGAAGCGCTGGCCCTGGCGGACGATGCGCTCCATCCCCTTCTCGATCGCCTTCAGGTCTTCGGGGGTGAAGGGCTCGGCCACGTCGAAGTCGTAGTAGAAGCCGTCGGTGACGGGCGGACCGATGCCGAGCTTCGCCTCGGGGTTGATCGCCTGGACGGCCTGGGCGGCCACGTGGGCGGCCGAGTGCCGGAGGATCGCGAGTCCGTCGGGGCTGTCGATGGTCACGGGCTCGACGGTGTCGGCGTCGGTGACGGTCGCCGCGAGATCCTTCAGCTCACCGTTGACCCGCATGGCCACGATCGACCGGTCGGTGAAGAGTTCGAATCCTGTTGCCACGTGTGGGGGCTCCTGCCTGCGTCGAAGAGAACCCCACAATCCTACCGAGGCGCGGGAGTCCGCCGACGCGGCTCGCTCCCGGCAGGCCGACGCGGGTCAGTCCCAGTCGAGGTAGTCCTCGATGGCCCAGGAGGTCTCGCCGACCTGGGTCGCCGGGAAGTCGTGGCCGCCGCCCTCGATCGCCACGACGGAGACCAGGCCGGGGGCGGCGTCACGGAGCGCCTCGCCGTTCGCCGGCGGGGTCACCTCGTCGGCCGTGCCCTGGATGACGAGCACCGGGAGCCCCTCGGCCAGTGCCGGGAGGTCGGACCCGGCCTCGACGCCGAACAGGATCACGCCGTTGACGCGGTCGTGGTGCTCGATCGCCACGATCCGCGCGACCGTGCCGCCGAAGCCGTGGCCGCCGATCCAGGCGTTCTCGACGCCCAGGGAGTCGAGGAGGTCGACCACGTCCTGCGCCAGCTCGGAGACGGTGGCGGACCCGCCGTCCGCGCGGCCCTGCATCCGGATGACCCGGAAGTCCTCGGCCGACACCGAGTGCGCCAGGGCGCCCAGGTAGCCGATCTCGGCACCCTTCTCGGGCAGCAGCACCAGGGCGGGGCCGGAGCCCTCCTCGGCGTGGACGATGGCGCGCCGGTCGGCGTCGAAGACGGAGGTGTCGGTCATGGTGGATCCTTTCGAGGCACGGGTCGGCGGAAGGCTCTTAACGACAGAAGGCCAGGATCATGATCCTGGCCTGTCTTTCTGTGGGCGATACTGGGATCGAACCAGTGACCTCTTCCGTGTCAGGGAAGCGCGCTACCGCTGCGCCAATCGCCCAATGGAGTGAACTCCGGGATTGCGAGTGGAGGTGGCGACGGGATTTGAACCCGTGTGGACGGCTTTGCAGGCCGCTGCCTCGCCTCTCGGCCACGCCACCGTGTGGGGGTTCCCCCAGAGCACAACCCGAAGAGCGTACTCTTCGAGTGACTTCACTCGAGCGGATGACGAGATTCGAACTCGCGACCCTCACCTTGGCAAGGTGATGCGCTACCACTGCGCCACATCCGCATTTCCGATCGCATTCCTGCGAACGGATTAGACACTAGCCGACTTCTCGCGAGGTTGCCAAATCGTCGCATCCCGTGCGTGTCGGCATCACCGGGTGTTCACGAGCACCCCCCAGGATGCAGTAGCATCGATAACTGCCCCCGGGCGATTGGCGCAGTTGGTAGCGCGCTTCCTTCACACGGAAGAGGTCATCGGTTCGAGTCCGGTATCGCCCACCAGAACAACTCCTCATAAGCTCGGCGGATGATCCGCGACTTCCTCTCCGGCGTGGCCCTCCTCGGCCGCGGACTCGGCTTCTGGCTCACCCGGCCCGCCCTCATGCTCCTCGGCGCCGTCCCGGCGCTGATCGTCGCGCTGGTCTACGGCACCGGCCTCGTGGTGCTCGCCGTGAACTCCCCCGCCCTCGCCGAGTGGCTCACCCCGTTCGCCGACGGGTGGGACGAACCGTGGCGCAGCACCGTACGGGTCTCGGCCGCGCTCGCGCTCGTGGCCGCCGGCATCCTGCTCGTGGTGTTCACCTTCACGGCGATCACCCTCGCGGTCGGCGACCCGTTCTACGAGAAGATCTGGCGGGCGACCGAGGAGGGGCTGGGTGACGCTCCTCCCGAGCCGCAGGGCGGCTTCTGGCGGCTGCTCTGGCGCGGTGTGGGCACGGGCCTGCGCATCCTGGGTCTGACGGCGCTGATCGGCGTGGGACTGTTCGTGGTGGGGCTCGTTCCGCTCGTCGGCCCGGTGCTCTCCCCCGTGCTGGCCGTGTTCTTCGGCGGCTGGGTGCTCGCGCTCGAACTCACCGGGTTCGCCTTCGACGCCCGGGGCGCCACGCTGCGCGAGCGGCGACGGATGCTCGGGGCCCGGCGGCCGCGCACGCTGGGTTTCGGTGCCGCCGTGTACCTCCTCTTCCTCATTCCGCTCGGTGCGGTGGTCGCGATGCCCGCCGCGGTCGTCGGAGCGACCCACCTCGCGCGCGCCGCACACGCAGAGGCCGCACACGCAGGAGCCGCACACGCAGAAGCGGGGCGCCTCCCGAAGGAGACGCCCCGCTGATCCGTGGAGAGGGAGACCTAGACGGTCTCGAGCACGTAGCCCTCTTCGCCGTGCACCGTGGTGTCGACGCCCGCCACCTCGTCCTCGTTCTTGATGCGGAAGCCCATCGTCTTCTGGATGATCCAGCCGATGATGAAGGCCATCACGAAGGAGTAGATCGCGATCGCCGCGGCCGCAGCGAACTGCTTCCAGAGCTGCTCGGGGGTGCCACCGCCGGTGAACCAGCCGATGCCGGCGCCGAAGAAGCCGATGTAGAGCGTTCCGATGAAGCCGCCGACGAGGTGGATGCCCACGACGTCGAGCGAGTCGTCGAAGCCGAGCTTGAACTTCAGCTCCACCGCCAGGGCGCAGACGGCACCGGCGATGACGCCGAGGAGGATCGCCCAGCCCGGGGTCAGGATGTTACAGGCCGGGGTGATGGCGACGAGGCCCGCGACGGCACCGGACGCGGCGCCGATCGAGGTGGGCTTGCCGTCCTTGATCTTCTCGATGACCAGCCAGCCGAGGATACCGGCGGCGGGAGCGGCGAGGGTGTTGATCCAGGCGATCGCGGCGACACCGTCGACCGCGGCCTCGGAACCGGCGTTGAAGCCGAACCAGCCGAACCAGAGCAGGGCGGCACCGAGCAGCGTCAGCGGCACGTTGTGCGGCTTCTGGATGCCCTTCTGGAAGCCGACGCGCTTGCCGAGCACCAGGGCGAGCGCCAGGGCGGCGGCACCGGCGTTGATGTGCACCGCGGTTCCGCCGGCGAAGTCGTTGACGCCCCAGACCGGAGCCCAGCCCTCGGCCAGGTTGAAGACCATGAAGGCGACCGGGAAGTAGACCACGGTGACCCAGACGCCGGCGAAGACCATCCACGCGCCGAACTTGGCGCGGTCGGCGATCGCACCCGAGATCAGGGCGACGGTGATGATCGCGAAGGTCGCCTGGAAGCCCGCGAAGGCGAGGCCGGCGAGGTCGGGGTTCATCGCGCCGGTGTCGTCGATGCCGAGGAGCCCTCCGAGCCCGATCGCGCCCTGGAACGGGTCACCGAGCAGGCCGGGGATCGCCGGAGGTCCGAACGCGAGTCCGTAGCCGTAGATCACCCAGAGGACGCCGACGAGGCCCATCGCTCCGAAGCTCATCATCATCATGCTGATGACCGACTTCGCCTTGACCATGCCGCCGTAGAAGAACGCGACGCCAGGGGTCATCAGGAGCACGAGCGCGGCTGCAACGAGCAACCACAACGCGTTCAGGTTGCCGGTTACTTCTTCCATATGAATGGTTACCTCTCTATAACGTGCTGGCGGGTACTTCCGGAACTGCTGTGATACCGAGGGCTAGCACGGGGCCGACGGCGCAATTGCAGGCAAGGGAAGTCTGCCCAAGAGAGATTTCGCGAGGAGGCGTCCTATGTGTACGCCGTGTTACGTGGCCCGGGCTTGTGTAAACATCGTGTTTCGCCGGGCCGGGAAGTGTCAGAGCGTCGCGGAGGCGATCAACCGCGACGCGGCACGCAGGTACTTCTTGCGGTAGCCGCCGTTCAGCATGTCCCCGGCGAAGACCTCGTCGAGCGGGGTGCCGGAGGCGAGGATGCGGATCTGGGCGTCGTAGACGCGGTCGACGAAGGCCACCAGCCGCAGCGCATCCGTCTGATCGGTGAACGGGGTGACGTCGCTGAGCGCGATCACGTCGACCCCCTCGATCATCTTGATGTAGCGGGAGGGATGGATCGTGCCGAGGTGGGCGACAAGGTCGCGGAAGCCGTCGAGGGTGACGGTCTCCCCCGCCGCCGCGTGACGGTCGATCGCCTCGGCGAGCTCGGTGTCGCTGCCGAACGCGGCGGCGTGGCCCTCGATGTCGCGGCGGCGGTAGTCCTGCCCGTCGATGCGGAGGATCTCGAAGCGGTCGGCGATCGCCTGGATCTCGCGGAGGAAGTCGGCAGCCGCGAACCGGCCCTCGCCGAGGGCGTTGGGCGGGGTGTTCGAGGTGGCGGCCAGGCGTGTGCCCGAGGCGGTGAGCTCGCCGAGCAGCCGGGTCATCAGCATCGTGTCGCCCGGGTCGTCGAGCTCGAACTCGTCGATCGCGATGAACGCGGAGCCGCTGAACAGCTTGACGGCATTGGCGTAGCCGAGGGCGCCGACCAGGGCGGTGTACTCGATGAAGGTGCCGAAGTACTTGCGGCCCGGTGCCGCGTGCCAGAGGGCGGCGAGGAGGTGGGTCTTGCCCACGCCGAAGCCGCCGTCGAGGTAGATGCCGGGCTTGGCGGCCGGGGTCTTCTTCGAGCGGCCGAAGAACCCGGAGCTCTTCGCGGGCTTCCAGCCGCCGGCGAAGGCCTGGATGCGCTCGAGCGCCTCGGCCTGCGACGGAGCCTCCGGGTCGGGGCGGTAGCTCTCGAACGACGCCGTGTCGAACTGGCGCGGCGGCACCAGGGTGGCGGCGAGCTCCTCCACGGACATCGAGGGGCTGCGCTCGGTGAGGCGCGGGGCGACGGCCTGCCGCTCATCTGTCATCTGGTGAAGTCCTGTGTGTCGTAATCTGACCCGCGGTGGCCCGCGGCGAACCGGGAAGACTTATCGTCGTCTGGGGGTTGTTCCTACCCTAACTGGAGGTTGTGTCATGACTGTCGAGAACGATCGCTCGGAGAAGTTCGCCGGATACGCGCACCCGGAACGGCTGGTGTCGGCCGACTGGCTCGAGGCCCACCTGGGCGAGCCCGGCCTGGTGGTGGTCGAATCGGATGAGGACGTGCTGCTCTACGAGACCGGTCACATCCCCGGCGCCGTCAAGATCGACTGGCACACCGACCTGAACGACCCGGTGCTCCGCGACTACATCCAGGGCCCGGCGTTCGCCGAGCTGCTCGGCTCGAAGGGCATCTCGCGCGACTCGACCGTCGTGATCTACGGCGACAAGAACAACTGGTGGGCCGCGTACGCCCTTTGGGTCTTCAGCCTCTTCGGTCACGAGGACGTGCGGCTGCTGGACGGCGGACGCGACCTGTGGATCGCCGAGGGCCGCCCGATCACCACCGACCGCACGACGCCCGACGCGGTCGAGTACCCGGTCGTCGAGCGCCGCGACGAGCCGATCCGCGCGTTCAAGGACGACGTGCTCGCCCACCTCGGCCACCCGCTGATCGACGTGCGCTCCCCCGAGGAGTACTCGGGCGAGCGCACGACCGCGCCGGCCTATCCCGAGGAGGGCGCGCTGCGCGCCGGGCACATCCCGAGCGCGGCCAACGTGCCCTGGGGGAAGGCCGCGGCCGAGGACGGCACCTTCCGTCCGGTTGCCGAGCTCGACGCAATCTACCGCGAGGGCGCCGGACTCGCCGACGGCGAACCCGTCATCGCCTACTGCCGGATCGGCGAGCGATCCAGCCACACCTGGTTCGTGCTCACACACCTCCTCGGCTTCGAGGACGTGCGGAACTACGACGGTTCCTGGACCGAGTGGGGCAGCACCGTACGGGTGCCGATCGTCAAGGGCTCCGAGCCCGGCGAGGTCCCCGCGTGACCGAGACCGCCCTGCCCGAGACCCTCGCCGGGATCCGTGAGGACTTCCTCGCCCTGGGCCAGCGCGAGCGGCTCGAGATGCTGCTCGAGTTCGCGAACGAGCTGCCCGAGCTCCCGGAGCGCTACCAGGAGCATCCCGACCTCTTCGAGCGCGTCGAGGAGTGCCAGTCGCCGGTGTTCATCTTCGTCGAGGTGACCGACGGCGTGGTGCATCTGTTCGCAACCGCGCCGCGCGAGGCGCCGACCACCCGGGGCTTCGCCTCGATCCTGGTGCAGGGCATCGACGGGCTGACCGTCGACGAGGTGCTCGCGATCCCGGACGACTTCCCGAACACGATCGGGCTCACCGAAGCGGTCTCGCCGCTCCGGATCCGCGGGATGACCGCGCTCCTCGGCCGCACCAAGCGGCAGGTGCGCGCCCGAGTCGCCGTGGGCGACTAGAGCCCGTTCGCGTCGAGCCAGCCGTCGATCGCCGCGTTCCAGCGGTGGGCGTCGTAGTTCCAGAGCTTGGTGTGGCGCGCGATCGAGAACGGCACGAAGGTGACCAGGTCGGGCCTGGCCTCGGCGAGCTTCCGGGATCCGGTCACCGGCACGTAGCCGTCGTCGTCGCTGTGCATCACCAGCAGCGGCACGTCGACCTCGTCCGAGTGCTTCACGAAGTCGAGGCGGTCGAGGTCGAGCGGCCGGTCCTGGCCGGTGACGACGCTCCCCCAGCCGTGCGTGATCGTGGCGAGGGCCGCATCCCCCAGCAGCCCGGGCACGCCCCGGGCGCGACCGTGGTAGCGCAGCACGTCCTGCCAGTCGACGGCGGGCGAGTCGAGCGCGATCGCCCGCACCCGGTCGCGGTGGACGGCGCGGCCCATCGCCTGCAGGCAGATCGCGCCGCCCATCGACCAGCCCATCAGCACGATGTCGGTGGCGCCGTGGTCGACCGCGTAGGTGATGGCCGCATCCAGGTCCTGCCACTCGGTGTCGCCGAGCGCGTACTTGCCGTCGGCCGAACGCGGGGCGTCGCCGTCGTTGCGGTAGGAGATGTGCAGCGAGTGGTAGCCGCGGGCGTGGAACACCGGGATCGCCCGGATCGTCTCGCCGCGCCGGACCCCGCGCCCGTGCACCTGGATCACCCAGCGCGTGGAGCCGGGATCGGCGGCCGGAACGAGCCAGGCGGGTGCCGGGCCCACGGGCGTGAAGACCTCGACCTCGTCGACCGGGAGGTCGAGCTCGCGGGGGTGGATGAAGTACCAGCCGCTGATCCGCCCCGCGCGCGCGGCGCCGAGGTCGCCGTAGTCGACGGCGAGCACCGTGCGGCGCACCACGCCGTCGGCGACCGTGAGCACCTCGCCGAGGCGGGCGTGCCCGGTGTCGCCGGTGAACCGGAGGCTGTACCGGCCGGGCAGGATCGAGTCGGCCGTGACGGCCAGCGAGACCACCCGGGCCTCCGGGTCGTAGTCCAGGATGCGGGTGTCGTCCTCCGGCACCGAGGGCGTGACGATCGCGCGGGACATCAGGGCCGTGACGACCGCGCCGGCCGCCGTGACCACCGTAGCGACGGTTCCGGCCGCCAGGGCGACGATCGCCCAGGCCGGGACATTCGGCGCATCGTGGGATCGAGAAGCCATCTTTCCGCCTTCCGGGCCGTCGCGGCGGGCCTCGGATCGGCGTGCCTTCGCCTCCCGCGCGCTAAAGAACTCTAGTCTGCAGTCGTGGCCGATTCCCCCTTCACCCCGGACGTCCCGGCGGCGTTCGGCGCAGCCCTCGACTCGCTGCGGCGGGCGGAGACGCGCGACGAGCTCGTGATCAACGAGATCCCCGCGCCCGGCAACCTCGCCCCGAACTCCGTCGCACTGGCCGCGGACGTGAATCCCGCACGTCACGGCGCCGACTCCGAGCTCGGGACGGGACGCTTCATCCTGCTGCACGACGAGTCGCGGCCCGAGGCCTGGGGCGGCGAGTTCCGGGTGGTCTGCTTCGCGCAGGCGCCGCTCGAGACCGAGATCGGGCTCGATCCCTTCCTGGCCGACGTGGCCTGGTCGTGGCTCGTGGATGCGCTGGACGCGCGCGGGGCGAACTACACCGCCGCCTCCGGCACGGCGACGAAGATCATCTCGACCGGGTTCGGCGAACTGTCGAGCCAGGGCGACGGCGCGCAGATCGAGTTGCGCGCCTCGTGGACGCCGACCGACCACGACCTCCAGGCCCATGTCGAGGGCTGGAGCGAACTTCTGTGCATGCTGGCCGGACTGCCGCCCGTCGTCGACGGGGTGACGATGCTGCAGACCCGGCGGGCCCGACGTGAGTGATGACGAACTGAGCGAGACACCAGAGAGAACCGTCATCACGACGGTCGACGAATTCCATGACGCCGTCGAGGCGATCGCCCTCGGCGAGGGGCCGGTGGCCGTGGACGCGGAGCGCGCCAGCGGCTTCCGTTACTCCCAGCGGGCGTACCTGATCCAGCTGTACCGCCGGGGCTCGGGCACCTTCCTCTTCGACCCGCCCGCGATCCGGGAGTTCGCTCCGCTGCAGTCTGTGATCGGCGACGTCGAGTGGGTGCTGCACGCGGCGAGCCAGGATCTGGCGTGCCTGCGCGAGGTGGGCCTGGACCCGACGACGGTGTTCGACACCGAACTCGCGGCCCGGCTGCTCGGGCTGCCACGGGTCGGCCTCGGCGCCGTCGTGGAGGAGCTGCTCGGCATCCACCTGAAGAAGGAGCACTCGGCCGCCGACTGGTCCACCCGCCCGCTGCCGGCATCCTGGCTGGAATACGCGGCCCTGGACGTGGAGCTCCTGATCGACCTCCGCGACGCGATGGCCGTGCTGCTCGCGGAGCAGGGCAAGGAGCGGATCGCCGAGGAGGAGTTCGCCGCCGTCGTCGCCCGCGAGGAGAAGGCGCCGGCCGCCGAGCCGTGGCGCCGGCTCACCGGCATCAGCGCCCTGCGCGCCGACCGGCACCTCGCCGCGGCGAAGGAGCTCTGGCTCGCCCGCGACGCCCTCGCCCGGGAGACCGACATCGCTCCCGGCCGGCTGGTGCCGGATGCCTCCCTGCTCATCGCGGCGAAGGCCCTCCCGGCCTCGCGTCGTGAGCTGGCGGCGCTCAAGCAGTTCTCCGGGCGCGCGAGCCGCTCGGAGATCGACCGGTGGTGGGCCGCGATCGAGCGGGCCCTCACGACCGACGAGATCCCGGTGCAGCGGCGCGCGACCGACACCCTCCCCCCGCCCCGGAGCTGGGGCGACCGCAATCCCGAGGCGGATGCGCGGCTCAAGGCCGCGCGCACGGCACTCGCCGAGGTCGGCGAGGAGCACAGCATCCCGCTGGAGAACCTGCTGACGCCCGACTTCCTGCGGCGCCTGGCCTGGCGTCCGCCGCAGCCGGCGACCGTCGAGGCCGTCTCGGAGGCGCTGGGCGAGCTCGGCGCCCGGCCGTGGCAGATTGAACTGACTGCACAGCCGATCGTCGATGCCTTTGTAGAAGCCCACCAAGAGCCCGAGACGGCGTCCGAGGGCGATTCGTAGGAAGGGTCAAACGATTCCGGGCGTTCAGACCGCGGTTCTAGGATCGAATCCGATCCAATCCCAGGAGGCATAGTGGCCGAAAGATCTGAAGTCGTTTTCGTCGATGGAGTGCGCACCCCGTTCGGGCGCGCGGGCGAGAAAGGAATGTTCTGGCAGACCCGGGCCGACGACCTCGTCGTCAAGGCCATCACCGGGCTGCTCGAGCGGAACCCCGGTCTGCCGCAGGACCGCATCGACGACGTGGCGATCGCCGCGACGACCCAGCAGGGCGACCAGGGGCTGACCCTCGGGCGCACCGCATCCATCCTCTCCGGGCTGCCCCTGTCGGTGCCCGGCTACGCCATCGACCGGATGTGCGCGGGCGCGATGACCAGCGTCACCACGGTCGCCGGCGCCATCGGCTTCGGCCAGTACGACGTGGCCATCGCGGGCGGCGTCGAGCACATGGGGCGCCACCCGATGGGCTTCGGGGCCGACCCGAACCCGCGCTTCCTCGCGGAGCGGCTCGTCAGCGCCGAGGCGCTGAACATGGGCAACACCGCGGAGCGCATCCACGACCGGTTCCCGCAGCTGACCAAGGAACGCTCGGACCGCTACGCGCTCCGCAGCCAGCAGAAGGTCGCCGCGGCCTACGAGGCCGGCAACATCCAGCCCGACCTCATCCCGGTCGCGATCAAGAGCGACGCCGGCTGGGGGCTCGCCACCCGCGACGAGGCTCCGCGCCCCGACACGACGATGGAGGGGCTCGCCGGGCTCCGCACGCCGTTCCGGCCGCATGGCCGCGTAACCGCGGGCAACTCCTCGGGCCTCAACGACGGCGCGACCGCCTCGCTGATCTCGAGCGAGGCGTTCGCGAAGGAGTTCGGTCTGCCGGTCAAGATGCGGATGGTCTCGTTCGCCTTCGCCGGCGTCGAGCCCGAGATCATGGGCATCGGCCCGGTACCCTCCACCGAGAAGGCACTGCGCAAGGCGGGCCTCTCGATCGACGACATCGGTCTGTTCGAGCTCAACGAGGCCTTCGCGGTGCAGGTGCTCTCCTTCCTCGACCACTTCGGCATCGACGACGACGACCCGCGCGTCAACGAGTACGGCGGGGCGATCGCGCTCGGCCACCCGCTCGCCTCGAGCGGCGTGCGCCTGATGATCCAGCTCGCCCACCAGTTCGAGCGCCACCCCGAGGTGCGCTACGGCGTCACCGCGATGTGCATCGGCCTCGGCCAGGGCGGCAGCGTCATCTGGGAGAACCCGAACTGGAACAAGAAGGCGACCAAGAAGGCAGCGCGATGACCGACTACTCGACGATCGATTTCTCCGAGCTCGAAGCCTTCTCCGCCGACGAGGTGGTCACCCACTCCTTCGTGCGCGACGTGCCGCTGCCCAGCGGCAAGGTGCTCGCCCTGATCACGCTCGACAACGGGCGCGACCACACCCGGCCGAACACGCTGGGCCCGGTCACGCTGATCGAGTATCAGAAGACGCTCGCCGGCCTGAAGGAGCGGGCGGCGCGCGGCGAGATCCAGGCGGTCGCCGTGACCGGCAAGCCGTACATCCTCGCGGCCGGCGCTGACCTCAGCAAGGTGAGCGAGATCCCGAGCAAGGCGGCCGCGAAGCAGCTCGCCCAGCTCGGCCACTACGCCTTCGGCACGATGAAGACGATCGGCGTGCCGACCTTCGCGTTCATCAACGGGCTCGCGCTCGGCGGCGGGGTCGAGGTGGCCCTGGCCGCCGACTACCGCACGATCGACTCCTCGACCCCGGCGCTGGCGCTGCCCGAGGTCTTCCTCGGCATCATCCCGGGCTGGGGCGGCGCGTACCTGCTGCCGAACCTGATCGGCATCGAGAACGCGCTCAAGGTCGTGATCGAGAACCCGCTGAAGAACAACCGCACCCTCAAGGGGCAGGAGGCCTTCGACCTGGGCATCGCGGACGCGATCTTCGGGCCGGCGAACTACCTCGAGGATTCGCTGAAGTGGGCCGATTCGGTCATCTCCGGGAAGCTCAAGGTCAAGCGGCCGAACGAGCCCGGCAAGGTCGAGCGTCTGGTGAAGTGGGATGCCGCGGTCGGCATCGCGCGGAAGATGCTGGAGTCGCGCATCGGCACCGTCGCGAAGTCGCCCTACAAGGCGCTCGACCTGCTGAAGGCAGCCAAGTCCGGCACGCCGGAGGAGGGCTTCGAACGCGAGGACGACGCTCTCGCCGAGCTCATCTCGGGCGACCAGTTCGCCGCGAGCATCTACGCCTTCAACCTGGTGCAGAAGCGGGCCAAGCGGCCGGCCGGAGCCCCGGACAAGAAGCTGGCCAAGCCGGTCACGAAGGTCGGCATCATCGGTGCCGGCCTCATGGCCAGCCAGTTCGCGCTGTTGTTCGTGCGCCGACTGCAGGTGCCCGTGGTGATCACCGATCTCGACCAGTCGCGCGTCGACAAGGGTCTCGACTACATCCGCGGCGAGATCGCGACGCTGGCGTCGAAGGGGCGCATCTCCTCCGACGAGTCGAACCGCTTGAACGCCCTCATCTCGGGCACCACCGACAAGGCGGAGTTCAACGACGCCGACTGGGTGATCGAGGCCGTGTTCGAAGAGCTCGGGGTGAAGCAGGACGTCTTCGCCGAGATCGAGAAGCACGTCTCGGAGACCGCTGTGCTCGCGACCAACACCTCGTCGCTCTCGGTGGAGCAGATCGGCGCCAAGCTGGCGCATCCGGAACGCCTGGTGGGCTTCCACTTCTTCAACCCGGTGGCCGTGATGCCGCTGATCGAGGTCGTGAACACCCCGGCGACGGATGAGGCCACGCTGTCGACCGCGATGGTCACGGCGGCGAAGCTCAAGAAGAACGCCGTCATCACGCGCGACACCCCCGGGTTCGTGGTGAACCGCATCCTGGCCAAGGTGCTCGGCGAGGCGATGCACGCCGTCGACACCGGCACGCCGTTCGAGGTGATGAACCATGCACTCGACCCGTTCGGGCTGCCGATGACCCCGTTCGAGCTGCTCGAACTCGTGGGCCTCAAGGTGGGCGCGCACGTGCTCGACACGCACCATGCCGCCTTCCCGGACCGGTTCTTCGAGAGCCGGAACCTGCACGAGCTGGCGGAGTACGGCAAGATCTTCGACCGCGACGACAAGGGCAAGATCAAGGGCTTCGACAAGAAGGCCGTCGCGATCGTGGCCCCCGGCAAGGGCGAGGAGTCGCACCCGATGACCGCCGAGGAGATCCAGCGCCGGGTCGAGGACGGCCTGGCCGACGAGGTGCACCGGATGCTGGAGGACGACGTCGTGCACGCGGCGGAGGACATCGACCTCTGCCTCATCCTCGGCGCCGGCTACCCGTTCCAGATGGGCGGGCTGACGCCCTACCTCGACCGGGTCGGTGCCTCGGAGCGCGTCTTCGGCGACACGTTCCACCACCCCGTCATCAAGGGCGTCGAGTAACGGCACCCTCAGCGGCTCTCGTCGCGCCCCGAAGCGGCCACCGACCCCACCGTCGGTGGCCGCTTCTACGATGTGGGCATGACGGATCAGCAGAGCACCAGGACGCAGTACTACGTGGCCGCCTCACTCGACGGGTTCATCGCCGATCGAGACGGTGGGCTCGACTGGCTGCTCCAGTTCGGCTTCGAGGAGTTTGGGGCCGACTACGAGGCGTTCCTCTCCGAGGTCGGCGTGGTGGTGATGGGGGCGCGGACCTACGAGTTCGTGCTCGCAGAGGGGTCTGAGTGGGGCTATCCGGATCAGGTCGCGTGGGTGCTCACGAGTCGTGTGCTGCCGGTGATCGAAGGAGGCGACATCCGCCTGGCCGAGGCGCCGGTCACCGAGCTGCATGCACAGTGGGTCGAGGCGGCCGGTGGGCGGAACATCTGGATCGTCGGGGGCGGTGACGTGGCCGCGCAGGTGGCCGACGTCGGGCTGCTGGACGAGATCATCCTCACCACCATGCCGGTCCTGCTCGGAGCCGGCACGCCCCTGCTGCCGGTCAGGAGAACGGGCGCGCCCCTGACGGCGCATGACACCCACGTGCACCCGAGCGGTGCGGTGACGACGACCTACCGCAAGGCATGATCGGGCTGCCTCACGCTTGCGCGTGGCGTGAGGCCTGCGGCCTGTGGGGCTACCGGCTCGCGTGGTGGAGGGGGGTGGACCCGGTGTCGGTGTCGGTGCCGGGGGTGGCTTCGCGCGGGGTGACGCCGGCGTTGGGGCGGGAGTCGACCGGGCGTGCGATCGGGATCTTGTTGCCGCGCACCTGGGCGATCAGGTCTTCGGCGATCTGCGAGGGCGTGAGGCCGACGCGGTCGAAGATCTCCTCACGGGTGGCGTGCTCGAGGAACTCGTCCGGCAGACCGAGCTCGGTCACCGCGGTGTCGACCCCGGCCTCGCGCAGGTCCTGACGGATGCGCGTGCCGATCCCGCCGACCCGCACGCCGTCCTCGATCGTGACGACCAGGCGGTGCGCATCCGAGAGCTCGATGATGCTCCAGGCGACCGGCACGACCCAGCGGGGGTCGACGACGGTGGTGCCGATGCCCTGCGCGTCGAGCAGCTCGGCCACGTCGAGCGCGAGCGTGGCCATCGGGCCGACGGCCACGATCAGCACGTCGCCCCGATCGTCCTCCCGCAGCACGTCGACGCCGTCGCCGGTGCGGCGCACCGCGGGCAGCTCCCGGCCGACCGAGCCCTTCGGGAAGCGAATGACCGTGGGCGCGTCGGTGACCCGGACGGCCTCGGCGAGCAGCTCGCGGAGCCGCTCCGCATCCCGCGGCGCACTCAACCGGATGCGCGGAACGACCTGCAGGATCGCCAGATCCCACATGCCGTGGTGGCTCGGCCCGTCGGGCCCGGTGACGCCGGCCCGGTCGAGCACGAAGGTGACGCCGGCCTCGTGGAGCCCGACATCCATCAGCACCTGGTCGAAGGCGCGGTTGACGAAGGTCGCGTAGAGGGCGACCACGGGATGCAGGCCGCCGAAGGCGAGGCCGGCTGCGGAGGTCACCGCGTGCTGCTCGGCGATGCCGACGTCGAAGACCCGGGTCGGGAAGCGCTCGGCGAACTTGTGCAGCCCGGTGGGCCGCAGCATCGCCGCGGTGATGCCGACGATCGTCTCGTCCTGCTCGGCCTGGAGCACCATCTCGTCGGCGAACACGCCCGTCCAGGAGGGGCTGCCCGAGGGCGCCGAGAGCGGCTCCCCCGTCTCGGGGTCGATCTGCCCGACGGCGTGGAACTGGTCGGCGACGTCGGTCAGGGCCGGCTCGTAGCCGCGGCCCTTCTCGGTGATCGCGTGCACGATGACCGGGGCGGCGTACTCCTTGGCCTGGCGGAGCGCCTCGACCATGGCGTGCACGTCGTGCCCGTCGACCGGGCCCACGTACTTGATGTCGAGGTTGGCGTAGAGGGCCGCGTTGTTGGTCATCCGGCTGAGGAAGCCGTGGAGGCCCCCGCGCACACCGCGGTAGAGCGCGCGCCCGGGGGCGCCGAGGTGGTCGAAGAACCGCTGGCTGGAGTGGTGCAGCTTCTGGTACTTGCTCGCCGTGCGGACGCCGTTGAGGTACCGGGCCATGCCGCCGATGGTCGGAGCGTAGGAGCGCCCGTTGTCGTTGACGACGATCACCAGGTTGCGCGAGTTGTCGTCGCTGATGTTGTTGAGCGCTTCCCAGGTCATCCCGCCCGTGAGGGCGCCGTCGCCGACGACGGCGACGACGTGCCGGTCGTCCTGCCCCGTCATCTCGAAGGCCCGGGAGATCCCGTCGGCCCAGGACAGCGAGCTCGAGGCGTGCGAGGACTCCACGACATCGTGCGGGCTCTCGGAGCGCTGCGGGTAGCCGGCCAGGCCGCCCTTCTGCCGCAGCAGCGAGAAGTCCTGGCGCCCGGTCAGCAGCTTGTGCACGTACGACTGGTGGCCGGTGTCGAAGACGATCGCGTCGCGCGGCGAGTCGAACACCCGGTGGATGGCGATGGTGGTCTCGACCACACCGAGGTTCGGACCGAGGTGGCCACCGGTCTTCGAGACCTCGGCGATCAGGAAGGCGCGGATCTCGCCCGCGAGCGTCTCCAACTCCTCCGTCGACAGGGCGTCGAGGTCACGGGGTCCGTTGATCCCTTCGAGCAGACTCATGTGTTCCACCTTCCCACGAGAGGCTGAATCCGCAGTCTACGCCGCACCATCCGAACCGCCCCTTTCGACGACGAAGCGGTGGGCCGCGTCGCCGCGCGCCCACCGCTTCCTCGGTGATTCTCTAGACCAGGCTGCGCAGCACGTACTGCAGGATGCCGCCGTTGCGGTAGTAGTCCGCCTCACCGGGGGTGTCGATGCGCACGACGGCGTCGAACTCCACGGTCGGCTTGCCCGCGGCCGAGGACTCGCTCGGCGTCGCGACGACGTGCACCGTCTTCGGGGTCACGCCCTCGTTCAGCTGCTCGATGCCGCTGATCGAGATGACCTCGGTGCCGTCGAGCCCGAGCGACTCCCAGCTCTCGCCGGCCGGGAACTGCAGCGGCACGACGCCCATGCCGATCAGGTTCGACCGGTGGATGCGCTCGAAGCTCTCGACGATGACCGCCTTGACGCCCAGGAGGCTGGTGCCCTTCGCCGCCCAGTCGCGCGACGAACCGGAGCCGTACTCCTTGCCGCCGAGGATGACGAGCGGGGTGCCGGCCGCCTGGTAGTTCTGGCTGGCGTCGTAGATGAACGACTGCGGGCCGCCCTCGCGGGTGAAGTCGCGGGTGTAGCCGCCCTCGACGCCCTCGAGCAGCTGGTTCTTCAACCGGATGTTCGCGAAGGTGCCGCGGATCATCACCTCGTGGTTGCCGCGGCGCGAGCCGTAGGAGTTGTAGTCCTTGCGGGCGACGCCGTGCTCGTCGAGGTAGCGGCCGGCGGGGCTGTCGGCCTTGATGTTGCCCGCGGGGCTGATGTGGTCGGTGGTGACCGAGTCGCCCAGCTTGGCCAGCACGCGGGCGCCGGAGATGTCCGTCACCGGAGTGGTCTCGATGGTCATGCCGTCGAAGTACGGGGGCTTCCGCACGTAGGTCGACTCCGCGTCCCACTCGAAGGTGGGGCCGGTGGGCGTCGGCAGCGAACGCCAGCGCTCATCGCCCTCGAACACGCTGGAGTACTCGTGGGTGAACATGTCGGTGTCGATCGACGAGTCGATCGTGGACTGCACCTCGGCCGCGTCGGGCCAGATGTCGCGGAGGAACACGTCGTTGCCCTCGGTGTCCTGACCCAGGGCGTCGACCTCGAAGTCGAAGTTCATCGACCCGGCGAGGGCGTACGCGATCACGAGCGGGGGGCTCGCGAGGTAGTTCATCTTGACGTCGGGCGAGATGCGGCCCTCGAAGTTGCGGTTGCCCGAGAGCACCGCGGTCACCGCGAGGTCGTTGTCGTTGATGGCGGCGCTGACCTCGTCGATCAGCGGGCCGGTGTTGCCGATGCACACCGTGCATCCGTAGCCCACCGTGTAGAAGCCGAGGGCCTCGAGGTCGTCGGTGAGCCCCGCCTTGGCGTAGTAGTCGGTGACGACCTTCGAGCCCGGGGCGAGCGTGGTCTTGACCCACGGCTTGGCCTTGAGGCCGAGCTTGTTCGCGTTGCGGGCCAGGAGGCCGGCGGCGAGCATGACGCTCGGGTTCGAGGTGTTGGTGCACGAGGTGATCGCCGCGACCGCGACGGCGCCGTGGTCGAGGGTGTACTTGTCGCCCGCCGCGGTCGTGACCTTCGTGGGCTTGGAGTACGCCCCGGGGGCGTGGCTGGTGTGGCTCGCGTGGGAGTGCGAGTGCTCGTGCGCCGAATCCTCGTCCTGCGCGGTGAAGCCGAGCGGGTCGGAGGCGGGGAACGTGCCCTCCAGCGACGCGTCGACGCGCGAGAGGTCGTGGTCGGTGTTGGCGTAGTTCTCCAGGTCGCGGATGAACGTGGACTTCGCCACGCTCAGCTCCACCCGGTCCTGCGGCCGCTTCGGGCCGGAGATCGAGGGCACGACGGTCGAGAGGTCGAGCTCGAGGTACTCGCTGAAGACCGGCTCCTGCTCGGGTTCGTGCCAGAGCTTCTGCAGCTTCGAGTAGGCCTCGACCAGCGCGACCTGCTCCTCGCTGCGACCGGTGAGGCGCAGGTAGTCGAGGGTCACGTCGTCGATCGGGAACATCGCGGCGGTCGAGCCGAACTCGGGGCTCATGTTGCCGATGGTGGCGCGGTTGGCGAGGGGCACCTGGCCGACGCCCTCGCCGTAGAACTCGACGAACTTGCCGACGACGCCGTGCTTGCGCACCATCTCGGTGATCGTGAGCACCACGTCGGTCGCGGTCACGCCGGCCGGGATCGAGCCGTTGAGCTTGAAGCCGACGACCTTCGGGATGAGCATCGAGACGGGCTGGCCGAGCATGGCCGCCTCGGCCTCGATGCCGCCGACGCCCCAGCCCAGCACGCCGAGGCCGTTGACCATCGTGGTGTGCGAGTCGGTGCCGACGCAGGTGTCGGGGTACGCGCGGAGGACCTTATTGCCGAAGGAGTCGACGACCTCGCGGGTGTAGGTGATGCGCGCCAGGTACTCGATGTTGACCTGGTGCACGATGCCGGTTCCCGGCGGGACGACCTTGAAGTCGTCGAACGCCGTCTGGCCCCAGCGGAGGAACTGGTACCGCTCGCCGTTGCGCTCGTACTCGATCTCGACGTTGCGCTCGAGGGCGTTCTCGCTGCCGAACAGGTCGGCGATCACCGAGTGGTCGATGACCAGTTCGGCGGGCGCGAGCGGGTTGATCTTGGTGGGGTCGCCGCCCAGGGCGCCGACGGCCTCGCGCATGGTGGCCAGGTCGACGATGCAGGGCACGCCGGTGAAGTCCTGCATCACGACGCGCGCGGGCGTGAACTGGATCTCCGTGTCGGGCTCGGCGGTGGGCACCCAGCCCCCGAGGGCCTTGATGTGGTCGGCGGTGATGTTCGCGCCGTCCTCCGTGCGGAGGAGGTTCTCCAGCAGCACCTTGAGGCTGAAGGGGAGCTTCTCATAGCCCGGGACCTTGTCGATCCGGTAGACCTCGTAGGCGGTGTCACCGACCTGGAGGGTGTCCTTGGATTCGAAACTGTTCACTGCCGACACGTCGACCTCACCTTCGCTGACTCACGACA
Source organism: Herbiconiux sp. 320_LB (assembly GCF_059691755.1). Taxonomy (NCBI): domain Bacteria; kingdom Bacillati; phylum Actinomycetota; class Actinomycetes; order Micrococcales; family Microbacteriaceae; genus Herbiconiux; species Herbiconiux sp. 320_LB. Next base: position 135,415 of record NZ_JCAWAD010000001.1, on the reverse strand, counting down.
ATCTTTGTTCGCGAGAAGGGTGGATGGCTAGCAAGGGCAACCTAACCGGTGAGGGCGTCGGCTGCCGCGCGAGCTCTGTTCACGCCCGATAGATTTATCTTGACGTCAAGATAAATATAGCACCGTCACTCGCGGTCGAACACCAGGCCGCGGTGCCGGGCGAACCGGTACCAGCCCTCGATGCCGAGGGCGCCGAGCACCCCGACTCCGATCGCGTAGAGGAGCGCGACCGGGCTGGAGAACTCCAGGATGAAGAAGTCGCGCGCGAGCGGGACGACGAAGGCGAGCACGAAGGCCGCCGTGACCGAGCCGACCAGGACCAGCCGGTACCCCGTGAGCGGGCGGGCGAGCACGCAGAGCACCCAGAGCGAGACGAGGAACAGCGTCACCGTGACCATGCTGCGCGCCTCGCCCAGGGGCACGTTCACCCGCAGCACGATGAAGCTCGCGACCACCGCGGCCGCGGCGATCACCCCGGTCGGGATCGAGAAGCTCAGCACCCGCTTGAGCACGCCGGGCTGGTAACGACGGCGGTTCGGCGCCAGGGCGAGGAAGAACGAGGGGATGCCGATCGCGAGCGAGGAGACCAACGTCATCTGGCGCGGCAGGAACGGGAACTTCCAGAGCAGCACGGCGCTGACCAGCGCCAGGATGACCCCGTAGACGGTCTTGGTGAGGAAGAGGTTCGACACCCGCTCGACGTTCGCGATCACCCGGCGGGCGTAGGAAAGCACTGTCGGGAGCCTGTCGAAGCGGCTGTCCAGCAGCACGATGCGCGACACGGCCCGGGTGGCCGGGGTCGCGTTGCCCATCGCGATGCCGAGATCGGCGTCCTTGATCGCCATCGCGTCGTTGACCCCGTCGCCGGTCATGGCCACCGTGCGGCCCTCCTCCTGGAGGGTGTGGACCACCCGGCGCTTCTGCTCGGGGGCCACCCGGCCGAACACGCTCCCGGTGCCCAGGGCCTCGGTCACCGCCGCGTCGTCGGCGAGGGAGGAGGCGTCGACCGCCCGGGGGCTGAGCCCCAGCTCCCCCGCGATCGCGCCGACCGTGACCGGGTTGTCGCCGGAGAGCACGACGACGCGGACGCCCTGGTCGTCGAAGTAGTCCAGGGTCGGCCGCGCATCCGGTCGCACCGACTCGCGGAACACGACGATCGCGGCCGGCCGGAACCGCTCGCCGGGCGCCTCGCGGTCGGCGTAGTCCGAGGCGATGCCCTCGCCGATCCCGATCACCAGGGCCCGTCGCCCGTCGGCGGCGATCGTGTTGACCCGGGCGAGCGCGTCGGGAGCGGCTTCGAGAAGGCGTTCGGGGGCGCCGAGCAGCCAGGTCTCGCGGGTGCGCCCGCGCTCGTCGACGAGTTCCGCCGTGATCGCACTGAAGGCCCGGCGGGAGCTGAACGGCAGCCGCTCGAGCACCGAGGAGCCGTCGTCGACGAAGTGCGCGCGCAGCGCGAGCGCTGTCTGATTCGCGGCCACGTCGTGGGCGATCAGGCCCAGTACCGAGTCGATCCGGGCATCCGGGATCGCGGGATCGAGCGTCTCCAGCCGCTCGAAGCCGATCTCGCCGGTGGTGAGGGTGCCCGTCTTGTCCAGGCACAGCACGTCGACCCGGGCGAGCACCTCGACGGCCGCGAGCTCCTGCACCAGCACCTTCTGCCGGCTGAGCTGGATCACGGCGACCCCGAACGCCAGGCTGGTGAGCAGCACCAGCCCCTCCGGGATCATGCCCACCACGCTCGCGACGGTGTCCAGCGCCGCATGCCGCCAGTCCTCCAGGGCGATCGAGTCCAGGCCCTGGTGCGCGCCGTAGGTGAACACCCGCCCCACGATCACGATCGCGATCACCGGCAGCAGGAGCCAGGTGAGGTAGACGAGGATGCGCGTGGTCGCCGCCCGCAGTTCGCTGTAGACGAGCGAGTGCTTCTTGATCTCACGGGTCAGCGTGTTCGCGTAGGAGTCGGCGCCGACCGCGGTGACGGTGGCCTCCGCGGTGCCGGAGACGACGAGTGAGCCGGAGAGCAGACCGTCTCCCGGCCGTTTCGCGATCGGCACGGATTCACCGGTCAGCATCGATTCGTCGACCAGCAGGTCGGCGACGGCCGACAGCTCCGCATCCGCCGTGACCTGGTCGCCGGGCCGCAGCAGCATCAGGTCGCCGAGCACGACCTGCTCCGGCGGGATGACGGCGACCTCGCCGCCGCGTCGCACCGCGGTCTCCGGTGCCGCCAGCAGCGCGAGCCGCTCGAGGCTCGCCTTGGCCCGGAGCTCCTGCACGATGCCGATCAGCGAGTTGACCACCACGATGCCGAAGAACAGCCCGTCGCCGAGGTCGCCGAGCAGGATCACCGCGACGAAGCACACCGTGAGAACGGCGTTGAAGAAGGTGAAGACGTTCTCGCGCAGGATGCTGCCGACCGAGCGGGAGGTCGAGCGGTCGCTGACGTTCGTGAGGCCGCGCGCGACGCGGTCGGCCACCTCGGCGTGGCTGAGTCCTGGAGCGGCGATCGACATGAGGGAGCGGGTGGCCGGCTAGGGGGTCTCGGTGGGGCCCGCGGGCGGGACGGGGCCGGCGGGCGGGACGGGGCCGGCGGGCTTCGCGTACGCGGCGCGCACCAGCAGCCAGGTCACCCAGAGCAGCGCCGCGTACAGCGGCACGCCCATGATCAGCTTCACCGAGCCGAGGATCTCGGTCTCCCCGGCGAGGTAGAGCGGCAGCTCGACGATCAGTCGGGCGGCGAACAGGCCGACCCAGCACCAGGTGGCGACCAGCACGACCCGCGATTTCGCGCGATCGATGCGGTAGGCGCCGCCGTCGCCGTTCAGGAGACCCACGATCACCCCGATCAGCGGCCGGCGGGCGATCAGGCTGATCACCAGGATCAGCAGGCAGGCCACGTTGATGCCGATGCCGATCACGAAGTTGTCCTCGGCCCGGCCCGTGAACAGGGACAGGCCCGCCGAGACGCCGACGCCGATCAGTCCGGCGATCGCGGGCATGACGGCGCTGCGGGTCACGAGCCGGATCACGACGAAGACGACCGACACCGCGATCGGCACCGTGACGGCGAGGGGCAGGTCTTTCGTGATCGTGTAGATCACAAGGAACGCCAACCCGGGCAGGATCGACTCGATCAGCCCGCGGACGCCGCCGATCGCCCGCAGCAGCGAGGCGCCGGTCGGGGTCTCACCGGGCGCGACCTGCCCGATCCCGGCATTCCGCGCCGCCTGGGCGAACGCCTCCGAGAAGGTCGACGGGGTGGGCTTCGGCTCCTCGCTCATCTCAGGAGGTCGCGGGCGTGGCGCCGCCGGTCGCCGCGGTCTTCGGGATGCTGAGCGGGATCAGGTCGCGCGGCGGCATCGGAGCGTTGCCGCGCACCACGACGACGCTGCGGAAGAGCTCTTCGACGGCGGCCTTCGCGGCGGGGTTCTGGATGGCCTCGCCGGCGATCACGCCGCGGAGGAGCCAGCGCGGGCCGTCGACGCCGATGAAGCGGGCGATCCGCATCCCCTGGGTGCCGTCGGGGGCGACCGCGGGCACACCCGCGACCAGCTCGGGGCCGAACGGGCCGACCTGCGCGGTGCTCTGCCCGCCCTGCTTCAGGATCTGGTCTTCGATCTGCTCGCGGATCTCGTGCCACAGCCCGGTCGACCGGGGCGCGGCGAAGGCCTGCACCTGGAGCGTCGAGCCGGCGAAGTCGAGCCCGACCGCGACGACGCGGTTGGTGCCCTCCTCGACCTCGAGCCGCAGGTGGAGTCCTTCGCGCGGGAGGATCTTGAGCCCGCCGAGGTCGACGTAGGGGCGGGCCGGGTTGGCCTCGGTCGAGTCGAAGGGGCCCTCGGTCTCGCGATCGGCCGGAGCCGACTTCGCGTCGTCGGGGCCGTCGGTGTTCTCGGCCAGCGCCTGGGCGACCGCATCCGCCTCGCTCACCTCGAGGTCGGAGTCGGTGTCGGCCGCGACCACGGCGTCGGTGCCCGCGCCGTCTGTGCTCTTGCCGTCTGTGCCGGTGCCGGTCTCGACGACCTCGCCCGCCTTCTCGTTCTCGGGCTCGTCGTTCGGGGCGCTCTTCTTCTTGCTCATGCCTGGTTTCCGTTCGTCGTCGTCGAGTATCCGGTTGAGCCGAAACCGCCTGCGCCCCGATCGCTCCCGGGGAGCGTCTCGACCGGCACGAACACGGCTCGTGTCACCGGCATCACGATCAGTTGCGCGATTCTGTCGCCGACGGCGATATCGTACGGCACCGTGCTGTCGGTATTCAGAAGGGCGACCTTGATCTCGCCGCGGTACCCGGCGTCGACCGTTCCCGGGGCGTTCACCACCGTGATGCCGTGCTTGGCGGCCAGCCCGCTGCGCGGGACCACGAAGGCGACGTAGCCGTCCGGCAGCGCGATCGAGACCCCGGTGCCGATCAGGCGGCGCTCCCCCGGCCCCAGCGTCAGCGCCTCGGTCGAGAGGAGGTCGGCCCCCGCGTCGCCCGGGTGCGCGTAGACCGGTGCGGCCTCGGCGGTGATCAGGATCTCGATGGAAGAAGTCACGAGTCGAGGGTAGTGCAGAAAGAATGATCGAATAGAGCCATGACGCGCTATCGGGAGAGGCTCTCTCCGTCGCCCTGGGTGTTCCTCGCCACGGCCCTCGTGCTGCCGGCGAGCATCATCGTCTTCGCCCCGATCTGGGACGGGACGGGCTGGCCGGTGGGCCTCGGCGTGGGGCTGGTGCTCTACGCGGGCGTCGTGCTCGTGCTGGTGCTCACCTCGCCGGTGATCGAGGTGACCGGCGACACCCTCCGGGTCGGGCGCGCCTCGATCCCCCTCGAGCTGATCGGCGGCTGTGAATCCTTCACCGGCGCCGACGCGACCGCCCAGCGCGGCCGGTTGATGGATGTGCGGGCCTGGCTCTGCATCCGGGGCTGGGTCGATCCGGTGGTGAAAATGCGAATCGCCGATCCGCTGGATCCGACACCCTACTGGCTGGTGTCGACCCGGCGTCCCGGCGATCTCATCGATGCGGTGTCCTACCGCGCGAGCGGCTCCTAGGAGGCGCACTCCACGCAGATGGCACCCAGCTTCTCCTCGTGGTCGATCTGCGAGCGGTGCTTCACCAGGAAGCAGCTCACACAGGTGAACTCGTCGGCCTGCGGGGGCAGGACGACGACATCCAGATCGAGGTCGGAGAGGTCGGCACCGGGGAGTTCGAACCCCCCGGGGTTGTCAGCGTCATCGACGTCAACGACACCGGACATCTTGTCCGGCACTCGCTCCTTCAGCGCTTCGATCGAATCCGAGTCGTCATCGGTCTTGCGCGGTGCGTCGTAATCAGTCGCCATGCCATTCCACTTCTTGAATACAGCCCATTAACCAAATCGGCGGCGTTAGTTTGCATCAAACGGGCGTGAATAGCAAACCGTTGCGTGAGCAGGAATTACTCATGCCGCCATCAACTTGCGGCGCGCCCGGAACATTCCCGGATCCCGGGGGTCCCGCGTGCGATCCTGTCATCGCTAAGTGACCTCTGGAGGCCTTTCACCATGCAGGAATTGACGGTAATCGGAGTCGAGAACGGGGCGTTGATCGTCTCCAACGACGGCGGCGAGCGGTACCGCATCGTCATCGACGAGTTGCTCCAGTCGCGACTCCGCCAGGGCATCGTGTCCGCCCAGGGCGGAAAGAAGGTCTCGCCGCGCGAGATCCAGACCCACATCCGGGCCGGGCTCTCGGCCTTCGAGGTCGCCGAGCTCACCGGCGCCGACGTGGAGTACGTCGAGCGCTTCGAGGGCCCGGTCGTCGCCGAGCGCCAGTTCATCGTCGACTCCGCCCTCCGGGTGCCCGTGCAGCCGACCAGCCCCGCCGACCCGCTCGGCGAGGAGCCGCTGTCGACCTTCGGCGACGCGCTCGAGGAGCGACTGGAGAGTCTGGACGCGAAGGACATCCGCTGGGCGAGCTGGAAGGACGAGACCGGCTGGACCGTGAAGCTCACCTTCGTCTCCCGCGAGATCGACCACGACGCCCGCTGGCAGTTCGACCCCAAGCGCCACGTGCTCACGCCGCTCAACAACGAGGCCACCACGCTCTCTCGCCACGGCGAGCTCACCGAGGGCCTGATCCCGCGCCTGCGCGCCGTCTCCCCTGGTGACACCGGCGACACCCGCTTCGACAGCGGGGCCTTCGCGCCGCTCGAGCGCGCTCTCGAGCGTGCGGCCGAGAAGCCCGCCGAGAAGCCGGCACCGGACGCGGCCCGCCGCGACCCGAGTGAGACCCCAGTCGATCCCGCCGACGCGGCCCCCGTCGTGGCGCCCACGCCGTTCCCGTCGGCCGCGCCCGCCCGGGAGCAGTCCCGCCCCTTCGACGCCTACGCCACCAAGCGGGCCCCGGACGACTCGGACACCGCGGACCACAACCAGACCGCCGACCTGCTGGAGGCCCTGCGCCGCCGTCGGGGCGAGCGGGAGTCGGCCGCGTTCGAGCCGCCCGCACACGAGGAGTCCGACGAGCATCCCGTCTTCGGCGGGCCGCGGGCCGTCGCCGAGGTGACCTCGCTCACCGACATCGTCGAGGTGCTCGACACCCCGCTGGACGGTCTCGGCCCCGACCTCTCCTCCGAGCCCACCGGGCCGAAGCCGACCAAGCAGCCGGCCCCGAAGCGTCAGCGGGCGGCCATGCCGAGCTGGGACGAGATCGTCTTCGGTGCGCGGTCGGAGGACGACCCGGCCTGAGGCCTGCTTCGGCGCGGTGCCGGAGTCACCGCAGCGCGGGATTCAGGACAGGGCGGGCGTCACCGCACCGCCGGACTCACCGCAGCGCGTACGCCCCGGCACGCAGCAACGGCACCTGCGTCTCCTCGGCGGTGAGCGAGCCGTGCTGCCCGATCATCGAGCGGCCGGTCGTGTCGCCGTCGCGCCCGTCGTAGTAGGCGACGAGCTTCCGGGCCGCGACGATGACGTCGCCGATCCGCGGCAGCACCTCGGGGTCGACCGCTCCGAACCAGCCGGCCTCGATCGCCTCCCGGCGCGTCGCGATCCACGAGCGCGAGCCCTCCCTCTCCCGCCACGCCTCCGCGAGCCGGTCCGCCGCCGCCTCGGGCGCATCCGGAGCGAGGTAGAGCTGTACGCAGCGCGGGTCTCCCCCGACGTGCTCCACCCCGTCGACCAGGGCCGGGTCGTCGCCGAACAGGATCTGCGAGCTCGCCGGCACGTCGACCACCCCGTGGTCGGCGGTGAGCAGCATGCCCTCTCCCCGACGGAGGGTCGCGGTGAACCTCGCGTAGTCGGCGTCGAGGAGCTCCAGGGTGGCGAGCCACCGGTCCGATTCCCAACCGCGCGCGTGGGCCAGCTGATCGAGTTCGGGGATGTAGAGGTAGGCGAGGCCGCGGCCGCCCTCGTCGAAGAGCCGTCGGGCCGCGGCGAAGCGGTCGGCGATCGTGGCCGCCGCGAGGTAGTCGGCGCCGCGCAGGATGGCGTGGGTGAGCCCGGAGTCGGCGTACTTCGCCGGGCCGATCGTGGTGGCACGGAGCCCGGTCTCCCGCAGCTGCTCGAAGACCGTGCTGCGGCGTTGCCAGGTCTCCGGCCGCATCGCGTCCGACCACCCGGAGAGCTGGTTGACGACCCCGCCCGCCTCGGGAACCAGGGCGGTGTAGCCCACGATGCCGTGTTCGCCGGGCCTGGTCCCGGTCGCCAGGCTCGCCAGCGCCGCGGCCGTTGTGGTGGGGAAGCCGCTCGAGAGCGAGCTGCGCTTGGTGAGGTCGGCGGTCAGCGCCCGCGCGTGACCCGCCCGTGCTCGGAGCGCCGCGGTGCCCAACCCGTCCACCAGCACCACCAGCACGCGGTCGGCGGCCGGGAGCCCGAGGGGGTTGGTCTCGCCCGCGAGCGACCGCGCGCAACTCGGCAACACGTCGGCCAGCGACAGCTCGTCGGCCGCTCGCGTCGGTAGCATGGTTGACATTCGGCCAATTCTGGCACACGACCCCCCGTCACGCTCCGCCTCCCGCGGGGTCAGGATGCGCGACGCTCCCCCGGAAATCCAGGTATGACACCAGCGACGAACGAGCCCACGGCGACCGACTCCGGTTCGAGCACGGAGAAGATCCTCGACGTCGACGTCTCCACCGAGATGCAGGACTCCTTCCTCGAGTACGCCTACTCGGTCATCTACTCGCGCGCCCTCCCCGACGCCCGCGACGGCCTGAAGCCGGTCCAGCGGCGCATCCTCTACATGATGAGCGAGATGGGCCTGCGGCCCGACCGCGGGCACGTCAAGAGCGCCCGCGTGGTCGGCGAGGTGATGGGCAAGCTCCACCCGCACGGCGACACCGCCATCTACGACGCGCTGGTGCGGCTCGCGCAGTCCTGGACCATGCGCATCCCGCTCGTCGACGGCCACGGCAACTTCGGCTCCCCCGACGACGGTCCCGCCGCCGCGCGGTACACCGAGGCGCGGCTGGACTCGGTGGCGATGCTGATGGTCGATCAGCTCGACGAGGACGTCGTCGAGTTCGTGCCGAACTACGACAACCAGCTGATGCAGCCCGACGTGCTGCCCTCGGCCATCCCGAACCTGCTGGTGAACGGCGCGAGCGGCATCGCGGTGGGCATGGCCACGAACATGGCCCCGCACAACCTGATCGAGGTCGTCGCCGGCGCCCGGCACCTGATCGAGAACCCGGATGCGACGCTGGACGAGCTGATGGCGTTCATCCCGGGCCCTGACCTGCCCGGCGGCGGCACGATCGTGGGGCTCGCCGGCATCCGTGACGCGTACGAGAGCGGCCGGGGCGCCTTCAAGACCCGGGCCAAGGTCTCGGTCGAGAACCTCACTGCGCGCAAGACCGGTCTCGTCGTCACCGAGCTGCCCTATCTCGTGGGCCCGGAGAAGGTGATCGCCAAGATCAAGGACGGCGTCGCCTCCAAGAAAATCCAGGGCATCAGCGACGTCACCGACCTGACCGACCGCTCGCACGGTCTGCGGCTGGTGATCGGCATCAAGACGGGCTTCAACCCCGAGGCGGTGCTCGAGCAGCTCTACAAGCTGACCCCGCTGGAGGACAGCTTCAACATCAACAACGTCGCCCTTGTCGACGGCGGGCCGCTCACCCTCGGGCTCCGCGACCTCCTGGTCGTCTACGTCAACCACCGGATCGACGTCGTCACCCGCCGCACCCGGTTCCGCCTCGAGCGCCGGCGCGAGCGCCTGCACCTGGTCGAGGGACTGCTGATCGCGATCCTCGACATCGACGAGGTGATCCAGGTCATCCGCACGAGCGACGACACGGATCAGGCGCGCACCCGGCTGATCGACGTGTTCGAGCTCAGCGTGCTGCAGGCCGACTACATCCTCGAGCTGCGACTGCGGCGGCTCACCCGGTTCTCACGGATCGAGCTCGAGGCCGAGCGCGACCGCCTGCGCGAGGAGATCGCGCAGCTGGAGGCGCTGCTGGCCGACCCGGCGCTCATCCGCAAGACCGTCTCGGACGAGCTCGACGAGGTCGCCGAGAAGTACGGCACGCCGAGGCGCACCCTGCTCACCGAGGCCCGGCCCTCGCTCGCGACCGGGTCCAAGCGCGCCCAGCCGGTGCTCGAGGTCGCGGACGTGCCCTGCACGGTGTACCTCAGCACGACCGGCCGGGTCGTGCGGGTCGACCGCGAGGAGTCGCCGGAGGACGTCGAGGGCTCCCCCGCCGGCACCAGCAGCGGAACCGGGCCGACCGCGACCGTCCGCCGCAGCAAGCACGACGCGATCCGCAGCGAGGTCGAGACGACCCGGCGCTCGGAGGTGGGGGCGGTGACCGACACGGGCCGCCTCATCCGGATGCCGGTGATGGATCTGCCGTCGGTGCCGGTCAACTCCGTGCAGCTCGGCGCCGGCGTGCGCGTCGGCGACTACGTCGGCATCGACACCCGCCGCGAGAAGATCGTCGGGCTGGTGTCGCTGACCTCCACGGTGCCGATCGCGCTCGGCACCGAGCAGGGCATCGTGAAACGGGTGGCGGCGGGCAACTACCCGGCCAAGCCCGACTTCGAGATCATCGCGCTCAAGGCCGGCGACGCGGTCGTCGGTGTCGCGCAGCGGTCGGAGGAGGACGAGCTGGTCTTCATCACCTCGGATGCGCAGTTGCTGCGCTTCTTCCAGGCGAGCGTGCGCCCGCAGGGGGCGGCCGCGGGCGGCATGGCCGGCATCAACCTCGGCGCGGGTGCGAAGGTGATCTGGTTCGGCTCGGTGCCCGACGAGGGCGACTCGGTCGTCGTGACGATCGCGGGCTCGACGTCCACCCTCCCGGGCACGGATGCGGGGACGGGCAAGGTCTCGGAGTTCACCGAGTTCCCGCCCAAGGGTCGCGCCACCGGCGGAGTGCGGGCCCACCGCTTCCTCAAGGGCGAAGACCTGCTGACCGTGGCCTGGGCCGGGCCCGCGCCCGCACTCGCCGTCGGAAACGACGGCGCCGCCCGGAACCTTCCCGAGGTGGGAGCCCGACGGGATGCGTCGGGCACGGTTCTGGGCGGCGTCGTGGGTTCGATCGGTTCCGGTCGCCGGTAGCGGCCGGTGCCGGCGACCGGCCAGCGGATCGGAAGCGCGCGGGGCGGTTCAGCTGTCGAGCAGCTTGGCCGACTCGTCGTGCCACCCGGTGGCAACCTGGGAGAGCTTTTCCTGGTACTTGCGGCCGTGGTGGGCGCAGAACAGGAGTTCGGCACCGGACGGCATGTCCACGCGGATGTAGGCCTGAGCGCCGCAGCTGTCACAACGGTCGGCCGCCGTGAGCTGGTAAGCGTTCTCCAGGTCGGAGACAGCGCCGGTTTCTGTTGCAACTGACTGCATCTGGGGCTCCTTAGCGACTCGTCGTGCACTGGCTGTAGAGCAATCAAAGCACTGTTCCCGGCGTGCAATGCGCCAATCGCCTGTGTTTCGCTGTGCGCGTACCGGCGCCGGCGGGCGGGTGTCGTGCGCGGGCGGGCGCGCACCGGCGGTTAGCCTTGGAGATCGGGGCCGCCCGCCCTCGTGATTCGTACCCCGAAGGAGACCCGGTGGCTGCACCGTCCGACTACTCCGCCCGTCATCTCTCCGTCCTCGAAGGCCTCGAGGCGGTCCGCAAGCGGCCCGGCATGTACATCGGCTCCACCGACTCCCGCGGCCTGATGCACTGCCTCTGGGAGATCATCGACAACGCGGTCGACGAGGCGCTCGGCGGGCACGGCTCGCAGATCGACGTGATCCTCCGCGGCGACGGCAGCGTGGAGGTGCGCGACACGGCCCGCGGAATCCCGGTCGACATCGAGCCCAAGACGGGCCTGTCCGGCGTCGAGGTCGTCTTCACCAAGCTGCACGCCGGCGGCAAGTTCGGCTCCGGGTCGTACGCGGCCTCCGGCGGGCTGCACGGCGTGGGCGCCTCGGTCGTCAACGCGCTCTCCGAGCGGCTCGACGTCGAGGTCGACCGCGACGGCAAGACCTGGGCGATGTCCTTCCACCGCGGCGAGCCCGGCATCTTCGACGACGAGGGGCGCGAGCCGAGCCCGGATGCACCGTTCACGCCGTTCGAGAAGACCAGCGAGCTCCGCGTGGTCGGCAAGGTCGCGAAGGCGAAGACCGGAACCCGGGTGCGGTACTGGGCCGATCGCCAGATCTTCACCAAGGGCGCCGAGTTCCAGACCGACGACCTCGTGGTGCGCGCCCGGCAGACCGCCTTCCTCGTACCCGGGCTCGGCATCACCATCGACGACGAGCGCGGCGACGAGCCCCGCGCCGAGTCGTTCCGCTTCGACGGCGGCATCTCGGAGTTCGTCGACCACCTGGCGCCGGATGCGCCGCTGACCGAGATCTGGCGGATCACCGGCGAGGGCCACTTCAAGGAGACCGTCCCCGTGCTCTCGGACGGCGGCGCGATGATCCCGACCGAGCTCACCCGGGAGTGCACGGTCGACATCGCCCTGCGCTGGGGCATCGGCTACGACACCGCGGTGCGCAGCTTCGTCAACATCATCGCCACGCCCAAGGGCGGCACGCACCAGGCCGGCTTCGAGGCGGGGCTGCTCAAGTTCCTCCGGCAGACCGTCGAGGCCAACGCCCGTCGGCTGAAGGTCGGCAACGACAAGCTGGAGAAGGACGACGTGCTCGCCGGCCTCAGCGCCGTGCTCACCGTGCGGCTGCCCGAACCGCAGTTCGAGGGCCAGACGAAGGAGGTGCTCGGCACCCCCGCGGTGCGGAACATCGTCTCCCAGGTGCTGACCAAGGGTCTGGCCGAGCGGTTCTCCTCCGCCAAGCGCGACGACAAGGCGCAGTCGGCCCTGGTGCTCGACAAGGTCGTCGCCGAGATGAAGTCACGGATCTCGGCCAGGGCCCACAAAGAGACCCAGCGGCGCAAGAACGCGCTGGAGTCCTCATCCCTCCCCGCGAAGCTGGTCGACTGCCGCAGCAACGACGTCGCCACGAGCGAGCTGTTCATCGTCGAGGGCGACTCGGCGCTCGGCACCGCGAAGCTCGCGCGCAACAGCGAGACCCAGGCGCTGCTGCCGATCCGCGGCAAGATCCTCAACGTGCAGAAGGCGTCGATCGCCGACATGCTCTCCAACGCCGAGTGCGCGTCGATCATCCAGGTGATCGGCGCCGGCTCCGGTCGCTCGTTCGACCTCTCGGCCGCCCGCTACGGCAAGATCATCCTGATGAGCGACGCCGACGTCGACGGCGCCCACATCCGCACCCTGCTGCTGACCCTGTTCTTCCGGTACATGCGCCCGTTGATCGAAGACGGGCGGGTCTACGCCGCCGTGCCGCCGCTGCACCGGGTCGTCGCGATCAACCCCGGCTCCAAGCCCAACGAGACGATCTACACCTACTCCGAGGCCGAGCTGCAGGGCGTGCTCGCGGCGCTGAAGAAGTCGAACCGCAAGTACCAGGACCCGATCCAGCGCTACAAGGGCCTGGGCGAGATGGATGCGGACCAGCTGGCGAACACCACCATGGACAAGCGGTACCGCACCCTGCGCCGGGTGGGAGTCGCCGACGCGGCGAACGCCGAGCGGGTCTTCGACCTGCTGATGGGCGACGAGGTGCCGCCGCGCAAGGAGTTCATCATCCAGGGGTCCGACAAGCTGTCGCGCGAGAGAATCGATATCTAGCCGCGCCGCCGCCTCTGCGGTTCTTCTACCGCGCCGCCGCCTCTGCGGCGCGGGCGACATGTTCGCGTGCCGTCGTGGATCGCGGCCTTCGGTCGTGATCCACGGCGACGCGCTCACCTTGGGTCGTCGGGTAGGGCCCGTTGCGTTTGTCGGGGTAGTCGCTGACTTTTGCTCTACGCCCTGGCTTCTCCGCTGGGCGCTGACTTCTCCGCTGGGCGCTGACTTCTCCGCTGGGCGCTTACTTCTCCGCTAGGCGCTGACTGTTTGCTACTCGCTGAGGGGAGCGGCGGCGATCGTGCCGCGGGCCTGGCGGGCGCGCTCGTCGATGATGTGCAGGGCCTCCGGCGCGGCGTCGCGGTACTCGAGCCCTCGGCGCGATCGCGCGGTGTCGAGCAGCGAGTCGGCGAGACCGGGGTTGTTGGCGAGGATCGGCCCGTGCATGTGGGTGCCGAGCAGGTTGTCCTCCCAGAAGCCCTCCTCGCCGGGGGTCTCGGTGTTGCCGCGGCCGTAGACGACCCGGCCGAGCGTCGTGTGCGGCCCGACGTCGACGAAGGAGCCGCGGTTCTCGAAACCGACGACCGGCCCGAGCCGCGGGGATTCGACGACGAAGTCGCCGACCACGCGGGTTCCGCCGTGCCTCGTCGTCACCGGGAACACCGCCGCGCCCTCGAGCACCTCGCCGTTCTCGAGCGTCACGGTCTGGCCGAGCAGCTGGAACCCGGCGCCGATCGCGAGGAAGGGCCGTCCGTCGGCGGCGAGGCGCTGCAGGTCGCCGGCGATCGCCACGACGAGCGGATGCGCGATCAGCTCGGCCGAGACCGGCCCGCTGCCGATGAACACCAGGTCGGCGTCGTCGAAGCCCGCGGTGCCGCCGCCGTCGTAGGTCGTCACCTCGACCGGGAGCCCGCGCCACTCGGCGCGACGCTTCAGGATGTCGACGTTCCCGCTCTCCCCGTTCAGCCCGAGCAGGCGCGGGAACAGGTGGAGGATCTGCAGGGCCTTCGCGTTCACGCCGCTCCCCCGCCCTCGAGCTCCTTGAAGCCCAGGATCTTGCGGATGCCCATCATCTGCTCGTAGTTCAGGATCATCACCTTGTGTCCGGTCGCGGGCTTCGGCAGCGCAAGGAACGCCTTCAGCGCCCGCCGCACGTCGAGGTCGACCTCGCCGACCGGGATGCCGAGGTAGCCGAAGCGCACCGCGAACTGCCAGGCCTTCGATCCCGTGATGCCGTCGACGTGGTCGAGCGCCGAGAAGTCGATGTCGTAGATCCACGACGGGTCGGGAGTTCCCTCGTCGACGGCCAGGAAGACCTGCTCGGGGGCGCTCTCCAGCGAGTCCAGGTTCAACTGGAGGCTCGCCGGGTTCTTCATCATGATGATCTCGATCTGCTCGCCGTCGACGACGAGCAGCTCGCCGCGGCCGTAGACCGTCTCGAGGGTGTCGAGCGCCTGGGTGACGAGCTCGGGCCGGAACCGGTCGCCGAGCACGCTGAGCGCGGTCGCCGCCGCGCCTGCCGCGTCGAGCGCGTAGTGCAGCCCGCGCGAGGGGAGCTTGACTGTGATCTCGGTCCGTTCATCCTGACCCGGCAGCGCGATCGAGAGGGTCGCCCGCGGCCCGTCGAGCGCGACGACCTCGACGGTCGCGGGCCGGGAGCCCGGTGCCGCCGCCGACTCGCCGAAGCGGTCGGCCGAGGCGACGCCGTGCCCGGCGGGCTCGACGAGCGAGGGCACCCCGCCGAAGAACGAGACCGCGCGATCGGCCCGGGAGGGGATGCGGGTGTCGAGGTCGACCAGGAAGTTGTCCTCCCGGTTGAGGATGAGACCCTCGGTCGAGGATGCGGCGACCCGGCCGAGCATCGCCGCCACGCGGTCGGGCTCGTGGTAGCGGTTGAGCTGGTCGATCTGGATGTTCAGCAGCAGCACGGTGCGCGGCTTCAGCAGCTCGGCGAGCTTGGTGCCGTAGCCCTCGTCGACCTCGAGGATCGCGATGTCCGAGTCGAGGCGACCGCCGGTGGAGACCTCGGAGAGCAGCGCCGAGGCGATGCCCTGCGGGAGGTTGCCACCGGAGGGGTTCGTGAACACCTTGAGGCCGTGCCGGCGCATGATCGCGGCCAGCATGTTGGTCGTCGTCGACTTGCCGTTCGAGCCCGAGACCGCGACCACTCCGTCCGGGATGCGCGCGATCGTGCGCTCCAGGAACCCGGGGTCGATCTTGAGGGCGATGGCGCCGGGGATGGCCGAGCCGCCGCCGCGGAGGCGGGCGGCGACCCGGACGCCGCGCCCGACGAGGACGGCGGCGGTGGTGCGGGCTGTGGACAAGCGCAGACCCACGGGCCTACTCGAGGTAGTCGCGGAGCGACTGCGATCGCGACGGGTGGCGCAGCTTCGCCATCGTCTTCGACTCGATCTGGCGGATGCGCTCACGGGTGACCCCGAAGGTGTCGCCGATCTGGTCGAGCGTCTTCGGCATCCCGTCGCCGAGGCCGAAGCGCATGCGGATGACGCCGGCCTCGCGCTCGGAGAGCGAGTCGAGCAGCGACTCCAGCTGCTTCTGCAGCATCGTGAAGCCGACGGCGTCCGCGGGGACGACGGCCTCGGTGTCTTCGATCAGGTCGCCGAACTCGCTGTCGCCGTCCTCACCCAGCGGGGTGTGGAGGGAGATCGGCTCGCGACCGTACTTCTGCACCTCGACGACCTTCTCGGGCGTCATGTCCAGCTCGCGGCTCAGCTCCTCGGGCGTGGGCTCGCGACCCAGGTCTTGCAGCATCTGGCGCTGCACGCGGGCCAGCTTGTTGATGACCTCGACCATGTGGACCGGGATGCGGATCGTGCGGGCCTGGTCGGCCATCGCCCGGGTGATCGCCTGACGGATCCACCAGGTGGCGTAGGTGCTGAACTTGAAGCCCTTGGTGTAGTCGAACTTCTCGACCGCACGGATCAGGCCCAGGTTGCCCTCCTGGATCAGGTCGAGGAACTGCATCCCGCGACCGGTGTAGCGCTTGGCGAGCGAGACGACCAGTCGGAGGTTCGCGCCGAGCAGGTGGCTCTTGGCCCGCTGCCCGTCCTTCGCGACCCACTGCAGCTCGCGCTTGGCCGACGGGCTGAGGTTCTCGCTGTTGGCCAGCTTGTCCTCGGCGAACAGCCCCGCCTCGATGCGCATCGCGAGCTCGACCTCTTCGGCCGCGTTCAGGAGCGCGACCTTGCCGATCTGCTTCAGGTAGTCCTTCACCGGGTCGGCGGTCGCACCCGTGATGGTCGTGGAGTAGACGGGGACGTCGTCCTCGTCGTCGACCAGCGAGAGCACCAGGGCTCCGGTGGGCAGCGCCTCCTCGGCGACGGGGGCCTTGGTGGTCTCCTCGTCGGAGTCGGACTCGCCGTCGACCGTGTCAGCGGCCTCGTCGGCGACCTCGACGACGTCGTCGGTCGACTCCTCGTCGACCTCGACCTCGTCGCCGGCTTCGATCTCCTCGTCGTCGTCGGCCTTGGCCTTCGCCTTGGTCGCACGCTTGGGGGCCGCCTTGGTGGCGGTGGTCTTGGCAGGGGCCTTCTTCGCGGGAGCCTTCTTGGCCGGCGCGCGCTTCGCGGTGGCCGGGGCTGCCGTCTCGACCTCGTCGGGCGCCGTTGCCTTCTCGAGGGTGTCTGCGGACTTGGGGGTGGCCATTGGTTCACCTTTCATGCCATGCACCGGAGCGGAGGGATCGCGATCCTCCGCAGGATTCCCGCGCACGAAGATGTTTTTGGACATTACTAAGACCCATGTCAAGTGCGGGAATCTCGCAGCCGGGAACTCGACTGCTCCCATACACAGGAACGGGTCTTCTCGTCAATTATTGCATGGATGCATCAGACCGGACGCCGCTTCGCGCCGCGCCCCCGACGCCTCCGAGCCCGGTTCCTCCCGGCTCTGAAGAGTGCAACCCAGATGGGCCCCACGGATATTCCCTCGTCCTCCTCGAGCTTCCGCCGTGTTCGCCGACGGGCGAACAGCAGCATCACCACACCGAAGCCGATGACCAGATACTGGATGGAGAAGGCGACCCGGAAGGCCGCGAGGTCGTAGAGCGAGGCGCTCCAGCCGCTGTCGAACAGCCCGTCCAGGATCACGCCGATCAGGAACATCATCACGAAGCTCGCGGTGAACCCGCCGACGTTCACGATGCCGTTCGCCGAGCCGAGCGCGCGGATCGGGTTGAACGACCGGGCGAAGTCGAAGCCGATCAGGGAGCCGGGCCCACCGATGCCCATCGTGACCACGAGCGCGACGATCAACCAGAACGGCGGCACGCCCGGCCAGAGCAGCACCGCGGCCCACACCACGCCGAGGAGCGCCGTGATGCCGAGCACCAGGTTCGACCGCCGCAGCGGGAAGCGGGCGGTGAGGATGCCCAGGATCGGTCCGGCGATCAGGCCGGTCACGACGATGACGACGAGCAGGAGCGAGGCCACCTGCTCGCTGAGGCCCATCGCCGAAACCAGGAAGGGGAAGCCCCAGAACAGGGAGAACACCGTGCCGGAGGACTGCGTGACGTAGTGCGACCAGAAGCCCAGCTGGGTGCCGGGTCGCCGCAGGGTCTGACCCAGCCCTCGCAGCGCATCCCGGATCGAGGCGACACGGGGCGGCTCGGGCACGCCGGCGGGCCGGTTGCTCAGCACGGCGACCGCGAGCACGAAGGCCACGAATGAGACCGAGGCCGCGGCGCTGAACGCCGGGGTCCAGCCCGCGGAGTGCAGCAGGGCAGCGAAGGGCAGCGCCGAGAGGATCTGCCCGATCGCGCCGATGTTGCCGGTCCACTGGGACAGGATCGGGACGGTGCGGCCCTGGAACCACGAGTTGATCAGGCGGATGAGCGAGATGAAGACCGCGGCGTCGCCCGCCCCGACCAGGATGCGGCCGAGGATCGCGACGTGGATGTCGGGGGCGAAGGCGAGGACCAGCTGCCCGGCCACCATGATCGCCGAGCCGCCGGAGATGAGCAGTTTCGGGCCCACGCGGTCGATCAGGAGGCCGATCGGGATCTGCAGGGCCGCGTAGACGATCAGCTGCACGACCGCGAGGCCGGAGAGCAGGGCCGCCGTCGTCTGGAAGCGCTCCGCCGCATCCACCCCGGCCACGCCGAGGGTCGACCGTTGCAGGACCGAGGCCATGTAGGCGAACACGCCGACCGCGAAGACGATCCAGGAGCGGCGGGAGTTCATATCACTCCAGGGTACGCCGGAGTGCAGGCGGGCCGGTGCGGGCGGGGCAGTGCAGGCTGGTAGGGGCCGGGGCGGGTGCCCGATCAGGCGGGGCGGTCGCCGTCCGAGAAGTCGTCGCCGGGGCGGTTGCCCGCGAGGAAACGCTCGAGCTCGTCGGCGATCTCGTCGGCCGAGGGCAGCTCGCCGTCGACGTCGGTCAGCGGCGAACGCAGCGCCGCTCCCTCCATGTAGGCGTCGTGACGCTCTTCGAGGGTGTGCACCAATCGGCCGAGTTCGGCGTTGGTCTCGACCTGCTCGTCGATCTTCGCGACGAAGCCACGGGCCTCCTCGCGGAGACGGTCGGTCGGGAAGATCAGGCCGGTGGCCGAGCTGATGCTCTCCAGGGCCACGAGCGCTGTCGCCGGGTACTCGGTGTCGGCCAGGTAGTGCGGCACGAGCAGCACGAAGCCGGTGATCGGATGCCCCAGCTCCTGCAACCGGTACTCGACAAGGTGGAGGGCGTTGGCCGGCGCCTGCGTGCTCGGCCGCCAGGCCGACAGGGCGTCGATGATCTCGATCCGGTTGCCGCTCACGGTCACCTGGATCGGACGGGTGTGCGGGACCGGCATGGGGATGGCGTGCACCCAGGTCGTCGTCTTCACCCGGAAGAGCTGGACGAGCTCGATGACGGCGGCGGTGAAGCGCTCCCACTGGAAGTCGGGCTCGAAGCCGTGCAGGAAGAGGAAGCGCTGGCCCAGCTCGTCCGACATCAGGTGCAGGCGCAGGGTCTGCGGCTGGTACTCGCTGATGTGGTCCTGATCGAAGGTGATGATCGGGCGGCGGGCCCGGTAGTCGAGCAGGATGTCGGCGTCGAACTCGGCCACGATCGTGCTCTCGAGGGTGTCGAGGAGGTACTCCCCCAGCTGCGACACCGCTCCGCCCGAATCCGTGAAGCCGGTGAGGGCTGCGACGAGGTTCAGGCCGTCGGGCACCAGGCCGGCGTCAGCCACGACGTCATACAGTCCGCTCGGATCGTCCATGCCTCAACTCTAAACCGGGGCCCTCCCGCCAGACCGGGCGAGTCGCATGCCGAGAGCGAACAGGAACAGGGAATAGGGCGTCGCAGCGGCTCGCCGGCCCGGGAAGAGGGCGCGGACCGGAGGCCGAACGGGGAGCGTTCGGGCGAACTCGTTAGCATGGCGGAATGACTACGGCCGATCTCTCCCTCCGTTCCTCCGACGCCCCGATCAGCGACCAGGAGGTGCTGGTGCTCGCCGCGGGCCGCACCGACGACGGCCTCGTCGTGCGTGGTCCGGGAGGCGACGCGATCGCGCCGCTGCTGGAGGCGATCGGCTTCGCCGGCAAGAAGGACGACTTCGTGCGCCTGCCCGCGCCGGCCGGCGTCGACGCCCAGAGCGTCGCCGTGGTCGGTCTCGGCACGGGCGAGCCCACCGTGGACGACCTGCGCTACGCCGCCGGGACCGCGGGCCGCCGGGCACCCTCCGGCTCGGACGCCGTGCTCGCCTTCGAGCCCGCGGATGCCGCCGAGCTCGAGGCCGTGATCGAGGGCGCCGGGCTCGGCTCGTACGACTACACCGACTACCGCGGGACCGGGACGAAGGTTGCCGGGTCGAGCGACGCCGACGCCGACGCCGACGTCGCGACCGGAGCCGACGCCGAGGACGCGGCTCCCCGCGCCCGCCGGATCGCCGTGGTGACCGGGCTGAGCGACGAGGTCGGGGCGTCCGCGCTCGCCCGGGCCCGTGCATCCGTCGACGCCGTCTCGCTGGTGCGCGACCTCGTCAACGTGCCCGCCCTCGACCTCTACCCCGAGAACTACGCCGACCAGGTCGTCGAGCTGGGCCGCGAACGCGGTCTCGACGTGAAGGTCTGGGACATGGAGGCGCTGCAGGCCGACGGCTTCGGCGGGATCGTCGGTGTCGGCCAGGGATCGGAGCGCCTGCCGCGCCTGGTGCGCGTGGACTACTCGCCCGCCGGCGCCACCTCGCACATCGCCCTCGTGGGCAAGGGCATCACCTTCGACACCGGCGGACTCTCGCTCAAGCCGCCGGTCTCGATGATCGGCATGAAGTACGACATGGCGGGCTCGGCCACCGTGCTCGCGACCGTCGTCGCGGCCGCCGAGCTGGAGCTCCCGGTCCACCTCACCGCGTGGCTCTGCCTGGCCGAGAACATGCCGTCCGGCGTCGCCATCCGGCCCGGTGACGTGCTCACGATCCGCGGCGGTCGCACGGTCGAGGTGCTGAACACGGATGCGGAGGGCCGCCTGGTCATGGCCGACGGCATCGTCGCCGCGGGCGAGGAGAACCCCGACGCGATCATCGACGTCGCAACCCTGACCGGCGCCGCCGTCGTCGCCCTCGGCAACCGCTACGTCGCGGCGATGGGCGACGAGGACCTGGTCGGTCGCGTGATCGAGGCCGCCGGCGAGGCCGGCGAGACCCTCTGGCCGATGCCGCTGCCGGCGGAGCTGCGGCCCCTGCTGGCCTCGGACATCGCCGACATCGCCAACGTCAAGCCGGGCAACACCGCGGGCGGGATGCTGGTGGCGGGCGTCTTCCTGCAGGAGTTCGTCGGGAAGAACGCCGAGGGGCGCACGATCCCCTGGGCGCACCTGGACATCGCCGGCGCCGCGCAGAACAAGGACGGCGGCTACGGCTACACGGTGAAGGGCCCCACCGGGGCCACCGTGCGCACTCTGCTCCGACTTGCCGAGGCGTACTCCCGCGCGTAGTAAGGTCGTATGGGCGAAAAAATCTCGCCCATCTCCCGTGCGGTTCCACGATGATCCCGCACGGATCTCGATGCACGAGGGAGTTGCTAGGTGTCGGATCAGAACTTTGACATTGTGGTTCTCGGCGGTGGTTCGGGCGGCTACGCGGCAGCGCTGCGCGCCAGCCAGCTGGGCTTCACGGTCGCGATGATCGAGAAGGACAAGGTCGGCGGCACCTGCCTCCACCGCGGCTGCATCCCGACCAAGGCGCTGCTGCACTCGGCCGAGGTCGCCGACGTCTCGCGCGAGTCGGCCAAGTACGGCGTGACCAACACCTTCGGCGGCATCGACATCGCGGCGGTCACGGCCTACCGCGAGGGCATCGTCTCCTCCAAGTACAAGGGCCTCGAGGGCCTGGTCAAGGCGCGCGGGGTCACGACGATCCTGGGCGAGGGCCGGTTGACCTCCCCCACCACGGTGCAGGTCGGCGACGACACGATCACCGGCAAGAAGATCGTGCTCGCGACCGGTTCGTACTCGCGCACCCTCCCCGGTCTCGAGATCGGCGGCCGCGTCATCACCTCGGAGCAGGCCCTCGCGCTCGACTTCGTGCCGAAGAAGGTCGTCATCCTCGGTGGCGGCGTGATCGGCGTCGAGTTCGCCAGTGTCTGGAAGTCGTTCGGCGCCGAGGTCACCATCGTCGAGGCGCTCCCCCACCTCGTGCCGAACGAGGACGAGGCGATCTCGAAGCAGTTCGAGCGCGCGTTCCGCAAGCGCGGCATCGCCTTCAACCTCGGCACCCGGTTCTCCGGCGTGACGCAGGACGAGAACGGCGTCGTCGTGACGCTGGAGGACGGCAAGACCTTCGACGGCGAGCTGCTGCTCGTCGCCGTCGGCCGCGGCCCCGCGACGCAGGGTCTCGGCTTCGAAGAGGCGGGGGTCACCGTCGACCGCGGCTTCGTGATCACCAACGACCGCCTCGAGACCAGCGTCCCCGGCGTCTACGCCGTCGGCGACATCGTGCCCGGCCTGCAGCTCGCGCACCGCGGGTTCCAGCAGGGCATCTTCGTCGCCGAGGAGATCGCGGGGCTGAACCCGCAGGTCGTGCTCGACGTGAACATCCCCAAGGTCACCTACTCCGACCCGGAGGTCGCCTCCGTCGGCCTCACCGAGGCGAAGGCCACGGAGAAGTACGGCGCCGACAAGATCACCGCGTACGACTACAACCTGGCCGGCAACGGCAAGAGCCACATCATCGGCACCACCGGTTCGGTGAAGGTCGTGCGGGTCAACGACGGCCCGGTGATCGGCATCCACATGATCGGCGCCCGGGTCGGCGAGCTGATCGGCGAGGGCCAGTTGATCGTGAACTGGGAGGCCTACCCCGAAGACGTGGCCTCGCTCGTGCACGCGCACCCGACCCAGAACGAAGCCCTCGGCGAAGCGCACCTCGCGCTGGCCGGAAAGCCGCTGCACGCGATCTGACCGATCGCCGCCCCGGCCAGAGCAACATCCACGTCGGCCCACTAGGCTCGACAACGAACGGTTCCATAAGGAGACAAAGGTCATGAGCGAATCCGTCAACCTTCCCGCACTCGGTGAGAGTGTCACCGAAGGAACGGTCACCCGGTGGCTCAAGAACGTCGGCGATCGTGTCGAGGTTGACGAGCCCCTTCTCGAAGTGTCGACCGACAAGGTCGACACGGAGATCCCCTCGCCCGTCGCGGGGGTGATCGAAGCGATTCTCGTCCAGGAGGACGAGACGGTCGAGGTGGGTACCGCCCTCGTGACCATCGGCGACGGTTCCGGCGCGGGCGGCGACTCGGGCGCTGCGCCTGAGGCTGCTCCTGCTCCGGCTTCCGCCGAGGCTGCTCCGGCTGAGGCCGCCGCCCCGGCGCCCGCTGCCGAGGAGCCGGCTCCGGCCGCCCCGTCGCAGGAGGCCCCGAGCGAGGTCGTGCAGCCGTCGACCGAGGCTCCGGCCCCCGCCGAGCAGCCCGCCCCGGCTGCTCCCGCTCCGGTGCAGGAGGCCCCGGCTGCTCCGGCTCCGGCTGCCGCCGCTCCTGCTGCTGCCGCGGCGCCGGCCCCGGCGGCTGCCGCTCCGGCATCTGCTGCTCCGGCACCTGCCGCTGCTGCTCCGGCTCCCGCCGCTGCCGCGCCGGCCGCCGACGCTTCGGCCCCGAGCGGCTCGAACGCCGGCTACGTGACCCCGCTGGTGCGCAAGCTCGCGCACGACCGCGGCATCGACCTCGCCACCGTCACCGGAACCGGTGTCGGCGGGCGCATCCGCAAGGAGGACGTGCTCGCGGCCGCCGAGAAGGCTGCGGCTCCCGCGGCCGCGGCTCCTGCAGCCGGTGCGGCCCGGACGCCGCTGGAGACGTCGCCGCTGCGCGGCACGACCCAGCCGATGTCCCGCCTGCGCAAGGTCGTCGCCGAGCGCGCCGTGGCCTCGATGCAGGCGTCGGCCCAGCTGACGACCGTCGTCGAGGTCGACGTCACGAAGGTGGCGGCGCTGCGCGACAAGGTCAAGGGCGCGTTCCTGGAGAAGACCGGCACGAAGCTCTCGTTCCTGCCCTTCTTCGGTCTGGCCGCCGCCGAGGCGCTGAAGGCGTTCCCGATCATCAACGCCTCGGTCGACGGTGACACGATCGTCTACCCCGACCACGAGAGCATCAGCATCGCTGTCGACACCGAGCGCGGCCTCCTCACCCCCGTGGTGAAGAACGCGGGCGACCTCGACATCGCCGGGTTCGCGACGCAGATCGCCGACCTCGCGGCTCGCACCCGCGACAACAAGCTGAAGCCCGACGAGCTCGCCGGCGGCACCTTCACGCTGACCAACACCGGTTCGCGCGGCGCGCTGTTCGACACCCCGCTGGTCTTCCTCCCGCAGGTCGCCATCCTGGGCACGGGCATCGTGGCCAAGAAGCCGGCCGTGGTCAAGGTCGACGGCGGAGAGGCGATCGCCATCCGCTCGATGGTGTACCTGGCGCTCAGCTACGACCACCGCATCGTCGACGGTGCCGACGCCGCACGCTTCCTCACCGCGGTCAAGGAGCGCCTGGAAGAGGCGGACTTCGAGAACGACCTGGGCCTCTAGGCTCCCGGCCGACCCGCCGATGCGCTGAATCCAGACGCGTCACGGGTCGACGCCGAACGAACGGATGCGCCAACCGGTCCCGCCCCTGATCACCAGGAGCGGGACCGGTTTCGTCTGTGCCCCTGCGCCCGTGGCCACTCCACCGTCACTCCACCCCACCACCTCCAGCAGAGCGACTCCCCCGACCCGCTGAACCAGCCGCACCTCCCCCGCGCCCGGCCCCACCTCGCCCGGTGGCACCGCCTCAGCGGCCGAGCCGCTCGGGTCGGAGCCCTCGCCGATGGGACCGCCCGAGCTGTCCGCCTCGGGCTCAGCCGTATGGGGCGTGCTCGCTTCGGCCGAACCCGCATGCGGCGTGGTCGCCTGAGGCGCAGTCTCAGGCGGGGTTGCGGCCGCTCGGGCCAGCAGGGCACGGTCGGCTTCCTCGGCCGGTGACCCCCACTGGTCCACCGAGCCGAGGCACGCGGCGTCGGCGGCCATCAAGCAGGCGTCTCGCAGCCGCAACAACTCGCGCGCCGCGGCCACCGGATCGTCCCCGTCGAGGATGGCGGTGTTCGCTCCATTCGGGACGTCGTTCCGTCCCACCACCTCGCCTGCGGAATTCGCGCCTGCCGGATTCGCGCCATGTGAGACGGCGGCGGACGGGGAGGAGCTGGTCGATGGCGCGTTCACCCCGTCGGCGCTCGCGTCGTCCCGGGGCGGCGGCAGCGTGAGCCAGACCGCGACCATGACGACCAGCGCGGCAGCCGCTCCCACCATGATCCGCCGTCCGCGTCCCCGCACGAGGGCGCGCCCCCGGCGTCCGACGAGCCCGCGAAGGGCCGCCGCACTCTCCGTCACGGCAAGCAACGCGGGTTCGACCGTCTCGACGAACCGCGGCTCCCCCACGTCGTCCTCGACCTCCGGGTCGTCGTCCCAGACCCACTCCGCGCCGACCCCGTGCACCGGGTCTCGCGCGAGCTCTGCGATCGGCGCAGGCTCCACCGCGGCCGACAGCGGCCCGAGGGCTCGAGCAGCACGGAGGTCGGCCACCACGGCGACGTCGAACGCCGGATCTCCTCGTGGCTTGGCTCGACCGAAGCCGACCAGGGTGAGCAGCCCGTCATCGCCGACCAGAACGCTCGCCGCATCGATCCCGCCGTGCGCCCAGCCCGCCCGATGCAGCGACTCGACCAGCCCGACCAGCGGCCCATCCAGCGCCGCCGCCGCCCCCTCACCCGCCTGCGCCGCCGCCCCCGCACCCGCCTGCGCCGCCCCCGCGCCCGCCGGCGTCGGCGCCCTACCTCCCGCCGGAGCCTTCCCAAGCGCAACCTGGAGACCACGCCCGGCCGGCGCGAGGGCGGCCCGGATACGGAGGGTCGGATCCGAGCAGAACGTCATCACGACCGCCGCGCAGCCGTCAGCCGTGACCGTCTCGCCGAGCAGAACCGGCATCGCCGCGATCGGCCGCTCGGCGAGCACCTCCCGCTCAGCCGGAGTCGGTCGGACGCCGGGCGCGAAGACCTTGACGACCACGTCCCGTCGCGCGGGTGACGCGTCGCCCCCGCCGGCGACCGCGGAGACGTGCCGCCCGGGCGGCACCGGCGCCCCGCCCGCTCGGGCATGCATCCGTGCCCGGTAGACCTCAGCCCGCTCGCCCACGCCGAGCACCTCGAGCAACTCGAACCCGGGCACCGATCCGCCCCACCCCTCGCCCACCGACCGATCCCCACCATCCGCGCGCGTCCCGCCGTCCCCGCGGCCCCGGGCGTAGCCGGGGCTCGACGTTCGGCGGGCTCTGCGGGGTGCGACGGGAGGGTCCATGGAGCGATCCTGCCCGCCCGCGCACCCCGCGCATCCGCTCGTCGCAGACCGGTGGAGAACCGCCCGGAGACGCCGGGGTGTGCAGAAGTCGAGGCAGGCATCCCGTGCACCCGCCGACCGGCGCGAGCAAGTATCCTTGGAGCCATGGCACGCAAGACCGACTCCACCCCGAAAGCTCCGAAGGCCCCGAAGGAGCCGGGCCGTCTGAAGCAGATGGTGCAGGTCTTCAACATGACCCGCCGCTACGACTCCAAGGCGATCTGGATCATGCTCGCCGGCTTCCTCATCCCCGTCGTGCTCGGCGTGGTGCTCGCGCTCGTCTTCTCGCGCGACAACGTCTTCGGGCTCGTGATGTGGATCCTCGCGGGCGTGCTCGCCGGCCTCCTCGCCGCCCTGATCATCCTGGGCCGACGCGCCGAGCGCGCCGCCTACAAGCAGATCGAGGGGCAGCCAGGGGCCGTCGGTGCCGTGCTCCGCAGCTCGCTCAAGCGCAGCTGGACCGGCAGCGAGATGCCCGTGGCCGTCAACGGCAAGACGCAGGATGCGGTCTACCGCGCCGTCGGCCGCGGCGGCGTCGTGCTCATCGGCGAAGGCCCCCGCTCGCGCACCACCCGCATGCTGGAGGACGAGCGACGCAAGGTGCTCCGCATCCTCCCCAACGTGCCGGTCACCTTCCTCTCGGTCGGCCCCGACGCCGACTCGCTGCCGCTGCACCGCGTCGCGCCGAAGATGGCGCGCATCAAGCCCACCCTCACCAAGCCCGAGGTGCTGGCCGTCAGCAACCGTCTGACCTCGCTCAACTCCTCGCCGCTGCCCATCCCCAAGGGCATCGACCCCATGCGGATGCGTCCGCAGCGCGGCCGCTGAGCCGCGGCGTGACGACCTCCTCCGGCAGCACCGCACCCAGCGAGTGGCCGGGACAGCGTCTCGGGTTCATCCGCGAGGGCCGTGGCTCGATCGCGCGACCGGGCCGCCGCATCGCCGCGCTCCTGATCGACTTCGCGTTCTGCTACGTGATCTACTTCGCGTTCTTCTTCGACAACCCCTTCGCCTCGAGCATCATCTTCTTCATCGAGCAGGTCGTGCTGATGATCACGCTCGGCGGCGGCCTCGGTCACCTGCTGCTCGGGATGCGCGTGGTGCGCCTGAACGGCGGGTACGCCGGCTGGTGGCGCCCCATGCTCCGCACCGTGCTGCTCATGCTCGTGGTGCCCGCAGTGGTCTGGGACTCGGACCAGCGCGGCCTCCACGACGTCTTCTCAGGAACGGTGTTGGTGCGGCGCTGAGCCCGGAATGATGCCGATCTCGAGGAGACGTAACATCCCCGAAACAATCGTGACACCGCCGAGTAATGCCCTACGGCTACCCTGACGAGGGCTACACCCTTGTAGTTTTTCCAGTTCCAAGCCAGTTGGAGACCCCTCACATGTTCAGTGATTCTTCCGAGGTGCTCAAGTTCATCAAGGACACCGACGTCAAGTTCCTTGATATCCGCTTCACCGACCTCCCCGGCGTGCAGCAGCACTTCAACATCCCCGCCTCCACCGTCGACGAGGAGTTCTTCGCCGTCGGCCAGCTCTTCGACGGTTCGTCGATCCGCGGCTTCGCGTCGATCCACGAGTCCGACATGCAGCTCATCCCTGACGTCTCCACGGCTTACGTCGACCCGTTCCGCGCCGAGCGCACGCTCATCCTGGTCTTCGACATCTACAACCCCCGTAACGGCGAGATCTACTCGCGCGACCCGCGCCAGGTGGCCAAGAAGGCCGAGAAGTACCTCGCCTCGACCGGCATCGCCGACACCGCGTTCTTCGCCCCCGAGGCGGAGTTCTACATCTTCGACGACGTGCGCTACGAGGTGAAGCAGAACTCGAGCTTCTACGTGGTCGACTCGGACGAGGCCGCGTGGAACACGGGCCGCGTCGAAGAGGGCGGCAACCTCGGTAACAAGACCCCCTACAAGGGCGGCTACTTCCCCGTCTCGCCGGTCGACCAGCACGCCGACCTGCGCGACGACATCTCGCTCAAGCTGATCGACGCGGGCCTCATCCTCGAGCGCGCGCATCACGAGGTCGGCACCGCCGGCCAGGGCGAGATCAACTACCGCTTCGACACCATGGTGCACGCGGCCGACGACATCCTGAAGTTCAAGTACATCGTCAAGAACACGGCGAACCTCTGGGGCAAGACCGCGACCTTCATGCCGAAGCCGCTGTTCGGCGACAACGGTTCGGGCATGCACACCCACCAGTCGCTCTGGAACGACGGCAAGCCGCTGTTCTACGACGAGGCCGGCTATGGCGGCCTCAGCGACCTGGCCCGCTGGTACATCGGCGGTCTGCTGAAGCACGCTCCCGCGGTGCTCGCGTTCACCAACCCGACCGTGAACTCCTACCACCGCCTGGTGCCGGGCTTCGAGGCTCCCGTCAACCTGGTCTACTCGGCCGGAAACCGCTCGGCGTCGATCCGCATCCCGATCACGGGCACGAACCCGAAGGCCAAGCGCATCGAGTTCCGTGCGCCCGACGCCTCCGGCAACCCGTACCTCGCCTTCGCGGCGCAGCTCATGGCGGGCCTGGACGGCATCATCAACCGCATCGAGCCGCACGAGCCGGTCGACAAGGACCTCTACGAGCTGCCCCCCGAGGAAGCCAAGAACATCCCCCAGGTTCCCGCGTCGCTCGGTGAGGCGCTCGACGCGCTCGAGGCCGACCACGAGTTCCTGACCAAGGGCAACGTCTTCACTCCCGACCTGATCGAGACCTGGATCTCGTACAAGCGCGAGAACGAGATCAAGCCCATCGCCCAGCGCCCGCACCCCTTCGAGTACGAGCTCTACTACGGCGTCTGAGTGAGCTGCCGGGAGGCGCGTGCTTCGCGCGCGTCTCCCGGGCTGCGCCGGTCCCTGCCCGGCGCAGCGCGACATGTGAGGCCTCGGTCGCTGACGCGGCCGAGGCCTCACCTTGTCTCATCGAGTACGGCCCGCAGCATCGCCCCGGCCCCGCGACTCCAGGGCCGAACGCCGTCTTCAGGTCCCCGATCCGTCACTCGTCGTCGCTAACCGAACCCCATAGCGGCAACAACTGCCGGATCGCGGACAGTCAGGGGCGCACGAGAGACGAAGCACCGGCACACAAAGCCGCGGGCCGTACCCGACGACCCAGCGTGAGCGCGTCGCCGCGAAGCACGACCGCAGGCCGCGCTTCGCGACGGCACGCGAACATGTCGCCCGCGCCGGGCAAGGACCGGCGCGGCAACAGGCACAGCTACTCCCCGTAGAACAACCGATCGAACACCGTCCGCGCCCTCCGCGTCACCCCGAGGTAGTCCTCCTCGAGACGGGTCGCCGAGCCGGGCGGGTACTCGAGCAGGCGCGCGACGCCCTCGAGCTGCCGGCGGTCCGAGGGCAGCACATCCGAGGTCTTGTTGGTCCACAGCGTCATCGCCGACCGCGCGCGCGACGCGAAGAGCCAGGCCTCGCGCAGTTTGCGGGCGTCGTCGTGGTTGACGAGCCCCGCATCCTCGGCCGCGGCGAGGGCGTCAAGCGTTGAGGTCGTGCGGAGGCCCGGGATGCGCAGGGCGTACTGCAGCTGGAGCAGCTGCACGTACCACTCGACATCGCTCAGCGACCCGCGGCCGAGCTTGAGGTGCCGGGCCGGGTCGGCGCCCTGGGGCAGCCGTTCCTTCTCGACGCGCGCCTTGATCCGCTTGACCTCCCGCACCTCGGTCTCCGAGATCGCGACCGGGTACCGCACGGTGTCGGCGAGGGCGTGGAAGTCCTCGATCAGCGCCCGATCCCCCGCCACGCCGTTCGCGCGCAGCAGTGCCTGCGCCTCCCAGGTGAGCGACCAGCGCTCGTAGTAGGTCGCGTACGACTCGAGCGAGCGCACGGTCGGTCCGTTCTTGCCCTCGGGCCGCAGGTCGATGTCGAGGTCGAGCGGCAACCGCGCATCCTCGGTGAGGCGCTTGAGTTCGTTCACGATGAACTGGGCCACGGACTGCGCGGTCGCCTTGTCGACCCGCACGGCCCGGTAGACGTACAGCACGTCCGCATCCGACCCGAAGCCGAGCTCCGCGCCGCCGTAGCGGCCCATCCCGATGATCGCGAACTCGATGCCGTCGCCGGAGGCGGGCGCGGCCGACTGCCGGATGACGCTCAGCGTGCCCTGGAGGTGCGCCGTGGTGATGTCGGTGAGTGCGACCCCGAGCTCCTCCACCGTGCACATGCCGAGGATCGACGAGATCGCCATCCGCAGCACCTCGCGCCGGCGCGCGGTCCGCAGGGCCATCGCGGCCGCATCCGGTGACTCGTGCCGCGCGACGATCGCCCGGGTCTCGTCCTCGAGCACGGCCGGGGAGCGCGGACGCAGCTCCTCGTCGTTCTCGAGCCAGGCCGCGGCCTCGGGGATGCGCTCGAGCAGCTCCCCCACGAACCGCGAGCCCGACAGTACCTGAGTCAGCCGCGCGGCCGCACCCGAGGAGTCGCGCAGCATCCGCAGGAACCAGTAGGTCTCGCCCAGCGTGTCCGACAGCCTCCGGAAGGCGAGCAGCCCGTAGTCGGGATCGGCGCCGTTCGCGAACCACTGCAGCATCACGGGCAGGAGCGTGCGCTGGATGGCCGCCCGCCGGGACACCCCGGCCGTCATCGCGCGGATGTGGTTGAGCGCACCGGCCGGGTTGAGGAAGCCGATCGCGGCGAGCCGGGCCTCGGCCTGAGCGCTGGTCAGCGCCTGCTCGTCCGGCGAGAGCGCCGCCACCGCAGCCAGCAGCGGCCGGTAGAACAGCCGCTCGTGCAGGGTGCGCACCCGCACCTTGATGTCGCTCCACCGGCGGACCAGGTCTTGCGCGCTGGAGGCCAGCCCGCTCCCCCGGGCCAGCACGCGCTGCTCCGACTCCTCGCGCGGCATCAGGTGCGTGCGGGTGAGGTGCCGCAGCTGAAGGCGGTGCTCGAGCAACCGCAGCACCCGGTAGTCCTGCGCGAACTCCACCGCCTCGACCCGGCCGATGTAGCCGCCGTCGGCCAATGCGCCGAGAGCGGCGAGCGTGCCGCGCTGCCGCACCGTCTCATCCACCTGCCCGTGCACGAGCTGCAGCAGCTGCACCGTGAACTCGATGTCGCGGAGGCCCCCGGGGCCGAGCTTCAGCTGGTACTCCACGTCGGAGGCCTTGATGTTCGAGGTGACCCGCTCGCGCATCCGCTGCACCGACTCGACGAAGTTCTCCCGCGACGCGCTCGACCAGACCTTCGGGGCCACGATGCGCGTGTAGTCCTCGCCCAGGGCGAGGTCGCCGGCCAGCGGGCGCGCCTTGAGCAGGGCCTGAAACTCCCAATTCTTCGCCCAGCGGTCGTAGTACGCGGCGTGCGACTCGAGCGACCGCACCAGCGCCCCCGCCTTGCCCTCCGGGCGCAGGTTCGGGTCGACCTCCCACAGCCCGGGCTCGATGCCGGACTCACTGATCCCGCGCATCAGCACCATCGCGAGCCGGGTGCCGATCTCGATGGCCGTGCTCGTGGGCAGGCCCGCCTCCTCGTCGCCCTCGGCGACGAAGATCACGTCGACGTCGCTGACGTAATTGAGCTCACCCGCCCCGGCCTTGCCCATGCCGATCACGGCGAAGCGGGTGGCGGCAACCTCGGCGACCGGGAAGTGCCACAGGCCGTGCCCCTTGGTCGAGAGCTGGGTGCGGGCGACGGCGAGAGCCGCCTCGAGCGCCCCGGCGGCGAGGTCGGCGAGGGCCGCGGCCACGCCGTCCAGCCCGGCGACGGGGTTGCCCTGCTCGAGGTCGACGGCGGTGACCTGGGCCAGCAGGGTGCGGTAGCGCACGCGCAACGCCGTCCAGGCATCCTCACCGACCAGTGTCGAGAAGCCGTCGACCGCGCCGACCGAGTCGAGCAGCTCTCGTCGCGCTCTGTCGGCGTCCGGCAGGAGCAGCCGGTCGTCGCCGAGCACGGCCAG
The DNA here is from genome assembly GCF_059691755.1 of Herbiconiux sp. 320_LB. NCBI lineage: Bacteria > Bacillati > Actinomycetota > Actinomycetes > Micrococcales > Microbacteriaceae > Herbiconiux > Herbiconiux sp. 320_LB. The sequence goes on along the minus strand of NZ_JCAWAD010000001.1, from coordinate 103,554 downwards.
CTGCCGGGGATGCCGGCAGAAGAAGTCGGCCAGCCCCTCCGAGGCCCCGAACACCCGGGCCACGCGGTCGCGCAACCGGTCGTCCTTCAGCGTGCCGAGCGCGATCTCGGGCGACCGTTGCTGCAGCTTCAGGATGCCGGCGAGGGCCAGATCCGGATCCGCGGCCGCCGAGAACGACGCGAGCAGCGCCCCCGTCTCGACCTCGGTCGACGCCGCCAGCGCGCGCAGCTCCTCCGAGGCCCAGCCGAGCCGGGCGAAGCCGATCCGGGCGAGTTCGGTGAGGGAGTTCTGCGAGCGGGGCATGGTGCTACCAGATCATGTTTCGACGGAGACGGCCACGGCCCGGCACATCCGACGCGAGCGACCTACGAGAGAGGCGAACAGGCGGAGCGACTTGCCGGCCGACGGCCGGACCCTGAGGTCAGAGCATCTCCAGGTTGGACTCGAGCTCGAACGGGGTGACCTGGGCGCGGTACGCCTTCCACTCCTGCCGCTTGTTCAGCAGCACGTAGTTGAAGACCTGCTCGCCGAGCGTCTCGGCGACGAGCTCGGAGTCCTCCATCAGCGAGATCGCGCGATCCAACGACGCGGGCAGCGGGTCGTAGCCCAGAGCCTTGCGCTCGGCGTCGGTGAGGCTCCAGACGTTGTCCTCCGCCTCGGGCGGCAGCTCGTAGTTCTCCTCGATGCCCTTGAGGCCCGCGGCCAGCAGCAGCGAGTACGACAGGTACGGGTTCGCCGCGGAGTCGATGGCACGGTACTCGATGCGCGAGGACTGGCCCTTGTTCGGCTTGTACAGCGGCACGCGCACGAGCGCCGAGCGGTTGTTGTGGCCCCAGCAGACGAAGCTCGGGGCCTCGTCGCCGCCCCAGAGGCGCTTGTAGGAGTTGACGAACTGGTTCGTCACGGCCGTGATCTCGGGGGCGTGTCGCAGCAGACCGGCGATGAAGTTGCGGCCGATCTTCGAGAGCTGGTACTCGGCACCCGCCTCGTAGAAGGCGTTCGCATCCCCCTCGAACAGCGAGAGGTGCGTGTGCATGCCCGAGCCGGGGTGGCCGGAGAGCGGCTTCGGCATGAAGGTCGCGTACACGCCCTGCTCGATCGCCACCTCCTTGATCACGGTGCGGAAGGTCATGATGTTGTCGGCCGTCGTCAGCGCGTCGGCGTATCGGAGGTCGATCTCGTTCTGGCCGGGGCCCGCCTCGTGGTGGCTGAACTCGACCGAGATGCCGAGGTCTTCGAGCATGCGCACCGAGCGGCGGCGGAAGTCGTGGGCCGTGCCGCCGGGCACGTTGTCGAAGTAGCCGGCCGAGTCGACGGGCACGGGGCCGTCGGGGCCGTACTGCGACGACTTCAGCAGGTAGAACTCGATCTCGGGATGCGTGTAGAAGGTGAAGCCGCGATCGGCCGCCTTCGCAAGGGTGCGCTTCAGCACGTTGCGCGGGTCGGCCACGGCGGGCTGGCCGTCGGGGGTGGTGATGTCGCAGAACATGCGGGCGGTGGGGTCGATCTCCCCGCGCCAGGGCAGGATCTGGAAGGTGGTGGGATCGGGATGCGCGAGCACGTCGGCCTCGAACGACCGGGTGAGACCCTCGATGGCGGAGCCGTCGAAACCGAGGCCTTCGGCGAAGGCCCCTTCGACCTCGGCGGGAGCGATGGCGACGGATTTCAGGGTGCCCACGACGTCTGTGAACCACAGTCGCACGAACTTGATGCCCCGCTCTTCGATCGTGCGAAGAACGAAGTCCCTTTGCTTATCCATCGGCGGAACAGACCCTCTCTCCGGCATTGGTTCATGCCCCTATTAGGCTAGTGGCTATGCCGAGACTTCGCTTAGCGTTGGCCCAAACCAACCCCGTTCTGGGCGACCTGGACGGCAACGCCCGGTCGATCATCCATTGGGTCCGGGATGCCGTGGCCGGGGGCGCCGATCTGGTCGCTTTCGGCGAGATGGCGATCTCCGGATACCCGATCGAAGACCTGGCGATGCGGCCCAGTTTCCTCGCCGCCGCGCACGAGCGGATCGATCGGCTGGCGGCCGAGCTGGCCGAGGCCGGGCTGGGTGACGTGCCGGTCATCGTCGGGCACCCGGACGGCCCGTTCGAGCCGCGACTGCTCGGCACCAGCAACGCTCCGACGGCGATCGCCCAGAACGCCGCGAGCGTGCTGCAGGGCGGCCGGGTCGTCGCCCGCTACGCGAAGCACCACCTGCCCAACTACTCGGTCTTCGACGAGTACCGCATCTTCATCCCGGGCGACGAGCTGCTGGTGCTGCGGATGCACGGGGTCGACGTCGCTCTGATCATCTGCGAAGACCTGTGGCGCGACGGCGGGCCGGTCGGGCGGGTGCTGCACGCGGATGCGGGGCTGCTCGTGGTGATCAACGGCTCGCCCTACGAGCGCGACAAGGACGAGGTGCGGCTGCCGCTGGTCACCCGGCGCGCGACCGAGACCGACACGATCGTGGCCTACGTCAACCTGGTCGGCGGCCAGGACGACCTGGTCTTCGACGGGGACAGCGTCGTGGTCGACCGCGACGGGGCGATCCTCGCGCGGGCGCCGCAGTTCCGGGAGCACCTGCTGTTCGTCGACGTCGACGCCGAGGGCGCGACCGACACGCCGCTGCCGTCGGACGTGCGGCGGGTCGAGCTCGACGTGCCGGCAGACGGGGGCGTCGACGCCTCGGACGCTTCTGCCGCCTCGGACACCTCGGCCGCCGCCCTTGCGACCGAGACCGCGAAGCCGCCGATCCCGGTCGACATCGCCCAGCTCCCCGATGACCTCGAGCAGATCTGGGACGCGTTGGTGCTCGCCCTCCGCGACTACGTCGAGAAGAACCACTTCCCCTCGGTCGTCCTCGGGCTCTCGGGCGGCATCGACTCGGCCGTCTGCGCCGCGATCGCCGCCGACGCGATCGGCGCCGATCGGGTGTTCGGGGTCTCGATGCCGTCCCGGTACTCGTCCGACCACTCGCGGTCGGATGCGGACGACCTGGCCGAGCGGATCGGCCTGCACTTCCGCACCGAGGCGATCGCCGACCTGGTGATCCCGTTCGAGAACCAGCTCGGGCTCACGGAGATCGCCGCCGAGAACCTGCAGGCACGGGCCCGTGGCGTCATCCTGATGGGCCTGTCGAACCAGGAGGGGCACCTCGTGCTCACGACGGGCAACAAGAGCGAGCTCGCGGTCGGCTACTCGACGATCTACGGCGACTCGGTCGGCGGGTTCGGTCCGCTGAAGGACGTGCCGAAGATGCTCGTCTGGGAGCTCGCACGCTGGCGCAACGCCCACGCCGAGCGCCGCGGCGAGGTCGCGCCGATCCCGGAGAACTCGATCTCGAAGCCGCCGTCGGCGGAGCTGCGCCCCGACCAGACCGACCAGGACTCGCTGCCGGACTACGACGTGCTCGACGCCATCCTCGAGGCCTACATCAACGGTGGTCAAAGCATCGCGGACATCGTGGCCCTGGGCTTCGACGAGCCCACCGTCACCCGCATCACGACCCTCGTCGACCGAGCCGAGTGGAAGCGCCGCCAGTCAGCCATAGGCCCGAAGATCTCCCGCACCGCTTTCGGCAGAGACCGCCGCCTCCCGATCACGTACCGCCCCACAGGGGTCTAGTCGGCGCGCTGTTTTCGTTTCCGCGCCGGTCCCTGCCCGGCGCGGGCGACATGCGTCGGTGCGGTCGCGGATCGCGGCCTACGGTCGTGATCCGCGGCCACGCCGCCGCCTTGGTCGTCGATAAAGGCCCGTTGCGTTCGCCCTCGTCCTCCATGTCTGGGGTGGGTGATTAGTTACGTCCCGAATTTCGAAGAGTGGCGCCCTATAGGGCGTCGGTCGACGAGATTTGGGACATTACTCGGCACAGAAGGTACGGGATGCGAAGCTGCGGGCCGCACTCGCCGACCCAGGGTGAGCGCGGCGCCGGAGAGCACGACCGAAGGCCGCGCTCTCCGACGGCACGCGAACATGTCGCCCGCGCCGGGCAGGGACCGGCGCGGCAATCAGCACAGCCCGGCGCGGCAACCAGCACAGCCCGGCGCGGCAACTAGCTCGGCAGCACCGCCACCCACACGAACCAGACGATCATCGCCAGCCAGACCAGGGTGGCCGCCGCCGCCAGGGCCGCCGAGGGGCGGTTGCCGAGGCGCCAGACGGGGATGAGTCCGAGGAAGCCGACTCCGAGCAGGATGCCGACCCACGGAAGCATCGGCGGCACACCCACGAGCGTGAAGCCCGGGTACTGCGCCAGCGTCGAGCTCACCATGAGCCAGGCGACCAGGAGGAACGCGGCCCCGGTGACCGGCGCGATGCCGCTCGCGATGAGCAGGCCGAACGGCTCCTGCCGCAGCACCTGCACGAGCACGGCGATCAGCCAGCCGACCAGCCACAGCACCACGAAGGCGCCGAAGATCAGCGGGATGGTCAGTTCGAACAGGTTGCGGTCGTCGACCGCCGAGACGACCGAGGCGAACCGGGAACTCGGATGCACGGAGTCGGGCGCCGGCACCGGGTAGGTGTCGGTGAGGTCGGCGCAGACCGCCTGCACCCCGGTGCCGGGGGCGGCGAGCCAGGTCGCGAGCTGGTCGAGCGCGCACGGGTCGGACACGACTCCGCCTCGGCCGGCCGACTGCATGGTGATCAGCTGGTTGTTGGGGAACGCCGGTCCCCCGCTCTGTACCGCGACGAGCGGGATGAGCGGGTCGGTGTCGCTGGCGATGATCAGCGCGGGCATGCCCTGCGGCTGGAACTGCCGGGTGTCCGGGCTCGACGCCGGGATCCCGGCCGTGTCGCAGATCTCGTCGGCCGCGGTGAAGTAGGTCAGCACCGGGAGCGGGGTCGCCGCCGACGCATCCGCACCGTCCGGTGCCGGCAGCACCGGGTCCGGCGACCAGTAGGGCTTCTCGTCGCGGCACATCTCGACCCAGTACTGACCGAGGCTGGTGTCGGTGAGGTGCTCGAGCGCGCCCGGGATGAACGTGCTGATCGCATCCGTCTTGCCGGCGGCCAGCTGGTGCAGCAGGAACGGGACGGCCGGAGCGGTCGCGGGGTCGTAGAGCGCCTGCTGCACGATCGTCACGACGTCGGAGCCGGTCAGCGAGTAGTACCGCTGCTGGCCGGTGACCGGGTTGGTGAGCAGGCCGTGCCCCGGGTCGTCGTTGAAGAGGTCGGTCGCGGTCGCGAGGTCGCCGTTGAGGTCGGGGTAGGCGCCGTCGGATCGCGCCGAGAGCGTGCCGAGGGTGTCGTACAGGGCCTGATAGGCATCGCCCTTGATGTTGCGGTCGACCGGGGTCAAGGCGTCGAGCACGACCGCGTCGACCCCCTGGGGGTCGCGGTTCGCGACGATCTGCATGACCTTGGTCGACCAGCTGTCGCCGTACAGGGTCCAGGTCGGGTAGCCCAGGGTCTGGCGCAGGTCGATGACGTCGAGCGCCGTGTCGGTCTTCGTGTACGAGGTGATGTCTCCGCCGCCCGCGGCGAACTCGGAGACGCAGTTCTTCAGGGCCAGAGCGACGGCCGACATCTCGTCCTTGGGCGAGTCGTCGGTGGTGAAGGTGTCGACGTAGGCCGAGGTCGCGCCCGGGCAGTCCAACGAGGCGCTGGTGTCCGCTCCGCCGCGCTGGCTCAGCAGCACCACGTCGCGGGATGCGCCGATTCGCGGGTCGGCGGCCAGGGCCTCGGCGACCCGGTCGCTCACCTGGCCGGGGCCCCCGCTCATCGTGACGATCGGGGTGCCGGTGGCCGGCTGCGTCGACGCCGGGATGACGACGTAGGGCAGATCGATCGTGCGACCGCCCCCGACGGTGCGGGACTCCGGAACGGTGAGGGTGCCGCAGACGGCGGTGGCCGGCAGACCCTCGTCGCAGGATCGCTCCGCGGTGGTTGCGGCATTCGCCACTGGCGCCTGCCCTGCGACCAGGAGGCCGGCGACGACCACACCCATCGCCCATTGCGCAATTGTTCGACGGCCCACGACGTCCCTTCGATCCGGGGTCACGATTCACGCACTTCGGGTGTGACGTGCCCCCAACCTAACGCATCCCCCGTCCCCGACCGCGGAACTAGACTGGTGACATGCCAGAGCCGACGACGCCCTCCGACACCGCTGCTCCGAAGCGGGTCCGCACGCGGCACTTCCAGAACGCGAAAGAGAACGGCATCCGGATCACGGGGCTGACCAGCTACGACATGCTCTCGGCCCAGATCTTCGACGAGGCCGGCATCGACTTCCTGCTCGTCGGCGATTCGGCCGGCAACAACGTTCTCGGCTACGACACGACCCTCCCGGTGACGGTCGACGAGCTCATCCCGCTCGCCCGCGGGGTCGCCGGCGCCGTCAAGCGCGCCTTCGTGGTCGCCGACATGCCGTTCGGCTCCTACGAGAACAGCGCCGAGGAGGCCCTGCACACCGCCGTGCGCTTCATGAAGGAGACCAGAGCCCACGCCGTCAAGCTCGAGGGCGGGGTGCGCAGCGCCGACAAGATCCGCCGCATCGTCGACGCCGGCATCCCGGTGATGGCGCATATCGGCTTCACCCCGCAGAGCGAGCACGGCCTGGGCGGCCACATCATCCAGGGCCGGGGCGAGGGCGAGGCGGCCCTGCTCGCCGACGCGAAGGCGGTCGAGGAGGCCGGGGCGTTCGCGGTCGTGCTCGAGATGGTGCCGGCCGAGGCCGCGGGCCGGGTCACCGAGGCGCTCCGCATCCCGACCATCGGGGTCGGCGCCGGTCCTCACGTCGACGGGCAGCTGCTGGTCTGGACCGATTTCGCGGGCTTCTCGACCGGGCGCATCCCCAAGTTCGTCAAGCAGTACGCCGACCTGCGGGGTGCGCTCACCGACGCGGTGACCGCCTTCCGCGGCGAGGTCGAAGCCGGGTCCTACCCCGGCCCCGAGCACAGTTACTGACGGGCCGGCCGGATGCGGGCGACCTCGGGTGGCCCAGCACGGCGCACGGGCGCGGCAATAGGATCGTGGGCGGATACAGCCGCGCACGTGCACGAGATCACGGAGGAACCATGAGCGAAGACCCGTCGACCCAGTATTGGTACAACATGAAGACCGGTGAGGTCGAGAAGGGCTACGTGTCGTCGGTCGTCGACCGGGTCGGGCCGTTCGCCACGCACGAGGAGGCCGAGCACGCGCTCGAGACGCTCCGGGCGAACAGCGCGAAGTGGGCCGAGGACGACGCCGCCGACGAGCGCGACCGATGACCGAGAACACTCCGAACACCGTCGCCGTCGGCATCGACATCGGCGGCACCGGGATCAAGGGCGCCATCGTCGACGTCACGGCCGGCGAGCTGCTCACCGACCGCAAGAAGATCCCGACCCCCGCGGGCGGCAAGCCCGACGACATCGCGGCGACCGTGCTCGAGCTCGTGGACTCCCTGGGCGAGATCCCGGGCGGCGCCTCGGTGGGCATCTGCTTCCCCGCCGTCGTGCGTCGCGGCGTCACCATGTCGGCGGCGAACGTGTCGAAGAAGTGGATCGGCTTCGAGGCCGAGAAGCTGTTCGAGAAGACCCTGGGCCGCGACATCACCTTCGTCAACGACGCGGATGCGGCCGGCTTCGGCGAGGTGAAGTACGGAGCCGCCAAGGGCAAGGGCGGGCTGATCATCGTCACGACGCTCGGCACCGGCATCGGCACCGCGTTGATCAACGACGGCGTGCTCATCCCGAACGCCGAGCTCGGGCACCTCGAGATCGGCGGGGTCGACTACGAGACCAAGGCGGCGTACTCCGCGAAGGAGCGCGACGACCTGAGCTGGAAGAAGTGGGCCGAGCGGCTGCAGGTCTACTACGAGACCCTCGAGCGCCTCTTCTCCCCCGACGAGTTCATCGTCGGCGGCGGGGTCTCGAAGAACTACGAGGACTTCCTGCCGCTTCTGAAGCTGGACACGCCGATCGTGCCGGCGACCCTGCGCAACAACGCCGGCATCCTGGGCGCGGCCTGCCTGTCGACGATGCGGGCGACCTTCCTGCAGTAGCCGGGCGTCCGGAACGGCCGGGCGGCCGAGTGCGCCGGGCATCGGGGAGCGATCGAGGTGAATGGGCCGGCGATACGCCGGGTTCTGTCGGGATCGCTCCCTGACGGCCATCTATCTAGGAGCTGCGTTGCCGCAGCCCTCGAGCGGTCTACCCGGAAACTGAGCGAGCAGCGTTAGCGCTTCCTGTCTGACCTTGCTCCGGGCGAGGTTTACCGAGCCGACTGCGTCACCGCAGCCTCTGGTGGTCTCTTACACCACCGTTTCACCCTTACCGCGGGCCGGAGCCCGTGGCGGTCTACTTTCTGTGGCACTGTCTCGCGGGTTGCCCCGGGTGGGTGTTACCCACCGCCCTGCTCTGTGGAGCCCGGACGTTCCTCGGCACCGCTTGCGCGGCGACGCGACCGTCTGCCGGCCCATTCACGCCTGCAAGCTTACGCGACTCGGGCGACGGCGTCGGCTCGGTGTCGGCGTCGGCTCGGCGTCAGAGCCCCGACTCGTCCGTGCGGATCAGGATGCAGGTGCCCTCCGGGTCCATCAGCACTTCGTCGGGGTCGGCCGCCCGGATCTGGGCGAGGTCGGACTCGGTCAGCGCCACATTGCTGCCCATCGACACCCCGCGCTGCAGCAGCGCCGCCCCCACGCCGTAGCGCTCGCGCTGACGCTCGTAGAGCGCGAGGAGTTCGGGCGTGATGCCGCCGGCGACGGCGGACCGCTCGGAACGGGCGACCTCGAGCTGCGCGGTGAGGCGCCCCTTCTGCTCGTCCCGCTGGGCGGCGAGCAGGCGCTCCTCGGTGGCGATGTCGTCGCGGCGCGCGGTGATCGCCGCGAGGCGCACCTCGATCTCCTCGACCCGTTCCATCACAGCGAGCTCGATGTCCTCGAGGTTCGACCGGCGCACGGCCAGCGAGGCGAGCTCGTGCTCGAGCCCCTGGATGTCTTTCGACGACGAGCTCGCCTGCAGGCGCTCCCGGTCGCGCTTCTCGCGGGCGGAGACCGTGTCGATGTCGCCCTCGACCCGCGCGATCTCGGCCTTCGCATCCTCGAGCTCGCCGTTCACCCCGCCGAACTCCTGGCGCGCGGCCGCGGAGTCGCGCTGCAGCTCGGCGAGCCGGGCCTCCTGCGGGAGAGTGCGCAGCGAGTGCTGGATCTGCGCCACGCGGTTGTCGGCGGCCTGCAGATCGAGGAGCTTGCGTTGTTCGAGGGCGGGTGCCTTCATCGGTGTTCCTTCGGTCGGAGGGGTGGTCGCTCGGAGGGTGGGATTCGGTCTCGGGTCGTGCTCTCACGGGAGGGCACGGGCCGGGTCACTGGGTGATGACGAAGTCCCACGGGTCGGTGTTCAGCTCGCTCACCACGAACTCCACCTCGGGGAGCCGCTCGGCGAGCTGCCGGGCCGCGGTGTCGAGCCAGAGCCACTCGCTCGCCCAGTGTGACACGTCGATCAGGGCCGGGCCGCCGCCGGCGAGCGACTGCTCGCGCGACTCGGACGCCGGGTGGTGCCGCAGGTCGGAGGTGATGTAGACGTCGGCGCCGCGCACCTCGGGCGACCCCAGCAGGGAGTCCCCGGCACCGCCGCAGAGGGCGACGGTGGAGACGGGCCGGTCGTAGTCGCCCGAGACCCGGATGCCGGTGGCCGTCGCCGGGAGCAGCTCGCCGAGCGCGAGGGCGAGCCGGCCGAGCGGGATCGGTTCGGGCAGCCGCCCGACCCGGCCGAGGCCGACGGCGGGGCGGGCCGAGGCGCCGGTCGTCGCGTCGCTGTCGTCGCGGTGACCGGCGACGATCGGACGCGCATCCTGCAGCCCGAGTCGTGCCGCGATGACGGCCGAGGTGCCCTCCTCGACGATGTCGGCGTTCGTGTGCGCCGCGATCAGGCCGCAGCGGGCACGGATGAGGGTGGCGAGCAGGCGGCCCTTGTACCCGGACTCGGCGACGCTCGTGACCCCGCGGAGCAGCAGCGGGTGGTGCACCAGGAGCACGTCGGCGCGGGCGGCGACCGCCTCCTCGACCGTGGCCGCGACGGCGTCGACCGCGAGCAGCACCCGTCGCACCGGGTCGTCGCCTGACCCGCTCAGCACTCCGGGTGCATCCCAGTCCTCGGCGGAGCCGGTGGGCCAGAGGTCTTCGACGACGGCGTTGAATTCGGAGAGCGTGTGCGGCACGGCTCCAGCCTACTTCCCCGCCTGCGCGTCGCTTCCGGGCCCGTCGTCCTCGGGCAGCCCGGTGAACCGGGCCGACTCGATCCAGAGCCCGCGCTGCAGTTGCTCGTCGTGCGCCTGGCGCGCCATCCGCCCGTTCGGCCGCATCCGGTCGAAGTACGCGCCGCTCGCGGCCGGCACGGGTGTCGGCGAGGCGAGCGCGATCAGCGGTGCCGCGCCCACCTCGGCCGACACGCCCCAGCGGCCGCCGGTGAGGGTGGTGCCGATCCGGATGAGGGCCGAGCTGCGCCCGAACCCGGTGACGACGGCTCCCGGATGCACGGAGTAGGCCTCGACGCCCGTCCCCGCATCCGCGGCCCGGCGGGCGAGCTCCCGGGTGAAGAGGATGACGGCGAGCTTCGCCGTGCCGTAGGCCCGCCAGCCGCCGTTCCAGGCCCGGCCGGTGCCGTCCAGGTCGGCGAGGTCGAGCCTGCCGAAACGGTTGGCGAGACTCGACGTCGAGACGACGCGCGCCGGGCCGCCGGCCCGGGCCGAGCGCTCGAGGGCGGGCAGCAGCAGCCGGGTGAGCAGATAGGGCGCGAGGTGGTTGCTCTGCAGGGTGAGGTCGTGGCCGTCGACGGTCGTGGTTCGCTCGGAGACCAGGCCGCCCGCGTTGTTCATCAGCACGTCGACCCGGTCGTACCGCTCCAGGATGCCGGCGGCGAGGGCCCGCACGTCGTCGAGGCGGGCGTAGTCGGCGAGGACGTGTTCGGCCCCGATCCGCTCGGCGACCGCCTTGGTGCGCTCGGGGTCGCGGCCGACGACGACGACCCGGTCGCCCTGCTCGGCGAAGTGCTGTGCGGCGACCGCCCCGATCCCCGAGCTCGCCCCCGTGATGACGACCGTGCGCGCGTTCTCACTCATGGCCTCAGCCTAGGTCGATGCCGCGGATCCGAGCAGAACCGAAGGACGGAGTCCTGCGCCCCGCCCGACAGGTGAGGTATGCTCAGCCCATGGTCACGCCGAGCGGAGCCCACTGGGTGCGAGTCGAGCTGGAGGGACGACGGCTGGAGTTCCTGATCGGCCCCGACCTGGTCGACGTGGAGCAGCTGGCCGACGCGCTCGTGGTGCTCACGCTCGCCGACGGGCGGAGCTGGCAGGTGCGGGTGGTGACCGCGGATGCGCTGACGGCCGAGATCGCCGGGTGGCGGCACTACGCCGAGGACGACGACCTGATGAGCTACACCGACCTCGTCGTCGTCCGCTGGCCGGGGATCGAGACGATGACCCGCGCGCTGGCCCGCGCGACGGAGCACGTGCGCGACGGCTGATCCGAGTCCTCACCGCATCCGTTTCCTCCTGGATTCGACAGGGACAGAAGAAACGCGGTTCTTCCGGGGGCGAGGGCGCCCGACACGCGCTGGAGGTTGCGAGAGTCGGAAGGACGACGAGATCCGTCGAGCGACAGGCACCCCATGGCACAGATCCGCATCCGCGATTTCCATCCCGACGACATCGACGACATCCTGCACCTCTGGGAGCAGATGCGTGCGACCCGGGCCGAGCCGGTCTACGGCCTCTCCGAAGTGCTGGCGTCCTGCCGGCAGGACCACGCCGTGGTCGCGGTGCAGGACGACCGGGTCGTCGGTGCCGCGGTCGGGCGGGCCGCGCACGCCCAGGGGTGGATCGTCTTCCTGGCCACCGACGCCGACGACCGCGGGCAGGGTGTCGGCGGTCGGCTGCTGGCGGCCCTGGAGAAGCGGATGGCCCCGCTCGGGCTGACGAAGCTCTCGGTGCTGCTGCCGGAGAGCGGCCTGCCGGTCGATGCCTTCGCCGACCAGGGGTTCGCGGCCAAGAAAAACCTGCTCTACTTCGAGCGCCGCATCCCGGTGCAGCGCGACGAGCTGAACGCGCTCAGCGAGCTCGGCGGGAGGGTGCTCCCCCGCGGGCTCTGGGAGTCGATCGGCGGGATGCAGCGGGAGAAGGACCTGCTGGAGCGGCGGCTGGTGATGCCGCTCGCGCGGTCCGACCTCGCGGAGCGCTTCGGGGTCGTCGCGCCGAGTGCGGTCGTCCTCTTCGGTCCGCCCGGCACCGGGAAGACCACGTTCGCGCGCGCGATCGCTTCGCGGCTCGAGTGGTCGTTCGTCGAGGTCTTCCCGTCGCGGCTCGCGGCCGACCCGGCCGGGCTGGCCGGTGCGCTGCGGGAGACCTTCGAGAAGATCGCCGACCTCGAGCACGCGGTCGTGTTCATCGACGAGGTCGAGGAGATCGCGGTGCAGCGCGGCGGCGAGCCGCCCTCGGCGATGCAGGGCGTGACGAACGAGCTGCTGAAGATCATCCCGACCTTCCGCGATCAGCCGAACCGGCTGCTGGTCTGCGCGACCAACTTCATCCGCTCGCTGGACTCGGCCTTCCTCCGGCACGGCCGCTTCGACTACGTGATCCCGATCGGACTGCCCGACGAGGAGGCCCGGCGGTCGATCTGGTCGCGGTACATCCCCGACGCCGTGCTCGACGGGATCGACGTCGAGGCCCTGGTCGCGGGCACCGCCGGCTTCTCCCCGGCCGACATCGAGTACGCCGCCCAGAAGGCCTCGCAGCGCGCGCTCGAGCAGGCCGTCGACGCCGAGGAGGCGGGTGCTCCGCTGGAGGGGCCGCGGACGGCGGACTACCGGGCCGCCATCGCCGACACCCGGGCGACCGTGTCACCCGAGGTCGCCGAGGCGTTCCTGGAGGACATCGACCTCATCGCGCGGGTCTGACGCGGCGGGCGCCGCGCATCCCGCTCAGGCCCGCGCACCGGCCGGCACCGTGCATCCGGATCAGGCCCCGACCCACCCGGCGGTCATCGAGGTGACCACCGAGCCGTCGAGGTCGGCGAGCTTGCCGCCCACGAACGCCCGCGCCGCGTCGGAGGTCTGCACCCGGAACGGCGGCTCCTCGGCGTCGAGCAGGTCGACGATCACCCGGGCGACCCCGTCGGGCGTCTGGGCGTTGGCGGGGTCGAAGGCCGCCCGCGTGCGCTCGAGGTACGCACCGAGAGCCGGTGCGTACGGCCCGGCCTCGGCGAGGGCGGCGGCGGGGTCGATCTTCGCGTTCGCCACGAACTCGGTCGAGACCGCGCCCGGCTCGACGACGCTCACCGAGACGCCGACGGTGCGGGCGACCGGCTGCAGGCTCTCGAGGAAGCCCTCGACGGCGAACTTGGCGGCGCAGTAGGCGTCGTTGAAGGGCTGGCCCACGATCCCGCCGACGCTCGACACCGTGATCACGCGGCCGCCGGACGCACGCAGCAGCGGCATCGCCGCCCGCGTCAGCTGGACCACACCGAAGAAGTTGACCTCCATCGCCCGGCGGAAGTCGTCGACCTCGAGGGTCTCCAGCGTGCCGACCGTCGCGGCACCGGCGTTGTTGACCAGCGCATCCAGACGCCCGTGGCGCTCCTCGACGGCCGCGATGGCGGCCTCGACCGATGCGGGGTCGGTGACGTCGAGCGGGAGCACCTCGACCATGACCCCGGCGGCCGTGGCCGCCGCCTCCAGTGCCGCGGCGCGGCCGGTGTCGCGGAGCGTGGCGATCGTCGTCCAGCCGGCCGCCGCCGCGGCGACCGCCACGGAGAGACCGATGCCGGAGGAGGTGCCGGTGACGAGGAGGACGCGAGAAGAGGAGGAGGCAGTGGGTTCCATGACCCCATTCTGCCCCCGGCTCCCGGCCCACGCCCCTAGCCGGGAACAAGACCGGATCAGTGGGCCCTACCGGGCTCGAACCGATGACATCCACGGTGTAAACGTGGCGCTCTACCAACTGAGCTAAAGGCCCTCGTGCCGCACGAGGCGAGACCAGCATACCGGCCTACACTGCTCTGGTGTCAGAGGACGAGGGCGAGAGCGTCGCCGAGGAGAAGGCCCAGGCCGAGCACCGCTGGCCGGCGGCCGTGGGGGTCATCGCGATCATCGCGAGCTACGCCCTGCTTCCGGACAGCCTGTTGGGCTTCACCCGGTACCTGGTCATCCCGGTGTGCCTGGCGTTGCTGCTGGCGGTGATCGTGATCAACCCCCACCGGCTGGTGAGGCAGACCCGGTGGTCGCGCCGGCTCGGCATGATGCTGGTGCTCGTGATCGGCGCGACCAATCAGGTGCTGCTGGTCGTCTTGATCATGAAGCTGGTGCAGAACACCGAGGACGGCCCGACGCTGCTGCTCGGCGCCCTGCAGATCTGGCTCACCAACGTGATCGGCTTCGCCCTGCTGTTCTGGGAGCTCGACCGCGGCGGCCCCGTCGCCCGCACGCAGCGACCCCGCAAGCAGCTTCCGCCGGCCGACTTCCGCTTTCCGCAGGACGAGGATCACGACGCCGTGAGCGAGGTCGCGGTGCACTCGTCCATCCACAGCAACTGGCGGCCGGGCTTCGTCGACTACCTCTACTTCTCGCTGTCGAACTCGATGGCCTTCAGCCCCACCGACGTGGTGCCGCTGACGCATCGCACCAAGCTGCTGATGGGGCTCGAGGCCTTCACGGGCTTCGTGCTGCTCGCACTCGTGATCGCCCGCGGCGTGAGCCTGCTGGGGTAGCGCGGAGCGCGTGGCTCAGACCCGAGCGGCTCAGACCCGAGCGGGCTGCAGTTCTTCCAGCGCCGCGCGGTAGGCCGCGATCGAGCGCGCCTCGCCGGGGGCGGTGATGAAGGAGGCCCGGATGATCCGGTTCTGGTCGATCACGAAGGTGGCGCGGTTCGCGAAGCCCTTCTCCTCCAGGAAGACGCCGTAGTCCTTCGCGACGTCGCCGTGGGGCCAGAAGTCGGCGACGAGCGAGAAGTCGTAGCCCTCCTTCTCCGACCAGGCGCGCAGAGTGGCCTTGGAGTCGACGGAGATGCCGATCAGCTCGACGTCGGCGGCCTTGAACAGGGCCAGGTTGTCCTCGAGGGCGCAGAGCTCGCTCGTGCACACCCCCGAGAAGGCGAGAGGGAAGAAGACGAGTGCCACGGGCTTCTTGCCCTGGAACTGGCTGAGGCGCACACGCTCCCCGTACTGGTTCGGGAGGTCGAAGTCGGGAGCGAGGGTGTCGTTCTCCAAAGCCATGATCGGCTTCCTTTCAGTCCGGTCGTCTACCGGACAAACGCAGCAATCTTAGTCCTCCCCACGCGATACACCAAGCGCGACGGGTTGTCACGCCGAGCGCGGACTCACGGATTAACTCACTAGGCTTGTCTGTGGCGTTCCGGGCCCACCACGCACGGGCGCACGACACGAAACGATCTGTAAACACAGAAGAAAGGTCGCCGTGACTGTCAACGACCAGGACCCGTATTCCGCGGGACACACCGACTCCGATCCCGAAGAGACCGCGGAATGGAACGAGTCGCTCGACGCGCTCGTCGCGGCTCAGGGTCACGGCCGGGCTCGCGACATCATGCTCAGCCTGCTGAAGCGCTCGAAGGAGCTGCATCTCGGCGTGCCCATGGTGCCGACCACCGATTACATCAACACCATCGCTCCTGAGAACGAGCCCGAGTTCCCCGGCGACGAGGCCCTGGAGCGCAAGTACCGGGCGTGGATCCGCTGGAACGCGGCGATGACCGTCCACCGGGCACAGCGGCCCGGTATCGCGGTCGGCGGCCACATCTCCACCTACGCCTCGAGCGCGGCCCTCTACGAGGTGGGCTTCAACCACTTCTTCCGTGGGCAGGACCACCCGTCCGGCGGCGACCAGATCTTCATCCAGGGCCACGCCTCCCCCGGCACCTACGCCCGCGCCTTCCTCGAGGGCCGGCTCACCACCGACCAGCTCGACGGCTTCCGCCAGGAGAAGTCGCACCCGGGCGGCGGGCTCAGCTCCTACCCGCACCCGCGGCTGATGCCGGAGTTCTGGCAGTTCCCGACGGTCTCGATGGGCCTCGGCCCGATCAACGCGATCTACCAGGCGCAGCTGAACAAGTACATCACCAGCCGCGGCATCAAGGATGCGTCCGACCAGCAGGTCTGGGCCTTCCTCGGCGACGGCGAGATGGACGAGGTGGAGAGCCGCGGTCAGCTGCAGGTCGCCGCCAACGACGGCCTCGACAACCTGAACTTCGTCATCAACTGCAACCTGCAGCGCCTGGACGGCCCGGTGCGCGGCAACGGCAAGATCATCCAGGAGCTCGAGAGCTTCTTCCGCGGCGCGGGCTGGAACGTCATCAAGGTGGTCTGGGGCCGCGAGTGGGACGACCTGCTCGCCCGTGACACCGACGGCGCCCTGCTCAACCTGATGAACACGGTTCCGGATGGCGACTTCCAGACCTACAAGGCCGAGTCCGGCGCCTACGTGCGCGAGAACTTCTTCGGCCGCGACCCGCGCGCCCTCGAGCTCGTCAAGGACTACTCCGACGACGACATCTGGAACCTCAAGCGCGGCGGCCACGACTACCGCAAGGTCTACGCGGCCTTCAAGGCGGCGTCCGAGCACAAGGGCCAGCCGACGGTCATCCTGGCGCACACCATCAAGGGCTACGGCCTGGGTCCGGCCTTCGAGGGGCGCAACGCGACGCACCAGATGAAGAAGATGACCCTGGACAACCTCAAGACCTTCCGCGACCAGATGCACATCCCGATCTCGGATGCGCAGCTCGAGGAGAACCCCTACCTCCCGCCGTACTACAACCCCGGCGAGCAGGACGAGGCGATCCAGTACCTGCAGGAGCGCCGTCGTGCGCTCGGCGGCTACCTGCCCGAGCGCCGCACGAAGTACACCGACTTCACTCTGCCGGACGACTCGTCGTACCAGACGCTGAAGAAGGGCTCCGGCAACCAGGAGATCGCCACCACCATGGCGTTCGTGCGGCTGTTGAAAGACCTCACCCGGGCGAAGGACTTCGGCAATCGCGTCGTCCCGATCATCCCGGACGAGGCGCGCACCTTCGGCATGGACGCGTTCTTCCCCTCGAACAAGATCTACAACCCCAAGGGCCAGACCTACACCTCCGTCGACCGCGAGCTCCTGCTGGCGTATAAGGAGAGCCCCCAGGGCCAGATCATCCACGTCGGCATCAACGAGGCGGGCGCCCTCGCGGCGTTCACCGCGGTGGGCACGAGCTACTCGACCCAGGGCGAGCCGCTCATCCCGATCTACGTGTTCTACTCGATGTTCGGCTTCCAGCGCACGGGCGACGCCCTATGGGCGGCGGGCGACCAGATGGCACGCGGCTTCGTGATCGGCGCCACCGCGGGTCGCACGACGCTGACCGGTGAGGGCCTCCAGCACGCCGACGGGCACTCGCTGCTCCTCGCGTCGACCAACCCCGCCGTCGTCACCTACGACGCGGCCTACGGCTACGAGCTCAACCACATCGTGCGGTCGGGCCTGGAGCGGATGTACGGCGGCACGCACTCCGACCCCAACGTCATGTACTACCTCACGGTGTACAACGAGCCGCACGTGCAGCCGGCCGAGCCCGAGGGTCTCGACGTCGACGGCGTGGTGCGGGGAATCTACCGTCTCAAGTCCGGCACGATCGAGGGCCCGAAGGCGCAGATCCTGTCCTCCGGCGTCGCGGTCCCGTGGGCCCTCGAGGCGCAGGAGCTGCTCGCCAACGACTGGGGCGTGTCGGCGGACGTCTGGTCCGTGACGTCGTGGACGGAGTTGCGTCGCGACGGCCTGAACGCCGAGTCGCACAACTTCCTGCACCCGACCGAGGAGCGACAGGTGCCCTACGTCACCACGAAGCTCCAGGATGCGCCCGGGCCCTTCGTCGCGGTGACCGACTACATGCACGCGGTGCCTGACCAGATCCGTCAGTTCGTGCCCGGCGAGTTCGCGACGCTGGGGGCCGACGACTTCGGCTTCTCGGACACGCGACCCGCCGCGCGCCGGTTCTTCAAGATCGACGGCCCCTCGGTGGTCGTCCGCGTGCTGGAGCAGCTCGCCGCCCGCGGCGAGGTCGACCAGAACGCGCCCTCCTGGGCGATCGAGAAGTACCGCCTCTACGACGTCACGGCCGGAACCTCCGGCTCGGCGGGCGGCGAGAGCTGATACCGGTCGGAATGACCACTCGATTGATCGCGGTCGGGGGCGACGATGCCCGCTAAGACGAAGGCTCAGACCCTGGCCTGGCTCCGCACCATCCAGGGCGAGCTCTCGACCGCGACGATCAAGAAGCTGGATGCGACGCTGCCCTGGTACGGCGACATGCCGCCGGGGCGGCGCTCGGCCGTCGGCCTGGTGGCGCAGGCCGGCATCAAGTCGTTCATCCAGTGGTACGACGACCCGACCACCACCACTTGGATCGCGGCCGACGTGTTCGGCTCCGCGCCGCGGGAACTCCTCCGCTCGGTCAGCCTGCAGCAGACGCTGCAGCTGATCCGGGTCGTGGTCGAGGTCGTGGAGGAGCGGGTCGCGAGCGGCGACCAGTCGCTCCGCGAGGGCATCCTTCTCTACTCGCGCGAGATCGCGTTCGCCGCCGCCGACGTCTACGCCCGTGCGGCCGAGGCCCGCGGTCTGTGGGATGCGCGGCTCGAGGCCCTGGTCGTCGACAGCATCCTGAGCGGCGAGTACGACGACGAGCTGCCGAGCCGGATCGCGGCGCTCGGCTGGCACGGCCACGGCGAGGTGAGCGTGCTCGTCGGCACCACCCCGCGGCAGCTCGACGTCGACCAGCTGCGCCGTACGGCCCGGCACCTGAACGCCGACGTGCTGATCGGGGTGCAGGGCGGGCGCCTCGTGCTCGTGATCGGGCGCGCGCATCCGGTCAACGGCATCGGCGGGCCCCCGGTGGATGCGGCCGACCCCTCGGTCAGCCCCGACGAGGCCGTCGCCGCGCCGGACGAGGTGCTCTCCTTCCTCGACATCGCCACGAAGCTCGAGCCGGGCTTCGGCCCGGGCTACCTGGTGCTCGGCCACGAGGTGCCGAGCCTGGTCGACGCCTCGCGGAGCGCCAAGGCGGCTCTCGCCGGCTTCGCCGTGGCGAAGGCCTGGCGCAACGCCCCGCGCCCGATGATGGCCGACGACCTGCTCCCCGAGCGCGCGCTGGCCGGGGATCCGCTGGCACGGTCGACGCTGGTCAACCGGGTCTACCGGCCGCTGCAGGACCAGTCGCCCGAGCTGATGACCACCCTGTGGTGCTACCTCGACAACGGGCGCTCCCTCGAGGCGACGGCCCGCGAGCTCTTCGTGCATCCGAACACCGTGCGCTACCGCTTGAAGCGGGTCACCCAGGTGATCGGCTGGGACGCGACCGGTGCCCGGGAAGCGCTCATCCTGCAGTCGGCGCTCATCCTCGGCTCCATGAACGACCACGACAGCCCGGGCCAGCGCCGCTGACCGGCTGTCGACTTCTCACAACGAATTCGCACATCTGTTGCGCGCGTTCGACACACCGTAGGCACGAACTCTTGGGAGACTGAAGCAATGATCGTCGTCGTATGCCCCGGCCAGGGGTCGCAGACCCCCGGCTTCCTCGGCCCGTGGATCGACCACTCGGGCCGCGACCTGCTCGAGAGTCTGGGCGCCGCCTCCGGGGTCGACCTCATCCGCCACGGCACCGAGAGCGACGCCGAGACCATCCGTGACACCGCCGTCGCGCAGCCGCTGATCGTGGCCGCCGGCTTCCTCACCCTCCGCGCGCTGTTCGCCGAGGGCCGCCGCGAGCGGGTCGGC
The DNA here is from genome assembly GCF_059691755.1 of Herbiconiux sp. 320_LB. Taxonomy (NCBI): domain Bacteria; kingdom Bacillati; phylum Actinomycetota; class Actinomycetes; order Micrococcales; family Microbacteriaceae; genus Herbiconiux; species Herbiconiux sp. 320_LB. The sequence goes on along the minus strand of NZ_JCAWAD010000001.1, from coordinate 83,812 downwards.
GGGATCGCCGGTCACTCGGTCGGCGAGATCACGGCCGCGGCCGGTGCGGGCATCCTGACCGACGACGAGGCCCTCCGCTTCGTCGGCGAACGGGGCCGGGCGATGGCCGAGGCGGCAGCACTGACCCCGACCGGCATGAGCGCCGTCGTCGGCGGAGACCAGACCGAACTGCTCGCGCTCTTCGAGGAGGTCGGCGTCATGCCGGCGAACTTCAACGGCGGCGGGCAGATCGTGGTGGCCGGCGAGCCGGATGCGCTGGCCCGCCTCACCGAGAGCACCCCGCGCGGCGTGCGGGTCATCCCGCTGCAGGTCGCCGGCGCCTTCCACACCCGGTACATGGCTCCCGCGGTCGACCGGCTGGCCGCCGTCGCGGCGACGCTCGCGCCCGCCGACCCGACGCTGCCGATCTGGACCAACAAGGACGGCTCGCTCGTCGAGGACGGCTCCCGCTTCGTCGACCTGCTCGTCGGCCAGGTCTCGTCGCCCGTGCGCTGGGATCTCGACATGGAGGCCTTCGCGGCCGCCGGTGTCACCGGGCTGATCGAGGTCGCGCCGGCCGGAGCCCTCACCGGGCTCGCCAAGCGCGGGCTCAAGGGCGTCCCCGCGGTCGCCGTCAAGACCCCGGACGACCTGCCCGCCGCGTTCGAACTCCTCGACCAGGCCGCCTGAGCGACCACCGACTCCCCCGCATCCCCCCGGAAGGTCCACGGACAACCATGACCCAGCCCACCCTGAAGCAGTCCACCGGCGCCCAGTACACGCGCATCCACGCGATCGGCGCCGCCCGCGGCGACCTCACCGTGCCCAACGACGACCTGGTCGGCCCGATCGACTCCTCCGACGAGTGGATCCGGCAGCGCACCGGGATCGTCACCCGGATGCGTGCCTCGCACGACGTCTTCGCGGTCGACCTGGCCGAGGCCGCGTCGCTCGAGGCGATCGAGGGCGCCGGCATCCTGCCCTCGCAGATCGGCGCGATCCTGGTCTCGACGATCAGCAACCCGGTGATCACCCCCTCGCTCGCGACCCTGCTGGCGGCGCGGATCGGCGCGCCCGAGGCCGCCGCGTACGACATCAGCGCCGCCTGCGCCGGCTACGCCTACGGCATCGGCCAGGCCGACTCGCTGGTGCGCTCGGGGCTCGCCGAGTACGTGCTGGTCGTGGGCGCCGAGAAGCTCTCCGAGTACGTCGACCCGACCGACCGCTCGATCTCGTTCCTGCTCGGCGACGGCGCGGGCGCCGCGATCGTCGGCCCGAGCGACACCGTCGGCATCGGCCCGACCATCTGGGGCTCCGACGCGACCAAGCGCGAGGAGATCTACATGACCGGCACCTCCATCGCCTTCCGCGACTCGGAGTCGGAGTGGCCGACCCTGCGCCAGAACGGGCAGGCCGTGTTCCGCTGGGCCGTCTGGGAGATGGTGAAGGTCGCCAACCAGGCCCTCGAGGCCGCCGGCGTCACGGTCGACGACCTCGCCGCCTTCGTCCCGCACCAGGCGAACATGCGCATCATCGACGAGTTCGCGAAGCAGCTGAAGCTGCCCGAGTCGGTCGCGATCGGCCGCGACATCGCCACGACCGGCAACACCTCGGCCGCCTCGATCCCCCTCGCCACCCATCGTCTGCTCGAGGAGCAGCCCGAGCTCTCGGGCGGCCTCGCCCTGCAGATCGGCTTCGGAGCCGGACTCGTCTTCGGCGCCCAGGTCGTCGTTCTGCCCTAGCGGCTGCACGAATCGACACCCCCGGCCCGACTAAACTAAGTCTCGGTCACACGACACCCCCAAGGAGAGAACAATGGCATTGTCCACCGAAGAAGTACTGGCCGGACTGGCTGAGCTCATCAACGACGAGACCGGCATCGCGACCGACACTGTCGAGCTGGACAAGTCCTTCACCGACGACCTGGACATCGACTCGATCTCGATGATGACCATCGTCGTGAACGCCGAGGAGAAGTTCGACGTCAAGATCCCCGACGAAGAGGTCAAGAACCTCAAGACCGTCGGCGACGCCGTCACCTTCATCGTCGCAGCACAGGGCTGAGGCCCTCCCCTCCCGCGGCAGGTCGGCAGGATCGCGACCACGCTCACGATCCTGTCGACCCAATCGCGCCATCCGGGCGCACCTGGACTGACCACCCACAGAAAGTTTCACCATGAGCACGAAGAAGATCGTCGTCACCGGTATCGGTGCCACCACCCCCTTGGGCGGCACCGCCGTCGAGAGCTGGAAGAACCTGCTCGCCGGCGAGTCCGGGGCGACCACGCTCGAGCAGCCGTGGGTCTCCGAGCTGGAGCTCCCGGTGACCTTCGCGGCTCAGGCCCGGGTCGGCGCCGGTGACGTGCTCGAGCGGATTGAGACGAAGCGCCTCGACCCGTCGAGCCAGTTCGCGCTGATCGCCGCGCGCGAGGCGTGGGCGGATGCCGGTTCCCCCGAGGTGGTCCCCGAGCGCTTCGGCGTCGACTGGGCCACCGGCATCGGCGGGGTCTGGACCTTGCTCGACGCCTGGGACACGCTGCGCGAGAAGGGCCCCCGCCGGGTCCTCCCGATGACGGTCCCGATGCTCATGCCGAACGGTCCCGCGGCGGCCATCGAGATGTCGCTCGGCGCCCGCGCCGGCGCCCGCACGGTCGTCTCGGCCTGCGCCTCGAGCACCGAGTCGATCGTCAACGCCTACGACCACCTGCAGGCCGGCTTCGCCGACATCATCATCGCGGGCGGCTCGGAGGCGGCCATCCACCCGCTGCCCATCGCCGCGTTCGCCGCGATGCAGGCGCTGTCCAAGCGCAACGACGACCCGGCCACCGCATCCCGCCCCTACGACCTCACCCGGGACGGCTTCGTGCTCGGCGAGGGCGCCGCGGCGCTCGTGCTCGAGACCGAGGAGCACGCCAAGGCCCGCGGAGCGAAGATCTACGCCGAGGTGCTCGGCGGTGCGGTGACCAGCGACGCGTACCACATCACGGCTCCGGACCCCGAGGGTTCGGCGGCGGCACGCGCGATGATCGGGGCCGTGGCGAACGCCGGGTTCTCGCTCGACGACGTCGCCCACATCAACGCCCACGCCACCTCGACCCCGGTCGGCGACATCGCCGAGTACAAGGCGCTGCTGCACACCTTCGGCGACCGCCTGCACGAAATCCCGGTCTCGGCCACGAAGGCGTCCACCGGTCACCTGCTGGGTGGCGCGGGCGGCATCGAGGCGATCTTCACGGTGATGGCGCTGCACGACCGCGTCGCTCCCCCGACGATCAACCTCTCGGAGCAGGACCCGGACATCCCCCTCGACGTCGTGCGCACCCCGCGCGAGCTGCCGTCGGGCGACCTCCTGGCGATCTCGAACTCCTTCGGCTTCGGCGGCCACAACGCCGTCGTAGCGTTTAAAACGGCTTAGCAGACGCCGAAGAGTCCAGCCCCGAGAACCAAGCAGCGGGCCGTACTCGACGACCCAGGGTGAGCGCGCGGCCGCGTCAGCGACCGCACGCGAACATGTCGCGTCGCGCCGGGCGGGGACCGGCGCGACCGCTCGGACCCGCCACCGCAGGTGACGGGTCCGAGCGCAGCAGGCTAGCCCACCCCTCGGTGGAGGTAGATGACCGGGGACATGTCCGAGGCGTAGCGGAAGGGCTCGAGCTCGTCGTCCCAGGCCTGGCCGAGGGCGAGGCGCAGTTCGCGGTGCAGCTCGAGGGCGTTCGTGCCGGCGGTCTCCATGGCGTTCCGGATGCGGTCCTCCGGGATGACCGTGTTGCCGGCCGAGTCGAGCTGCGCATAGAAGATGCCGAGATCCGGGGTGTGCATCCAGCGACCGCCGTCGTGGTTCTCACTGGCGTCCTCGGTGACCTCGTAGCGCAGGTGCTCCCAGCCGCGGAGAGCGGAGGCGATCGCGGCTCCGGTGCCCGGCGCGCCCTCCCAGAAGAAGTCGGCCCGCTGGGATCCACGCAGCACGGGCTGCTCGATCCAGTCGAAGTTCACTGCACGACCGATAGCGCGACCTGCGGCCCACTCGACGTGGGGGCAGAGCGCGCGGGGCGCGGAGTGGACGTAGACCACCCCGCGTGCAACGGTTGCCGCCATTTTTCTCTCCTATTCGTGAGGTACGTCTTCCCCAACGACCTGTGAACGGGAGTGCAGCCTGGCGGCGTCTGATATGCGGTTGTGATGTCATTATGGCCGAGCGCACGCGCGAATGACAACCGTGTCATCCGTGTTTCGGAGACTCTCAGACCTATACTGAGCGAGTATTTGAGAGGCGGGCTGCGGATGTCGATTCGTGCGGGCATCCTCGCCGTCCTGACCGCATCCGGGGCCTACGGCCTGCAGCTGCACTCCGAGCTCGAGGAGCGCACCGATCGCGTCGGGCGCATCAACGTCGGCCAGATCTACTCGACGCTCGACCGGCTCTGCACCGCCGGGCTCGTCGAGGTCTCCGGCAGCACCGACGACGGGCTCCCGCTCTACGGCCTTTCCCCCGCCGGCCGTGCCGAGGCCGAGGAGTGGCTGGCGACGACGGAGGCCGGATCGCTGACCCCCTGGTCTGACATGACGTTCAAGCTCCTGCTCGCCACCAGTCTCCGCGGTGAAAAGACCGCAGCGCTGGTCGAGCGGTACCGCGAGGCCTGGCGGATCGAGGCCGCCGCGGCCGGCGGGGCGGCGGCCGGCGGGGCCGGTCCCGCAGTGGGCGCGGCCGGTGCGGATGCGGCGACCCGGGCGCGCATCCGGCTCGCCGACGCCGCCCTGGCCTGGCTCGACGATCTCGAGACCCTGCCCGGGGGCCTGGCCGGGCTCGCCCGCCCGCTACGGAACGAGCGTCCCCGCCGAGGCCGGCGTCCGTCGGCGTGACCAGAGCGAGGCCGGCAGCATCCGCGCTGCGAACCGCGTCCGTGACTCCGCCTGGGCGTCGAGCGCCCTGAGCAGCTCGCGCAGATCGGCGGCCACCCGGCTCCGGGTCTCGTCGTCGATACCGAGCTCCGGCGCGTACTGCTCGAACTCGACCTGGCGCCGCAGCCGTTCGAGCGGCTCGGCGGGCAGCACCAGATCGGCGAGCAGACGTCGCTCGACGTCGCCCACGGTCTCGCCGGCCGATCGATGGATGCGATGGTCGTCGAGGGTCGCCTCGAACTCCGACCAGGCGAGGGTGCCCGGGAGCGCATCGGTGGCGATGCGCCGGAACCGCGATCGGCGCAGCCCGGCGCGGACCGCCCACGGCAGCAGCACGATCGCGGCGACCAGGCCGAGGATGAGCGCGAACACGCCCCAGCCGCGCACCTGGGCGAGCACCGCCTCCTGGCCGGTCGCGGCGGCCGGGCCCCCGTCGGTGTCGGCGCGATCCTGGTTGGCGGTGCCGGTCGCGGTGCTCGAGGGCAGCGGCACGCTCGTCGAACCGGCGGCCCCGGCCTGGGCGTAGTCCGGAAGACTGTAGTCAGGCGGGGTGATGTCGAGGCCGGGGGTGGGCTCGAACGGCAGCCAGCCGATGCCGTCGAAGTACAGCTCGGGCCAGGCGTGCAGCTGATCGGTGTAGACCTCGTAGACCGGCAGACCGTCGGCCGTGCTGTCGGGGGCCTGGCCGGGCGCGTAGCCCACGGCGATGCGCGAGGGGATGCCGAGCGTGCGGGCCATCACCGCCATCGAGGCCGCGAAGTGCACGCAGTAGCCCTCCTTGGCCTGGAGGAACGCCGCGATCATCTGGGCGTTGTCGCCGTCGTAGCCGCCGGAGTCGGGCGCGGAGAGCGAGTAGCGGAACTGCGGCGACCGGAAGTACTCCTGCAGCGCCACGGCCTGGTCGTAGTTCGTCGTCGCGCCCTTGGTCACCTCCGCGGCGGTCTGGGCGATCACGGGCGGGAGGTCGACGGGCACCTGGAGGAAGTCGCGGACCGAATCCGGAACCGTGCCCCCGGCGGCCGCCAGCTGCTCGGCGGTCGGGCTGACGGCCAGGCTCGTCACCCGGTAGTTGAGGCCCCGCGTGTCGCCCTGGAGGTCGGTCATCGTGAAGGTGGAGGGCGTGAGCAGCCAATTGCCGCTCAGCTCGTCGACCTGGCGGGCCGGGTAGGGCATCGGCAGCCAGTCGCTCCGGAGGCCCGCGATCGAGATGCTGGTGGTCGAATCCGTGGTCGGCACGTCGGCGGCCAGGCCCGGGGGCGTCCCGAAGTCCTGCCCCTCGTACCCGACGCCGTCGTACGAGCTCTCGGGCTCCCAGGTGCCGGTGGTGAAGTCGCCGAGGGTGACCATCTTCAGGTAGAGGCCGTCCGGCGCATCCGTCGAATAGGTCAGGGAGAGCACCGCGTCGCTGCGCCGGAGGTCGCGGCCGAGCTGGATCGTGGGGTCGACACCGGTGGCGTAGACCGAGGGGAAGCGGTTGGCCGAGGGGTCGTCGGCGAGCGACTTCGCGGTCAGGCCCGGAGTCACCAGCGGCAGCACCACCATCGCTGTGACGGCTGCTGCCCCGAGGGCGATCGCGAGGCCGGGGTTGCGGCCGGTGCCCCGGGAGACCGGCGAGACGACCGGCAGTGCCGGCGAGCGGGGCCGGCGCGGGGCGCCGTCGGCCGCGCCGGAGCGACCACCGATCCGCGAGCTGAACCAGATGACGCCGAGGAAGGCGATCGCGACCAGCACGTAGACCGGCACGTCCGGATCGGTGCGCCGCACCAGGGGTGCGATCGACAGCACCGCGAGCGGCCCGACCCCTGCGAGCACCGGGGTGCGGAGGCCGCTGGCGAGCTCGTCGGTGATGATCGCGATCAGGCCGACCGCCATCACGATCAGCTGCGTGATCGGGCCGTCGGCGATCGCGGGGATCTCCTGCACCGCGATCGACTCGCGCGCGGCGGCGAGGTCACCGGAGATGTCGCCGATGGTCGCGAGGGTCGGCAGCCCGAACCAGAGCGAGTCGCCGGCGTAGAGCAGCACGACGAGCGCGCCCCAGATGACCGCCGAGACCGCGACGACCGTGACCTCGGCGACCCCGCGGGCCCGGAGCACCGCCATCGACGCCAGCAGCACCGTCACCATCGTCATGGTCTGGAACCACCAGCCGGCACCCTGCAGCATCGGAGCGAGCCCGAGCAGGGCCGCGCCGAGGCACACCGCCACGGCGAGCGTGCTCTTCCAGGCTCCGGCCTTGACGGCGCGACGGGCGCTGACGCGAGAAGACGGACTCATGCGATCCCCCGTGCCTCGCCGATGGCCTTCCAGAGCGAGGGGAGGTGATCGGTCCAGGCGCACTCGACCGTCGTCCACCCGGCCTGACGCAGCTCGGCCGCGGTGCCCGACGGCACCCCGGCCGTGGCCGACGGCACAGAGGTTCTGGCCGACGGCTCGCCGACCACGAAGGCGATCGGATGCGACGACATGCCCGCGAGCGGACGGATGCGGTCACCGCCTCCCGCACCCGCCGAGACCACCGCGAACACGGGCGGCGCATCCGGTGAGGTCAGGGCGGCCTCGTCGACGGCGAGGCGGAAGTCGGCGGCGTCGTGCACCCCGGCCGTCGTGGCCAGCGCCAGGTCGCGCACGATCCGCGCCGCGCCGAACGGCGCCGTGAAGACCTCGTCGCCGGGCAGGCCGGACCCCGGTCGCGCGTGCCCGACCAGGCGCACGCCGAAGCCCTCGTTCATCAGGTGCAGGGCGGCGGATGCGATGGCGCTGACGGCCCACTCGAACGCGGGGCCCTCGTGGAACGACGCCGCATCCAGGAGCAGCACCGCATCCTGGTCGTTGCGCTGGTCGTCCTGCCGCACCATCAACTCGCCGTGCTTCGCCGTCGCCGGCCAGTGCACGCGGCGCATCGAGTCGCCCGGAAGGTACTTGCGGGCGATCACGTCCTGCTCCCCCGCGCCGACGAGCCGCCGGGAGACCTGCTCGGCGCCGTCGCCGGTGGAGAGCCGGAGGTCGATCCGCGCGAGCTCGAAGACCGTGGGGGTGACGAGCAGGGTGTCCGTGCCGCCGAAACGACGCTTCCGGGTGGCGCAGCCGAAGGGGTCGGTGACGGTCAGTTCGAACGGTCCGATCTCGTGCGCGCCCCGGAGCCCCGTGTCGACCCGGTACCCGATCCGCTCCACGGGCGCGTCGTCGACCGATCCGGCGCCGGTGCCCGGCAGCGGTGCGAGGGTGGCCGGTTCGCTCGAGTCAAGCGGCGCAGAGGCGCGATCGACCCACACGGCGGACGGGGTGCGGAACGACCCCTGGTTCTGCACGAAGAGGGTGGCTTGGACCGCCTCGCCGACCGTGCCCGACTCGGGGGTGAACCGGCGCCGCACCGTGAGCGCGAACGGCCGGAAGGCCACCCAGCAGAGCGAGAACACCGGCACGGCGAGCAGGAAGCAGGCGAGGTACGCGACCTCCTGCCGCCGGAGCACCGGGACGAGCGCGAAGGCGACGACGGCGGCCACCAGCAGCCCCCAGCCCCGCACCGTGGGGCGCGGCAGGCTGCCACGGACGCGGGGCGCCGTCATGGCCGGACGGATCGGTGATCGAGCCCGGGTGCGGACGAGGGGGAACCGGCGGGACGGGTCACGACTGCCTGGTCCTGCTGAGCGGAACCGGGGTCGCCGCGACGATCGCGCGCAGTGCCGTGGCGATCGCCTCCGACCCGCCGCCCCGGGCATCGCTCGCGGCGCGGCGGGTGGCGACGATCCGGTGGGCCAGGATCGGCACGACGAGCTGGTTCACGTCGTCGGGCACCACGAACTCGCGCCCGTTCAGCGCCGCCAGCACCTTGGCGGCCCGCACCAGGTGCAGGGTGCCGCGCGGGCTCGCGCCCAGGCGGAACTCGGGGTGACCGCGGGTGGCCTGCACGAGCGAGACGACGTACGACTCGACCGCGCGGCTGACGTAGATCGACCGGGCCGTCGCGATCAGTTCGGCGAGCTGCCGCTTGTCGACGACGGCACGCAGCGCATCCAGCGGGCTGCCGTTCTCCCGGTGGTGCAGCATCTGCAGCTCGGCCGATGCATCCGGGTACCCCATCGAGATGCGGGCCATGAAGCGGTCGCGCTGGGCCTCGGGGAGGGCGTAGGTGCCCTCCATCTCGATCGGGTTCTGGGTGGCGACGACGATGAAGGGCGCGTCGAGCGGATGCGTGGTGCCGTCGACCGAGACCTGACCCTCCTCCATGCACTCCAGCAGGGCCGACTGGGTCTTCGGCGAGGCCCGGTTGATCTCGTCGGCGATGACGATGTTCGCGAAGACCGCGCCGCGCTTGAACTCGAAGGCGTGGTCGACCTGGTTGTAGATCGACACGCCCGTCACGTCCGACGGCAGGAGGTCGGGGGTGAACTGGATGCGCGCGACCGAGCACCCGACGCTCGTCGCCAGCGCCTTCGCGAGCGTCGTCTTGCCGACGCCCGGCACGTCTTCGACCAGCAGGTGTCCCTCGGCGATCAGCACGATCAGCGCCAGCGTCGCCGCCTCGGTCTTGCCGTCGATCACGGATTCGAGGTTGCCGAGGATCGCGCCGGTCAGCTCGCCGAACTCGGCGAGGGTGAGCGGGGCCTCCGCGACCGTCGCCGAGGCGGCGGGATCGGAGCCTTGAGGGGCTGTGCTCAGGGGTGGTGTGCTCATCGGCGTCGCTCCCATCGACCGGCCAGGAGGAACAGCGTGCCGACCAGCGTGACCAGCCCGACCGGCAGGAGCCACTGCGACAGTTGCGAGAGGGCGATCAGCACGCCGCTCGGCGCCGACGAGAAGCCCGTGGCGAAGATCGAGTTGCCGGAGAGCACGATGGCGAAGCCCAGGGCCATCATGCCGGCCCCCACGATCCACAGCGCGACGATGAAGCGGTCGATCAGCGGCCGGGGCCGGGAGGGCGCGGTCGCTGCCCGCACATCCGCATCCGGATCGGTGGAACCGAGCTGGGCGAAGGCGTCGTAGAGCGCCGTGTCGCTCGGACCGTGCTCGAAGCCGGGCTGGAAGGCCGCATCGAACCGGGAGTCGAACTGGGAATCGTTGTTGCCGGGCACTCTGCTCCTCGGGTCGCGCCGTTGACGTCTCCCCACGATAAACGCCGCGCCCGACATCCGCGACCCGTCGCCCCGACTCCCAGCTTCTGCACGCGATCCGCGGCAGCGTCCGGCGCGCTCCCGCACCTAGCCGGCCGTGGTTGGGAGACCCGGGACCGGGCCCGGGTCGCGCTCCCGGACCGGCGGATCCGGGAGCGACAGTTCCCGGTCGCCGAGGGGGCTGGCGAGCGGGACGCGCACGATGAGGAGGTCCTCGGCCTCCGGCTCGGGATGACGCCGGGCGGCACTCCCGCAGACCACCGGGGAGCCCGCGACCTCGAGGCCGACGCCGGTCACCGACACGGTGACGGCCGAATCCGTCTCCTCGACCAGCACCGGGCCGGGACGGCAACCGCCGGCCCACACCGCCAGCACGAGGTCGCCGTCGGCCACCTCGCCACCGAGGTCGCCGACCGGGTCGGTGCCGACGACGGCGGACCGCCAGACCGTGAGGCCCTGCTCGATGCCCGAGTACCCGGCGAGGGTCGACTCGACGTCGGAGACCGACTGCACCTCGGGGTCGAGGTCGATGGTCAGCTCGTCGCCCGGCAGGTAGCGCCCGATTCCCCAGGCCTCCTCGAGCGACTGGCGCGTGTCGCCCTGACCCTGGGTCACGAAGTGGACGATGACCAGCACCGCGGCGATCACGAGCCAGACCACGCCCGAGCCGCGGTTGACGAGCACCCAGAGCCGGCTCGGCTCCGCGTCCTGCCCGCCCTGCAGCTGCCAACGCGACCCGAAGAGCATGGCCCGGGGCGGCGCGACGAGACACCACACGCCCGCGAGCCCAGCCAGAACAGCCAATATCAGAAGCATCGTTCCCCCCAGGTAGGGCGGACGGGACTTGAACCCGTGACCGACGGATTATGAGTCCGCTGCTCTAACCAGCTGAGCTACCGCCCCGAAACGGCCGCCCCGGAGGACGACCGAGTCACCACGATACCGCCTCGGCGCGGGACGACCGGCGTTCGCCGCTCAGCGCGTCCGCTCAGTGGGTCCGGCCAGCGCGTCCGCTCAGTGCTTGTCGTCGGCAGCGCGGGTCTTGGCGTGCGGCACGACCAACGGATCGGTCACCGGCTCGCCGCGGTAGAGGTGCTCGAAGGTCGTCAGGGTGCGGTCGATGTCGTGCGCTGCGACGATGGCGAGGGACTCGTTTTTGAGGCGGGCCAGCTCGTCCTGGGGCATCCGGAGCACCTTCTCGAGCTTGTCGGCGAGATCGCGCTCCTCGCCCGGCCGGAACAGGTACCCGTTCTCGCCGTCGTGCACCAGGTGCGGCAGCGCCATCGCGTCGGCCGCGACGACCGGCAGACCGCTCGCCATCGCCTCCATGGTCGCGATCGACTGCAGCTCGGCGATCGAGGGCATCGCGAAGACCGTGGAGCGCGTGTAGGCCCGACGGAGCTCCTCCTCGGTCACGTAGCCGGTGAAGGTGGCACGGTCGCCGAGCCCCAGCTGCTGGGCCATGGCCTGCAGGTTCTTCAGCTGGTCGCCACCGCCGACGATCTCGACCTTCGTGTCGAGGTCGGCGGGAAGCAGCGCGATCGCCCGGAGCAGCACGTCGATGTGCTTCTCGCCGGCGACACGGCCGACGAAGAGCACGCGGTTCTCGGTGCGCGGCGCGAAGTCCGGGGTGTAGCTGGAGGCGTTGATGCCGCAGGAGATGGCGTAGACGTCGTCGATGCCGGTCGCCTGCTCGAAGAAGTCGGCGGCGCGCCGGGTCGGCGCGGTGACCGCATCCGCCCGGATGAAGGAACGACGGGCGGCCGCCCAGGCCAGCCCGATCGCCCAGTTCTGCAGGAACTTCGGGATGCCGGTGAAGGCGAGCATGTTCTCGGGCATGACGTGGTTGGTGCCCACGATGCGGATGCCGCGCTTCTGCGCCTCGGTCGAGACACCGCGGCCGACGATGATGTGCGACTGGAAGTGCACCACGTCGGGCTTCACCTCGTCGATGATGCGGGCGCTGTTCTGCTTGATGCGCCAGGGCAGCGCGAAGGTGAGCCAGTCGTGCGGGTACCAGCGCCAGCTGTAGAGCCGGTGCACCGTGACCTCCTGGCCGTCGAAGACCTCTTTGCGGGTGCCGACCGGCAGGCCGGACGAGGGGACGACCATGTGCACGTCGTGGCCGCGGCCCGCGAGGCCCGAGGCGAGGTGCTCGGCGAACCGTGCCGAGCCGTTGACGTCGGGGGTGAAGGTGTCGGCTCCGATCAGGATGCGCAGCGGCCGGGTCGCCCCGTCGCCTGCGGTCGCGTCGGCTTCGCCGGGATGCGGATCGTGCGAGTTGCTCAAACCGTCGTCTTTCTGTGGTCGTCGAGAGCGGTGTTGCTCGATTACGAAGAAACTACCTTAGCGCTGGGCCTGAGGGTGGTAACGCGCCAGCCCGAACACTCCCAGGATGGCGACGATGCCGAACGCGAGGAACGCGAACAGCGCCCACAGCGGCGCCTGCGAAGCCTCACCGAGCACGAGGATGCCGATGCCGACCGCGACGAGCGGGTCGATCACCGTGAGACCGGCGATCACGAGGTCGGGCGGACCGGAGGCGTAGGCGTTCTGCACGAAGTAGCCGCCGAGGGCAGCGGCCGCCAGCAGGCCGACGAGGGCCAGCACGGTCAGCCAGTCGAACTGCGACTGGAACACCCGGCTGATCACGACCTTGGCCAGGGTGGCGACGAAGCCGTACAGCACGCCGGTGCCGACGATGTAGGCGATCGCCTTGAAGGTGCGGCCGAAGAACGCGAAGGTCAGCCCGAACAGCACCAGCACCACCGCGAGGATGATCAGGATGATCACGAGGTCGTTGGCGGTCACCGGCTTGTCGACCGCGGTGAAGGCGGCGACCAGCACGAAGGCAGCGACGCCGCCGACGCAGAGGGTGATCGAGATGACCGAGCTGCGGTTCAGCGAGGTCTTGCTGACTCGGGAGTTGAGGATCGCCGTGATCACCAGCGCGACGGCGCCGAGCGGCTGCACCACGATGATCGGCGAGAAGCCGAGGCTGGTCAGCTGGAACACGATCGCGAGCCCGAGCATGAGGGTGCCGATCACCCACGACGGGCGACTGAGCAGCGCGAGCAGCTGGCGGACGTTCAGCCCCTTCTGGGCCGCGTGCGTGTTCGCCTCGACCTTGGCGACGCCGCGGTGCTGGAACTGGGCGCCGAAGCTCAGGAAGACGGCGCCGACGAGCGCGATCGGGATGCCGATGAACTGCTTGGGATCCAGGGCGACCGCGTCGCCGAGCTGCAGGAGTTCAGGTGGCACCCGTCGACACTACCCCGCGGCCCCCGCCGTTAGGCTTAGCGAATGGCCGTTCTCCCGATTCGGATCTCCGGGGATCCGGTGCTCCACTCCCCCGCCGCCCCTGTCGAGACGATCGACGACGAGCTCCGCTCCCTCGTCGCCGACATGTTCGAGACGATGGATGCCGCGCCCGGCGTCGGTCTCGCCGGCCCCCAGGTCGGCGTCCCGCTCCGACTGTTCGTCTACGGCTACATCGACGACGACGACGTCGAGCACCGCGGGGTCGCGATCAACCCGGAGCTCTACATCACGCCGACCTCGGTCGAGCCCGCCGACCCCGACACAGAGTCCGAGGGCTGCCTGTCGTTCCCGGGCGAGCGCTTTCCGCTGGTGCGCGGCGAGTCCGCCATCCTGCGCGCGACCGATCTCGACGGCGAGCCGTTCGAGATCCGGACGAGCGGCTGGCTGGCGAGGATCTTCCAGCACGAGTTCGACCACCTGGACGGCCTGCTCTACGTCGACCGGATCGACCGGGTCTACGGCAAGGTCGCGGCGAAGATCGAGCGCAAGAAGGGCTGGGGCGTGCCCGGGCTCGCCTGGCTGCCCGGGCAGGACGACGTCGAGCCCTGAGCGACCGCTCGGACCGGCGCGCGACCCTCAGCTCAGAACGCGGATGACGACCCGGTGCCCGCCCGTCAGGTCAGCGCGCGGATGAGCGCCGCGACCCCCGCGGCCGCGATCACGACGACCACGAACGGCACTCGCAGCGCGTACAGGCCCGCGGCCACGACCAGCGCCGGGAGCCGGGCGTCGACCTGGATGCCCTGACCGGCCCCGAGCGTCTGCACGGCGATCAGCGCGGCGAGCAGGGCGACCGTCAGGAGGTTCGCCGTGCGCGCCACGGTCGGATGCTCGAAGGCGCGTGCCGGGATGAGGTAGCCGGAGAGCTTGAGCGCCAGGCAGATCACCGACGCGGTGATGATCACGGTCCACGCGTTCATCCGGCCCCTCCCGCCTCGCGGGTGCGGCCCGTGCCGAACAGGTCCAGCCCGCCGACGACGATCGCGACCGCGCCCGCCACGAGCACCGGCAGCCCCGGCACCAGCACGGGCGTCAGCAGCGTCGCCACCACGGCGGCGGCCACCGCGACCGCCTGGGTCTGCCGTGCCTTCAGCCGCGGCCACAGCAGCCCCAGGAAGGCGGCAGCGGCCGCCGCGTCCAGCCCGTAGGCGCTGACGTCGCCGATGAGATCGCCGATCAGCGCCCCGAGCAGCGTGGTGAGGTTCCAGCCCAGATAGATCAGGATGCCGGTCGCCCAGAAACCCAGGCGCGCCGCGGCCGGCGTCGGTTGCGCGGCCGACACCGCGACCGACTCGTCGATCGTCAGGTGTGCGGCCGCGGCGCGGCGGAAGAAGCCCGGGCCGACGACCGGCGACATCCGGATCGCATAGAACACGTTGCGGGTGCCGAGGAGGGCGGCGCTGGTGATGGCGGCCCCGCCGGCGGCGAGCCCGCCCGAGGCGAGCACGCCGATCAGGGCGAACTGCGAGCCGCCGGTGAACATCACCAGGCTGAGGAACATCGTCTGCCAGATGTCGAGCCCCGAGAGCACCGCGAGGGCCCCGAACGAGACCCCGTAGACGGCGGTCGCGAGCCCGACGGCCCAGGCCGCCCGGAGGGCTGCGGACTCCTCGGGAGTGCGGGACCGGGCCATCCCTCGATCATGGCAGACGAGTGGGAAATGCTCGTTCCGCAAGCCCTGTGAGAGCGAATCGGGCGGGCGTACGGTGCGATCACGGAAACGATGGAGTTGACGATCGATGGCGATTGACTACGAGTACAGCCGGCTGGTGCATCATGGCGGCCGCACCTTCCGCGCGACCACGACCATGGCGGAGATCTTCGCGGCCCACGCGAACGACATCCTCGCTCGCGGCGACACCGAGCTCGTCCCGCTGCTGCACAGCACCGGAGTGGACCTGCTGCTGATCTCGCCCGCGAACGGGTTCTCGATCACGGTGGTGCAGACGACGTCGGCTCGGCCCTGACGAGGCTCCGCGCCGCCGGACGGGGATGCCCGGAACGAAGAAAGGCCCCGCGGGTGGAGCCGCGAGGCCTTCGCTCCCCGACTTGGACTCGAACCAAGAACCTGCCGGTTAACAGCCGGCTGCTCTGCCAATTGAGCTATCGAGGATTACTGCGGGAACGACATTACCATCGTTTTCGGCGCGCGATGATCAGTAGCCGGCCGTGGGGTCGACGACGCCGGAGAAATCACCGGTTTCCCGGAATCCACGGACGTTGCCCCGGATGCGCTCCGCCAGCAGCGGCGCGGTCATCTCGGGCGTGTCGGCGGTGTGCGGGGTGATGATCGTGTTCGGTGCCGTCCAGAGCGGATGCCCGTCCGGCAACGGCTCCGGATCGGTCACGTCCAGACCTGCCCCGGCCAGGGTGCCCGCCCTCAGGGCCCGGTCGAGCGCGTCGGTGTCGACGAGACCGCCGCGGGCGATGTTGACGAGGTGGGCCGTCTCCGGCAGGAGGGCGAGCTCGGCCTCCCCGATCAGCCCGGAGGTGCCGTCGGTCAGGGCCGCGGCGACAACCACCACGTCCGCGTCCGGCAGGACGTCCGCGAGCTGGTCGACGGCGACGGTGCGCGTGGCAGTGGCGACCGGCTCGGCCGTCCGGCGCACCACCGTGGTCCGCACCCCGAAGGGCTCGAGCAGCCGCAGCAGCTCGAGCGCGATCCCGCCCGCACCGATGATCACGACGTGCAGTCCGTAGAGCGAGGTCCCGGACTTCTCACCCCAGCTGCGGGCGACGATCCGGGTGGGCAGCACTCGGAGGAGCGCCAGGACCAGGGTCAGTGCGTGTTCGGCGACCGGTTGGGCGTACGCGCCCTTGGCGCTGGTCCAGATCCGCCCAGGGCGCGCCTGACGCCGGAGGACCTCCCGAAAGGCGTCGACCCCGGCGAACGGCAGCTGGATCCAGCCGATGGCCGGATGCTCCTCGAGGATGCGCTCGAACTCCTCGGCCCGGCCGCTGCTCAGCCAGATCAGTCCGCGCGTCTGGTCGGAGAGCGGCGCGACCGTGCCACCGGCGCTCTCGACGGCGTCGACGAAGACCGCCTTCTCGCGCGGGAGCACCGCGATCGGGCCCGGCTCGGGTCGGTCGGCCATGGGGACGGAGGTGACGGGCGTGGCGAGGACCTCGCGGTGACGGGAGGTCATCGGGGGCCGTCCTCATCGCGGTCCGCGCTCTCGAGTTCGTCGTCGCCGTCGAGTTCGCCGTCAAGCTCGACGCCGTCCTCCAGTTCGTCGTCGAGCTCGTCCTCGTCCACCAGCTCGTCCTCCTCGTCCAGCTCGTCCTCCTCCACGAGCTCGTCGCCGAGCACCTCGCGGGCCAGGCTCCTGACGTAGGGATGCCGGGGGTCGCCGAGCACCTCGTCGATGGTCCCGAGGCCCACGACCACGCCCTCGTGGATCACGGCGATCCGGTCGACCGTCCGGCGCAGCGCGTCGAGGTCGTGACTGACGATCAGGGCCCCCGCGCCCCGGGCGCGCTGCATCCCCGCGATCACGTCGACGACCGCGCCGCGCACCGAGACGTCCACGCCGGCGGTCGGCTCGTCGGCGATCAGCAGAACCGGGTCGAGGATGAGGCCGCGCGCGATCGCCACCCGCTGACGCTGGCCGCTCGAGAGCTCGTGCGGCTGTTTCAGCATCGTGCCGACCGGCAGCAGCAGGGCGTCGACCAGCGTCGCCGCCTTCAACCCCGCCTCCCGGCGGTCGTAGCGCTTGTCGCGGAGGAAGAGCGGTTCGGCGACCAGCTCGGCCACCGTCATGTTCGAGGTGAGGTTCGACCCCGCATCCTGGGCCACGTAGCCGACGCCGAGGGTGAAGGAGTTGAGCTTGGAGCGACGGATGCCCCGCATCTCGTACCCGAGCACCTCCAGGCTGCCGCCGATGATGCGCGGCGAACCGTCTTTCGAGGCCCGGATCGCGGCCTGGCCGGAAGCGACCTGGGCGATCGTGGACTTGCCGGATCCGCTCGAGCCCACCAGCCCGACGATCTCACCGGGCTCGATGGTGAGGGTGAACCCCTTCACCGCCGTGTGCGCGGGGCTCACGCTGTGGGAGGGGTATTCGATCGTCACGTCGGACGCGGTCAGCACGTTTCGGGTAGCCATCGCTGCGAGCCTAAACCGGAGTCCTGCATCCGGCTGTGAGCAGGCCGCGTGTGGCGGTTACTCCTGGAGCAGGGCGCGCCGGTCGGCCTCGACCTGCACCAGCTGACGCTGCACCTCGCGGTAGGCCTCGGGGTCGGCGACCGCGTCGGTGCGCTGAAGCCGCCCGAGCAGCTCCTCCTTGCGACGCGAGAGATGCCGCTGGATCAGCGAGCTCGTGATGCGCTTGAGGTAGAGCTCGGGCTGCCGCTCTGGCCGCTCCGGCAGCGGGGCGACCGCGAGCTGCTCGACCAGCGAGCGGTACTCCTCGGGCACGTCGGCCTGCACGACCATCACCCAGTCCTGGCGCTCGAAGGCGTCGATGTTGCGGCCGATCGAGTCGCGGATGGCGGCGAGGGCCGGGTGGCTGAAACCGCAGCCGCTGGCCTGCACCAGCAGGTCGCGGCCGATCACCGTGGGCGCCTGCAGCTGCGCCATCAGGGCGTCGCGCTCGGTGCGCACGGCGGTGGTCGACGGCAGCTGGGTGATCGAGACGCTCGGACGGACGACCTCCGCGGACTCCCCCGGAGCGCCGCCGACCGGAGGCGCCACGTCGGTGATCGAGGTCACCTGACCGCGGCCGGCGACCACGGTCGACTGGCCCGAACCCTGTCCGGATCCGTGACCCCAGCCCTGGCCGGCGCCCGCCGCCGAGCCGCCCTGCGACCCGCGGTGACCCGACGAGTCCGAGCCCGTGCCCGTGCCCGAGCCACCGCGTGATCCGCCCTGGCCGCGCGCGTCGCCCGAGCCGGCGGAACCGCCCGACCCGCCGCGCGCCGCGACCGCGCGCTGCACCTCGCCGAGCTCGAGGCCGAGCATCCGCGCCAGCTGGCGGGTGTACCCCGGCCGGATGGCGGGGTCGCGGATGTCGGCGACGATCGGCGCCGCTTCACGGAGGGCCGCCGCGCGCCCCTCGACGGTCTCGAGGTCGTAGTTCGAGAGCTTCTGCTTGATCACGAACTCGAACATCGGCTTCTTGCCCTTGACCAGCCGGCGCACCGCGTCGTCGCCCTTGGCCAGGCGCAGGTCGCACGGGTCGAGGCCGTCCGGCGCCACGGCGACGTAGGTCTGGGCCGCGAAGCGCTGCTCCTCGCTGAAGGCACGGAGGGCGGCCTTCTGGCCGGCCGCATCCGGGTCGAAGGTGAAGATGACCTCGCCGAGCCCGGCCGAGTCGTCCGAGAGCACGCGGCGCATGATCTTGATGTGGTCGACGCCGAACGAGGTGCCGCAGGTGGCGACCGCCGTGGTGACGCCCGCGAGGTGGCAGGCCATGACGTCGGTGTACCCCTCGACCACGACCACCTGACGGCTCCGCGCGATGTCGCGCTTGGCGAGGTCGAGCCCGTAGAGCACCTGGGCCTTGTGGTACACCGTGGTCTCGGGGGTGTTGAGGTACTTAGGGCCCTTGTCGTCGTCGAACAACCGCCGCGCGCCGAAGCCGACCGTCAGCCCGGTCTGGTCCCGGATCGGCCAGATCAGGCGACCCCGGAAGCGGTCGTAGGTGCCCCGGTCGCCGGCGCTGAGGAGGCCGGCGGCCGTGAGCTCCTGCTCGGTGAAGCCGCGGCCCTTGAGGTGCTTGCCCAGGTTGTCCCACCCCTGCGGGGCGTACCCGACGCCGAAGTGCGCGGCGACCGAGGCGTCGAAGCCCCGCTCGCCGAGGAAGGCGCGCCCCGCGTCGGCCCCGGGAGCGGTCAGCTGCTCGGCGAAGTACTCCCTCGCGGCCTCGTTCGCGGCGAGGAGACGGGCCCGGTTGCCCTGGTCGGCGGCCGCGCCCCCGTCTTCGTAGTGCAGCTGGTAGCCGATCTTCGCGGCGAGGCGCTCGACCGCCTCGGAGAAGGTCACATGATCCATCTTCTGCAGGAAGGTGAAGACGTCGCCGCCCTCGCCGCAGCCGAAGCAGTGGTAGTAGCCGACCTGGGGGCGCACGTGGAAGCTCGGCGACCGCTCGTCGTGGAAGGGGCACAGGCCCTTCATCGAGCCGACTCCGGCGCTCTTCAGCGTGACGAAGTCGCCGACCACGTCGGCGATGTTGATGCGGGAGCGGACTTCGTCGATGTCGCTCCGACGGATCAGCCCTGCCATGGACTCAGGATACGTTCCGCGCGGGCGCCTCGGCACGCGCATCGGAGCACAGGCGGGCGTGCCAGGCGAGGGCGGTCTGATCGGTGAGGCTGGCGACCTGGTCGACGACGATCCGCTTGCGGGTCGTGTCGTCACCGGCGTCGCGCCAGTCGGCGGCGAAAGCCGTGTCCAGCGCCTGCCCGTCGGACTCCCAGAGGGTGTCGGCGAGCTCGAGCAGCAGGCTGCGCTGGCGCTGGTAGATCGGCTTCCGTGCGTCGTTGGACATCACGAAGACCGACACGATGCCCTTGAGGGTCGCGATCTCGGCCTGCACCTCGCGCGGCACGACGACGTCGGCGCCGTAGCGGGTGATGCTCGGCGCCGGGAAGGCCGCGCGGGTGGCGCGGGTGGCCGCACCGGCGAACCGCCCGATCAGCTGGCTGGTCAGGTTCTTCAGCCGCGCGTGATCGGCCCTCGAGTCCTCCCACTCCGAGAGCCAGACCTGCAGCGAGTCGAGGCGATCGAAGGCCTCGGTCAGCTCGTCGAGGTCGAAGCCTCCGCCCGCGCGGGCGTGGATGCTGCGCACCAGCGCCGCGTGGTCGACGCGGGCGCCCAGCACCTCGACGTCGATGTAGCCGTTCAGCACCGCATCCTCGAAGTCGTGCACCGAGTAGGCGATGTCGTCCGACAGATCCATCACCTGGGCCTCGACGCAGAGCGTGCGCTCGGGGGCCCCGCGGCGCAGCCACTCGAACACCGGGACGTCGTCGGCGTAGACCCCGTACTTGAGGCGCCCCGAGGGGTCGGCGACCGGGGCATCCACCGTCCACGGGTACTTGCAACTGGCATCCAGGCTCGCCCGGGTGAGGTTGAGGCCGTAGCTGCGGCCGTCGGCCGCGATCACCTTCGGCTCGAGTCGGCTGAGGATGCGCAGGCTCTGCGCGTTGCCCTCGAAGCCGCCGATGTCGGCGGCCCAGTCGTTCAGGGCGCGCTCGCCGTTGTGCCCGAACGGCGGATGCCCGAGGTCGTGCGCGAGACAGGCCGAGTCGACGACGTCGGGGTCGAGATCGAGGCTGGTCGCGAGTTCGCGGCCGACCTGGGCCACCTCGAGAGAGTGGGTGAGCCGGTTGCGCGCGAAGTCGGCGACGACCGTGGGGCTCAGCACCTGGGTCTTCGCCGCCAGACGGCGAAGCGACGAGGAGTGCAGGATGCGGGCGCGGTCGCGCGCGAAGTCGCTGCGCCGGGTGTAGTGCTCCTCCGGCAGGAGGCGCTCCGCGTCGGAGTCGGTGTACCCCTTCGTCGGCGCGAAGGTCATCAAGTTCTCGAACGCCTCAGCCACCGCTGTGGCTCAGTTCTGCATCCGCCAGATCGGCGCGGCCGGCGCCGGCGAGCGTGCGGGATTCGAGCCAGTGCTCGGGCAGCGACGGGTTCTTCGGGCTGCCCGCCCGCCCGCGCGGCCCCTCGGCGTCGGCGCCCGGGTAGGGCAGCGACCAGTCGAGGGTGGCGAGGATCTCGTCCATCGCCGCCAGGCTGGTCACCGTGCTGAGCGCTGCCCGCACCTCGTGCCCGGCCGGGTAGCCCTTGAGGTACCAGGCGACGTGCTTGCGGATGTCGCGGCACGCGCGATCCTCGTCGCCGAAGAACTCGGCCAGCAGCTCGGTGTGGCGCCGCAGGGTCTTCGCCACGTCGCCGAGCGAGGGAGCGGCCCGGAGCGCCTCGGCCTCCGCCGCGGAGAGCTCGCCCGAGCGCACCCGGAAGGCCGCGGCCAGGTCGCCGAACAGCCAGGGCCGGCCCAGGCAGCCGCGGCCGACGACCACGCCGTCGCAGCCCGTCTCGTCCATCATCCGCACCCCGTCCTCGCCCGACCAGATGTCGCCGTTGCCGAGCACGGGGATGCTCGTGATGGTCTCTTTCAGCCGAGTGATCGCCGACCAGTCGGCCTGACCGCTGTAGAAGTCGGCGGCCGTGCGGGCATGCAGCGCGATGGCGGCGGCGCCCGCCCCCTCGGCCGCCTTCGCGGCCTCGAGGTAGGTGAGGTGGTCGGTGTCGATGCCCTTGCGCATCTTGACCGTGACCGGGATGTCACCGGCGGCGTCGACCACCGACTCCACGATCTCGCGGAACAGGTCGAGCTTCCAGGGCAGTGCCGCCCCGCCGCCCTTGCGGGTGACCTTGGGCACCGGGCAGCCGAAGTTCATGTCGATGTGGTCGGTGCGATCCTCCTCGACGAGGATGCGGGCGGCGGCCGCCATGGTCGCCGGGTCGACCCCGTAGAGCTGGATCGAGCGCGGGGTCTCGGAGGGGTGGTGCTGGATGAGCCGCATGGTCTCGGGCGTGCGCTCGACCAGGGCGCGGCTCGTGATCATCTCGCTCACGTAGAGACCGGCGCCGAACTCGCGGCAGAGCCGGCGGAACGCGGTGTTCGTGATGCCGGCCATCGGCGCGAGCACGACGGGCACGTCGAGCGCAATGGGGCCGATCGCGAGTGCCGGCGGGGCCTGGACGACAGGGGTTGTAGTGGACATCGAGGTCAATTCTCCCAGACGGATGGGGCGGTTCGGTCAGGCGGGGGAATCCTGTGGACGGAGATCGGGTTCAATGGACCTGTGAGTGACGAGACGAACCCCCAGACCGAGGCAACCGGCACCGACGCAACCGGCACCGACGCATCCGGCACCGAGGCATCCGGCACCGACCGAGTGCTCCGCGATGCGGCCGAGCGCGGCATCCCGGTGGAGATCGTGGAGCGACCGGCGGCCGGGTCGCTCGAGGAGGCGGCGCGGCTGCTCGACCTCGAGCCCGGCGACGTGATGAAGAGCCTCGTGGTCAAGCGCCACGACGGAGGCTTCCTGTTCGCCCTGATCCCGGGGGACCGTCAGATCAGCTGGCCGAAGCTGCGGGCCCTGGTCGGTGTGAACAAGCTCTCGATGCCGCACCAGGACGTCGCGAAGGAGGCGACCGGCTACGAGCGCGGCACGATCACCCCGCTCGGCAGCACGACCGCGTGGCCGGTCTACCAGGACTCGGCGTTCTCGGGTCGCCGCGTCGCGATGGGCGCCGGGGCGCACGGCCACAGCGCCTACGTCGACGCCGACCTGCTCGCCGAGAAGCTCGGCGCGGTCGTCGCCGACATCTCGGAGCCGATCACTCCGCGCTGACCCCGCCCTCGCCCGGCAGCGCGCAGGAGTCGCCCTCGCAGACGACTCCCGGCCCGCCGAGCAGCGTGAGCCCGCCGGCGAACGGCGCCCGGGTCTCTGTTCCGGCATCCGGCGCGACCTCGGTCACGACCGACCCCGGTTCCGCGCTCACGAGCCGACCTCGACGCGCTCGGAGCCGACCTGCTCCAGCACCTGCACGAAGGCCGCGGCCTCCTGCGCGCCCGAGACGCCGTACCGGCCGTCGATGACGAAGAACGGCACGCCCTGGATGCCGTAGGCGATCGCCTGCTGCTGGTCGGCGTGCACGGCGGGAAGGTACTCGTCGGCTTCGAGCGAGCGCAGCACGTCGTCGCGGTCGAGCCCCATCTCCACGGCCAGGTCGGCGAGATCCTCGACCCGCCCGACGTGCCGGCCCTCGACGAAGTAGGCCTTGAGCAGCCGCTCCTTCGCCTCGAGCTGCACCCCGTGCGCCTTGGCGTAGTGGATCAGCTGGTGCGCCTTCACCGTGTTGGTGTGCTTGACGCTGTCGAAGTGGTAGTCGAGGCCGACCTCGGCCGCGATGCCGGTGACCCGCTCGAGCATCTGCTCGACCTGGGCGACCGGCATTCCTTTTCGATCGGCCAGGTAGGAGGTGGTGGTGCCGTCGAAGTCGACCGGGGTGTCGGGCGAGAGCTCGAAGGAGTGGTACTCGACCTCGACCTCCAGCGCGCCTTCCCCGGTGGCGTACTCCGCCAGGCCGTTCTCGAGTTTGCGCTTGCCGATGTAGCACCACGGGCAGGCGACGTCGGACCACACGTCGATCTTGATTGCTTCGCTCACCTCAAGGTCAACGCGCGGCCGACGCGGTTATTCCGGCTCGGCCGTCGCGGTCGGGGTGTCGACCGCGCCACCGAAACGGCGGTTGCGCCCGGCGTAGTGCTCGATCGCCTGCCAGAGATCGACCCGCGTGAAGTCGGGCCAGAGCCGGTCGAGGAAGACCATCTCGGCATAGACCGACTGCCAGGGCAGGAAGTTGCTCGTGCGCTGCTCCCCCGAGCTGCGCACGAAGAGGTCGACGTCGGGCAGGTCGGGAACGTAGAGGTGGCGCTGGATCAGCTTCTCCGAGACGGCCGACGGGCGCAGCCGCCCGGCCGCCACCTCGTCGGCGATCGCGCGCACCGCATCCGTGATCTCGTTGCGGCCGCCGTAGTTGACGCACATCGTGAGGGTCAGGGTGGAGTTGTGCGCCGTCATCCGCTCGGCGAACTGCAGCTCCTTGATCACCGAGGCCCAGAGGCGGGGCTTGCGGCCGGCCCAGCGGATGCGCACACCCCACTCGTTCAGCTGGTCGCGTCGGCGGTGCAGCACCTCCCGGTTGAATCCCATCAGGAACCGCACCTCGTCGGGCGACCGCTTCCAGTTCTCGGTCGAGAAGGCGTAGACCGAGATGTGCTTGACCCCGATCTGGATGGCGCCGGCGACCACGTCCAGCAGCGCCGCCTCGCCCGCCCGGTGACCCTCCACGCGGGTGAGGCCGCGCTGGTTCGCCCATCGTCCGTTGCCGTCCATCACGATGGCGACGTGCTGCGGCACCGCGGCGAGCGGGACGGGAGGGGGCTGGAGCCCGGTCCAGTCGAGGGGACGGAACGGTTCTGCGGGAGTTCTCACGTCTGCGCTTTCGTCTTCTGCGACCGTTCGACGTGCTCCAGGGAGCGGAGCCCGCGTTCGAGGTGCCATTGCGTGTACGCCGCCACGATACCGCTGGCCCGCGACCGGATCGCCGAGTCGCTCGCGTCGGCGACCGCCCAGTCGCCGGTCAGCAGGGCCGAGAGCAGTTCGAGCGTGCTGAGATCCAGCCGCGGGGTGCCGGGCGGCGCGACCTCGTCGCTGACCACCCCGCCCAGCTGCACGACGAACGCCGAGTGCGGGCCGGCCTCGCCGGTGACCGCGCAGTCGTGGAAGCTCGGCGCCCACCCGGCCATCGACAGGGCGCGGAGCAGGTAGGAGTCGAGGGTCAGCGTCGACCCGTGCTCCCCGCGAGCGAGCGAACGGAGGGCGCCGACCAGCAGCAGGTACTGCTGCAGCGACGGCTCCTCCTCGGTGAGCTTGTCGGCGGTCTCGACCATCGCGGTCGCGGCCGTGTAGCTGGCGTAGTCGCTCGAGATCTCGGCGCCGTACGATCCGATCGTCACCGCCTGGGTGATGGTGTCGAGCGAGCGCCCCTCGTAGAACTGCACGTCGGCCACCATGAACGGCTCGAGCCGGGCGCCGAACTTCGAGCCCGTGCGCCTGACCCCCCGGGCGACCGCGCGCACCTTGCCGTGCTGGCGCGTGAGCATCGTCACGATCCGGTCGGCCTCACCCAGCTTGTGGGTGCGCAGCACCACGGCTTCGTCTCGGTAGGTGGGCACCTCTCAAGTATCACTCGGCCGAGCACCACGACGGCTGAACGCCGCGGGTCGTCCCTGCTCGGCTCAGAACGCGCCGGCTCAGAACGCGCCGGCTCAGAACACGTCTGCTCAGAACACGTCGGCTCAGAACGCCTCGAAGGCCTTGCCCAGCTGCAGCGCCCCGAGGATGACGAACAGCACCACCATGATCAGGGCGTTGTGCCGGATGAGACCGGCCTTCGCCGAGGTCAGCAGCCCGGTCGCGGACGGGCTGCCGCCGAGCACGGCCACCGCGATCAGGCCGAGCGAGGAGATCACGGCGAACACCGCGCAGGCCACGAAGACGAGCCCCCAGGCGAGGTCGGCGGCACCGATCTCCGCCCCGGCCGCGATCGCGACGGGCACGTTCTTGGCGTTGGCGATCGCCAGCACGAGGGCGAGCCCGGCCGTCTTCACCACCCCGAACGAGTCCATCGCGACGAGCCACTTCGGTTCCACCGCCGGCACGCCCTTCCGCGGCCGCTTCTTCCAGCTCCGATAGGCGAGGAAGAAGAACAGCGCGGCGAACGCGAAGCCGAGCACGATGTGCAGCAGCTGCGCGAAGAACGAATCGCTCTGCGTCGTGCCCTTCGACCCCGAGGCGAAGGCCAGGGTCAGGGCGAAGAACCCCACCGCGAAGACCACCGCGAACAGGAGGGCGTTCCCCCGCCCCCTCGGCCCCAGCATCAGCGTGATGACGGCGACCAGAGGGAGCGGGGAGATGATGACCGCGAAGGCGAGCGGTATCAGCCCGCCGAGCACATGCCAGAACATGAGCTCACTGTAGCGGTCAGACCGCGGCCAGCTCCCGGTCGGCGTCGGCGACCCGGATGGCCCGGTTCACCGCGCTGACGACGGCCTTGAGCGAGGCCGTCGAGATGTCGGCGTCGATGCCCACACCCCAGAGCCGGTTGCCGTCGACCTGCAGCTCGACGTAGGCCGCGGCCAGCGCGTCGCCGGAGGCGCTCAGCGCGTGCTCGACGTAGTCGTAGAGCTTGATCTCCACGCCCTGCTCGCTCATCACGTTGAGGAACGCGGCGATCGGGCCGTTGCCGGTGGCCGAGGCGTCGATCACCTCGTCGCCGACGCGCAGCTCGACCTCGAGCGACACCGAGCCGCCCAGGTCGCTCGCCGTGCGGGTGCGGGTCAGCTCGAAGCGGCCCCACTTGTCCTCGACCCGGTCGGCCGGGGCCGGCAGGTACTCGTCGTTGAAGATCGACCAGATCTGGTCGCTCGTGACCTCGCCGCCCTCCGCATCCGTCTTGGCCTGCACCACGCCGGAGAACTCGATCTGCAGCTTGCGCGGCAGGTCGATCGCGTGGTCGGTCTTCAGCAGGTAGGCCACGCCGCCCTTGCCCGACTGCGAGTTGACCCGGATGACCGCCTCGTACGAGCGGCCCAGATCCTTCGGGTCGACCGGCAGGTAGGGAACGGCCCAGACCAGGTCGTCGACGTCCTTCCCCTGCTCCTTGGCGTCGGCCGCCATCGCCTCGAAGCCCTTCTTGATCGCATCCTGGTGCGAGCCGCTGAAGGCGGTGTAGACCAGGTCGCCTGCCCAGGGGCTCCGCTCGTGCACGCGCAGCTGGTTGCAGTACTCCGCCGTGCGCCGCACGTCGTCGAGGTCGGAGAAGTCGATCTGCGGATCGATGCCCTGGGTGAACAGGTTGATGCCCAGGGCGACCAGGTCGACGTTGCCGGTGCGCTCGCCGTTGCCGAACAGGCACCCCTCGATGCGGTCGGCGCCGGCCAGGTAGCCGAGCTCGGCGGCGGCCACGGCCGTGCCGCGGTCGTTGTGGGGGTGCAGCGACAGGATGACGTTCTCGCGGTGCGCCAGGCGGCGGCTCATCCACTCGATCGAGTCGGCGTAGACGTTCGGGCTCGCCATCTCGACCGTCGAAGGCAGGTTGATGATCACCTTGCGCTCGGGCGTGGGCTCGAAGACCTCGATCACCTGGTTGCAGATCTCGAGCGCGAACTCCAGCTCGGTGCCGGTGTAGCTCTCGGGCGAGTACTCGTAGTAGACGGTGGTGCCCGGGATGGTCTTCTCGAACTCGCGGCACAGCCGGGCGCCCTCCAGGGCGATGTCGACGATCCCCTGACGGTCGGTGCGGAACACCACGTCGCGCTGCAGGATGCTCGTGGAGTTGTAGAGGTGCACCACGGCCTGCTTGGCGCCCGCGATCGACTCGTAGGTGCGGCGGATCAGGTGCTCGCGCGCCTGGGTCAGCACCTGGATGGTGACGTCGTCCGGGATCGCGTCCTCGTCGATCAGCGAACGGACGAAATCGAAGTCGGTCTGGCTGGCGCTCGGGAAGCCGACCTCGATCTCCTTGTAGCCCATCCGCACCAGCAGATCGAACATGATGCGCTTGCGCTCGGGGCTCATCGGGTCGATGAGCGCCTGGTTGCCGTCGCGCAGGTCGACGGCGCACCAGCGCGGCGCTTCGGTCACGTGCTTCGACGGCCAGGTGCGGTCGGGCAGATCGACCGAGAACTGCTCGTGGTACGGGCGGTACTTGTGGATCGGCATGGCCGAGGCGGCCTGATTGTTCTTCATCGTGTGTCCCTCTTCGTGTGGGTCGAACCCGGGTGGTCAGCCAACGGCGAACTCCGCGACGAGGGAGGCCTGAGAACTAGGACTCGTCGCGGCAGCTAAGAAGGAGCAGACCAAAACGCACGACTTAAGGCTAGCACGCCGTGAGAACCCGTCACGAGAGCGCCCGGCGCAATAGTCTGGAGGCACCGACAGGAGGGTCACCGATGGCTGCGACGAACGACGCGACGGGCGGATCGACCGGGGCGGGGCCGGGGACGGTCCTGATCGCGGGCGGCTCCGGATTCATCGGCACCGAGCTCGCCGCGCAACTCAGGGCCGCCGGGTACACCGTGCAGATCCTGGTGCGCCGGCCGGCGCGCAGCGCGACCGAGCGCAGCTGGGATCCGGAGGCCGGCTGGCTGAAGACCTCGATCCTCGACGGCGTCGACGCGGTGGTCAACCTCTCCGGCGCCTCGATCTCCCGGCTGCCGTGGACCCTGTCGTACAAGCGCGAGATCCTCCAGTCGCGCCTTCAGGCGACCAGCACGCTCACCCAGGCGATCCGGCGTCACGACGCTCCCCCGGCCGTCTTCATCAGCGGTTCGGCGGTCGGCTTCTACGGCGACCGCCCGGGCGAGCTGCTCACCGAGGCCTCCCCCGTCGGCACCGGCTTCCTCGCGAAGGTCAGCGACGCCTGGGAGCGCGCCGCGCAGCCCGCCGCCGAGGTCACGCGGCTCGTGACGGTTCGCACCGGGCTCGTGGTCGGCAAGGGCGGCGGGGCGTTGAAGCCGCTCGCCCTGCTTGCGAAGTTCGGCCTCGCCGGGCCGATCGGCAGCGGCGAGCAGATCTGGCCCTGGATCAGCCTGCACGACGAGGCCGCCGCCATCCGGCACCTGATCACGTCGAAGCTGGCGGGGCCGGTCGACCTCACGGGGCCGCAGCCGGTGCCGGCGAGCGTGATCGTGCGCGAACTGGCCTCCGAACTCAACCGGCCGTACTGGCTGAAGACACCGGCGTGGGCGCTCAAGACCGTGCTGGCGGATGCGGGGCGCGACCTGCTGCTGGCGGATCAGGACGTCTCGAGCCAGAAGCTGCAGGACGACGGCTTCGTCTTCCGCGACGAGACGATCGGCGAGGCGATCAGCCGGTCGCTCTGAGGTGCCTCAGGCCGCCTTCGCCCGTCGCTGTCCCTGCTCGAGCGCGATCGCGGTGCGGATCGCCTTGCGCGCCCGACGGCGGTCTCCGCTCGCGTCGTAGGCGAGGCCGAGCCGGAACCAGGCCCGCCAATCGCTCTCGTCGCGCTCGACCTCGTCGCGGTACAGCGGGAACTCCTCGTCCGCGGCCTCCCGGAGCGGTCGGCCGCTGGCCTTCTTCGGCAGGTCGTCGACCGGCAGCTCGCCCTCGCGCTCGAGGCGGCCGATCAGCTGCTCGGTGCGGAAGCCGAACATCAGCTCGCGCACCAGCGCCCAGGCGCCGACGATCGGCAGCACGATCAGGGCCACGCCGATGGCGATGCCGATCGGCTCCCCGGTCATCACGAACATCACGGCGCGCTGACCGACCAGCACCAGGTAGACCGCGAGCAGCAGCGCCATGAACAGCGCGGCGAACCTGCTCTTCATCGGGGAACGCTCGTGGCCGTCGCGGCCTGTCCTGAGACGTTCTCGGGGGCCGCGTCGCCGTCGGCGGCGGTGCCGGGCGTGCCGGTCTGCCCGCCGAGGTCGATGAGGCGGTCCAGCCCCACCACGACCCCGCGCATCCCGGCCGCCGCGCGCAGCGCCACGACGATGCCGGCGGCGTAGGCCTGGGGCGAGATCGTCTCGTGCGTCAGGGTCAGCACCTCGCCGGTGCCGCCGAGCACGACGTCCTGCTTGGCGACGACGCCGTTCAGCCGCAGGCTGTGGATCGGGATGCTCGCCACCCGCTGACCCCGCGCGCGCTGGTCGGTGTGCGGTGCCGAGACCGGGCCGAGGGCGGCACGGGCCGCGCTCATCAGCTCGGCCGTCCTGACCGCGGTGCCCGACGGCGAGTCGATCTTCGTGGCCGCGTGCGCCTCGACGATCTCGATCGAGTCGAAGAACCGGGCGGCCATGGCGGCGAACGAGGTCGCGAGCACCGAGCCGATCGAGAAGTTCGGGATGACGACGACACCGGATGCGGGCGGGTCGCCGAGCGTGCGCGCGAGCGCCGTGATCCGTTCGGCCGACCAGCCGGAGGTGCCGATGAGCACGTTCTTGCCGTGGGCCACCGCGTACTCCACGACCGAGCCGCTGACGCCGGGCACGGTCACGTCGACCACCAGGTCGGCGGGGAGCATCTCGCTGAGATCGCTCCGGGAGTCGAGCCCGGCGACCAGCTCGAAGTCGGGCATCCCGTCGATCAGCTCGATGAAGAGACGGCCCATCTTGCCCGTCGCACCCACGACGGCAACCTTCGTAGTCATGGTTCCAATCTACCGGCGGGTCAGTAGGGCTGGGGGTCGTTCACGCCGGTCCGCAGTTCTACGGGCAGGTGGCCGAGGTCGTTGTGCGCGACCAGCTCGGGCAGGCGGCCGGTCTTGTAGCGGATGATCGTGAGGCCGCAGTGCGCCTGGTTCAGGCCCGCCCAGCGCCACTCGGGCGCATCCATCGCCTCGCGCACGAACCAGGCGATCACGAAGTTGTGCGTGATCAGGAGGTCGTGGGTCGTGCCGCGCGACGGGGTCAGGAACTCGGCCACCGCATCCGACATCTGGGCACGCCCGGCCTCGACCTCGTCGTCGGTGACGGAGTTGAAGAAGGGCTCGAAGGTGTGCGGCATCTGGGGCGAATAGCCGGTGGGCACGCAGTCGAACAGCAGGGCCGTCGGCTGCGGGTCGAGGGCCGGGAGGTGCTCGCTCATGATCAGAGCGGTCTGCTCGGCCCGCTGCAGCGGCGAGTGCCAGACGTTGTCGAACGGCACGCCGCCGAGACGGTCGGCGATCAGGCGCGACTGGCGTTGCCCCCGCGGCGACAGCGGACCGTCGACCACGCCGTGCTCGGCGTCGAGCTGCTCGCCGTGGCGCACCAGGTACAGGGTGTGCGTCATGCGACGGGCACCACCTGGGCGAAGGCCGCTTCGTCGACGGGGCCGACCGCGGCGATGCTGACCGGTCCGGACACGAGGTCGCGGGCGAGGGCCTGCACGTCGTCGGCGCTGACCTCCATCAGGCGGCGCACGCTCTCGTCGAGGTCGACGAACTCGCCGAGAGTGAGCTCGGAGCGGCCGAGGCGCGACATCCGGGTGTCGCTGTCCTCCAGCGCCAGAGCGGCCGAACCCGAGAGCTGGCCCTGGGCGCGACGCAGTTCGTCGGCGCTGATGCCCTCGTCGGCGAGGCGGTGCAGTTCGCTCAGCAGGAGCTCGCTGACGGTGCCCTCGCGGCCGGGGGTGCAGCCGGCGTACATCAGGAACACGCCCGCATCCGAGTAGCTGGCCGCGTAGGAGTAGACCGAGTAGGCCAGGCCGCGCTTCTCGCGGATCTCCTGGAACAGGCGCGACGACATCCCGCCGCCGAAGACGGAGTTGAGCACGCCCATGGTCGAGCGGCGGTCGTCGCCGGCGACGAGTCCGGGCAGGCCCAGCATGACGCTGGCCTGCTCGGTGGGCTTGGTGACGACGGTGAGCGGGCGGCCCGGGGCGAGGAACGCGCCGACGCTCGAGGCGGGACTCCGGCGGGCTCGCGGGGCGTGGGGGGTCTCGAGATCCCAGTCGGAGGCGCCGAGGGTGCGGGTCACGGCGGCGACCAGGCTGTCGTGGTCGACCGCACCGGCTGCGGTCACGACCAGCTCGTGCGGGTTGTAGTTGGCGCGGTAGTGCTCCCACACCGCGTCGCGGGTGACGGCCCTGATCGCCTCGGGAGTGCCGCCGACGGGGCGGCCCAGCGGGTTGTCGCCGAGCACCGCCTCGAACAGGCGCTCCCCCGCGACGTCGCCCGGGTCGTCCTCGGCCATCGCCAGCTCTTCGAGGATGACACCGCGCTCGGTCTCGAACTCGTCCCGGTCGAGCAGGGCCGAGGTGACCATGTCGGAGAGCACGTCGACCGCCATCGGCAGATCGGCGTCGCGCACCTTCGCGTAGTAGCAGGTGTACTCCTTGCTCGTCACCGCGTTGTGCTCGCCGCCGACCGAGTCGAAGGCGATCGCGATGTCGAGAGCGGAGCGGGAGGGCGTGCCCTTGAACAGCAGGTGCTCGAGGAAGTGCGTCGAGCCGTACCGCGACGGGGTAGACCCGGTGGCGCCCAGTTCGTCGCGCGAGCCGGCGGCCACCCAGTAGCCGATCGTGGCACTGCGCGAACCCGGGATGTGCTCGGTGAGGATGCGCACCCCGCTCGGCAGGATCGTCCGACGCACCACCCCGTCGGCTTCGTCGCCGATGGAAAGTTCTGCAAGGTCCAGGGGAAGTGCAACAGCGCCATTCATCGGTCACCACCCTACTTGGGTGGTGGGGGTGTTGGCTGTGTTGTTGCCGGTGGTGTGCTGTTGCCGGTGCGGCCGTGCTGCGCGCGGCTGCACCGGGCGTCGCCGGTCCCCGCCCGGCGCCGCGCGACATGTTCGCGTGCGGTCGCTGGCGCGGCCGCGCGCTCACCATGGGTCGTCGAGTACGGCCCGTTGCGTCCGTCTGCCGTACCGAGGCTTTGGGTGCGGGAAAGGCCCGCCACGGAACGCGTGACGGGCCTTCGAAAAGCCGAGACAAGGTGAATGGGCGGCCGCGCGAGCGACCACCCATTCACATGTCGCGTCACGCCGGGCAGGGACCGGCGTGACCCGGAGAGCCTGCGCGAAGCACAGGCCCTCCGGCAACTAACACAGCAAAAGGTGAATGGGCGGCCGCGTCAGCGACCACCCGTTCACATGTCGCGTCACGCCGGGCAGTGACCGGCGTGACCCGGAGAGCCTGCGCGAAGCGCAGGCCCTCCGGCAGCTAACTCAGCCCTCTGCGGGGGCCTCGGGGCCCTCGCTGTGGGCCGCGGAGCCCTCGGTGTCGGCCGCCTCGGCGAGGACGGGGGCGAGCGAGAGCTTTCCACGGTCGTCGATCTTGGTGATCTCCACCAGGATCTTCTGGCCGACCCCGAGCACGTCCTCGACGTTCTCGACGCGCTTGCCACCGGCGAGCTTGCGCACCTCGGAGATGTGCAGCAGGCCGTCCTTGCCCGGAAGGAGCGAGATGAAGGCGCCGAAGGTGGCGAGCTTCACGACGGTTCCGAGGAACTGCTCGCCGATCTCCGGGTTCTGCGGGTTCGCGATGGCGTTGACCTGCGCACGCGCGGCCTCGGCCGAGGGGCCGTCGACGGCGCCGATGTACACGGTTCCGTCTTCTTCGATCGAGATGTCGGCGCCGGTCTCGTCCTGGATCGCGTTGATCGTCTTGCCCTTCGGGCCGATCAGCTCGCCGATCTTGTCGACGGGGATCTGCACCGAGATCACGCGGGGCGCGGTCGGGGCCATCTCGTCGGGAGCATCGATCGCCGAGTTCAGCACGGAGAGGATCGCGTCGCGCGCGGCCTTCGCCTGCTTGAGCGCGCCGTCCAGAACCGAGGTCGGGATGCCGTCGAGCTTGGTGTCGAGCTGGATCGCGGTGATGAACTCAGACGTACCGGCGACCTTGAAGTCCATGTCGCCGAGCGCGTCCTCCGCACCGAGGATGTCGGTGAGGGCGGCGTAGCGGGTCTCGCCGTCGACCTCGTCGGAGACGAGGCCCATCGCGATACCGGCTACCGGGGCGCGCAGCGGCACACCGGCGTTCAGCAGGGACAGGGTCGAGGCGCAGACGGAACCCATCGAGGTCGACCCGTTGGACCCGAGGGCCTCGGAGACCTGACGGATCGCGTAGGGGAACTCCTCGCGGCTCGGCAGCACCGGCACGAGGGCGCGCTCGGCGAGGAAGCCGTGCCCGATCTCGCGACGCTTCGGCGAACCCACGCGGCCGGTCTCACCGGTCGAGTAGGGCGGGAAGTTGTAGTGGTGCATGTAGCGCTTCTTGGTGATGGGCGACAGCGAGTCGATCTGCTGCTCCATCTTCAGCATGTTCAGCGTGGTGACGCCCAGGATCTGGGTCTCGCCGCGCTGGAAGATCGCCGAACCGTGCACGCGCGGGATGACCGCGACCTCGGCGTCGAGCGGGCGGATGTCGGCCAGGCCGCGCCCGTCGATGCGCACGCCGTCGCGGAGGATGCGGCCGCGGACGACCACCTTCGTGACGGACTTGTACGCGGCGGACACCATGCCCAGGACCTCGGGCTCGAGCTCACCGGCTTCGACCTTGGCGGCGACGGCGGCCTTCACGCGGTCCTTCAGCGCGTCGTCCGCATCCTGACGCTCGATCTTGTCGGCGATCTGGTAGACGGAGACGAGCTCGTCGTAGGAGAGCTCGGCGACGGCGTCGTAGGCGGCCTGCGTGTAGGGCAGGAACACGGGGTACTCGTGCACGGCCTTGTTCGCCTGCTGCGCCATCGAGGCCTGCGCCTCGACGAGCTGCTTGATGAAGGGCTTGGCGGCCTCGAGGCCCTCGGCCACGATCGCCTCGTTGGGCTTGACGGCCCCGCCCTTGATCAGGTTCCAGCTGTTCTCGGTGGCCTCGGCCTCGACCATCATGATCGCGACGTCCTGGTTGCCGTCACGGTCGGTGACGACACGGCCGGCGACGACGAGGTCGAAGACGGCCTCCTCGAGCTGGGAGTACTTCGGGAACGCGACCCACTGGTCGGGCTCGGTGCCGTAGCCGGGCATGAGCGCGAGGCGCACGCCACCGATCGGCCCCGAGAACGGGATGCCCGAGATCTGGCTCGAGGCGGAGGCCGCGTTGATGGCCAGCGCGTCGTAGAACTCGTCAGGGGCGATGCTCAGCACCGTGATGACGACCTGGACCTCGTTGCGGAGTCCGTTGACGAACGACGGACGCAGGGGGCGGTCGATCAGACGGCAGACCAGGATGGCCTCGGTCGAGGGGCGACCCTCGCGGCGGAAGAACGAGCCGGGGATCTTGCCGGCGGCGTAGGAACGCTCTTCGACGTCGATCGTCAGCGGGAAGAAGTCGAAGTTGTCTTTCGGGTGCTTGCTCACGCTCGTCGCGGAGAGCAGCATGGTCTCCTCGTCGAGGTACGCGGCGACGGCTCCCTGAGCCTGCTGCGCGAGGCGGCCGGTCTCGAAGCGGACCGTGCGGGTGCCGTAACGGCCGTTGTCGAGAACGGCTTCGGCGAATTTGATTTCAGGACCTTCCAAGAGGTCTTTCTCCTTTGTTTAGCGTCGCGGCCCCGTGTGGGCGTGCGACTCCTCGCGTCGGAGCAGGCGGGAATGACAGGGATTTACGACGTTCCCTGAACGTGTGTCGAAGGGTGTGCGTGCTGGCCACCAGTAGAAATACTCCGGATGCAGCTGCGCGGCCGGAACACCACCACCGAGGACCAGCTTCCTGCCAGCCTGCTCTCGACATCCCCAGCCTACCAGGCGAAGCCCTGGGAACCGAGGATGGCTCGCGCTAGAGCTGGATGTCGACCGCGAACCGCGCGTCGCCGCCCCCGCTGACCACGACCGGGACCCGGGCCGCACGACCCTCGTCCGTCAGCATCCGGAGCGGTTCGTCGAGCGCGGCCGTGAACCGGCGCGGCACGAAGCCGGCCCGGTGGATGCCGCCGCCGTCGCCGACCAGGTCGACCGCGACGCGGAGCTCGCGCCCGAGCCAGCGGCTGGCCCGCGGCGTGAGCACGGCCACCGGCGTGTCGCGGCTCGTCGCCACGGCCGCGTCGATCGAGGTCTGGCGACGCTCGCTCTCCTCGACCCGGAGGCTCACCCGCGTCTCGCCGAGCGGCTCGAGGGCCACCAGTTCGACGCCCTCGAGCGTCTTGCGGGAGTTCTCGCTGTCGCGGCCCTTCGTCGTGACCAGCGGCACGATCAGGAGCACGGCGAGCCCGACCGCGACGACCAGGAGGGCGACGGTCAGCACCGGGCTCACGACCGGCCAGTCGGCGCGCACCACGATGTTCGCGGCGATCGCCAGCAGGAGCACCATGGCGACGAGGAACACCTCCCAGCGCCAGATCGGCTTCCACATGCGCTTCTCGTCCATGCCCCTAGTCTGCCGTGCGGGCCGGGTGCTCCGATCCGCGCCGCCCGGCGGCGGCGGGTCAGGATGCACGGGGTCGGCCGGGCCGGTGGCTCAGAGCCCGTGCATCGTGAAGGCCCGGGCGAGCCGCCCGGCGAGCACCGGGCCGGCGGCCCCGGCGACCACGAGCCTCCGTGCCGCGAACGCGACCGGCCCGCAGGGGCTGCCCATTGCCATGTTGAACTCCGCCATCCGCGCCGCCCGCGCGGCCGACCGGAGACGGCGGCGCTGCCAGGCGAGCAGCGGTTCGCGGCGCCCGGTCCGCAGCACCGCCGGCACGAGCGGCGCGAGCGCGTCGGCATCGAGCCAGCCGAGGTTCATCCCCTGGCCCCCGATCGGGCTGACCTCGTGCGCGGCGTCGCCGACCAGCAGCATCCGGCCACGGGTCATGCCGCTCGCGGCGGCGCGCCGCACCCCGAAACCGCTGGTCATCGTGGTGGTCGCGGGGTCGATCCTGATGCCCGTGCGGGCCTCCACGAGTTCGGCGAGCAGGGCGGCGGACGGGGCGGCGGGCGGGGCGGCGCCGGGCTCGCCGGCCGTCTCGGGCAGATGGGTCACCCACCGGCGCACGCCCCCGGGCAGCGGGAACGATTCCACGATCCCGTCGGGATGCAGGTGGAGCACGGCCGTCGCGCCGTCGCTCGTCTCGTCGGCCACGTCGCCCATCACGTACCGGTGCCGGTAGGTGTGCGTCGTGGCGTCGAGTCCCGCGGCGCGGCGCACGATGCCGAGCGGGCCGTCGGCGCCCACGACCAGGCGCGCCTCCACGGGCACCGCCGGGCCGCTCCCGCCCGCCGGATGCAGTCGCACCCGCCCGGCCAGCGGCTCGATCCGCCCCACCGTGAACCCGGTGCGGAGCGCCCCCGGCGCCAGCGACTCGAGCCGGGCCCGCAGGATCCGCTCGGTCTGCACCTGGGGCAGGGTCACCACGAACGGGAACCGCTCGGGCACGCGCCCGAAGTCGAGGGCGGCGGCGTCGCGGCCCGCGATGCGCAGCACCCCGTGGTCGACCCGCACCCCGGCCCGGATGATCTCCTCACCGACGCCGAGCCGCTCCAGTGCCGCGAGCGACGGCGGGTGGATCCCGATCGCCCGCGAGTGCTCCCGCTCCCCCGCCCGCCGCTCGAGCAACACGACGTCCAGCCCCTCCGCCGCGAGGGCCGCCGCCAGGAAGACGCCGACCGGCCCCGCCCCGACGACGGCGACGTCGGCGACTGCGACGTCGGCAACATCAGCGACGGCGACGTCAGCGATGTCAGCGGCGGCCGACTCAGGCATCCGGATCCGGCTCGGCCTCGCGAGCGGCGGCGCTGGCCGCGTAGGTGAGCAGGTTGCGGAAGGGCGCCTGCGCCTCCACGTTCCATCCCCGCCGCGCCGCGACCCGCAGTTCAGCGGTCGTGTAGCTGCGGCGGATCGAGGTCAGCCCGTCGTCGCGGATGAACGAGCGGTGGAAGAACGGCACCGTGCCCACCGAGAACAGCGCGTAGGCGACCGTGCTGCGCCGTATGTCGCTGTGGATCGCCAGGGTGCGGCAGAGCAGCTCGGAATCGATCAGCAGATCGCTCAACTGCTCGGCGTCGAGGTGATGCAGCACGTGGTTGGAGATCACGAAGTCGAACCGCGCCCCGGCGTCGACCAGGTCGCTGCTGTCCACCCGCCGGAACACCACGCCGTCCGGGTTCGGGGTGCGCTGCGCGAAGGCGAGGGCCCGCTCGTCCGGATCGATCCCGGCGACCTGCAGCTGCAGGCCGTCCTTCTTCGCCCAGTGGGCCAGCGCCCGCGCGAGATCTCCCCCGCCGCAGCCGATGTCCAGGAGCGAGGAGGTGGTCTCCCGCGACAGCAGGGGCCGGATCCGCTCGCGATAGGTGCCGTGCCAGCCGGCGACGACCGCGTTGATCAGCCGGAACTGCTGGTACGTGCGGTCGAGAAGCACGGGGTCGCACGCCGGGTCGTCCATGTACTCGCGCAGGTGCACCGCGCGCTTCCGGAGCGACGTGGTCACGGCTCAGGCCCCGACGCCCGACCGCACCGTCATCAGCCCCGTCTCCACGGTGAGCCCCGGGCCGAACGCCATCGCGCAGACCCGCTCGGGCCCCGTCGACGCGCCGCCCGAAGTCGCGGCCGTCGAGGACGCGCTCGTCTCCAGGATGTCCTTCAGCACGAACAGGATGGTGGCGCTGGACATGTTCCCGAACTCCCGGAGGACCCGCCGCGACGGCACCAGCTGCTCCTCGGAGAGCCCGAGCTTCGACTCGACCTTGTCCAGGATGCTCCGCCCGCCCGGGTGCACCGCCCAGTGCGCGATCGCCTCCGAGGGGGCACCGGCGAGCTCCGGCGCGCGCGCCAGCAGCGGCTCGAGCGCGCCGGTGATGTGCTCGTCGATGATCTTCGGCACGTAGGAGCTCAGCACCATCTCGAAGCCCTCGTCGCCGATCTTCCAGGCCATGTCCTGCTCGCCGACCGGGGTGAGCACGCTCTCGAACGCATCCAGGTCGAGCGTGGGCGTCGCGGATGCCGGCAGCGGGCGGGCCGTGACGATGGCGGCGGCCGCGCCGTCCGCGAACACCGAGGAGGCGACGATCTGATCGGACTCGTTCGAGGAGCGCACGTGCAGGGTGCACAGCTCCGCGCTGACGACCAGCACGACCGCATCCGGGTCGGACTCGCAGAACGACTTCGCCATCCGGAGCGCCGGGAACGCGGCGTAGCAGCCCATGAAGCCCACGTGGTAGCGGAGGGTGCTCGCGGCCAGGCCCAGCCGGCGCACGAGCACGTAGTCCGGGCCAGGGGCGAAGAAGCCGGTGCACGAGACCGTGACGACGTGGGTGATGTCGGAGGGTTCGAGTCCCGGCACCGCCGCCAGCGCCTTCCGGCCGGCCTCGACGTAGAGCTCGGTGGCCCGCTCGATGTACAGCTCGTTGCGCACCCCGGTCGAGGGGGCGAGCAGGCGGCCCGAGGCGAGGTCGAAGAAGGTCGGCTCCTCCGACTGGGTGTCGAGCGTCAGTTCGTCGATCACGGTGTACCGGGTGTCGATCCCGGAGCCGTCGAAGGAGGCCGAGACGAGCCGCGTGCCGAGCCGGGTCAGCCCGGGCTGCGAGGCGAACACGTCGCGCACCTGGTCCTGATGCAGGACGGTGGAGGGCACCGCGGTCTGGATGGTTCGCACGCTGACAGCCATAAGGCCCATGTAAGCACGATCGGCCGACGCCCGGGTCAGGCTCCGGAGTGTCGCGGCGGAGCTCACGGAAAAGGCCCCGCAGACCGGAGTCCGCGGGGCCCTTCGTCGAGGTGCCGGAGGCGTTACTGCGCGCCGTACCCGCCCACGGGGCTGAACCCCTCGAGCGCGTAGGGGTCGATCACTCGGCTGGAGCGGGTGGAGTGCTCCATCGCCCCGGCGAGTTCGCCGGCGGCGCGGCGGATGCGGTCCGGGAGTGCGGCGAAGCCGTCCTCCGTGGAGCCGTTGCCCCAGTCCTCCGCGGCGGCGAAGACGCTGGTCGGCATGACCGGCGCGCGCAGGTAGCTGAACAGCGGCCGCACCGCGTGGTCCAGCGCCAGCGAGTGCCGCGGGGTCCCGCCGGTCGCCGCGATCAGGGTCGGCAGCCCGGTCAGTGCGGTGTTGTCGATCACGTCGAAGAACGACTTGAACAGCCCGCTGTAGCTGGCGGTGAAGATCGGGGTGACCGCGATCAGTCCGTCGGCGTTCGCGACCGCGTCGATCGCATCCTGCAGCTTCGTGCTGGCGAAGCCCGTGACGAGGTTGTTGGTGATCTCCTGCGCGAGGTCGCGGAGGTCGATCGTGCGGAGCTCGACCGAGACCCCCCGGCCGTCGAGGTCGGAGACGGTCGCGTCCGAGAGACGGTCGGTGAGCAGGCGGGTGGACGAGGGCTGGCTGAGGCCGGCGGAGACGGCCACCAGCTGCAGGCGGATGGGATCGGTCATGACGATGCTCCTCAGAGTCCGAAGGCGGCACCGCTGCGGGCGGTGGTGGGGGTGGTGGAGCCGGCCGAGCGCGCGGCCTCCGCGGCGACGGCCGACTGGGCCTCGGCATCCTGGACCGCCTTGGCGGCGTTCCGGGCGGCCATGCGCTCGATCTCCGACTGGTGGGTCGGGCCGTCCGGCACGTGCGTGGGGCGCAGGGCGTCGAGCTCCTTGCGGAGGGTCGGCACGACGAGCTCGCCGAGCATGTCGAGCTGCTCGAGCACGGTCTTCAGCGGCAGGCCGGCGTGGTCCATCAGGAACAGCTGGCGCTGGTAGTCGCCGAAGGTCTCACGGAAGGTGAGGGTGCGGTCGATGACCTGCTGCGGGCTTCCCACGGTCAGCGGGGTCTGCTCGGTGAAGTCCTCCAGCGACGGCCCGTGTCCGTAGACCGGGGCGTTGTCGAAGTAGGGGCGGAACTGGTTCACCGCGTCCTGCGAGTTCTTCGCCATGAAGACCTGGCCGCCGAGTCCGACGAAGGCCTGGTCGGCCTTGCCGTGCCCGTAGTGCTCGAAGCGCTGGCGGTAGTAGTTGATCAGGCGCTGGAAGTGCTCCTTGGGCCAGAAGATGTGGTTAGCGAAGAAGCCGTCGCCGTAGTAGGCGGCCTGCTCGGCGATCTCGGGGCTGCGGATGCTGCCGTGCCAGACGAAGGGCGCGACGCCGTCCAGCGGGCGGGGCGTGGCGGTGAACCCCTGGAGCGGCGTGCGGAACTGCCCCTCCCAGTCGACGACGTCCTCGTCCCAGAGGCGACGCAGCAGGGCGTAGTTCTCGATCGCCAGCGGGATGCCCTGGCGGATGTCCTTGCCGAACCACGGGTAGACCGGGCCGGTGTTGCCGCGGCCCATCATCAGGTCGACGCGGCCGTCGGCCACGTGCTGGAGCATCGCGTAGTCCTCGGCGATCTTCACGGGGTCGTTCGTGGTGATCAGGGTGGTCGCGGTCGAGAGCAGGAGCTTCTCGGTCTTGGCTGCGACGTACCCGAGCATGGTGGTGGGGCTCGAGGGCACGAAGGGCTCGTTGTGGTGCTCACCGAGGGCGAAGACGTCCAGGCCCACTTCCTCGGCCTTCTGCGCGATGGTGAGGATCGCCTTGATGCGCTCGTTCTCGGTGGGGGTGGTGTTGTTCGTCGGGTCGGTCGTGACGTCTCCGACGGTGAAGATTCCGAACTGCATGTCGACCTCTCAAGTCGCGCTTCCAACTTCATGCATTTGCATGAACATTGACTCCAACCTACCACCCCGCCGTTCTATTCCCGCGCACGAAAAAGGCCGCCACCCCGCAGGGTGACGGCCTTCTCGAAGCCAGGGAGACGCGACTAGCGACGCAGGCCCAAACGCTCGATGAGCGAACGGTAGCGGTCGATGTCGATGTCCTGGAGGTAGCCGAGGAGGCGACGACGCTGGCCCACGAGCAGCAGCAGACCACGACGCGAGTGGTGGTCGTGCTTGTGCTCCTTGAGGTGCTCGGTGAGATCCTTGATGCGACGGGTCATCATTGCGACCTGCACTTCGGGGGATCCGGTGTCACCGGGGTGGGTTGCGTACTCTTCGATGATCGCCTTCTTGACGTCTGCTTCGAGTGCCATAGATGGGATCCCCTTTCTCTCGTTGCGCGGTGCCTGCCAGCCCGATGCTGAGGCTCTCTTTATCCGCGGCCGTTCGAACGGCAACCTGTAGAGACTACCAGAAACACGGCCGTAACAATTCGACCGGGGAATCGACTCCGAAGCGGGAACACGCCAGAGTTGTCCGGTGTTGGTAGATCGCGGAACGGATACAGACATATGACACTCGACGCACTCAGCACCGCCACTCTCCCGGTGCTCGACCTCTCCCGTCTGAACGACGGCGACACCGAAGCGGAGGCCTTCCGCATCGACCTCCGGGAGGCCACGCACGACTACGGCTTCTTCTACCTCACCGGGCACGGGGTGCCCCACGAGCTGATCGAGCGGGTGATGGCGGTCTCGCGCCGGTTCTTCGACCTCCCCGAGGCCGACAAGCTCGCGATCGAGAACCTGAAGAGTCCGCACTTCCGTGGCTACACCCGGGTCGGCGGCGAGCTCACCCAGGGCAAGGTCGACTGGCGCGAGCAGATCGACATCGGCACCGAGCGCGAGCCGGTCGAGCGCACCGAGGGCACGCCGGACTACCTGCGCCTCGAGGGTCCGAACCAGTGGCCGGCCGCTCTGCCCGAGCTGCAGCAGACCGTCGCCGAGTGGTACGACGAGCTCAGCCGGGTCAGCCTCACGCTGCTGCGCGCCTGGGCCGTCTCGCTCGGCGCTCCCGAGGACGTGTTCGACGCCGCCTTCGCCGAGCGGCCCTCGACCCTGATCAAGATCGTGCGCTACCCCGGCAAGAGCGACCCCGAGCCCAAGCAGGGCGTCGGCGCCCACAAGGACAGCGGTGTGCTGACCCTGCTGCTGGTCGAGCCCGGCAAGGGCGGACTTCAGGTGGAGAAGGACGGCGAGTGGATCGACGCTCCCCCGCTGGAGGACGCCTTCGTGGTGAACATCGGCGAGCTGCTCGAGGTCGCGACCGACGGCTACCTCAAGGCGACCGTGCACCGGGTGATCTCGCCCCGGATCGGCGACGACCGCATCTCGATCCCCTTCTTCTACTCCCCCGCGCTGGACGCGACGATCCCGGTCCTGACCCTTCCCGCCGAGCTCGCGGCCGAGGCCCACGGCATCACCGTCGACCCGGGCAACCCGATCTTCGGCACCTACGGCGA
The DNA here is from genome assembly GCF_059691755.1 of Herbiconiux sp. 320_LB. Taxonomy (NCBI): domain Bacteria; kingdom Bacillati; phylum Actinomycetota; class Actinomycetes; order Micrococcales; family Microbacteriaceae; genus Herbiconiux; species Herbiconiux sp. 320_LB. Next base: position 41,372 of record NZ_JCAWAD010000001.1, on the reverse strand, counting down.
GAACGCGCTGAAGAGCCGGCTCCGGGCGCACCCGGACGTCGCGGCCCTCCACCACTCGGACCTCGTGGAGAAGAACGCGGCCGCCGCCGCCCAGAACAGCCGGGCGTGAGCTCGGACGAACCTGTTCGGCGCCGGAGCCACTTCGCCGATCTGACCCCGCTCCGGGCGTCCCCGGCGTTCGCGCGCCTCTGGGCCGGTCAGGCGATCTCGGGCATCGGCAGCCAGATGACGATCGTCGCGGTGGGCCTGGACATCTACCGGCTCACCTCGTCGACCGTCGCGGTCTCCGGCGTCGCGCTGTTCGCGCTGCTGCCGATGATCGTGGCGGGGCTGTACGGCGGGATGCTCGCCGACGCCTTCGACCGGAGGAAGGTCGCGCTGATCGCGGCGATCGTCGCCTGGGGCTCCACCGCCACGCTCGCGGCCTTGGCCTGGTCGGGCGCCGACAGCCTGATCGCGCTGTACGCGCTCGCGACCGTGAACGCCGTCGCGGCCACGGTCATCCAGACCACCCGCTCGGCGATCTACCCGCGCATCCTCCCCCGCGAGCTACTGCCGGCCGCTGCCGCCCTGAACGGCATCACGATCGGCGTGATGGTGACCGTCGGGCCCGCGCTCGCCGGCGTGCTCGTCGCGACCGTCGGCTTCGGCTGGACCTACTCGGTCGACGTGATCCTGTTCGTCTCGGCCTTCGTGGGCATCCTGGGCCTGCCGAAGATCCTGCCCGAGGGCGAGATCCACCGCCCGGGGCTGGAGTCGTTGCGGCAGGGCTTCGCGTTCCTCCGGCGCGCCCCGAACATCCGCGCCTCGTTCCTGATCGACATCGCCGCGATGACCTTCGGCCAGCCGCGCGTGCTGTACCCCGCGATCGGTGTGCTGGTGCTCGGGGGCGGGCCGATCACGGTCGGCATCCTCACCGCCGCGTTCGCGGTCGGCTCCATGCTCGCGAGCATCTTCTCCGGGCGACTCGGCCACGTCCGCTGGCAGGGCAGGGCGATCGCCCGCGCGGTGCAGTCGTACGGGGTGTTCATCGCGCTCTTCGGGGTCGTGACCCTGGCCGCGGCCCTGAGCGGCACGCCAGCCTCGGAGGAACTCGCCGACGCGAACTGGGTCGCCCTGGTGCTCGCCTCGCTCGCCCTCACCGGCGCCGGCGCCTCGGACGAGGTGAGCGCGATCTTCCGCTCGACCATGCTGCAGACCGCCGTGCCCGACAACATGCGGGGGCGCCTGCAGGGCGTCTTCACCGTCGTCGTCACCGGGGGGCCGCGCGTGGGCGACCTCTACGTCGGCGCGCTCTCGGTCTTCGCCGCCCTGTGGTTCCCGCCGCTGCTCGGCGGCATCGTGATCGTCGCCGCGGCCGCCGTCATCCTGCGCTTCGTGCACAGCTTCCGCGCCTACGACGCGCACGACCCGCAGCCCTAGGCCCAGCCCGAGCTTTAGGCTCAGGCCTCGGCTTCGGCGGCCAGGCCCTCCGGCGCGGTCTCGCCCGGCGCCAGCACCAGCTCGAGCCGCTGGGTCGACCGCGTCATCGCCACGTACAGAGCGGATGCGCCGCGCGTGCTCTCGCGCACCACGCCGGCCGGGCTCGCCACGACGACCGAGTCGAACTCCAGACCCTTCGCGTCGGCGGGGGCGAGCAGCGCGATCGGGCGCGACAGCCCCTGCACTCCGACCCCGACCCGGTCGCCGAAGGCTTCGGCGAACACCCCGGTGAGCGCGGCCAGCCGCGACGACGGGACGATGACCGCGGTAGTGCCGCCGGACTCCTCCATCTCGTCGGCCAGCGCGACCACCTGGTCGGCGAACTCGGACTCGGATGCGGTGGGCAGCGCCCGGACCGGCCACTCGGTGGTGCGCACCGAGCGGGATCGGGTGACCTCGAGACCGGAGGCGACCGCGACGCGTTCGGCCGCAGCCACGATCTGCGAGGGGGTGCGGTAGTTGACCGTGAGCTCCTCGAGCCGCCAGTTCTCGCCGATCAGGGGCGACAGGGTCGCCTCCCAGCTGGTGGTGGAGGCAGCGGAGCTGGCCTGGGCCACGTCACCGACGATGGTGAAGGAGCGCAACGGCGACTTCCGCAGCAGCACCCGCCACTGCATCGGCGAGAGCTCCTGCGCCTCGTCGACCACGATGTGCCCGTAGGTCCAGCTGCGGTCGGACGCGGCGCGCTCGGCCGTGGTCAGCGCGAGGGTCTGCTCGGCGAAACCGGCGACGACCGACTCGGCCGAGACCTGGCCGGCTACATCCATGTTGCGGATCGCGTTCTTGGCGTTCTCGAGATCGCGCTTGCGCTGGGCTTTCTCCTCGCGGCGCTTGGCCGCGTCGCCGGCGTCGTACTCGCCGAGCAGCTCGGCCGCCTCGTCGAGCAGGGGCACGTCGGAGACCGTGAAGGCCGCACCGCGCTCGCGGCGGAGGAGTTCGCGCTTGGCCTTGGACCAGTGCCCGGTGATCGAGGCGAGCCACTGGGGCCGGGCGTAGAGATCCTCGATCAGCTTCTCGGGCGTGAGCGGGATCCAGGCCGTGTTGAGCGCGACACGCACGTCGTAGGCGGTGCGGATGTCTTCACGCAGGTAGGCGAGGTCGGCGTCGTCGACCGTGCTCCCGCGCCGGCGCAGCTGGTCGGCGAGCTGACGGGTCAGCTGGCCGAGCACCGACTTGACGAAGGAGACCCGGCCCTCGTTGTAGGGCTTGCCCGACTCGCGGGCCCGGGTCATCGCATCCTGGATCACCGACGGCTGGAGCACGAGCTTCTCGCCGTTGATCTCGAGCACCTGATCGGCCTCGGGCACGCGCTGCCGCGAGCGGACGGCGCGGCGGACCAGTGCGGCCATCTCGGCCGAGCCCTTGAGCGCGGCGACGGCTGGGGTGTCTTCGGCGGTGACGTCGAGCCCGGGATAGAGCTGGCCGAGGCTCGAGAGCACGACGCCGGTCTCGCCGAGGCTCGGCAGCACGGCGTTGATGTACTGGAGGAAGGCGCGGCTGGGGCCCACGACGAGCACGCCGCTGGAGCCGAGTCGCTCGCGGTGGGTGTACAGCAGGTAGGCGGCGCGGTGCAGTGCGACCGCCGTCTTGCCGGTGCCCGGGCCGCCCTGCACCACGAGCACGCCGGAGAGCTCGGAGCGGATCACGCGATCCTGCTCGGCCTGGATGGTGGAGACGATGTCGTGCATCTGGCCGGTGCGCTGCGCCGACAGCGCGGCGAGCAGCGCGCCCTCGCCCTGGAGCTGGGTGCCCTCCTCGTCGAGGAGGGTGCTGTCGAAGACCTCGTCCTCGATCCGCACCACGTCGCGGCCCCGAGTCGTCAGGTGCCGCCGGGCCCGCGCGCCGAGCGGCGTCGCCGCCGTGGCCTGGTAGAAGGCCCGCGCCTGGGGCGCCCGCCAGTCGAGCAGCAGGGGTTCGAGGTTCTCGTCACGGAGCCCGATGCGGCCGATGTACCGCAGGTCGGAGCCGTCGGCATCCGGATCGACGAGCTCGAGCCGCCCGAACGCCAGCCGCTCGCCGACCTCGCGCAGCTGCGCGATCCGGTCTTCGTAGACCCGGGCGAAGGCGTCGCGCTCGGACCGCGACTGGTGGTTGCCGCCGACGCTCTCCCGCCGGACGGCGGCCAGCTCGGCCTCGGCCTCGGCACGCAGCCGATCCAGGCGGGCGTACAGCCCCGCCACGTACTCGCGCTCGCGCGCCAGCTCTGTCTCCGCCACGGCACCTCCCCGGAATCCGGCAAGTAATTCTACTCGCCGGAATCCGGCCGGAGGTGACGCGCGGGTGATCCCTGGGAGAACGCCCTACGGGACGTCGATCAGGTCGATCACGAAGATCAGGGTCTTGCCGGCCAGGAAGTGGCCGCTGCCCTCGGGGCCGTAGGCCAGGTGCGGCGGGATGGTGAGCTTGCGGCGCCCGCCGGCCTTCATGCCGGGGATGCCCTCCTGCCAGCCGGCGATCAGGCCGTTCAGCGGGAAGCTGATCGTCTCGCCGCGGCCCCAGGAGGAGTCGAACTCGTCGCCCGTCTCGTACTCGACGCCGAGGTAGTGCACCTCGACGGTGGCGCCGGGGGTCGCCTCCTTGCCGGTTCCCTCGACGAGGTCGACGATCTCGAGGGTGGTCGGGGCCGGGCCCTCGGGGAAGTCGATCTCGGGCTTGGTCGAAGTGTCTTCTGTCATGACTCCATCCAATCCCACCCGCGTGCCGAGGTCAAAACCCCGCGTGCCGAGGTCACGACCCCGCGTGCCGGGGTCAGGACACCGTCTGCGAGGCCTCGAGCCGCACGACGATCGCCTTTGAGACCGGGGTGTTCGACCCGATCGCCGTGCTCTCCAGCGGCACCAGCACGTTGGCCTCGGGGAAGTACGCGGCGGCGCACCCCTTCGCGGTCGGGTAAGCGACGACCCGGAGGCCGCGGAGCACCCGGTCGGGCTCGTCCTTCCACTCGCTGAAGACGTCCACCCGGTCGCCGTCGGCGAAGCCGAGCTCGACTAGGTCGAGGGGGTTCACGAAGACGACGTCGCGGCCCTTCTTGATGCCGCGGTAGCGGTCGTTCAGCGCGTAGATCGTGGTGTTGAACTGGTCGTGCGAGCGCAGGGTCTGCAGCAGCAGGCGGCCCTCAGGGCGCTCGACCGGCTCCAGCTCGTTCACCGTCAGCTTCGCCTTGCCGATGTCGTTGGTGAAGGTGCGGGAGTCGCGCGGGCCGTTGGGGAGGTGGAAGCCGTTCTCCTGACGCACCTTGCGGTTGTAGTCCTCGCATCCGGGCACCACGCGGGCGATGTGCTCGCGGATGATGTCGTAGTCGTTCTCGAAACCGGCCCAGTCGATGCCGTAGCGGTCACCCAGGGTCGCGGCGGCGAGGCGGGCGATGATCGCGGTCTCGGAGAGCAGCGTGGGGGCGACCGGCTCCACGCGACCGTGCGAGGCGTGCACCAGCGAGACCGAGTCCTCGACCGTGACGAACTGGTCGCCGGAGGCCTGGTGGTCGATCTCGGTGCGGCCGAGTGTGGGCAGGATCATCGCCGCGGCGCCGGTGACCGCGTGCGAGCGGTTCAGCTTGGTCGAGACCTGCACGGTGAGGTCGGTGCCGCGCATCGCGCGCTCGGCGAAGGCGGTGTCGGAGATCGCGCCGACGAAGTTGCCGCCGAGGGCGAACCAGACCTTGATCTCGCCGCGTTCCATCGCGCGCATCCCCTTCACCGCATCCACACCGTGGGCGCGCGGGGGCTCGAAGGAGAACTCGGCGCCGAGCGAGTCGAGGAAGGAGTCGGACATCTGCTCCCAGATGCCCATCGTGCGGTTGCCCTGCACGTTGCTGTGCCCGCGGATGGGCGAGGGCCCGGCGCCGGGCTTGCCGATGTTGCCACGGAGCAGGAGGAGGTTGGCGATCTCCTTGATCGTGTCGACGCTCTTGCGGTGCTGGGTGATGCCCATGGCCCAGGTGATGATCACGCGGTCGGCGGCGAGGTAGCGGTCGGCCATCTCGTCGATCTCGGCCGAGGTCAGACCGGTGGCCTCGAGCACCTCGGCCTCGTCGAGCTGGGCGAGGTGGGCGGTGAGCTCTTCGAGGCCCACGCAGTGCTCGGCGAGGAAGTCATGGTCGAGCACCGTGCCGGGGTTGCGGGCCTCGGCCTCGAGCACGCGCTTGGAGACGGCCTGGAGGAGGGCCATGTCGCCACCGAGCCGCACCTGGAGGAACTGGTCGGCGATCTTGGTGCCCTCGCCCACCACGCCGCGGGGGCGCTGGGGGTTCTTGAACCGCAGCAGCCCGGCCTCGGGCAGCGGGTTCACGGCGATGATCTTCGTGCCCTTGCGCTTGGCGTCCTCGAGCGCGGTGAGCATGCGGGGGTGGTTCGTGCCCGGGTTCTGGCCCATCACGATGATGAGCTCCGTGCGCTCGAAGTCGTCGTAGACGACGGTCGACTTGCCCACGCCGATGACGTCGCTCAGGGCGTTGCCGGTGGACTCGTGGCACATGTTCGAGCAGTCGGGCATGTTGTTCGTGCCGAAGGCGCGCACGAACAACTGATAGATGAAGGAGACCTCGTTGGAGGCGCGGCCGCTGGTGTAGAAGGCGGCCTGGTCGGGCGAGTCGAGGCCGTTCAGGGTGTCGGCGAGCAGGCGGAAGGCCTCGTCCCACTCGATCGGCACGTAGTGGTCGCCGCCGGCGGGCTTGTAGACCGGGCGGGTGAGCCGACCCTGCATACCGAGCCAGTACTCGCTCTTCTCGGCCAGGTCGGTGACCGAGTGCTCGGCCCAGAACGTGTCGGGCACGGTGACGGGCGTGGCCTCCCAGGTGACGGCCTTGGCGCCGTTCTCGCAGAACTCGAGGTGCTTGCGCTTGTCCGGGTCGGGCCAGGCGCAGCTCATGCAGTCGAAGCCCTCCTTCTGGTTGATCGCCGTGAAGAGCTTGGCGCTGCGCAGGGGGCCGAGGTCGAGAAGGGCCGGCTCGACCGAGTGGGTGATCGCCGGGATGCCGGTGGCCCAGGTCTCGGGATGCGTGACCGTGGGGTTCGAGGCGTCGGGGTCGTCGACGGGGGGCTTGCGGGTCATCGGGATCCTGCTTCCACGGGGGCGGGGGTTCTGGTGTGGTGGGGTTCGGTGGTCGGGGCCTCGGGGCTCGGGGCTTCGGTGGTCGCGGCTGCGGTGTTCGCGACCTCGGCGGTCGGGGCCTCGGCTCGCACGCGCTCGGAGCCGGTGTAGATCACCATCGAGTCGCCCCTCAAGAAGCCGATCAGGGTCATCCGGAGTTCGGCGGCCAGCTCGGCCGCGAGCGAGGAGGGGGCCGAGACGGCGGCGAGGATCGGGATGCCGGCCATCGAGGCCTTCTGGGTGAGTTCGAAGCTCGCCCGGCCCGAGACCATCAGCACGGTGTGCCGGAGCGGGAGGAGCCCCTCTTTCAGTGCCCAGCCGATGACCTTGTCGACGGCGTTGTGCCGACCGACGTCTTCGCGCAGCACCAGGAGTTCGCCGGTGCCGGCGTCGAACAGGCCGGCCGCGTGGAGGCCGCCGGTCTTCTCGAAGACGTCCTGCCCGGCCCGGAGCGCGTCGGGGAAGGTGATCAGCAGCGCCGGGTCGATCGTGCCGAGGTCGTCGCGCACCTCGTAGGCCGAGAGGGTGCGCACGGCGTCGATGCTGGCCTTGCCGCAGAGCCCGCACGAGCTCGTGGTGTAGAAGTTGCGCTCGAGGCTCGGGTCGGGCTTGGGCACACCGGGGGCCAGGGTGACGTCGAGCACGTTGAAGGTGTTGCCGTCGACGCCGGCGTTGCCCTCGGCGCTGACGCAGTAGCGGGCGGCGGCGAAGTCGTCGGCCGACCGGATGATCCCCTCGGAGACGAGGAAGCCGGCGGCCAGATCGACGTCGTGGCCGGGTGTGCGCATCGTGATGGCGAGCGACGTGCCTCCGACGCGGATCTCGAGCGGTTCTTCGGCGGCGAGGTAGTCTTCGCGTATCGTGCGCGACCCGCCCACGGTGAGGCGGGTGACCCGGCGTCGTGCAGTGATTCTGCCCATGCTTGAAGGTCTACCACCTCGACCTGATCGGAGGACAGCGACTCGTGGCGGACATCGCGGATCAGGGTGGCCCCGGTGGTGCCACGTCGGGTGCTGCCGGCCCCGGTGGGTTCGGATTCGGGTCTGCGTCGGCGTCCGGGTCTGCGTCGGTGCCTGCGTTCACGTTCGACGCCGTCGTGCTGGCGGGCGGGCGGGCGTCGCGGTTGGGCGGGCGCGACAAGCCGCTGCTCGAGCGGGACGGGCGCTCGCTGCTCGGCCGAACGGTGGATGCGCTCCGCCGCGCGGGTGCGCACCGCATCGTGGCTGTGCGGTCGCCCGTCGCAGGTCTCGGCACGGATGTCGTCTTCGCCCGGGAGTCGCCGACCTTCGCGGGTCCGGCGGCCGCGACCGCCGCCGGGATCGGCGCGCTCGACGCCCTCGACGGTCTCGACGGTCTCGGGGCGACCGGGTCGTTCTGCTTCGTCGTCGCATCCGATCTGCCCGCCGTCGACCTGGCGGTCTCGGCGCTCGCCGCAGCCGCCACCGCCGCGACGGGCGGTTCTGCAGATGGCTGGATCGGAGTCGACGAGGACGGGAGGCGCCAGCAGCTCCTCGTGCTGGTGCGCACTGACGCCCTCCGCCGCGCGATCGCGGAGAACGGTGGCGCGGAGGGTCTGGTCGACCAGTCGATGTGGCGCCTCCTGGCCGACCTCGAGCTCACCGAGGTCCCGCTCCCGGCCGAGGCGGTCTCCGACATCGACACGCCCGAGGCCGCCACCCGCTTCGGCTACTCCGACCCCGCCTCCTCCGTCCTCCCGGCCGCCCCGGTGCCTCCAGCGGGGCCGTCCGCTGACCGCCCGACAAATGCGGGACGCGGAACGCCCGCCACCGGGGCATGATCGAGCACAGCACCACCCCGACGACGAGAACGGAGCCCCGATGACCACGAACGACACCCCCGCGGCCGAGCAGCGCGACCCGCAGACCAAGCTGGTCGAGTGGACGGCGGCTCTGCTCGACGGCCTCGGCCTCGATCCCTCCGACGTGGACATCGATGCCGTGCTGGCGCTCGCCGGTCGGGCGGCGCACGCGGTCGTGCGTCCGGCAGCCCCCGTCACGACCTTCGCGGTGGGGTACGCCGCGGGCCTGATCCTCGGTGCCGGGATGCACGACGACGGCGGCGGATCCGAGCGCGTCGACAAGACGGTCGCCTTCGCCACCGTCGAGCGCCGTGCCGACGCCCTGTTGCAGGAGTACGCGGCCCGCCGCGCCGCCGGCGAATGACCCATCCCTCCGCCGCCTCTTCTTGGCCGGACGCCCGCACCCGAGCCCACGCTGCAGGCGTCGCCGCCGGGCTGGCGCCGGTCGAGGTGACGCTCGTGGAGGCGGCGGGTCGGGTGCTGGCGGCGGACGTGGTCGCGCCGAGCGACATCCCCCACTACGCCTCCTCGGCCATGGACGGCTGGGCCGTCGCAGGTCGCCCGCCCTGGCGCCTCATCTCCGACGGCCCTCGAACCGGCAGTGCAACCGCCGCACCGCTCGCCCCCGGTGAGGCTTGTCGCGTAGCGACCGGTCAGATCGTCCCGGCCGGCGCCACCGCAGTCCTCCGCAGCGAGCGAGCCTCCGAGTCCCCCACCCCGAACCCGCTCGAATCGCGGGTCGCTTCCGCAGACGAAGTGACGTCGAGCGACGAACGGTGGGTCGTACCCGCTGCAGACGCGGATGACGGCGAGTGGGCGGACGGCAAGCACATCCGGCGAGCGGGGACCGAGGCGGGTGCGGGCGAAGTCCTGGTTGCGGCCGGCGCTCGGCTGAACCCGGCCCAGCTGGCGCTGGCGGCCGCCTGCGGGCTCGACGCTGTGTCCGTTCTCGCGCATCCGACGGTCGCTCTCGTGCTCACCGGCGACGAGGTCGTCACTTCCGGCACCCCCGGACCGGGCCAGGTGCGGGACAGCTTCGGGCCCAGCCTGCCTCCCCTGCTGCGGCTGCTCGGCGCGGCGCCCGTCGCCGAACTCCGCCTCGGCGACGACTACGCCCGCACCCGCGCGGTCTTCGCAGCCGCGCCCGCCGCCCCCGCCGGTGAGAGCGGAACTACCCGCACGGTCGTCGCGGACGGTCCCGTCGGCACCCACGGTCAGGATGATGGAGTGGACACCGACGCTCTGTCCGCGCCCGCCGGAACCGAGGTCAGGGATGAAGGCGGACACGCCGGCGGCGTCATCCTGGGCACGCCCGCTGGAACCGACGGTGAGAACGTGAGCGGACAGGCCGGCGCGGCCTTCGGGGGCGCGATCGACTTCGGCGCTCGGGACGGCGGGCACCGAGGGGACGGGGGCGGGCTGCCGTGGACGTCGGTGATCGTGACGACGGGGGGCACCGGCGGGTCGGCGGTGGATCATGTTCGGCAGGCGCTCGTGGACGCGGGCGCGGAGTTCGTGGTCGACCGGGTCGCCGTGCGGCCCGGCGGGCCCACCTCGCTCGCGCGACTGCCCGACGGGCGGCTGGTGCTGCTGCTGCCGGGGAACCCGCTCGCCGCCATGGTCGGGCTGCTGCTCGTGGGCGCGCCCGCGATCGCCGGCCTGGCGGGTGTGCCGCTCGCCGAACCCGGCCGCATCCGCCTCGCCGAGGAGCGGGACGCGCGCCCGACCACCCGGCCCAGCGCCTTCGTCACCCCCTACCGTCTGAGCGACGGCCGAGCCGTGCCGACGGCGTGGACCGGCTCTGCGATGCTGCGCGGCCTGGCCGAAGCCGACGGCCTCGTCATCCTCGAGTCGTCGGCCTCGCTCACGCCGACCACGCAACACGCCGACGGCTCGACGATGCCCCCGTCCGACGCCTCGACGAAGCCCGCACCCGACGGTGGCGACGAGGAGTGCCCTGCACTGCCGCTCCCCTGGCTCAACGCCCCGCCCGTCTGACCCACCTCGATCCGCACACGCGGGGTGGAGGCGGAACAGGCGCGGGTCAGCGCGGGCGGGGGGTGGCTGCAGCGGCCAGGGCGAGGCGGTCGTGCTGGAGGGACGCCAGGAGGTGGGCCTCGTCGGCGGCGTAGGCGGGGGCAGGACGGCCGGTGACCAGGCGCTGGCGGGCGAAGGCCAGACGGGTGGCGTCGCGGATGAACGCGCGCATCGCCGGGCGTCCGTCGCCGGGCAGCGTGCGGGCCCAGCGCTGCGCCTGGCGCCTCGCCGCCCCCGACGAGAGCATCTCGACCTCGGCGGCAGTGAACCAGCCGGCCTGCGCGTACTCGATCAGGCGGGCACGGGTCAGCGACCGCTCGGCCTTGCGCAGCAGCACCACGAAGACCACCGCCAGCACGAACAACGGCACCTGCACCACGAGGTACAGCAGGAAGAACCCGCCCAGGCCCTCGGCGAGGTAGGTCGAACCGTTCCACAGCGCGTGCAGCCCGATCGCCAGGGCGAGGCCCACGACGAACAGGCCCACGCCCGCCAGCCGGCTTCGCCGCCGCACGGCGAACCCGAGCGCCACCCCCGTGCACGCGGTGAACATCACATGCGCGAACGGCGACAGTATGCCCCGGAGCACGAAGGTGAACCCGAGCCCGACCCCGCCCGACTCGACCAGCGCCTGGCCGAAATAGAGGATGTTCTCGGTGAACGCGAACCCGGCCGCCACGGTCGCACCGTAGACCAGCCCGTCGACGGGACCGTCGAACTGCCGCCGCAGCACGAGCAGCAGGATGAGGACACCCAGTGCCTTCGCGCTCTCCTCGACGATCGGCGCCTGCACCACCGAGCCGAGCACCTCGCCCGCTCCGGCCGGATCCCCGGCGGCCGCCCCCGCCGCCAACTCGAAGCCGAGGTCGACGATCAGCGCGATCGCGACGGCCGCCGCCGCACCCCAGAGCAACGCGAACCAGAGCGCGGGCCGCGGCTCGGGCTCCCACCGGTCGATCAGCGTGATCGCGGTGACGACGACCGCCAGCGGGATGAGCGCGAGCAACCCGCAGACGACGAACGCCACCGGGCCGAGCGCGAGCGCCAGGAAGGCCGCGACGAGGAGGAACAGCAGCCCGAGCAGGATGAGCCCCACGATCGCGAGCACCGCGGCCGCCGTGCTGGTGCGCGGCGCCGGCCCGGGCGGCACCACCTGAGTCTGCGGCTGCCCGCCCGGCATCGGCTGCGTGCCGCGCTGCGGCTGCGCGCCCGGCATCGACTGGGCGGCGGGGAACGCCTGCGGCTGCACGTCCGGGAGCGCCTGCGGCTGCACGCCGGGCAGCGGCTGCACGCTCGGGAATGCCTGCGGCTGCGCGTTCGGTAGCACCTGCGGCTGAGAGCCCGGCTGCGGCTGCGCATTCTGGAAGACCTGCGGCTGCGTGCTCGGCATCGGCTGCGACTGCGGCTGCGCCCCGGCCGTCGGCACCGCCGCAACTTCAGCCGCCGGCACCGCCGCAACCTCAGCCGCCGCCCTGGGCCGCGGTTCGAACATCGTCACGAGCAATCCTCGCCTTCCTGTCGGCGCCAGCGTAGCCGACCGCCGGGTCTCAGAACACCTTGCCCGGGTTCATCAGCCCCTGGGGGTCGAAGACTGCCTTGATCCCCTGCTGCAGCCGCACCTGCTCGTCGCCGAGCTCCGCAGCGAGCCAGCGCCGCTTGAGCACCCCGACCCCGTGCTCACCGGTCAGGGTACCGCCCAGCCGCATCCCGGCCCTAAACACCTCGTCGGCCGCCGCCCACACCCGCTCGGGCACCGCACCCGCCTCGGTCGTCCCGACCCCGCTCGCACCAGCCCCGGCCGCGCCCGCCCCGCTCGCGCCAGTCCCGGTCGAGCCGACCCCGGACCCGCCCGCGGCCGCAGCACTTGCCGGCCCGACACCCCCCGCAGAGCCCCCCACCCCAGGAGGCAGGATGAAGTTCGGATGCAGATTCCCGTCCCCCGCATGCGCGATCGTCGGGATGAGCACCCCGTACTCCGCCCCGATCCGCTCGATCTCGGCGAACATCGCCGCCAGCTGCGACCGCGGCACGCAGATGTCCTCGATCAGCATCTCGCCCTGATCGGCGAAAGCCGGGTGCATGCTCCGCCGGAACTGCAGCAGCCGCTCCCCCTCGTCGCGATCGTCGGTCGACTGCACCGCCAGCGCCCCCGCGGCCGTCAAGACCGCCCCGATCGCCTCGGCCTCGGCCGCCGCGCCCGGTCCGTCGGTCTGCAGCAGCAGGTAGGTCGCCCCCGGCGCCGCCGGCGTCTCGCCGAGCAGTCGGGCCACCGCCGCGACCGAGAGTGGGTCCATCAGCTCCATCAGGGCGGGCCGGATGCGCGCGGCCGTCACCGCGGTGCAGGCCGCGGCAGCGGTGGTCACGTCGGCGAAGAAGGCTCCGATCGTGTGCACTGCCCCGGCGGGGATCGGGCGGATGCGCACGGTTGCCGCGACGATGACCCCCAGCGTGCCCTCCGACCCGGTGAGCAGCGCCGTCAGATCGAACCCGGTCACGCCCTTCGCGGTGCGCCGGCCGGTGTGCAGCAGCGTGCCGTCGGCGAGCACCACGCTGAGCCCCAGCACGGCCTCGCGGGTGACGCCGTACTTCGCGCAGAGCAGGCCGCCCGCGTTCGTCGCGATGTTGCCGCCGATGCTCGAGATCGCCTTCGACGCCGGGTCGGGCGAGTAGACGTAACCGTGGGGCGCCAACGCGTCAGAGAGGTGCTGGTTGATGACGCCGGGCTCGACGACCGCAAGCTCGTCCTCGAGAGAGATCTCGAGGATCCGGTTCATCGAGGCCACGCCCAGCACGATGCTGCCGGGGGTCGCGGTCGCGCCGCCGGCGAGACCGGTGCCGGCGCCGCGGGGCACGATCGGGATGCCGTGCCGTGCCGCGATCCGCACCGCGGCCTGCACGTCCTCCACCGAGCCGGCGTCCACAAACGCGATCGCACCGCCCTCGGACCACCAGCCGGACTTGTCGGTACGCAGCCGGTCGAGCACGGCGGGGTCGATGCTGACCCGGTCGCCCAGCGCCCCACGGAGCTCGGCGACGGCCTCGGAAGTCGTCATCCCCCGATTCTACGGAGCCCCGCCGACACCGCCCTCAGCTCTCGACGGCGTCGACCTCGATCACCGGGATCGCCTGCGTGATCGCCTCGATGCCCGACAGCCGCGCCGGCGACAGCAGCTTCGTCACCCGCTCCCGGCTCATCAGACCGGCCTCCACCACGAGGTCGGCGATGTTCCGGTGCGTCAGCAGCGCGGTCTTCGCCAGCGCCGACGAGGCCGCGTACCCGATGTACGGGGTGAGGGCGGTGACCACGCCGACCGAGGTCGACACCATCGTGTCGAGGCGGTCGAGGTTCGCGGTGATCCCGTCGACACAGTTGACCCGCAGGGTGCGCCAGCCGCCCGTCATCCAGGCCAGGCTCTGCAGCAGCGAGTGCGCGATCACCGGCTCGAAGGCGTTGAGCTGCAGCTGCCCGCCCTCGGCCGCCATCGTGACCGTCACGTCGGCCCCGGCGACGGAGAAGGCGACCTGGTTGACCACCTCGGGGATGACCGGGTTGACCTTGCCCGGCATGATGCTCGAGCCCGCCTGGCGCGGCGGGAGGTTGATCTCGCCGAGCCCGGCCTGGGGCCCGGAGGAGAGCAGGCGCAGGTCGTTGCAGATCTTCGACAGCTTGATCGCCGAGCGCTTGAGCACCCCGGAGAGCGTCATGAACACACCCGCGTCGCTGGTGGCCTCGACCAGGTCGGCGGCGGTGACGTGCTGGAACCCGGTCAGCTCGCGCAGGTGCCGGCAGACCGTGGCCGCGTACGCGGGATCGGCCGTGATCCCGGTGCCGATGGCCGTGGCCCCGAGGTTGATCTCCCAGAGCAGGGGCAGGGTGTGCCGCATCCGCTCGAGGTCTTCGGTGAGGGTCGTCGCGAAGCCGTGGAACTCCTGGCCCAGGGTCATCGGCACGGCATCCTGCAACTGGGTGCGGCCGACCTTGAGCACGTGGGCGAACTCGTGCCCCTTGGCGCCGAACGCGTCGCGCAGCAGCGCGTGCTCGGCCATCAGCCGTTCGAGCGAGAAGCAGAGGGCGAGCTTGACCGCGGTCGGGTAGACGTCATTCGTGCTCTGGCTGCGGTTAACGTCGTCGAGCGGGTGCAGCACGTCGTAGGAGCCCTGCGGGTAGCCGTGCTCGACCAGTGCGACGTTCGCGATGACCTCGTTCGCGTTCATGTTCGTCGAGGTCCCGGCCCCGCCCTGGATCACCCCGACCACGAACTGGTCGTGGAACTCCCCGTTACGGATGCGCTGGCAGGCCTCGTCGATCCAGTCGGCCTTCCGCGGGTCGAGCACGCCGATCTCGCGGTTGGCCCGGGCGGCCGCCTGCTTCACAATCGCGAGGGCGTCGACCAGGTCGGGATAGACCGAGATCGGCCGCCGGCTGATCGGGAAGTTCTCCATCGCCCGAGCCGTGTGGATGCCCCAGAAGGCGTCCTTCGGGATCTCGATGCTGCCGAGGCTGTCGGTTTCGGTACGGGTGGCCGTCGTGGGTGTCACGGTTCGCTCCATTGCTGTGTCGTGTCGCTTGTGGCTGGACGGCAACGACTCTACCGCTCAGCTCAGCCTTCGGAGCAGACCCCGGATGAAGCCGTCCTTCTTCTCGGTGAAGGGCGGGTACACGAGCTTCAGCGTGTCGGGCACCAGACGCTTGGTCAGCACCGACTTCTCGTGGCTGAAGGTCTCGATGCTGCGCCGCCCGTGGTAGTTGCCCATCCCGCTCTCGCCCACGCCGCCGAAGGGCAGTCCGGGCACGCTGAGGTGGGCGACGGGCACGCCGAAGCCGACCGCCCCCGACGAGGTCTCGGTCAAGATGCGCCGGGCCGTGGTCTTCGAGTTCGTGAACGCGTACAGCGCCAACGGCTTATCGCCCGAGCGGATGAACCCGATCGCGTCGTCGAGGCCCGTCACGTGCACGATCGGCAGCAGCGGACCGAAGATCTCCTGCTGCATCACCGGCGCGTCACGGTCGACGTCGGCGAGGATGGTCGGCGCGAGGTAGCGCGTGCGCTCGTCGGCGCGGCCACCGGTGAGCACCGTCTGGCCCTCGAGGAGCCCGCTGAGCCGGCTGAACTGCTTGTCGTTGACGATCCGGCCGTAGCTCGAGCTCGACCGCGGGTCGCCGTCGTAGAGCTCGGCGATCGCATCGACCAGGTGGGGCACCAGCGCGTCGGCGACCGCGCGGGTGGCGAGCAGGTAGTCCGGCGCCACGCAGGTCTGACCGGCGTTCATGAACTTGCCCCAGGCGATCCGGCGGGCCGTCGTGGCGAGGTCGACCGTGTCGTCGACGTAGACCGGCGACTTGCCGCCGAGCTCGAGCGTGACCGGGGTGAGGTGCTTGGCCGCCGCGGTCATGACGATCCGGCCCACGGTGCCGTTGCCGGTGTAGAAGATGTGGTCGAACTTCTCGGCGAGCAGCTCGGTCGTGATCTCCACGCCACCCTCCACCACGGTCACAGCACGGCTGTCGAGGTACTGCGGCACGAGCTCGGCCATCAGCGCCGAGGTCGCCGGGGCCAGCTCGCTGGGCTTCAGCAGCACCGCGTTGCCGGCGGCGAGGGCGCCGGCGACCGGGGCGAGCAGCAGTTGCAGCGGGTAGTTCCACGGCGCGATCACCAGCACGACGCCGAGCGGCTCGAGCATCGTCGACGCGGTCGCGGGGGCGATGGCGAGCGGCACCCGCACCCGGCGGGGCCGGAGCCAGGTCTTCAGGTGCGCCAGGGTGTACTCGATCTCGGAGAGCACGATGCCGATCTCGGTCAGCTGCGCCTCGGCCGGGTTCTTGCCGAGGTCGGCGAACAGGGCGTCCTCGAACTCCGCCGAACGCTCCACGAGCATCCGTCTCAGGGCCTGGAGCTGCTGGGTGCGCCAGCGCAGCGAGCAGGTGAGGCCGGAGTCGAACGCGGCGCGGAGCACCGGCACGACGGGACTGCTGGGAACGGTGGGCGACTCGAGCGTCATGACCACATCGTAGGAGTGCTCAGCCGTGCAGGAAAGGCACGATCAGGTAGATCCCGTAGAGCACGGCGCAGGTGCTCAGGGCGAAGCAGGTGAAGGCGAGCACCGTGGCGTAGCTGGGCCGCACCGGCTCGCCGCTCTGCGGATCGGGCCGGGTCAGACCGTGGAAGCGCAGCCCGAACGAGTACAGGCTCACCACCACGGCGGTCGCCACGAGCGAGGCCAGTGCGACGACGACGAACGCGCCCCAGTCGATCATGAGGTCGCCTTCCGCTTGCGGCGCGTGGCCTTCGGGCTCCGCACGGCGCCGCCGGCCGCGTCGACCTCGCTGATGGCGTTGTTCGAGTCGACGCGATTGCGCCGGGAGAGCAGGAAGATCGTGACGATCACGCCGAGGCCGACGATCAGGTCGATCAGGATGCCCACCGGGCCGATCCGGGCGATCAGCGCGGCCAGGGCGCCGACGATCGCCGAGGCGGGGAGCGTCATCGCCCAGCCGAGCGCGATCCGCCCCGCGGTGCGCCAGCGGACGGACGCGCCCCTCCGCCCCAGACCCGACCCGATCACCGAGCCGGAGGCGACCTGCGTGGTCGAGAGGGCGAAGCCGAGGTGGCTCGAGGCGAGGATCGTGGCGGCGGTGCTGGTCTCGGCCGCGAAGCCCTGCGCCGGCTTGACCTCGGTGAGGCCGGCCCCGAGGGTGCGGATGATCCGCCAGCCGCCCATGTAAGTGCCGAGCGCGATCGCGAGGGCGCAGGCGACGATGACCCAGAGCTCCGGCCCGCTGCCCGAGCTCTGGATGCCCGCGGCGATGAAGGTGAGCGTGATCACGCCCATGGTCTTCTGCGCGTCGTTGGTGCCGTGGGCCAGCGCCACGAGCGAGGAGGAGAAGATCTGGCCGTAGCGGAACCGCCCGCGCACGCCGGACTGCGAGCTGGAGGCGGGCATCCGGGTGATGGCGTAGGCGAGGCGGGTCGCCACGAAGGCGACGAGCCCGGCGACGACCGGAGCCACCAGGGCCGGCAGCACGACCTTGCTGACCAGCACCGAGTAGTCGACGACCCCGAAGCCGGCGCCGACCACGGCCGCACCGATCAGCCCGCCGAACAGGGCGTGGGAGGAGCTGGAGGGCAGGCCGTAGAGCCAGGTCACCAGGTTCCAGACGATCGCGCCGATCAGCCCGGCGAAGATCATCTCGGGCAGGATCTGCACCCCGCCGTCGCCCTCTCGGATCAGGCCGCCCGAGATGGTCTTGGCCACCTCGGTGCTGAGGAACGCGCCGACCAGGTTGAGGCCGGCGGCGAGGGCCACGGCGACCTTGGGCTTCAGCGCACCCGTCGCGATGGGGGTCGCCATCGCGTTGGCGGTGTCGTGGAACCCGTTGGTGAAGTCGAAGAACAGGGCCAGGGCGATGACCAGGACGACGATGAGAACGGGGTCCACCGGCTGCGTTCTCCAGACTGCGTCACGGGTTCGGCGCGCGTTCCGGATGTTCACGGGATGTTCACGCGCGTCGGGTGGCCGACCGGCCGTGACGATACTCGCACCCGCTCCGGTCGAGGTCAACTCGACCGGCGTCCTACGCTGGAGGCATGGCTTCTGCTCCCGCTCCCCGTGCCCGGAAGGTCCCCTTCGAACGCGTCCACCACGGTGACGTCGTCGTCGATCCCTACGAGTGGCTGCGCGACAAGGGCGACCCCGAGGTGATCGCCTACCTCGAGGCCGAGAACGCCTACACCGAGGCCGAGACGGCGCACCTGGCGCCCCTGCGGCAGCGGCTGTTCGACGAGATCAAGTCGCGCACGCAGGAGACCGACCTCTCCGTGCCGGTCCGCGAGGGCGGCTACTGGTACTACACCCGCACCGCCGAGGGCTCGCAGTACGGCCGGCACTGCCGCGCTCCGATCAGCGGCCCCGACGACTGGACCCCGCCGCTGCTCGAACCGGGCGTCCCGGTCGAGGGCGAGCAGCTGGTGCTCGACGACAACGCCGAGGCCGAGGGCCACGAGTTCTACTCGCTGGGCTCCTTCGACATCAGCCCCGACGGCTCGCTGCTGGCCTACGCCGTCGACACGGTCGGCGACGAGCGGTACACCCTGCGCATCCGAGATCTCGCGACCGGCGAGGATCTCGCCGACGAGGTCACCGGCACCTTCCCGGGAGCGGTCTTCTCCGGCGACGGCCGGAGCGTCTACTACCCGACGGTCGACGACGCCTGGCGGCCGGACACGATCTGGCGCCATCGCCTCGGCACGGCCGCGGAGGCCGACGAGACCGTCTTCGTGGAGCCCGACGAGCGCTACTGGGTGGGCGTCGGCCTGACCCGGAGCAAGAAGTACCTCGAGATCGCGGTCGGCTCGAAGATCACCTCCGAGGTGTGGCTGCTGGACACGACGGATGCGGACGCCGCCTTCACGCTCGTCTGGCCGCGGCGCGAGGGCGTGGAGTACTCGGTCGAGCACGCCGTCGTGGGCGGTGAGGACAAGCTGCTGGTGCTGCACAACGACGGCGCCCTCAACTTCGAGCTGATCGCGGTGGATGCGGCCGACCCGGTCGACCGGTCGCGCTGGAGCACCGTCCTCCCCCACGACCCCGCGGTGCGCCTGGAGGACGTCGACGCCTTCGCCGGGCACCTCACGGTCGACTACCGGCGCGACGGCCTGACCCGCCTGGCCGTGCTGCGCCTCGACCCGGAGAGCACGACGATCGACGGGTCGGCCTTCACCGAGCTGCAGTTCGACGAGCCGCTGTTCTCGGTCGGCACCTCGGGCAACCCGGAGTGGGAGCAGCCCACCATCCGGTACGGGTTCACCTCGTTCGTGACGCCGTCCTCGGTCTTCGACTACGACGTGGCGGCCGGTAGCTCGACGCTGCTCAAGCAGCAGCGGGTGCTCGGCGACTACGACCCCGCGGCTTACGCCGAGCGCCGCGAGTGGGCGACGGCCCCCGACGGCACCCGCGTGCCGATCTCGATCGTCGGGCGGAAGGACGTGCTGGAGTCCGGGGATCCCGCGCCGTTCGTGCTCTACGGCTACGGCTCGTACGAGGCCTCGATCGATCCCGGCTTCTCGGTGCCCCGGCTCTCGCTGCTGGAGCGCGGGGTCGTCTTCGCGATCGCCCATGTCCGTGGCGGCGGCGAGCTCGGCCGGCACTGGTACGAGGAGGGCAAGACCCTCGCCAAGCGCACCACCTTCACCGACTTCGTCGCCTGCGCCGAGCACGTGATCGCCCGGGGCCTGACGACGCCCGGGCAGCTCGTCGCCCAGGGCGGCAGCGCGGGAGGCCTTCTGATGGGGGCCGTCGCGAACCTGGCCCCGCACCTGTTCGCCGGCATCCTGGCCCAGGTGCCGTTCGTGGATGCGCTGACCTCGATCCTCGACCCGTCGCTCCCGCTGACGGTGATCGAGTGGGACGAGTGGGGCGACCCGCTGCACGATCCCGAGGTCTACGCCTACATGAAGTCGTACTCGCCGTACGAGAACGTCACCGACCAGCCCTACCCGCGCATCCTCGCCGTCACGTCGCTGAACGACACGAGGGTGCTCTACGTCGAGCCGGCGAAGTGGACCGCCCGCCTCAGAGACGTCGACGCCCCCGTGCTGCTGAAGACGGAGATGACCGCCGGCCACGGTGGTGTCTCGGGCCGCTACGCCCGCTGGCACGAGGTCGCCGACGAGTACGCCTGGACCCTCGACGTCCTGAACAAGGCCGACTGACCCGAAACGGAGGCTCCGGCCGAGGACCGGGGTTTCCGGTCCGAGCCATTGGCTGGGTCTGGCAGCGGTCGCGCAGCGAACGCCGGAGATGGCTCGGACCGGAAACCCCGGTTCTCGGCCGAAGCCGGGGCCCGAGCCCGAGCCCGAATTAGCCCTCGAGCGCCGTCCGCAGAAGACCGACGAGAGCGTCGAGCTGCACCGAATCCGACGACCCGACCTCGACGTCCGACCCGTCCAGCGCCCGCGCCGCGAGCCCCTGCTTCGAGTCGATCAGCTCGGCGATGCGGGTGTCGATGGTCTGCGCTGCGATGATCCGCCACGCCGTCACCGGCTCCTCCTGCCCGATCCGGTGCACCCGGTCGATGGCCTGGGTCTGCTCGGCCGCCGTCCACGACAGCTCGGCCAGCACGACGTTCGAGGCGGCCTGGAGGTTGAGGCCGACGCCCGCCGCGGTGAGCGAGCAGACCGCGACCGACACATCGGGATCGTTGTTGAAGGCGTCGATCTCGCGCTGGCGCAGCGTCGCCGACTGGTCGCCGCGGATGGAGACGGTCTTGAGCTCGCGGCGGGCGAAGAGATCCTCCGCCGCATCCATCACGTCGATGTGCTTGGCGAAGAACACGACCTTGCCCACCGAGCGGGCGAGCTGGGCGGTGTAGTCGGCGGCGAGCCCGGCCTTCGCGGTGCCGATGCGGCGCACCATGGTGAAGACGTTCAGGCCGTCTTCGGTGGTCTTGGTGTCTTCCAGCTCCTGGCGGGCGACCAGTCGCATGAGGTCGTCGTCCGGCAGCTCGTCGGCGTCGTCGCCGCGCGCGTTCGCCCGGGCGGCGACCAGCCGGCGGTAGCGGGTGACCAGTCGGGCGCCGAGCTCGCGCTCGGCCTCGCGGATGGAGCGGCCCAGGTCGTCGTCGAGCTCGACGGGCAGGTCGACGATGCGCTTGGCGGGAAGGTCGGCGGCGACGTCGATCTTGCGACGGCGCACGATGCCCATGTCGATGACGGCCTCGCGGGCCTCGGCGAAGAAGCCGGTGTCAGCCGGGGTGAGCCCGACCTCCTCGAGTCGTTCCATCAGCACGGGGGTGGGCTTGGTGCCGTCGATCCAGCCGAGGAACTGCCAGATGGCCCGGAAGTCGTCGACGTCGTTGATCAGCGGGGTACCGGTCAGCGCCATCATCAGCGGGTTGCCGCCGGGTGCGGTGTGACGGATGCGGTCGGCCAGCGCCAGCACGTTGCGCGAGCGCAGCGACGACATGTTCTTGATGAAGTGGGCCTCGTCGACGACCATGCCGCGGAAGCCCATGGTTCCGAGCCAGGAGAGGTGCCGGTCGAGCACCTCGTAGTTGACGACCACGACGTCGGCGAAGGCGTCGAGGTTCTCGCCGTCGCCGTTGACGACGGTGGCGCGGCGGTGCGGGGTCCAGATCTCGACCTCGCGGGCCCAGTTCATCTTGACCACGTTGGGCACCACGGCCAGCAGCGGGTAGGCGTCGGCGACGGATGCGGCCAGCAGCGACTGCGCGGTCTTGCCGAGGCCGGGTTCGTCGGCCAGCAGGAAGGTGCGGTGGCCGGCCTGCACCGACTGCAGGAACCGCGACTGGTGCACCATCAGCTCGTGCCCGGCGGGCGAGAGCCGGTCGATCGTCGGAGCCTCGGGCAGCTCCATGCTGGCCGCCCGGCCGCCTGCGCCGTACTCGAAGGCACGGTAGAGGGGGCCGAGCAGCTCCCAGTTCGACAGCCGGCCCACGCCGTGCGGCTTCGCCGGGGTGAGGTCGGGGGCCATGAAGGGGTTCGCGAGCTGACGCGACTTGACCGAGGTCGGCACGACCTGCCGCTCGGCGAGCTCGGGCGGCACGACGGTGGCCGAGGGGGTCGGAAGCTCGGGCTCCTCGTCGGGCACGTCGTACCCGGCGTCCTCCAGGTATTCGCGCTTCATCTTGCGGGCGGCGGGCGAGATGGCCGCGTCGTTCTCCAGCAGCGCGATCAGCGAGGTGTCGCGCGCCGCGGTGCGGGCGAGGATCGAGGCGATGCCGTCGAGCCGCTTCAGCTGCTCGGCACGCTCGGAGTCGCTGAGCGCCTCGTCGGCCTTGATCGAGGCGCGCTCCTCACGCATCAGCAGCGCCACCACGAGGAACTTCGTGCGGTTGGCGGGTGCGACCTTGCCGCGCTGGGCGGCCGCTTCGACCTCGCGCACCTTGCGGGCGAGGATGGGGATCAGACCGGTGTTGTCTGCCGTGCGCGTTCGGCGGGTGCCGGACCTTGACATCGTTCTCCTGGGGAGTCTGCGGAAACCACGGGAGGCCTGGGCACCTGAGCAACGTGACGGGAGTCACGGTCGGCGCGAAGAGCGGTTCACCCGCGGTGCGACTAGTCTACGCGATGCACCTTGATCAGGAGGCCACTCGCCACGAACACGATGGCGCCGACCACGTGGGCGATGTACCAGGCGACCAGCGGCAGGTCGAAGGGGAGCACCGGGTTCCAGAGCACCGCCACCGCCAGGAGCGGAGGCAGCCACCACCATTGCTTGGCCTGCCCGGCGAACACGCAGATGATCAACGCGAGGATGCTCACGACGTACCGCGCGATCGTGAACCAGTCGGTGTCGACGACGGCGATGAAGGCCATCAGGGCGATCGCTCCGAGGAGTCCGGGGGCGAGTGCGGGGCGGGTGAAAGCCGGTACGGCCTGTCGGTTGCTCATGTCTCGCCAATCCTACGCGCGGCTCGGTAGGGTGAATCCATGACGATCCCCTCGGCTTCCACGTCACCCCTGTTCGCCGGTCCGGAAGGGTTGTGGACCGCTGATCCCGAGGAGCTCGCCGCCCGTCTGCTGGTCGCGGTCTTCACCGGTCAGGGAGCGGTGCCGCTGCCCCAGAAGGACGTCTCCGAGGTCTATTCGACGCTCGCCGCCCTCGGCGGCTACTCGCTTCCCGACGTGCGGTCCGGCAACACCCAGCCACTCGGCCTCACGGTGCAGCTCGCCCAGGAGGCCATCCTGATCTGGGAGCGCGCGACCGTCGCCACCCGTCTGAGCGCCGGCACCGGGCCGGTCTCGCACACGATCACTATGCTCCGCTTCGGTCCGGGCATCCTGACCTCGACCGACCCCGTCGCCGCGCTCAAGGCGCGACTGCACTAGAAAGGCCCCACCGTGGCTTCACCCTTCCTCGTCTCCGACGAGGTGGCCGAGGCGCTGCGCGCCGGCCGCCCCGTCGTCGCCCTCGAGTCGACCATCATCTCGCACGGGCTCCCCCGACCCCGCAACCACGAGGCCGCCCAGGAGTTCGAGGAGATCCTCCGCTCCGCCGGCGTCACCCCGGCGACCATCGCCGTGCTCGACGGCGTGCCCCGGATCGGTCTCGACGAGGAGGGCGTCCGCCGGATCGCGTTCGAGGACCTGACGAAGGCCAGCGTGCGCGACCTGCCGATCCTCGCCGCGAAGAAGGCGAGCGGCGCGACGACCGTGGCCGCGACCGCCTATCTCGCCGGCCGCGCGGGCCTGCGGGTCTTCGCGACCGGAGGCCTCGGCGGCGTGCACCGCGGCGCCTCGGAGTCGTTCGACGAGTCGGCCGACCTCAGCACGCTCGCCCGGGCCGGCGTCACCGTGGTCTCGGCGGGCGTCAAGAGCGTGCTCGACATCCCCGGCACCCTCGAGCGCCTCGAGACCCTGAGCGTGCCGGTCGTCGGCTATCGCACCACCGACTTCCCGAGCTTCTGGCTCCGCGAGTCCGGGTACCGGATCGACTGGCAGGTCGACGACGCGGTCGAGATCGCCCGGGTCATGCAGGCGCAGGACGAGTTGGGCGACGGTCAGGGCATCGTCGTCGCGAACCCGCTCCCGGCCGAGCAGCAGTGGGATCCGGAGGAGCACGACCGCGTGCTCGCGACGGCCTTCGCGGCCGCGGAGCAGGCGGGGGTCTCCGGCAAGGCGGTCACACCCTTCCTCCTCGGCTACATCGTCGACGCGTCCGAGGGCCGGAGCCTCGAGGTGAACCTCGACATCGCCCGCAACAACGTGCGGCTCGCGGCCGAGATCGCGATCGCCTGGAGCGGTCTGACCGCACAGCCCGAGGACTGAGTGTGACGGGCGCGGGCCGGGTCGTCGTCTTCGGCGACGTGATCGAGGACATCATCGTCACCCCGGCCACCGGCATCCGCCCGGACACCGACACCACGGCCCGGATCGAACGGCGCGCGGGCGGCTCGGCCGCGAACGCCGCCGCCTGGTTCGGCGAGCTCGGCCTCCCCACCGACTTCTTCGGGCGGGTGGGCCGCGGCACCCGCGGCCTGCACGGCGAGGTGCTCCGCCGCTCCGGGGTCACCGCCCACCTGGAGGAGGACCCCGAGCTGCCCACCGGCACGATCGTGGTCATCCTCGAGGCCGACCGCACCCGCACCATGCTGACCGAGCGGGGCTCCAACGCCCTGGTGGGTCCGGCCGACGTCGACGCGGGCCTGCTCGGGCCGGGCGCGCTCCTGCACTTCACCGGCTACTCCCTGTTCAGCGACACGAACGACTCCCGCCTGGCCGCGTTCGCGCGGTTGATCCAGGCGGCGCGGGATGCGGGGGCGACCGTCTCCGTCAATCCCGGCTCGGCCGGGTTCATCGCCGACCACGGTGCGACCAGCGTGCTCGCGGGCACCGCGGGCGCGACCGTCTTCCTCCCCAACCTCGATGAGGGCCGCGCCCTCACCGGTCTCGACGACGAGCGGGCGGTGCTGGAGGCCCTGCTCGCGCACTACGAGATCGTCGCCCTCACCCGGGGCCGTCGCGGGGTGCTCGCCGCGACCCGGCACCACGGCCCGGTCGAGGTTCCCGCGCTCCCCGTCGACCCGATTGACACCACCGGCGCCGGCGACGCGTTCAGCGCCGGATTCCTGGCGTCGCTGCTCGCCGGCGGGCCGGTCACGAGCGCCGCGGCGACCCCGGAGCGACTGACCCGGGCCGGCCACCAGGGGGTGCGGTGTGCGGCGATCGCCGTGACGACCTCCGGGGGCCGACCGCCCGAGGGCGTGGGCGCGCGGATCGAGCGGGAGGTCGCATGACCGGGGCCGAGGTCGACGACGAGGCGCTGGAGCGCTTCCGAACGTTGCTGCGCATCCCGACCATGTCGCTTCCGGATGCGGCCCGGGTCGACGGGGCCGCCTTCGCCGCATACCGGGATGCGCTCGAGCGCTTGTACCCGGCGGTCCACGGCGCGCTCGAGCGGGAGGTGCTCCCGGGCGGGTCGCTGCTGTATCGCTGGGCTGGGTCCGGATCGGGGTCCGGATCCGGATCGGGGCACGAGGCGGGTACGGATTCGACGGCCAACACAGCTTCGACGGCCGGCACGGCCTCGGGCGATGCTCCCCCGGCATCCCCTCCGCCCGCCACCGTCCTGATGGCGCACTACGACGTCGTGCCCGCGACCGACGAGGGCTGGCAGCATCCGCCGTTCGAGGCCGTCGTCACCGGCAGCGGAGCGGAACGGCTGCTCTGGGGCCGCGGCACGCTCGACAACAAAGGCTCCGGCGTCGCCCTCCTGGAGGCCGTGGAACGCTCGGTGCTCGCGGGGGTGCGGCCGGCCGCAGACGTCTACCTCTTCTTCGGCCACGACGAGGAGACCGAGGGCACCGGTGCCGAGGCCGCGGCCCGACTGCTCGAGGCTCGCGGCGTGCGCATCGGTCTCGTGCTCGACGAGGGCGGCGCCGTGGTCGAGCAGGTCTTCCCCACCGTCGAGCGCCCGATCGCGGTCGTCGGCGTCTCCGAGAAGGGCACCTCGAACTTCACGCTGACCGTGCGGCAGAACGGCGGGCACGCCTCGACTCCCCCGCGTGACCCGGCGACCGATCGACTGGCCCGGGCCATCGTGCGCCTGTCCCGGCATCCGTTCCCGTCGGGGCTGAACGAGGTGACGGCGCGGATGATCGCGACCGTCGGTGCGGCCGGTCGCGATCCGCTGCGCTTCGTCTTCACCCGGGTGGGTCTGTTCCGGCCGCTCATCGTCGCGGCGTTCCAGCGGCTCGGCGTCGACACCGCCGCGATGGTCCGCACCACGATGGCGGTCACCCAGCTCTCCGGGAGCCTCGCCGCCAACGCCCTGGCCGAACGGGCCCAGGCGGTCGTGAACGTGCGGATCGCGATCGGCTCCTCGGTCGACGAGACCCGGCGGCACCTCGAGCGGGCGATCGCCGACCCGCTCGTGGCGGTCGAGATCCTGAGCGCCGACGAGCCCTCGCCGGTCTCGGATATGGAGGGGCCGGTCTGGGATCTCCTCGCGGCCGCGATCTCGGCGACCTACCCGGACGCGATCGTCACGCCCTACGTGCAGACCGGCGCCACCGACTCGCGGCGCTTCACGCGCGCGAGCCGCACGGTCTACCGGTTCAGCCCGTTCGAGATGTCGGGCGAGGAGCGGGGCACCCTGCACGCGAAGGACGAGCGGATCCGGGTCGCGACCTGGTTCACCGGCATCCGGTTCTACGAGGGGCTGATCGGCCGGCTCTAGTACCGGCTCTGATCACCTGCTCCGGTCGCCGGCTCTAACCGGAGCTCCTAGTCGACGCTGCCGAGTTCGGGCAGCCGGATCGGCCGCGACGACGGCGGCAGGTCGTGCACCCGCTCGAGCGCGGGCACAAGCTCGGAGAGCCAGGCCTCGTAGCCGGCCTCGTTGAGGTGCAGGCGGTCTTCGGTGTACTCGGGGCGGAGCTCGCCGTCCTCCCGGGCCATCACGGGCCACAGGTCGAGGTAGTGCGCGCGCACGGTCGCGGCGAACTGCCAGACGTGGCGGTTGATCTCCTTGACGAACTCGGCGTACTCGGCGCCGCGCGGCAGCACCGACTGCACCAGGATGCGCGCATCCGGCATCGCCGACCTGAGGTTCACCAGCACGGTCTCGATACCGCGCACGACGTGCTCGACCGCGCGGCGATTGGCGACGTCGTTGGTGCCGATCAGCAGCACGACCGTGTCGGGGTCGAGCGCGGCGACCTCGTCGATCCGCTCGATCAGGCCGTCGGTGGTGTCACCGCCGACGCCCAGGTTGAAGGCCTCGAGCTCGGGGAACCACTCCTGCCATCGTCCGCCCTCCGTGAGACTGTCTCCCACGAACACTGTCTTCGGCTTGCCGGACATGAATGCCTCCTCTGACGTTCGGTGCACTCCAGTCTCCCCGGGTTCGGCCGGGAGCGCCAATCAGGCCTCGGCGCCCGCCGCCAGCGCCGTCGCCGTGATGCGGTTCGCCATGCCGTTGAAGATGGCGCCGTGGAAGGGCAGGATGGCGAACCAGTAGAGTCGCCCGCTGAGTCCGCGGGGGAAGAAGACGGCCCGCTGGTCGTAGACCGAGCCTCCGTCGTCGGTCGGGGCGACCCGCATCTCGAGCCAGGCGCGGCCGGGGACCTTCATCTCGGCGCGCAGTCGCAGGAACGAGCCGCGATCGATCTCCTCGACCCGCCAGAAGTCGAGGGCGTCGCCGGTGTTGAGGCGGGTGGCGCTGCGGCGGCCCCGGCGGAGCCCCACCCCGCCGACCGCTTTGTCCATCAGCCCACGCACCGCCCAGGCGAGCGGGAAGGAGTACCAGCCGTTCTGACCGCCGATCCCCTCGACGACCCGCCACACCGCGGCCGGGGCCGCCTTGGTGGTGCGCTGCTTCACGTCGGTGAACACGGTGTGACCGGCCCAGTCGGGGTCGCTCGGCAGCGGGTCGCTCGCGGCGCCCTCGACGAAGGCGTCCTGCCAGCTCGTCTCGACCTCGCCGGCCTTCTCCTTCTCCAGAGCCAGCCGCACGGCCCGGCGGTAGGAGGTGAGGCCGCCCTCCGGATCGGGGATGTAGCTGCGGATGTCGTGCTCGTGCGTGACGCAGTCGAACTGCAACGAGGCGATGATCGGGATGGCGAGGCTGCGCGGGATCGGGGTGACGAGGTTGACCCACTGCGAGGCGAGCCAGGGGGTGAGCACCGGCAGCTGCGCGATCGGGCGCTGCTTCAGCCCCGCCTCGACGGCGTAGCCGTTCATCATCTGGCCGTAGCGGAGGCGGTCGGGGCCGCCGATGTCGAAGGTGCGGTTGACGTCTTCGGGCAGGTCGGCGCTCTTCAGCAGGTAGTAGAGCACGTCGCGCACGGCGATGGGCTGGATGAAGTTGCGCACCCACTTGGGGGCGGGCATGTAGGGAAGCACGTCGGTCAGGTGCCGGATCATCTCGAACGACGTCGAACCGGAGCCGATGACGACGCCGGCCTGGAGCGCCGCCGTGGGCACACCGGACTCGAGCAGGATGCGGCCGACCTCGACCCGCGAGCGGAGGTGCGGCGACAGCTCGCCGGTGAGGGGATGCAGGCCGCCGAGGTAGACGATCCGCTTCACGCCCGCGGCGGCGGCGGCCACGGCGACGTTCTCGGCCGATTCCTTCTCGACCTCTTCGAAGTTCTTCTTCTTGCCGCCCATGGAGTGCACGAGGTAGTAGAAGACGTCGACGTCGGCGCAGGCCTTCACCAGACCCTCGGGGTCACCCAGGTCGCCCTGTACGATCTCGACGTCGCCGGCCCAGGGCACGTCGCGGAGCTTGTCGGGGTTGCGCACCAGCACCCGCACCGTGAACCCCGCGGCCAGCAGCCGCGGCACCAGCCGCCCGCCGATGTACCCGGTCGCTCCCGTCACCAGTGCCCTGCGCGTGTCGCTCATCTCTTCAAGCTAGCCCGCACCCCCGACACCCGCTCCCTTCCCAGAGCGACTCCCAGCCACCCAGAAAACCGCGCAGCAAAACCTACCCACAACTCCAGCGCCACATCGCAACAGGCCCTACGAATCCCACCCCAAGGTGAGGGCGCGGCCAAGCGGCACGACCGAAGGCCGCGCCGCTTGACCGCACCCGAACACGTCGCCCGCGCCGCAGAGGCGGCGGCGCGGCAAAAAAACAGCCGGCCTAACTCAGATCAAGCTCTTCGTGTGCCACACAGTCTTGACCTCCGTGAACGCCGTGATCCGCCGCAACGACGGCGCGGCCGCATCCACCCCGTCCTCCGGCGGCAGCACCCGCTTCAGCGTCTCGGCGGCCGCGATCTCCAGATCGATCCACTCGAGCGCTCCGGCGCCCACCAGGTCGAGCGCGTTGACGTCGGCGTGACTGGCCAGCCACGGCGCGATCTCGGCCGGCGACCCGGTGAGCACGTTGACGACGCCCTTGGGCAGGTCGCTGGTGGCCAGCACCTCGGCGAGGGTGATCGCCGAGAGCGGGTAGGCCTCGCTCGCGACCACGACGACCGTGTTGCCGGAGACGAGGGCCGGCGCGATCGCACTGACCAGCCCGACGAGGGCCGAGTCCTCCGGAGCCACGATCGCCACGACCCCGGTCGGCTCGGGCACGCTGAGGTTGAAGTAAGGGCCGGAGACCGGGTTGGCGTTGCCCGCGACCTGGGCGAACTTGTCGGCCCATCCCGCGTACCAGACCCAGCGGTCGATCGCCTCGTCGACCTGGTCGCGCGCGGCCGAGGAGGAGACGCCCTGCAGTCGCACGATCTCGTCCTCGAACTGGGCGCGGCGGCCCTCGAGCACCTCGGCGACGCGGTAGAGCACCTGCCCGCGGTTGTACGCGGTCGCACCCGACCAGCCGGAGACCGCGGCGCGGGCGGCGACGATCGCGTCGCGCGCATCCTTCCGCGAGGCCTTGGCGGCGTTCGCGAGGAACTCGCCCTTGGGCGTGGCGACCTCGTAGACCCGCCCGGACTCGCTGCGCGGGAAGGCGCCGTTCACGAACAGCTTGTAGGTCTTCGGAACCTTGACGTGGTTGCTCACTTGAGCCCCTCCTTGAGATACGCGGCCAGACCGTGGCGGCCGCCTTCGCGGCCGTAGCCGGACTCCTTGTAGCCGCCGAACGGGCTCGCGGGGTCGAAGCGGTTGAAGGTGTTGGCCCAGATCACACCGGCCCGCAGCTTGTCGGCGACCGCGAGGATGCGGCTGCCCTTGTCGCTCCAGATACCGGCCGACAGGCCGTACGGGGTGTTGTTGGCCTTGGCGATCGCCTCGGCCGGGGTGCGGAAGCTCAGTACCGACAGCACCGGGCCGAAGATCTCCTCGCGCGCGATCCGGTGACTGGTCGACACGTTCGTGAAGATCGTCGGCGCAAACCAGAAGCCGTTCTCGGGCAGGTCGCAGGCCGGGCTCCACCGCTCGGCCCCTTCGGCCTCGCCGATCTCGGAGAGCTCGCGGATGCGGGCGAGCTGCTCGGCGCTGTTGATCGCTCCGACGTCGGTGTTCTTGTCCAGCGGATCGCCGACCCGGAGCGTCTCCAGTCGCGCCTTCAGCCGGTCGACGACGTCGTCGTGGATGCTCTCCTGCACCAGCAGGCGGGATCCGGCGCAGCAGACGTGGCCCTGGTTGAAGAAGATGCCGTTGACGATGCCCTCGATCGCCTGGTCGATCGGCGCGTCGTCGAACACGATGTTCGCCGCCTTGCCGCCGAGCTCGAGCGTCAGCTTCTTCCCGGTGCCCGCGGTCGAGCGGGCGATCTCGCGGCCGACGGCCGTGGATCCCGTGAATGCGACCTTGTTGACGTCGGGGTGGTTCACCAGCAGGCGTCCGGTCTCCCCGGCGCCGGTGACGATGTTGACGACTCCGGCGGGGAGGTCGGCCTGCTGCACGATCTCGGCGAACAGCAGCGCGGTCAGCGAGGTGGTCTCGGCGGGCTTCAGCACCACGGTGTTGCCGGCCGCGAGGGCGGGCGCGATCTTCCAGGCGAGCATCAGCAGCGGGAAGTTCCACGGGATGACCTGGGCTGCGACCCCGAGCGAGCGGGGGTTTCCGCCGAGGCCGGCGTGGTCGAGCTTGTCGGCCCAGCCGGCGTAGTAGAAGAACCAGGCGGCGACGAGCGGCACGTCCACGTCCCGGCTCTCCTTGATCGGCTTGCCGTTGTCCAGCGACTCGGCGACGGCGAGCTCGCGGGCGCGCTCCTGCACCAGTCGCGCGATCCGGAACAGGTACTTGCCGCGATCGCGGCCCGACATCCGCGACCAGGTCTTCTCGTAGGCCGTGCGGGCCGCGGCGACCGCGCGGTCGACGTCCGAGGCGTCGCCGTTCGCGATGCGCGCGATCGGCTTCTCGGTGGCGGGCGAGATCGTGACGAAGGAGTCTCCGGATCCGGGCACGAACTCGTTGCCGATGAACAGGCCGTACTCGGGCTTGAGGTCGAGGATCGCCGTCGACTCGGGGGCGGGGGCGTATTCGAGGAATGACATCAGGGGGTCCTAGTCGATCGTGACGTAGTCGGCGCCGGAGTAGTGCCCGGTGCGGAGCTTCTGGCGCTGGAGCAGCACGTCGTTGAGCAGGCTCGACGCGCCGAAGCGGAACAGGTGGGGCTGAAGCCACTCCTCACCGACCGTCTCGGCGACGGTGACGAGGTACTTGATGGCGTCTTTCGACGACCGGATGCCGCCGGCCGGCTTCACCCCGATCTTCTCGCCGGTCAGGCGGTTCCAGTCGCGCACGACCTCCAGCATGAGCAGGGTCACCGGCAGCGTCGCCGCCGGCGAGACCTTGCCGGTGGAGGTCTTGATGAAGTCGCCGCCCGCGAGGATCGAGAGCCACGACGCACGACGGACGTTGTCGTAGGTGTTCAGCTCGCCGGTCTCCAGGATGACCTTGAGGTGCGCGAAGCTCCCGTCGGCCCGGCGGCAGGCCTCCTTGACGGCCACGATCTCGTCGAAGACGAGGCCGTAGCGGCCGGAGAGGAAGGCTCCGCGGTCGATCACCATGTCGATCTCGTCCGCTCCGGCGGCGACCGCGTCGGCGGTGTCGGCGAGCTTGACGGCGAGCGAGGCGCGACCCGAGGGGAACGCGGTGGCGACGGCGGCGACGTTCACGCCCTCGTCGGTGCCGGCCGAGTGGGCGGCGCCGAGGGCCTCGACCGCGTACGGCACCATGTCGCCGTAGACGCAGACGGCGGCGACGCGCGGGGTCGACGGGTCGCCCGCATCCGGAACCAGCGCCTTGGCGACCAGGGAGCGCACCTTGCCGGGGGTGTCGGCGCCCTCGAGCGTGGTGAGGTCGATCAGCTCGATGATGCGGTCGAGCGCCCAGGCCTTCGAGGTGGTCTTGATCGAGCGGGTGCCGAGGCCCGCGGCACGCTGCTCCAGGCCCACGGCGTCGACGCCGGGGATGCCGTCGAGGTAGCGCTTGAGGGTGGATTCGGTCAGGTCGTCGCCGAGCACCTCGAGGGCTCGCTGGGCGGGGCTGACCGCTCTGTCTATCGTCACGGGTTCTCCGAACTGTTGGTGCGCATCTGTCGATTCTGCCACTGGTCCTCGAGCATGCGCGGGCGGGAGACGACTGCACCGGTGATCAGCAGGGAGACGGCGGTGACGATCAGGAACAGGATCGGCACGGTCCAGCCCCCGGTCGCGTCGTGCAGGATGCCGACCACCAGGGGCCCCAGGGCTCCGAACGCGTAGCCGAAGCTCTGCGTGAAGGAGCTGAGGGCCACCGAGCCGTCGTGGGTGCGGGTGCGGAGGTTGATCAGCACCAGGGTGAGCGGGAAGATCAGCGGGCCGAAGCCGATCAGCAGCGCCCAGAGCCAGGTCGCGGCGGTCGGCACGACCAGGAGCCCGGCGTACCCGATCAGGTAGGCGGCCACGCCCGCGATGATCAGCGGGAAGACGTTCCGCATCCGCGCCGCCAGCAGCGGCACGATCAGCGAGGCCGGGAGCCCGGCGACCGAGAACAGCGAGAGCAGGGCGCCCGCGTCGGCCGGTGAGGTGCCGGCGACGTCGGTCACGATCTCCGGCAGCCAGGCGAACATGGCGTAGGCGTTCATCGTGGTGAGCGCGAAGGTGAGCATGAGCGACCAGGCGATGGGCGACCGCAGCACCCGGCCGAAGCTCGCCGGACGCGGCTCCTCGTCCGGCCGGCCCGTGGCGGGGGACGCGCCGCGCGCGTCCTGCCGCGTCGAGTCCGGCGTGGACTGCGACGTGGACTCCCGCGTGGCCCGTCCCGTCGCCCGGCGCGCGCCGACGGCCAGCGAGAGCATCGGCACGAGCGCGATCACCGCGAACACCGACCAGAGGCCCACCGAGGTGCGCCAGCCCGCGGCCTCGGCGACCGGCACGGCGACCAGCGGCGGCAGTGTCGCACCGATCGCCATCACGGTCGCGTACAGCGAGGTGACCAGACCGATCCGGTCGGGGAAGTACTTCTTGACCAGCGGCGGCAGCAGCACGTTCGCCACGCCCATGCCCGCGAAGGCGAGCGTGCTGCCGAGCACGAGCACCAGGTAGTCGCCCGAGGCGGCCCGCACGAGGTGGCCCGCCAGGACCGCCAGGAGCGCCCCCACGACCACCGGCTCGAGCCCGAAGCGCCGGTGCAGCAACGGAGCGAACAGGCCCGCCACGGCGAAGCAGATGGGCGGCAGGGTGCCGAGGAAACCGATGCCGATGCTGCCGAGGGCGATGTCCGAGGACATCTGCTCGAAGATCGGCGAGAGCGCGGCGACCGCCGTGCGCAGGTTGAGCGCCGTGAAGACGATGGCCAGCAGGGCCAGGGTGCGCCCGGCCCACAGCGGCGCTCGGCGGGGCGGTGTCGCCGGCTCGGTCATCTGGTGCTCCCCCGGTCGGTGACTGCTGGCTGATTCTGGTCGTGCTCGTCGGTCGCGCGCGCTTGTCGCGCGTGCCGGTGCTACTCGGTGTTCGTGGTCGTGTTCGTGATCGCGCTCACCGCTCGGCGAGCAGCCCGCGCACCCGATCGACGTCGTCGTCCATCTGGGCGATCAGCGGCTCGATGCCGGTGAACCGCACCATGCCCCGGATGCGCGCCACGAACGCGATCTCCACCACATGATCGTAGAGGTCGAGCTCGCGGTCGAGCACGTAGGCCTCGACCTGCTTGGGCGGCACGCCCTCGAAGGTGGGATTGCTGCCGACCGAGATGGCGGCCGGGTAGCGGATGCCGTCGTCGGTCAGCCAGCCCGCGTACACGCCGTCGGCCGGGATCAGCCCCTCCGACTCCGCCGAGAGGTTCGCGGTCGGGTACCCGAGCTCGCGGCCGCGGGCGGCGCCGTGCACGACGACGCCCCGCACGCTCGGCACCCGGCCGAGGAGGGCGGCCGCGCGGGTCACGTCACCCTCCGCGAGCAGCTCGCGGATCCAGGTCGAGGAGACCTTCCGACCGCTCTCGTGCGCATCGGGGGTGACCTCGGCGATCTCGTCGACCTCGAAGCCGAACTCCGGCGCGAGCTCGCGGAGGGTCTGCAGGGTGCCGCTCCCCTTCGCACCGAACCGGAAGTCCTCCCCCACCATCACGACGCGGGCCCGGCACGCCGAGCCGAGCACGCGCTCGACGAAGTCGCGGGGAGGCATGGCGGCGAGGGCGCCGTCGAAGGGCAGCAGGATGGTGACGTCGACCCCGGCTGCGGCCAGGAGCTCGAGCCGCTGCTCGTTGCTCACCAGCTCGTCCGGCCGCGCCGCGGGGTTGAGCTGGGCGAGCGGATGGCGGTCGAAGGTGATCACCACCGAGGTGAGGCCGCGCTCGCGCGAGACCCGGTTCAGCTCGTCGATCACGGCGAGGTGGCCGGTGTGCACGCCGTCGAACTTGCCGATGGTGACCGCGGAGGGCCCCAGGTCGGCGGGGATCGCGTCGAGGCCGAGGTAGGTCTTCACCGGTTCCGCCGCAGCCACAGCATGCCGAGCACGGGCAGCACCAGCGGAATGAAGAGGTAGCCCATGCCGTACCACGACCAGACCGAGGCCTTCGCGAACAACTCGGGGAGGAAGATGCTGAGCGTGCCGACCGTGAGCACGCCGAGCAGCTCGAACGAGATGGTGCCCCAGGCGAGGCGGTACCAGAACCGGCCCGGTGCGATCAGGGCGACCGTGGCCACGATGTAGACCACCGCGGCCACCGCCGAGAGCGTGTAGGCCACGGGCGCCTGGTCGAACTTCGCGATGATCTCGTAGACCGACCGACCGGTGGCCGCGAGGGCGAGGATGCCGTACACGATGATCAGCACCGCCCCGATCCCCCGGGTTCGGGTTCGTCGAGCGGGAGGAGCGAGGGTGTCGTGAGCCATGGCAGTATGAGTTTATGGCACCGCCGCCACCGGGCGGCTCAGGCTCCCTGCACGAACCAGATCACGTTCATCCGGTACACCATCACGGCGACGGCGAGACAGACGGCCCCGAGCACGACCGTGCTCCAGCGACTGCGTTCGATCAGGGCCCAGAACCCGCCGGCGACCGGCAGCAGCACCGCCGAGATCAGGTAGATGTAGAACTCGAGCAGGCTGCCGCTGGGCTGGTTGCCGACCGCCGGGGAGACGATGGCGATCACCAGCTGGGCGAGCAGCAGCAGCTCGACCAGGGCCGTGGCGCCCATCGTGAGGTCGGTGGGCCGGCGCCCGGCGAGGCCGAGCACGATGCAGAGCAGGCCCGCCGCCACGGCGACGACGACCTGCACGACGGTGAACCACTCGATCATGCGGGGTCTCCCGGCTCGGGGGCGGTCTGGTACTCGTCGGGCGGGAAATTGACGATGCTCTTGGCGGTGCCGTCCTTGATCTCCAGCAGCCCGAGCAGCCGGCCGTCGGCGGTGACGGCCGCGACCGGGCCGCCGTCCGGCCGGTCGAGCGGGATGCGCTGGCCGTGGCCGAGCGCGAGCGCCTGGTCGCGGTCGACCTCCTCGACGGGGAAGAGGGCGCGGGCCACCTCGGCCGCCGGAAGGAGCGGCAGCGGCTCGCCGCTCTCGACGCCGGCCTGCAGGAGTTCGAGCGTGGGCGCGTCCTCGACCGGGAACGGCCCGATCCGGGTGCGCCGGAGGGCGGTCAGGTGCCCACCGACGCCGAGGGTCGATCCGACGTCGCGGGCGATCGCCCGGATGTAGGTGCCGGAGGAGCAGACCACCCGGACGTCGACGTCGAGCACGTCCCGGCCCTCGGCGACCGCCGGGCGCGGCGCCCCCAGCAGCTCGATCTCGGAGATCGTCACGGTGCGGCCCGCGAGCACGACGTCCTCCCCCGCCCGCACCCGGGCGTAGGCGCGCTGGCCGTCGACCTTGATGGCGCTGACGCTGCTCGGCACCTGGGTGATCGTGCCGGTCTGCTCCGCGAAGGCCGCGGCGAGGGAGCCGGCACCCAGCGAACCGGCACCCAGCGAATCGGCACTGAGCGAGCCGGCACCCAACGAATCGGCGCAGAGCGCCGCCACGGCGCCGACCGGGGCCGTGGTCGTGGTCTCGCCCTCGGCGTCGTCGGTCGTGGTGGCGGAGCCCAGTCGCACGGTCGCGAGGTACTCCTTGTCGAGGCCGACCACGTAGGTGAGCAGGCGGGTCGAGCTGTTCAGGCCGAGGATCAGCAGCCCGGTCGCCATCGGGTCGAGGGTGCCGGCGTGGCCGACCTTCCGCGTGCCGGCGAGGCGGCGGGTGCGGGCCACGACGTCGTGGCTGGTCAAGCCGTCCGGCTTGTCGACGAGCAGGATGCCGCTCTCGGACGACGACGCAGTTCTCACGCCTGCAACGCTAACAGTCAGCAGGAGTCGGCGAAGACGCGCCGCGGATGCTCGGGGTCGGCCACCGAGACGATCGCGCTCGCCCCGAACCGGGGCCCGGCCTCGGCCTGGTAGAGCTCGTCGGCGCCCCGCAACTCTGCCGGCAGCCCGAAGGACGAGCCCTCGAGGTAGACGGTGAAGTTGATCTGGCCGCGGAGGCCCGGTCGCTGCAGGAACGGGCCGTCGAGCACGAGCACCGCGTCCGCGGGCGCCGTCAGCCACCGCGACTCGGCCGGCTGGTCGCGTGCGGCGTCGAAGGAGGAGGTCTGGAAGCCGGTGCTCCCGGCGAGCCGGAACGGCTCGATCAGCACGCGCTTCAGGGTCGAGATGTCGTAGCGGTCGAAGTAGTAGCCCTCGGGCGAACCGGCGCCGCGCAGGTCACGGGCATCCCGGGGCCGCTGGAAGTCCTCCAGCGAGGCCTGCACGGTGTGCACGCCGTCGCGGCGGAAGGCTTCGGCCAGCGTCGCCGCGAAGGGCCCGGTGTCCTCCACCCCGTCGACGGCGACGATCACGCGGCCGGCCCGGTAGTTGTGCCGGATCTCGCCCACGAGGGCGTCGGCGAAGTCGCTCGCGGGGGTGGCGGGGATGGACATGTCCGAAGTCTAATTCCCTTACAGTTGACGGATGCCCGGGAACCCCGATCTCTCCGGTCCCGTCGTCGCCTGGTTCGCCCGGCATGCCCGCGATCTGCCGTGGCGTCGCCCGGGATTCCCGGCCTGGGGCACGCTGGTCAGCGAGTTCATGCTGCAGCAGACCCCGGTGGTGCGGGTGATCCCGCGCCTGGACGAATGGCTCACCCGCTGGCCCACGCCGGCCGACCTCGCGGCGGAGCCGGCGGGCGAGGCCGTGCGCGCCTGGCGGTCGCTCGGCTACCCGCGCCGCGCGCTCAACCTGCACGCCTGCGCCGTCGCGATCACCGAGCGGCACGGCGGTGTCGTGCCGAACGACGTCGAGGCCCTGCTGGCCCTGCCGGGCGTCGGCGACTACACGGCGCGCGCGGTCGCGGTCTTCGCGTTCGGCTCCCGCCATCCGGTGGTCGACACCAACATCCGACGCGTCATCGCCCGGGCGGTCGACGGCCTCCCCGAGGCGCCGGCGCCGAACGCCAGGCGCGACCTGCCGGCGATGACCGCGCTCCTCCCCGAGGACGACGACGACGCCGCCCGCTTCAACGCGGGGATGATGGAGCTCGGCGCCCTCGTCTGCACGGCCCGTTCCCCGAAGTGCGACCTCTGCCCCCTGGCCGACCGCTGCGCCTGGCGCGCCGCCGGCTACCCCGCCACCGAGGTGCCCCGCCGGGCCCCGCAGAAGAAGTACGAGGGGTCGGACCGCCAGGCCCGCGGCGCGATCCTCGCCGTCCTGCGGGCGCAGGCGCATCCGGTGACCGCGGCGCAGCTCGCGGCGGCGGTGCCCGACGCCGCCCAGTACGGCCGCGCCATCGCCGGCCTCCTCGCGGACGGCCTCATCACGTCGCCCGCCGACGACACCTTCGCCCTCCCCTAGCCCCAGTGGGGAAGGAGAGGGCAGAGGTGTGGTGACTGACTACTTGTCGTCGTCCTCGTCGTCGATGACCCGCGGCTTGACGTAGGGGTCCTCCTCGCCGGCGTAGGTCGCCGACTTCGCGAGCCCCTCGACCTGCGCGTCGCGGGCCTTCGCCTCGGCGAGAAGATCCTCGAGCACCTTCGCGTTCTCCGGCAGCGCGTCGGCGATGAACTCCAGCGACGGCGTCAGCCGCGCCGTGATGTTCTTGCCGACCTCGCTGCGCAGCATCCCGGTGGCCGACTTGAGGGCGGCGGCCGAGTCGGCGCGCTCCTTCTCGTCGCCGTAGACGGTATAGAAGATCGAGGCGTGCTGGAGGTCGCCCGTCACGCGCACGTCGGTAATGGTCACGAACCCGAGCCGGGGATCCTTGATCCCCTTCTCCAGTCGCTTGGCCACGATCACCTTGATGCGGTCCGCCATCTTGGCGGCCCGAGCCGGATCAGCCATCTTTCCTCTTCTCTCTCAGCAGCGAGTGTAAATCGTAAGGGCCCGGCGGGGTTCCGGTTCTCCCTCTCCGCGCCTTCGGGCGAATGCCCGACCGAAGCGGTGAGGGAGAACCGGAACCCCGACGGGCCCGACCACGGGTTACACCCGGGGCTTTTCCTTCATCTCGATCGTCTCGATCTCGTCGCCGACCTGGATGTCGTTGAACTTGCCGAGACCGATACCGGCCTCGAAGTCCGTCCGCACCTCGGTGACGTCGTCCTTGAAGCGACGCAGCGACTCGATGGCGAGGTTGTCCCCCACCACGACACCCTCGCGGATGACACGAGCCTTCGCGTTGCGGGTGATCGTCCCGGATCGGACGATGACACCGGCGATGTTGCCGAACTTCGAGGAGCGGAACACCTCGCGGATCTCGGCCACACCCGACTGCACCTCTTCGAACTCGGGCTTGAGCATGCCCTTGAGCGAGGACTCGATGTCGTCGAGCGCGTTGTAGATGACCGAGTAGAACCGGATGTCCACACCCTCGCGGGCCGCACGCTCGCGCGCCTTCGTGTCGGGTCGCACGTTGAACCCGATGATGATGGCGTTGTCGACGGTCGCCAGGTTGACGTCCGACTCCGTGACCGCACCGACACCGCGGTGGATGATCCGCAGCTGCACGCTGTCGTCGACCTCGATCTTGAGCAGCGACTCCTCGAGTGCCTCGACGGCACCGGAGACGTCACCCTTGATGATGAGGTTGAGCGCCTCGACCTTGCCCTCTTCGAGTGCACGGGTGAAGTCCTCGAGCGAGATGCGCTTGCGGGCCTTGGCCAGCGAGGCGTTGCGCTCGGCGGCTTCACGCTTCTCGGCGATCTGACGAGCGGTGCGGTCCTCCTCGGTGACGAGGAAGGTGTCGCCCGCGCGGGGCACGGTCGACAGACCCTGCACCTGGACCGGACGCGACGGCGTGGCCTCGGTGACGGTCTCGCCGTTCTCGTCGACCATCGCCCGCACTCGCCCGTAGGCGGTGCCGGCCACGATCGCGTCTCCGACGCGCAGTGTCCCCGACTGGATGAGCACGGTCGCGACGGCGCCGCGGCCCTTGTCGAGCTTGGCCTCGATGGCCACACCGCGAGCATCCTTGTTGGGGTTCGCCCGCAGGTCGAGCCCGGCGTCGGCGGTCAGCAGCACCGCGTCCAGGAGGTCCTGGATGCCGATGTCGTTGCGCGCCGACACGTCGACGAACATGACGTCTCCGCCGTACTCCTCGGCGACCAGGTTGTACTCGGTCAGCTGCTGGCGCACCTTGGCCGGGTTGGCGTCGGGCTTGTCGATCTTGTTGACCGCGACCACGATCGGCACGTTGGCCGCCTGGGCGTGGTTCAGCGCCTCGATCGTCTGCGGCATGATGCCGTCGTCGGCCGCGACCACGAGGATGGCGATGTCGGTCACCTGGGCACCACGGGCTCGCATGGCGGTGAACGCCTCGTGACCCGGGGTGTCGATGAAGGTGATCGGTCGCTCGATGCCCTCGTGCTCGGTGACGACCTGGTAGGCACCGATGTGCTGGGTGATGCCACCCGCCTCGCCGGCGACGACGTTCGCGTTCCGGATCGCATCCAGAAGGCGCGTCTTACCGTGGTCGACGTGACCCATGACGGTGACGACCGGGGGACGGATCTCCAGGTCTTCGTCGGTCTCGTCTTCCAGCTCCTGGTCGAGGTCGATGTCGAAGCCCTCGAGCAGCTCGCGGTCCTCCTCCTCGGGGGAGACGACCATGATCTTGTAGCCGAGCTCCTCGCCGAGCACCTGGAAGGTGGCCTCGTCCAGCGACTCGGTCGCCGTGGCCATCTCGCCGAGGTGGAACAGCACGGTCACCAGGTTGCCGGGGCTCGCGTCGATCTTGTCGGCGAAGTCGGTGATCGACGCGCCGCGACGCAGACGGATGACGGTGTTGCCGTCGCCGCGGGGAACGCTGACGCCACCGAGCGACGGGGCTTCCCGTAGCTCGAACTCGGCCCTCTTCGTCCGCTTCGACTTGCGTGCCTTGCTCTTTCCGCCACCACGGCCGAACGCACCGGCGGTTCCACCACCGGGCCCACGGCCACGGCCGCCCGCACCCGGACGGGGTGCGAAGCCACCGGGCGCGCCGCCCGGACGGAAGCCGGGCGAACCCGGAGCCGGACGAGCGCCGCCACCCTGAGCGGCGCCGGGCCGGAAGCCCGCACCGGTACCGGGGCGCTGGAAGCCACCCGGACGCGGAGCGCCGGGACGAGGGGCGCCCGGACGCGGGGCGCCGGGACGAGGAGCACCGGGACGCGGGATCGCGCCGCCGGCGCCGCCGCCCGAGCCGCCGCGCTGCATGCCCTGCTGGCTCGCGAAGGGGTTGTTGCCGGGGCGCGGGGCGCCGGGGCGCTGCATTCCCTGCTGGCTGGCGAAGGGATTGTTGCCGGGGCGCGGGATGCCCGGACGCGGGCCGCCGGGACGAGGCGCCGCGTTGTCGGAGGCGGGCTTCTCTGCCGCCTTGTCGGTGCCCGCGGAGGGGGCCGACGGGGCGGCCGGGCTCGCCGAGCCACCGGCCGGAGCCGGGGCGGCGGCCGGGGCCGACGGGGTCGACGCGGCCGGACGGGACTCGGCGGCGGCCGGAGCCTGGCTCGCGGGAGCCGGGGTCTCCGCCGGACGCGAGGGCGTCTGCCGGGCGGGGGCCGGAGCCGGAGCCGCGGGTGCCGCGGCGGCCGGGGTCGGTGCCGCGGGGCCGGGGCG
>NZ_JCAWAD010000010.1:0-549 GCF_059691755.1 Herbiconiux sp. 320_LB | reverse complement strand
GAGGGTGACCTGGCGGGCGCCGAGCGCGGTGATCTGCGCCAGCGTCTCGGCCGGGACGCACCCGGACGGGACCGTGAACAACGGCGCACCCAGCTTCGGAGCCAACGCCGACCCGGACAACGCATCCGGGAACTTCTCACCCGTGG
The DNA here is from genome assembly GCF_059691755.1 of Herbiconiux sp. 320_LB. NCBI lineage: Bacteria > Bacillati > Actinomycetota > Actinomycetes > Micrococcales > Microbacteriaceae > Herbiconiux > Herbiconiux sp. 320_LB. The sequence continues at coordinate 403 of NZ_JCAWAD010000010.1, read as the reverse complement.
CCAGCAGCACCCGGCCGGCCGTGGTGAAGAAGTGCGCGTTGATCGCCCGCGACGACGCATACCGGTCGGCGCCGGAGAGGCGCTCGGTGGGAGCGATCGCGGTCGCGGCGGTCTGGATCCCGGCCGAGACCGATCCCTCACCACCGGCGATCACGATGTCGCCGACCTTCAGGTCACCCAACAGCTCGCTGGTCGCAGCGTCCAGGCCGGATGCGGTGCCGTCGACCAGGATCACCGGACCCTGACCGGCGATCGCCGAGCCCGCCGAGAGCGCGTCGGGGAAGTTCGACCCCGCCGCGAGCACGGCCGTGGCCGCCCCGGACTCCCCGAACGTCGCCTCCGCGATCGCCCGGGACGTCGCGTACCGGTCAGCACCCTGCAGACGCGTCACCGGAGCGATCTC